>QZKF01000026.1 GCA_003599455.1 Comamonadaceae bacterium
GGAAGATCATCACCGCGTCGGTCAGCAGGACCAGCAGCCCCACCGCCACCGCGCCCATGATCAGCGTGTGCTCGGGATAAAACGGGTGCGTGCGGCGGCCGAGAAAAAGGCCGCGGCAGAGAAAGCCGCCGACGAAAAGGAACGCCAGCAGAAGCTGGCCGCCGAAAAGCGCGAGCGGGAGCGCAAGGAAGCCGCCGAAGAAAAGCGCCTGGCGCAGATCCGCGAAGACCAGATCAAACGCATGATGGGCCAGGCCGGCGCCACCGGCGGCCCGCAGAGCACCGGCACCGCCCAGCAGTCCAGCGGCCCCACACCCGGCTATGGCGCCAAGGTGGCCGCGCGCATCAAGTCGAACATCGTCTTCACCGACGTGGCGCCGGGCAACCCGCGCGCCGAAGTGGAGGTGCGCGCCCAGCCCGACGGCACCATCATCTCGCGCCGCATGGTCAAGAGCAGCGGCAACGCTGCCTGGGACGAAGCGGTGCTGCGCGCCATCGACCGCACCGCGACCCTGCCCAAGGACACCGACGGCCGCGTGCCGTCGTCGTTCGAGATCGGCCTGCGGCCGCTGGACTGAGCGCGCCGCGCTCAGTCGAACACGATCTCGGCCCGCTGTTCGTGGGCCTGCGCCATCCAGCTGGCCAGTGCGGCGTCGGTGGGAAAGAACAGCGCGCGGTCGTCCAGTTGCAGCTCGCATTGCGCGCCATCGCGCCACAGCGCCAGCCGCACCGGCAGACCACGAACCAGCTCACCCTGCTCCGTCACCTCGCGCTTGGGCGGAAACTCGCGCACCAGTTGGGCCACGGCGGGCGCGTGGCCGTTCACCGCCACCCGCAGGTACTTGCCGAAGCGGCAGCGCGCCGCGGCGAGGTCCCACACCTGCTGAATCTTCAGGCGCACGCCGCCCGAGAAGCGGTCGGGCTGGGCCACCGCCTGCACGATGATGAGCTCGTCGTCCTTCAACAGGTTGCGGTGCGCGTTGATCAGGTTTTCGTCGGCACTGGTCTCGAACACGCCGGTCTTGTCGTCCAGCTTGAACAGCGCGAGCTTGCCGCGCTGGCCGTTGATGACGCGGAAGTCGGTCACGATGCCGGCCAGGATCACCGGGTCGCGGCTCTCCACCACATCGCCCAGCGGCGTGCGCGCGAAGCGGCGCACCTCGCGCTCGACCTCGTCGAACAGGTGGCCCGAGAAGTAGAAGCCGATCGCGGTCTTCTCCATCGTCAGGCGTTCCTTCACGCCCCAGGGCATGGTGGCCACCAGGTCGGGCTCATGCGTGCTGGAGCCGTGGTCGTCACCGCCCATCAGGTCGAACAGGCCACCCTGGTTGGCATTGGCCAGGCTGGCGGCGGCGAACTCGAAGGCGCGGTCCACCGAGGCCAGCAGCTCGGCGCGGTTGAGGTGCAGCGAATCGAAGGCACCGGCCTTGATGAGCGCCTCCACCGTGCGCTTGTTCAGGCGTGAGCGATCCACGCGCACGCAGAAATCGAACAGGCTCTTGAACGGGCCTTTCTCGTCGCCCCGCGGCCCTTCGCCGCGGCCTTCGCGCGCGGCCACGATGGCCTCGATCGCCTGCTGGCCGGTGCCCTTGATGGCGCCCAGGCCGTAGCGGATGGCCTTGTTGGTGACGGGCTCGAAACGATGGAAGCCGCGGTTCACGTCAGGCGCCTCGAAGCTCATGCCCATCTTGAGCGCGTCTTCGTGCAACACCTTGAGCTTGTCGGTGTCGTCCATCTCCACCGTCATGTTGGCGCAGAAGAACTCGGCCGTGTAGTGCACCTTGAGCCAGGCCGTGTGGTACGCCAGCAGCGAGTACGCGGCGGCGTGCGACTTGTTGAAGCCGTAGCCCGCGAACTTCTCCATCAGGTCGAACACCTCGTCGGCCTTCTCCTGCGAGATGCCGTTCTTCGCCGCGCCGGCGCGGAAGATGGCGCGGTGCTCGGCCATCTCCTCGGCCTTCTTCTTGCCCATGGCCCGGCGCAGCATGTCGGCGCCGCCGAGCGAGTAGCCGCCCAGGATCTGCGCGGTCTGCATCACCTGTTCCTGGTAGACCATGATGCCGTAGGTCTCGGACAGCATCTCGGCCACCAGCGGGTGCGGATACTCGATCACTTCCTTGCCGTGCTTTCGGTTCACGAAGCTGGGGATCAGGTCCATGGGGCCCGGCCGGTACAGCGCGTTCAGGGCGATCAGGTCTTCCAGGCGCGAGGGCTTGGCGTCTTTCAGCATGCCCTGCATGCCGCGGCTTTCAAACTGGAACACGGCCTCGGTCTGGCCGCGCGAGAACAGCGCGTACACCTTGGCGTCGGTCAATGGAATGTCTTCGAAGCGGAAGTTCTCCTGGCCCGGGTGGCGCTTGATGATCAGCTCGCGCGCGATCTCCAGGATGGTCAGCGTGGCCAGGCCCAGAAAGTCGAACTTCACCAGACCGATGGCCTCCACGTCGTCCTTGTCGTACTGGCTCACCGCCGAGTCGCTGCCGGGTTGCGCATAGAGCGGGCAGAAATCGGTGAGCTTGCCTGGCGCAATGAGCACACCACCGGCGTGCATGCCGATGTTGCGCGTCATGCCTTCGAGCTTCTGCGCGAGCTCGATCAGTGTCTTGACGTCGTCTTCCTTCGCAATCCGCTCGGCCAGCACCGGCTCCATCTCGATCGCGTAGTTGTTCTTGTCGCCCTCTTTCTTCGGGTTCGGCGGGTACTGCAGCGTGACCGACATGCCCGGCTTGTTCGGGATCAGCTTGGAAATGCCGTCGCAGAAGCCGTACGAAAAATCGAGCACGCGGCCCACGTCGCGAATGGCGGCGCGCGCGGCGAGCGTGCCGAAGGTGGCGATCTGGCTCACCGCGTCCTTGCCGTACTTGTCCTTGACGTAGTCGATCACGCGGTCGCGGTTGGTCTGGCAGAAGTCGATGTCGAAGTCGGGCATGGACACCCGCTCCGGGTTCAGGAAACGCTCGAACAGCAGCTTGTATTGCAGCGGGTCGAGGTCGGTGATCTTGAGCGCATACGCCACCAGCGAGCCGGCGCCCGAGCCGCGGCCCGGACCGACCGGGCAGCCGTTGTTCTTGGCCCAGTTGATGAAGTCGCCCACGATCAGGAAGTAGCCCGGGAAGCCCATGTTCAGGATCGTGTTGATCTCGAACTCCAGGCGTTCCACGTAGCGCGGCCGCTCGGCGTCGCGCCTGGCCGGGTCGGGATACAGGTGGGCCAGGCGTTCTTCCAGCCCTTCGAACGACGATTGCCGGAAGAAGTCGGCCATCGGCATGGGCACGCCATCAATCAGCGGCGTGGGGAAGTTGGGCAGTTGCGGCTTGCCCAGCACCAGCGTGAGGTTGCAGCGCTTCGCGATTTCCAGTGTGTTGGCCAGCGCCGAGGGCACGTCGGCAAACAGCACCTGCATCTGCGCGACGCTCTTGAAATACTGCTCGCGGGTGAAACGGCGCACGCGCCGGTTGTTGCCCAGGATCTCGCCTTCGGCGATGCACACGCGTGCCTCGTGCGCCTCGTAGTCGTCGGGCTCGAGGAACTGCACCGGGTGCGTGGCCACCACCGGCAGGTGCAGGCGTGCGGCCAGCTGCACCGCCTGGGACACGTGGCGCTCGTCGTCGGCCCGGCCGGCACGCTGCAGCTCCAGGTAGAAGCGGTGCGTGAACATCGTGGAGAGTTGCAGCGCGAGGTCGCTGGCGCGCTGCGTGTCGCCCTGCATCAGCGCCTGGCCTACCGGACCGGCCTGCGCGCCCGAGAGCAGGATCAGGCCGGCATTGCATTCCTGCAGCCAGTCGCGGTGCACCAGCGCCTGGCCCCGGCCTTCGTTGCGCGTCCAGGCGCGCGCCAGCAGCTCGCTCAGGTTGAGGTAGCCCTGGTGGTCCTGCACCAGCAGCAGCACGCGCGGCGCGGCGGGCTGGTGGCTGCCGGGCATGGCGCCGGGTGTTTCCTCGGTGAAGCCCTGCAGCATCACCTCGGCGCCGATCAGCGGCTTGACGCCCGCGCCGCGCGCGGCCTTGTAGAACTTGACCGCGCCGAACAGGTTGCTCAGGTCGGTGATGGCCAGCGCGGGCTGGCCGTCGGCGGCCGCGGCGGCCACCACGTCGTCGATCCGGTTGGTGCCGTCGACGACGGAGAATTCGGTGTGCAGGCGCAGATGGGTGAACATCCGGCCATTTTAGAAGCCCGGGTCTGTCCGATCGGCCTCAGACCGGCGGTTTCACATCTTCTTTCAGGATGTGCAGCACCTCGGAGCGGAACTCCCGGCTGTAGAGAATGGCCACCACCGCCAGCGTGGCCACCACCATGGCCAGGGGTGACACGAACCAGGCCAGTGCGGCAAACGAAAAGTAGTAGGCACGCAGCCCGTCGTTGAAGGTCTCGGCGGCCGCGCCCACCATGGCCGCAGCGCGCTCGGCATAGGCTTCCCGGTCGAACTTGCCGGCTTCGAAGTCTTGCGCCGGCGGCATCGCGCCGATCACCAGCGCCACGAAGGTGTACTGCCGCATGCACCAGGAAAAGCGGAAGAACGCGTACACGAAGATCGCCACCATCACCAGGATCTTGAACTCGAACACGATCAGCGTGGTGGTCTGCGCGAACGGAATCTCGCTCATCAGCTCGGTGGCCTTGTCGGTGGTACCGAGCAGGGCGAACAGGCCACCGATCGCCAGGATGGAGGTGGACGAGAAGAAGGCCGGGGTGGTGGACAGCGTCTGCGTGATGACGCCGTCAAGCATGCGCGGGTCGCGCGCCGTGGTCTGCATCATCCAGTAGGCGCGGTATCGGTTGGTGGTCTGGATGAGCGAGCCCATCTTGCGACCCCACACGCGGGCGAACCAGGCGTAGCCGGTCCACAAGGCAAAAAAGCAGACCAGCGCCAGCCAGTCTGCCCAGGGAATGATGCTGAGGATCTTCATGCCCGAATGCTACCCCCACGCTCCGCCGCTGTGCGGGTCGCTGCCCCCCGAGGGGGCTGATCCGCCTTGGGGCGGCCCGGCGGCGGATCGGTTTCTCGGCGGATGCGGTCTGTCAGCCCTTGAACTTCGCAGCCGTCGCGGCCACGCGCTGGCCAAACAGCTTCGCCGTTTCCAGATCACCCGGCAGCATTTCGTTGGCGCCCGCGTCCGACGGGCTTTGCGCCATGGCGCCGCTGAAGGAGCCGACGTAGTTCACGTCGTTGCGCTGCGCGGCCTTGCTGTTGCTGGGCATCAGGCCGGTGCCGACCCAGATGCCGCTGTGCTGCATGGCCAGGGTGAACAGGTAGTGCAGTGTGGACAACTTGTCGCCGTTCATGGTGGCGCTGTTGGTGAAACCGGCGAAGACCTTGTCTTTCCACTGCTGGCTGAACCAGGGCTTGCTCGATGCGTCGGCGAACTTCTTGAACTGCCAGCTCACGCTGCCCATGTAGGTGGGCGAGCCCATGATGATGGCGTCGGCCGCGGCCAGCGTCTCCCAGCCACCCTCGGGCAGGTTGCCATCGGCATCGATGGCCAGCAGTTCGGCGCCGGCGCCCTCGGCGACCGATTGCGCCATGCGCTGGGTGTGACCGTAACCCGAGTGATAAACCACAACAACTTTGGACATGACAAGGCTTTCTGATGAAAGCGCGGCCACCGCAGTGGACCGCGCAGGTTGACGGAATGTCTGGCGAACCGGGACTCAGGCCTTGCGGCGGGCGTCCAGGCTGAACGCGCCGGCGCCGAAGGCGGCGAAGGCGAGCAGGCCACCGGTGATGGCGATGTTCTTGAAGAACATCAGCTGCTGCACCATCTGCTGCTCGGCCGGCACGGCCCAATAGGCGTGGAAGAAGAAGCTGGCGACCAGCGTGAACACGGCCAACGCGATGGCGGCGTAGCGGGTGCGGAAGCCGATCAGCAGCGCCAGGCCACCGAAGAGTTCGATCACCAGCGCGATGGCCACGCCCACCTGGGGCAGCGGCAGGCCCATGGCGGTGGCGTAGCCCACGGTGCCGGCAAAGCCGGCGATCTTGCCAAAGCCGGCCGGCACGAAGACCAGGGCCAACAGGATGCGGCCGATCAGGGCCAGGGGATTTTGCAGAGCGTTCATGGTGATTCCTTGAATGAAAAAGAGAGAGCTTGGGTTGAGGGAAGGGGAAAAGGTTCAGGCGGCGAGGTCGAACACCAGCACTTCGGCGTCCTTGCCGTGTGCCAGCTTGAGCTGGCTTTCGCCCGCCAGCACGGCGGCGTCACCCGCCTGCAGCGCTTCGCCGTTGATCTGGAGCGAGCCGCGCACCAGGTGCACGTAGGCCTTGCGCGCCGGGTTCAGGGCGAGTTCGGTGGACTCGGCGCCATCGAACAGGCCGGCGTACATGGACGCGTCGGCGTTGATGTGCACCGAGCCTTGCGCGCCGCCGTTGGACGCCACGAGTCGCAACTGGCCACGCTTCTCGGCCTCGTCAAAGGTCTTCTGTTCGTAGCCGGGTTCGATGCCGGTCACGTTGGGTTCGATCCAGATCTGCAGGAAGTGCGTGGTGCTGCTGGGTGCGTGGTTGAACTCGCTGTGGCGCACGCCGCTGCCCGCGCTCATGCGCTGCACGTCGCCGGGCGGAATGCCCTTCACGTTGCCCATGCTGTCCTTGTGGGCCAGGTTGCCCTGCAACACGTAGCTGATGATTTCCATGTCGCGGTGGCCGTGCGTGCCGAAGCCGGTGCCCGGGGCGATGCGGTCTTCGTTGATCACGCGCAGGTTGCCCCAGCCCATCCAGGCGGGGTCGAAGTATTCGGCAAACGAAAACGAGTGAAAGCTCTTGAGCCAGCCGTGGTCGGCATAGCCGCGGGCGTCGGAGCGTCGAATCTGGAGCATGGTGACTTCCTTTCATCCGGTCGTGGGGCTGGCCGGAACACCTGGTGGATGTCGGCTGGCATGGGGTGAATTGTGGGCGCCCATACCCACTTGGTGGCTGCACGTTTTTGATGGCATCATTCAAATCATTTGAACGATTGACCCGCTGAAGACCATGGCAACCTCCACCCCCCGCGCCGCGCTGTCCCCTGAAAACCTCGGTCTGCTGGAGGCGGTGGCGCGCCTGGGAAGCATGGCCGCCGCGGCGCGCGAGGTGGGCATGGTGCCCAGCGCCCTGACCTACCGCATCCGCCAGATCGAGGACGCGCTCGACGTGCTGCTGTTCGACCGCAGCGCGCGCCGCGCCGTGCTCACCCCCGCCGGCGCCGAGCTGCTGCGCTCGGGCCAGTACCTGCTGAACGAACTCGACGCCGTGGCCCAGCGCGTCAAGCGCGTGGCCACCGGCTGGGAACCGCAACTCACCATCGCGGCCGACGCCATCATCGCGCGCGCCACGCTGTTCGAGCTGTGCGAGGCCTTCTATGCCGAAGGCGCGCCCACGCGGCTGAAGCTGCGCGCGGAAACCCTGTCGGGCACGGTCGAGACACTGCAGAGCGGCCAGGCCGATCTCGCGCTGGGCGTGCCCAGCGACTTGTCGCTGGCCGACATCCAGTCCGCGCCGCTGGGCACGCTGTCCTTCGTCTACGCGGTGGCGCCCCACCACGCGCTGGCCGCCGCCACCCACAGCCTGTGCGACGAAGAACTGCGCGAGCACCGCGCCGTGGCGGTGGCCGACAGCACGCAGCGCGGCCGTGGCGTCACGCACAACCTGCTGCCCGGTCAGGACGTGCTCACCGTGCCCACCATGCAGCACAAGCTCGAAGCACAGCTGCGCGGCCTGGGCAGTGGCTTCCTGCCGCTGTCGCTGGCCCAGCCCTTCATCAACGCGGGGCGGCTGGTGGTGAAAACCGTGCAACGCCCCAACCGCACGCTGCGCGTGGCCTATGCCTGGCGGCAGCCGCGCAGCGCGGGCGATACCGGCCGGGCGCTGCGCTGGTGGCTGGACCGCCTGCAGCACCCCAAGACCCGCGCCGCGCTGCTCAACAACCACCACCAGATTTGACGCCCGCCTCCCGCATGCGCCGGACGGGCTGCTACAGTCGGTCACACACCCCAACACCAACGCGCAAAGAGACATGAAGAACACCAGAAGCCCCCGCGCACCCGCAACCCCCTCCCCCCGCGTCCAGCAGGCCAGACGCCCGGCGGCCATGCCGCGGCACATCGCGGTGGTGGGTGGCGGCATGGCCGGGGTGGTGTGCGCGCGCACGTTGGTGCAGGCCGGCCACCGCGTCACGCTGTTCGAGAAGAGCCGCGGTTTCGGCGGTCGCATGGCCACGCGCCGCACCGAGTTCGGTGGCTTCGACCATGGCGCGCAGTACTTCACCGTGCGCGACGCGCGCTTCGAGACCGCGCTGCGCAGCAACGCCACCACCGTGGTGCGCCCCTGGAGCGCCAGCACCGTGCGCGTGCTCGACGAGTTCGGCCACGTGCTGGCCAGCGCGCCGCCACCGACCGAACCGCACTTCGTCGCCTCGCCCGGCATGAGCGCCCTGGTCAACCTGTGGGCCCAGCCGCTGGCCGAACCCGCGCTGCACGGCGGCCTGCTGGCCCGCACCCTGCTCGACACCCGCGTGACGCGCATCGAGCGCGACGCGCTGCACCCAGAACAATGGCAACTGCGCGCCGAAGACACCCAGGGCGGCCAGCAGGTGCTGGGCGGCTTCGACCGCGTGGTGCTCGCGCTGCCGCACCCCCAGGTGCACGACCTGCTGCTGGCCTCGGGCCTCGCGCCCGAGCTGCGCCAGGCGCTCACGCCGGTCCACGTCGCCCCCTGCTGGACGCTGATGGTCGCTTTCCCGCAGGCCATGCAGCCCGGCCTGCCCCACCTCGGCCCGCAGTGGAACGCCGCGCGCAGCACGCACCACCGCATCAGCTGGCTGGCGCGCGAGTCGAGCAAGCCCGGTCGCGACCCGATCGAGCGCTGGACGGTGCAGGCCAGCCCGGCCTGGTCGACCAAGCACCTGGAAGACGACACCGAGCGCGCCAAGGCCAAGCTGCTCAAGGGCTTCGCCGAGATCACCGGCATCCGCGCCACGCCCACCCACGCCGTGGCGCACCGCTGGCGCTTCGCACAGACGCAGACACCGCTGGGCAAGAGCCACCTCTACGACAAGGCGCTGGGCATCGGTGCCTGCGGTGACTGGTGCCTGGGCCACCGGGTCGAAGACGCCTTCGTCTCCGGGCTGGAGATGGCGCTCGCCATCGCCTGAAACCGCTCGCGCGCGGGCCGCAACGCCCATGTACCGAGGCCGTTTCGCCCCTTCGCCCACAGGTCCCCTGCACGCCGGCTCGCTGGTCGCCGCGCTCGCCAGCTGGCTCGACGCCCGCGCACACGGCGGCCGCTGGCTGGTGCGCATGGAAGACGTGGACACGCCGCGCTGCGTGCCCGGCGCCGATGAGCTGATCCTGCAACAACTCGCGGCCTGCGGCCTGGTGAGCGACGAACCCGTGCTGGCGCAGTCGCAGCGCGGCGCGCTCTACCAGCAAGCGCTTGACAAGCTCATGGAACACGGCCGCGCCTACCCCTGCGGCTGCTCGCGCAAGGACATCGAAGCCGCGCTGCAGGCCATGGGCATCACACGCGCCAGACACCACGCCGCCGTCTACCCCGGCACCTGCCGGCCCGACCGCGGCGGCCTGCAAGGCAAGCGACCCAGGGCCTGGCGCTTCGCCGTCGAACCCACCGGCGGCAACGTGCACTGGACCGATCGCCGCCTCGGCCCGCAGACACAGAACGTGGCCACCGAGGTCGGCGACTTCATCCTGAAACGCGCCGACGGCCTGTGGGCGTACCAGCTCGCCGTGGTGGTGGACGACGCGGCGCAGGGCATCACGCACGTGGTGCGCGGCGAAGACCTGGCCGACAACACCGCGCGGCAGATCCTGCTGCAAGAGGCCCTGGGCCTGCCCACGCCAGCCTACCTGCACACGCCGCTGGTGCTCGGCGAGAACGGTGAAAAACTCAGCAAGCAGAACGGCGCGCAGGCGCTGGACGTGAGCGACCCGACCGCGGCCCTGAACCAGGCCGCCGGCCACCTCGGCCTGACAAGCCACGCCGGCCCGCCCGCCGCGGCCCTGGCGCGCTGGGTGCTTGCGTGGCCGCATACCGGCTGAGTGCAGAAGAAAGAAGGCCCGGCCTTCCACAGAAAGACCGGGCCCGGTGTCAGCGCCTCAGGGGCGCCGTGCTCAGAGGCAGCAGGGCATGCCGATGCAGCAGGCCGCGCCCGCCACACAGCAGGCAGCGGCCGCCGCCGCGAAGGCGGGCACGGACGACAGCGCCAGGGCGACCGCCGAAGCGGTCTTCAAGAGTCTGGATTTCATACGGATTCCTTGAAAAAAAAATGAATCGGAAAAGGCTCAGATGAGGTGCTGCTGCGGCGGCGGGCGCCAGATATCGGCCATGCCCATGGGCAGGCGCGCGGGCGGAGCGATGGCGGGCCGGGCGGCGCGACCGCCATCGGGCAAGGGGGGTGCGCCCGCAGCGCCTGTGACCCCCACCGCACAGTTGCCGCACGGATGCTGGGTACCCACCACGCAGCAGGCCTGCTCCTCCAGGCAGCAACCCGACAAGGCCGCCGCAGGCGCCGCCAATGGCGACCACAACAACACCAGAACGGTGAGGGCGCGGGCCAGGAGTTGGTGAATCGGTGGCATGGTGAGCATGGCTGACGCAGCGTACTGCAAAAAGGTTCCAGCGACCCGGGCTCACCACCGAACCCTACAATCTCACACCCCGACCCGCCCCCTGCCATGACCGATCCCCGCCACGCCCAACCGCGCTCCACGCCCGACGACAAGACCTTCATGCGCGAGGTGAAGAGCTATGTGCTGCGCGCCGGCCGGATGGGGCCCGGGCAGGCCCGCGCGTATGAGCAACACGGCCCGCGCTTCCTGCTGCCGTATACGCCCGGTGCGTTCGACGCCACCGCCGCGTTCGGCCGCAGCGCGCCGCTGATCCTGGAGATCGGCTTCGGCATGGGCGGCGCCACCGCGCACATCGCCGCCGTGCGGCCCGACGACAACTTCCTGTGCTGCGAAGTGCATGAGCCCGGCGTGGGCGCCCTGCTCAAGCTGGTGGGCGAACAGGGCCTGGAGAACATCCGCATCCTGCGCCACGACGCGGTCGAGGTGCTGACCCACATGCTGGGCGAGGCCAGCCTGGACGGCGTGCACATCTTTTTCCCCGACCCCTGGCACAAGAGCCGCCACCACAAGCGCCGCCTGATCCAGGCGCCGTTCGTGAACCGGCTCGCGCACCACCTCAAGCCCGGCGGCTACCTGCACCTGGCCACCGACTGGGAACCCTATGCGCAGCAGATGCTGGACGTGCTGTGCGCCGAGCCGCTGCTGCAGAACACGGCCGACGCCGCCAGCGAAGGCTTCGTGCCCCAGCCTGGCTACCGGCCGCTCACCAAGTTCGAGAACCGCGGCCTCAAGCTCGGCCACGGCGTGTGGGACCTCGTGTTCCGCCGCGTGTGAGGCCGACGATCCACTGAGGCCGCCATGGCCCGTCCGCCGAAGAACCCGCACATCCCGTCGCGCCACGGCGTGTCGGCCAGCTGCGTGGCCACCCCGCACGACAAGCCCGCGCCCTGGCCGCTGCTGCTGGACTTTCTCGCTCAGCGCCTGGGCGCTGTGAATCGGGACGCCTGGGCGCAGCGCATGGCGCGCGGCGAGGTGCTGGACGACGCGGGCCATGCGCTGCCGCCCGGCGCGCCCTTCGAGCCCGGCGCGCGCGTCTACTACTACCGCGAGCTCGACGACGAGCCCGAGGTGCCGTTCGAAGAATCCGTGGTGTTTCGCGACGCGCACCTGCTGGTGGCCGACAAACCGCATTTCCTGCCGGTCACGCCGGGCGGGCGCTATGTGCAGCAAAGCCTGCTGGTGCGCCTGAAACGCAAGCTGGGTGTCGACACGCTGAGCCCGATCCACCGCATCGACCGCGAAACCGCCGGGCTGGTGGTGTTCAGCCTGCGCCCGCAGGACCGCGCGGCCTACCAGGCGCTGTTCCGCGATCGCGTGGTGCACAAGGTGTACGAGGCCATCGCGCCGCACGACGCGTCGGCGCGATGGCCGCTCGTGCGGCGCAGCCGCATCGTGGAAGAGCACAGCGCCTTCTTCCGCATGGGCGAAACCGAGGGTGAGCCCAACAGCGAAACGCGCATCGAGTTGCTGCAGACGCAGGGCGGCTGGGCGCGCTACCGGCTGGAGCCCCTCACCGGCAAGCGCCACCAGCTGCGCGTGCACCTGAACGCGCTGGGCCTGCCGATCGCGGGCGACCAGTTCTACCCGCGCGTGCTGCGCGGGCCGGACGAAGCGGAGGACTACGCGAATCCACTGCGGCTGCTCGCGCAAGCGATCGCTTTCACCGACCCGGTGACGGGCGAGGCCCGCAGCTTCCAGAGCCAGCGGGCGCTGGACTGGCCCGTGTAGACCAGCGCAGCGCCCGCGGGCGTGGTGACGGCGAAACGATCAGGCCTTGATTTCGCGCGCCGTGATCTGGTACTTGAAGTCGTCGGGCGCGTAGGAGTCCAGGCGCTGGCCGGCGGTCTCGGCCGCGGGGTACATGAAGAAGCCGAGCCGCGGGCCCTGGGCCTGCGGCAGCTGCACGTCATGCGCCATGTTCCAGGCCATCCAGTTGCCTTCCCAGCCACCAAACAGCGCCTGGTTTACCGGCGTGACCACCGGGTGCTGCGTGGTCTTGATCCACTCCGGCGTTTCCAGGCGCATGACCTTGGCCACGTCGGCCGGGTCCATCGCCACCCAGCCGTGGCCGGCCAGGTGCACCTCGGCACGGCAGTGCTGCGCGCCCTTGAGGCTGGCCGGATTGCCGCTGAGTTCCTTGTAGCCGAAGGCCGACGGCGCGAGGCGGATGCCGTACACGTCGCGCGCGGGAATGCCCGACGCACGGCACAGGCCGACGAAGATGGCGTTGAGGTCGGCGCACTTGCCGCCCAGGTTGCCGGTCTCCAGCATGGTCTTGATATCGCCTTCGCCGCAGCCGCGCACCTTGGGTTCGCGGTAGGTGTTGGCCACCACCCAGTCGTAGATCTGGCGGGCCTTCTGCACGTCGGTGCGCGCGCCGCGCGTGGCCTTCTGCGCGGTCTCGCGCACGATGCCGTCGGTGGGCAGCAGCTCGGTTGGTTGCGTCCAGAAGCGCAGGCTGGCCGCGTCTTCGGCCGCGGTGGTCTTCTGTACCCAGTCGGTGGCGCGGTTGCGCGTCTGCACGCGGCTGGTGAGTTCCACATAGGGCGCGGGCTCGCCGGCGGCGAAGGCCACGTGCAGCATGCGCGCACCATAGTGGCGGTCTTCGGTCAGGCGCGCCGTGCCGTTGCTGCGGAAGTCGCTGGTGAGCGAGACCTGCCAGTCGCTCTCGACGGTGGGCACCGGCAGCCAGACCTGGGTGAGGCCCTGGGGCTTGACGATGTCCACGCGGGTGGTCACGTCGAAGGTGCGCCAGGGGCCGGGCTGGGGGTTGAACTCACGTTGCGCGGGGCTGGTCTGGGCCAGGGCGCCCGCGGCGTGGAACAGCGGGGATGCGGCGGCCACGGAGGTGGCGGCGTGCTGCAGGAAGGTGCGGCGATCGGGGGTCATGCAAGGAGCTCCGGAAGGGTGGACAAGGGGCGGAGCCGCACACACAGGGTGCGGCGCATCGCCGTCAGACAGACCGGCAGGACAGGGCGTGCCGGCATGCGGAGATTATGCGGGCACGCCAGGGCCCGCGTGGCACAAGGGCCTACTGCGCGATCAGCCGTTCGACCCAGCCCAGCGCCTCGTTGCCGCTCCAGTCCACCTCGCCGCGCACGCGCTGGTGCGCGCGGCCCTGGCGGTCGATCAGCACGGTGGTGGGGAACACGCGCACGCCCCAGGCGCGGGCGTGTTCGCCCAGCGGGTCCAGCCACACCGGCAGGGTCAGGCCGGTCTGCGCCACGAAGCGCAGCGCGCGCTGCGGCGGCTCCTTGAAGTTGAGCGCGATCACCGCCAGCCGGTCTTCACCCAGCAGCGGCGGCAGGCCTTGCAGCGTGGGCATCTCGGTGCGGCAGGGTTCGCACCAGCTGGCCCAGAAATTCAGCAGCACGGCGCGGCCTTTGAGGTCGGACAGCTTCACCGCCTGGCCGTCCAGGTTGAGCGTTTCGAGTTTCGGTGTCGGCGTGCCGCGCGGCCAGTCGCTGCGCTCGAAGGCGGGCTGGGGCTCGGCCGCGAAGGCCGGCACGAGTGCCGCCACACCGCAGGCGCCAAGCGCGCCCAGACTCTGGCGGCGGTTCCAGGTGTTCACAGGCGCTCGGCGACCCAGGCCTGCACCGACCGCAGGGCCTGGGGCAGGCCCGAGGCGTCGGTGCCGCCAGCCATGGCCATGTCGGCCTTGCCGCCGCCCTTGCCACCGACCTGCTGCGCCACGAAGTTCACCAGCTCGCCGGCCTTGACCTTGCCCATGCTGTCGGCCGTCACCCCCGCAGCGAGCTGCACCTTGCCGCCGTCCACCGCGGCCAGCACGATGGCCGCGGTCTTGAGCTTGTCCTTCAGCTTGTCCAGCGTGTCGCGCAGGGTCTTGGCATCGGCGCCGTTGAGCACCGCGGCCAGCACCTTGATGCCCTTCACGTCCACCGCCTGCGCCATCAGCTCGTCGCCCTGGCTGGAGGCCAGCTTGCCCTTGAGCGCGGCCACTTCCTTTTCCAGCGCCTTCACCTGCTCCAGCGTCTGGCCGATGCGCGCGGTGAGTTCGGCCGTGGGCGCCTTGAGCGCACCCGCGGCCTGGGCCACGGTGTCTTCGAGCGACTGCAGGTAGGCCAGCGCGTTGGCGCCGGTGATGGCCTCGATGCGGCGCACGCCCGCGGCCACGCCGCCCTCGCCCACCACCTTGAACAGGCCGATGTCCCCGGTGCGCTGCACGTGCGTGCCGCCGCAGAGTTCACGGCTGCTGCCAATGTCGAGCACGCGCACGGTCTCGCCGTACTTCTCGCCGAACAGCATCATCGCGCCGGTCTTCTGCGCCGACTCGATGTCCATCAGGCGCGCCTGCGTGGCGGCGTTGGCGAAGATCTCGGTGTTGACGAGCGCTTCGATCTGGCGGATCTGCGCGTCGGTCACGGGCGCGTTGTGCGCGAAGTCGAAGCGGGTGCGCTCGGCGTTCACCAGCGAGCCCTTCTGCTGCACGTGATCGCCCAGCACCTCGCGCAGGGCCTTGTGCATCAGGTGGGTGGCGCTGTGGTTGCGCACGGTGGCGGCGCGCAGCGCGGTGTTCACCTGCGCGTTCACGTGGTCGCCCACGTTGAGCGTGCCCTGCTCCACCGTGCCGTGGTGGCCGAACACATCGGCCTTGATCTTCTGCGTGTCGGCCACGGCAAAGCGCGCCGAGCCGCTGGTGATCACACCCTCGTCGCCCACCTGGCCGCCGCTCTCGGCGTAGAAGGGCGTGTTGTCGAGCACGAGCACGCCGCTCTGGCCGGCCTTGAGCGCGGCCACGGAGGTGCCGTCGAGGTACAGCGCGACGATCTTGCCGGGCGCTTCGAGCTGCTCGTAGCCGACGAAGGCATTGCCCGCGCCGCTGTAGTCCAGTGCCTTGTCCATCTTGAACTTGCCGGCCGCGCGCGCCTGGGCCTTCTGCTTGTCCATCGCCGCATGGAAGCCCGCCTCGTCCACCGACAGGCCGCGCTCGCGGCACACGTCGGCCGAGAGGTCGAGCGGGAAACCGTAGGTGTCGTGCAGCTTGAAGGCCACGTCGCCCGGCAGCCGCTTCGCACCGTCGGCCAGCGCCGCGTCGAGGATTTCCATGCCGTTGGCCAGCGTCTCGTAGAAGCGCTCTTCCTCCACGCGCAAGACCTCGGCAATGCGTTGTGCCTGGCTGGCCAGGTTCGGATAGGCCTCGCCCATCAGCTTCACGAGGTCGGGCACCAGCTTGTGGAAGAACGGCGTCTTCTGGCCGAGCTTGTAGCCGTGGCGGATGGCGCGGCGCACGATGCGGCGCTGCACATAGCCGCGGCCCTCGTTGCTCGGGATCACGCCGTCGCTGATGAGGAAGGCCGTGGCGCGGATGTGGTCGGCGATCACCTTGAGCGAGGGGTTCGTCAGGTCGGCGGTGCCGGTCTCGCGGCCCGCGGCCTTGATCAGCGCGTCGAAGATGTCGATCTCGTAGTTGCTGTGCACGTGCTGCAGGATGGCGGCCAGCCGCTCCAGGCCCATGCCGGTGTCCACGCAGGGCGCGGGCAGCGGTGTGACGGCGCCGGTCTCGTCCATGTTGAATTGCATGAACACGTTGTTCCAGATCTCGATGAAGCGGTCGCCGTCTTCATCGGGGCTACCGGGGGGGCCGCCGGCGATGTGGTCGCCGTGGTCGTAGAAAATTTCGCTGCAGGGGCCGCAGGGGCCGGTGTCGGCCATCATCCAGAAGTTGTCGCTCTTGTAGCGCCCGCCCTTGTTGTCGCCGATGCGGATCACGCGCTCGGGCGGCAGGCCGATCTCTTTCGTCCAGATGTCGTAGGCCTCGTCGTCTTCTTCGTACACCGTGGCCAGCAGGCGCTCCTTGGGCAGCTGGTAGACCTCGGTCAGCAGCTCCCAGGCCCACTTCAGCGATTCGCGCTTGAAGTAGTCGCCGAACGACCAGTTGCCCAGCATCTCGAAGAAGGTGTGGTGGCGTGCGGTGTAGCCCACGTTTTCCAGGTCGTTGTGCTTGCCGCCGGCGCGCAGGCAGGCCTGCACCGAGGCCGCGCGCACATAGGGGCGCTTGTCGGTGCCGAGGAACACGTCCTTGAACTGCACCATGCCCGAGTTGGTGAACATGAGCGTGGGGTCGTTGCCGGGCACCAGCGGGCTCGATGCCACCACGGTGTGGCCCTTCGAGGCGAAGAAGTCCAGGAAACTCTTGCGGATGTCGGCGACGGAGGCGGGGCGGGTCATGGTGGCCTTGTGGTTTTCGGTCGAAGGATGCGTTCGGCGCGCGGGCGCGCGAAACCCTGTATTTTCCAACATGCCGGGCACCCTGGTCGCACGGCCCGGGAAAACCGGTGGTTCGCCCCGTCCGGTCGCGGGCGGCACCGCTGGCGCGAGGCCTTGGGACTATGCTCGACAGCCGTTGGGAGGCACAATGCGAAATTGCTTAACAAGTTAAATGATTGCCCGCCTTCCCGCGCACCGAACCGACGGAGACACCCCATGGACATGAAGACTTCCCCCCTGGCCCTGCTCAAGGACCCCACCCTGCTCAAGACCGACGCCCTGATCAACGGGCAGTGGGTCGCGGGCAGCAGCCGCTTCGACGTGCTGGACCCCGCCACCGGCCACAAGCTGGCCGACGTGGCCAACCTCGGCCCGAAGGACGCCGAGGCCGCGATCGCCGCGGCCAATGCCGCCTGGCCCGCCTGGAAAGGCAAGACCGCCAAGGAGCGCAGCATCATCCTGCGCAAGTGGTACGACCTGCTGATGGCGAACCAGGAAGACCTGGGGCGCATCCTCACCGCCGAGCAGGGCAAGCCGTTTGCCGAAGCCCAGGGCGAGATCGCCTACGGCGCGAGTTTTGTCGAGTGGTTTGCCGAAGAAGCCAAGCGCGTCAACGGCGAGACGCTGCCGCAGTTCGACAACAACCGCCGCCTGCTGGTGCTGAAGCAGCCCATCGGCGTCTGCGCGGCCATCACGCCGTGGAACTTCCCGCTCGCGATGATCACGCGCAAGGTCGCGCCCGCGCTGGCCGCCGGCTGCCCGGTGATCATCAAGCCGGCCGAACTCACCCCGCTGACCGCGCTGGCCGCGGCCGAGCTCGCGATCCGCGCCGGCATCCCGGCCGGTGTGCTCAACATGCTCTGCGCCGACGCCGACAACAGCATCGCCGTGGGCAAGGTGCTGTGCGCGAGCGACGTGGTGCGCCACATCAGTTTCACCGGTTCCACCGAGGTGGGCCGCATCCTCATGGCGCAGAGCGCGCCCACGGTCAAGAAGATGTCGCTTGAACTGGGCGGCAACGCGCCCTTCATCGTGTTCGACGACGCCGACATCGACAGCGCGGTGGAAGGCGCCTTCGCCAGCAAGTACCGCAACGCGGGACAGACCTGCGTGTGCACCAACCGCTTCTACGTGCAGGCCGGCGTGTACGACGCCTTCGTGCAGAAGTTCGCCGCCAGGGTCAAGACCGCCAAGGTCGGCAACGGTTTCGACGAAGGCGTGAACCAGGGCCCGCTGATCGAGGAAGCCGCGCTGGTGAAGGTGCAGCGCCACGTGGACGACGCGGTGGCCAAGGGCGCGCGCGTGCTGGCCGGCGGCAAGCGCCTGGGCGGCCAGTTCTTCGAGCCCACCGTGGTGGCCGACGCCACCAGCGACATGCTGTGCGCCAAGGAAGAAACCTTCGGCCCCTTCGCGCCGGTGTTCAAGTTCACCACCGAACAGGAAGCCATCGACGCGGCGAACGCCACCGAGTTCGGCCTGGCGAGCTACTTCTACAGCCGCGACATGGGCCGCATCTTCCGCGTGAGCGAAGCGCTGGAATACGGCATGGTCGGCATCAACGTCGGCATCCTGGCCACCGAGCACGTGCCCTTCGGCGGCGTGAAGCAGTCCGGCCTGGGCCGCGAAGGCTCGCACCACGGCATGGACGACTACGTGGAGATCAAGTACCTGTGCATCGGCGATGTCCTGAAGTGACATCCCCCATGCCCGCGACCCACTGGCACAACCCCTACCCCACCATCCGCGCGCCCCTGATGGCGCGCAACGTGGTGGCCACCTCGCACCCGCTGGCCGCGCAGGCCGGCCTCCGCATGATGCTCAAGGGCGGCAACGCGATCGACGCCGCGATCGCCGCGGCCGCCGCGCTCACCGTGGTCGAGCCGGTGTCCAACGGCCTGGGCAGCGACAACTTCGCCATCCTCTGGGACGGCCAGCAATTGCATGGGCTGAACTCCTCGGGCGCCGCGCCCGCGGGCTGGACGCCCGACTACTTCGCGCGCAAGCACGGCAACACCGTGCCGTTGCGCGGCTGGGACAGCGTGACCACGCCGGGCGCGATCGCGGGCTGGGTGGCGCTGTCCGAACGCTTCGGGCAACTGCCCTTCGCCGACCTGCTGGAGCCCGCCATCGAGCTGGCCGAACGCGGCCATGGCGTGGGCTGCATCGTGGCCGACAAGTGGGCGCGTGCCGTGCCCCAGCTGAAGAACCAGCCCGGCTTCGCCCAGGCCTTCCTGCCCTTCGGCCGCGCGCCCACGCCGGGTGAGCGCTTCGTGTTCAAGGAAGCCGGCCGCACGCTGCGGCTCATCGCCGAGACGCGCGGCGAGGCCTTCTACCGCGGTGAGGTCGCCGAGCAGATCGCGGCCTTCGCAGCCGCCCATGGTGCGCAGCTCAGCGTGGCCGACCTCGCGGCACACCGGGCCGAGTGGGTCACACCGATCGAAAAGGCCTTCGCGGGCCACACCATCCACCAGATCCCGCCCAACGGCCAGGGCATCGCGGCGCTGATGGCGCTGGGCATGCTCGAACAGCTCGACTTCGCGCGCCTGCCGGTGGACGGCGCAGCCTCGCAGCACCTCCAGATCGAGGCCATGAAGCTGGCCTTTGCCGACACCTACCGCTGGGTCGCCGACGCGCGCCACATGACCGAGGTGACCGCGGCCGACCTGCTGAGCGACGCCTACCTGCGCGAACGCGCGAAACTCATCGACCCGCGGCGCGCCACCGCGTTCAGCGCCGGCCAGCCGCCCAGGGGCGGCACGGTGTACCTGACGACGGCCGATGAGCAGGGCCGCATGGTCAGCCTGATCCAGTCCAACTACCTGGGCTTCGGCAGCGGCGTGGTGGTGCCCGGCACCGGCGTGAGCCTGCAGAACCGCGGCCACGGCTTCACCACCGAGGCCGGTCACCCCAACCAGGTCGCGCCGGGCAAGAAGCCCTTCCACACCATCATCCCGGGCTTCGTCATGCGCGACGGCCAACCGGTGATGGGTTTTGGCGTGATGGGCGGCAACATGCAGCCGCAAGGCCATGTGCAGACCCTGGTGCGCATGCTGGTGCACGGCCAGCAGCCGCAGGCCGCATGCGATGCGCCGCGCTGGAAGTGGAGCCAGGGCCTGGACGTGGATTTCGAATCCACCATGGCCCCCGCGCTGCTGAACGACCTGAAAGCCCTGGGCCACCGCTTCGAGCCCTCGACCGACACCTACCTCGATTTCGGTAGCGGCCAGTTCATTGCGCGTTTGAGTGGCGACCTGGAAGACGGCTATGTGGCCGCGAGCGATGCGCGGCGGGACGGTCAGGCGGTGGGGTTCTGAGGGAGAGGCACACCTTCAGCGGGGGAAGGTGTGGAGCGGGTGAAGGGAATCGAACCCTCGTATGAAGCTTGGGAAGCTGCCGTTCTGCCATTGAACTACACCCGCGGCAGGCCGCCATTCTAGCGCCCGGCGAATCGCATCACGTGCCCCAGGACGCGCCGACACCGAGCAGCGCCAGCACGCCCAGCACCGCGAAGATCACGGCGGCCACGATGTGCACCACCTTGATGGGCACGCGGCGCGTGATCGCATCGCCGAAGAACACCACTGGCGCGTTGGCCAGCATCATGCCAAAGGTGGTGCCCAGCACCACCGCGATCAGCGGCTCGTACTGCGCGCCCAGCGCCACGGTGGCGATCTGCGTCTTGTCGCCCATCTCGGCGAGAAAGAAGGCCCAGGTGGTGGCGAAGAACACGCCCCACTGGCGCCTGGGCACGGCATCGTCTTCATCGAGTTTGTCGGGGATGAGCATCCACGCGGCCATGGCGATGAACGAGACGCCGAGCACCCAGCGCATCACGTCCGGGCCCACGGCGGCCATGATCCAGGCGCCGGCGGCGCCGGCCAGCGCGTGGTTGAGCAGCGTGGCCACGAGGATGCCCCAGACGATGGGCCAGGGGCGCTTGAAGCGCGCGGCCAGCACGAGGGACAGCAACTGCGTCTTGTCGCCCATTTCGGCGAGGGCAACGATGCCGGTGGACAGGAGAAAGGCTTCCAAGGGGATCTCGGCGAAGAAAAGAAAACGCCCGCACGAAGCGGGCGTTGCTCGACCGGGATTTTAGCGGCTCAGATCAGCGTGACGCCGGTCTTGGACTGAATGAGCTCGCGCGTCACGCCCGGTGCCAGCTCCACCAGCTTGAGGCCCTGCGGCGTCACGTCCATGACGCCCAGGTCGGTGATGATGCGGTCGACCACGCCCACGCCGGTCAGCGGCAGGGTGCAGGCCGGCAGGATCTTCATGTCCTCGCTGCCGTCCTTCTTCTTCGCGACGTGCTCCATCAGCACGATCACGCGCTTGACGCCGGCCACGAGGTCCATCGCGCCGCCCATGCCCTTGACCATCTTGCCGGGGATCATCCAGTTGGCCAGGTCGCCCTTCTCGCTCACCTGCATGGCGCCCAGGATGGAGAGGTTGATCTTGCCGCCGCGGATCATGGCGAAGCTGTCGTGGCTGCCGAAGATGCTCGAGCCCGGCAGCGTGGTCACGGTCTGCTTGCCGGCGTTGATCAGGTCGGCGTCCACCTCCTCTTCGGTCGGGAACGGGCCGATGCCGAGCATGCCGTTCTCGCTCTGCAGCCAGACTTCCTTGTTGCCGGTGTGGTTGGCCACCAGCGTCGGGATGCCGATGCCGAGGTTGACGTAGAAGCCGTCTTCGAGTTCGTGGGCCGCGCGCGCGGCCATCTGGTCCTGGTTCCAGGGCATATCAGACTCCTGCCTTTTCGGTGATGGTGCGCTTCTCGATGCGCTTCTCGGGGTTCGGGTTGTGCACGATGCGGTGCACGTAGATGCCAGGCAGGTGCACCTGGTCGGGCACCATCTCGCCGGTCTCCACGATCTCCTCGACCTCGACCACGCAGATCTTGCCGGCCATGGCCGCGGCCGGGTTGAAGTTGCGCGCGGTCAGGCGGAACTGCAGGTTGCCCGACTTGTCGGCGCGGTGCGCCTTCACCAGCGACACCTCGGGCACCAGCGCGCGCTCCATCACGTAGGTCTCGCCGTCGAACTCGCGCAGCTCCTTGCCGTCGGCAACGATGGTGCCCACGCCGGTCTTGGTGAAGAAGGCCGGGATGCCCGCGCCGCCGGCGCGCAGCTTCTCGGCCAGCGTGCCCTGGGGCGTGAACTCGAGCTGCAATTCACCGGCCAGGTACTGGCGCTCGAACTCCTTGTTCTCGCCGACGTAGCTCGAGATCATCTTGCTGATCTGGCGTGTCTCCAGCAGCTTGCCCAGGCCGAAGCCGTCGACACCCGCGTTGTTGGACACGACGGTGAGGTTCTTCACGCCGCTGTCGCGCAGCGCATCGATGAGCGCCTCGGGGATGCCGCAGAGGCCGAAGCCGCCGACGGCGAGAAGCTGGCCATCGGCAACGATGCCTTGGAGCGCGGCGGCCGCGCTCGGGAAAATCTTGTTCACGTCGGTGTCTCCTGGGTTGAACCGTGGGAGCCGATACGATACTACGTAACCACGTACGTAGTATTTCGTAAAGCCTAACCCTCATACGGCCGCCGCGCCCCGCCCGCATGGACATCGACTACCGCCTCGCCTTCGACCTCGCCCCGGTCGGCCTGGCCCTCTCGCGGCAACGCACCATGGTGGACTGCAACCAGGCCCTGTGCGACATGTTCGGCGCCACGCGCGAACAGCTCGTGGGCCAGAGCTTCCAGATCCTCTACCCCAGCGCCGACGAGTACGAGCGCACCGGCGCGCGCATGGCGCCGCTGCTGGGCCGCAGCGGCACCTACGCCGACGACCGCATCATGAAGCGCGTGGGCGGGCCGCTGCCGGGCGAGACCTTCTGGTGCCACGTGACCGGGCGCGCGCTGAGCCGCGACGCGCCGCACGCGGCCGGCATCTGGAGCTTCGAGGACCTGAGCTCGCGCCGCACCGTCAAGGCCGAGCTGACACCGCGCGAGCGCGAGGTCGCGGCCTTCCTGATGGACGGCCTGACCAGCAAGCAGATCGGCAAGGCGCTGGCGATCAGCCACCGCACGGTGGAAATCTACCGCGCGCGGCTGATGCGCAAGTACCAGGCCCACAGCACGCCGGACCTGGTGCACCGGCTGCTGGCGGGGTAAGGAAGACCCCCGCGCCGCCTTCGGCGTCAACCCTTCCAGGGGGCGCACCCAGCAGCCCGGCAAAGCCGGTTCTGCGGGCGCTCTGAAGGGGGTGCCTGCCCGGGCTCACTGCGGCTGGAAGCCGCTGTCCTGGATGATCTTCGCCCAGACCTTGCCGTAGGCCTGCTCGCGTGCGCCGAGCTGCTCGCCGCTCATGTAGCCCA
This sequence comes from Comamonadaceae bacterium, assembly GCA_003599455.1. Taxonomy (GTDB): domain Bacteria; phylum Pseudomonadota; class Gammaproteobacteria; order Burkholderiales; family Burkholderiaceae_C; genus Hydrogenophaga. Next base: position 23,158 of record QZKF01000026.1, read on the forward strand.
CGGTCAGGCCCATGGCGGTGAGCTTGTCGCGCACGTCGGCTTGCGCAAGGGCTTTCTGCACCGCCTGGGCAAGGCGGTCCAGCGTCGCCCTGGGCGTGCCGGCCGGGGCGAACAGGCCGTAGTACGGCACGTCCTCGAAGCCCTTGAGCCCGAGTTCGGCAAACGTGGGCACCTCGGGCATGGCGGCCTGGCGCTGCGCGCCCATCACGGCCACCACGCGCAGCTTGCCGGCCTTGTGGTTCTCGATGAAGTCCGGGATGGAGGCGACGCCAGCGGGGATCTGGTTGCCCAGCATGTCGGCCATCATGGGCGCGCTGCCGCGGTAAGGCGCGGCCACCAGGTCCAGGCCGTTCTGCTTCGCGATCACCTGCACCAGGAACTGCGGCACCGAGGCCGGCGCCGGAATGCCCACCGTGCCCTTGCCGCCGGCCGCCTTCACGCCGTCCACATAGGCCTTGAACGAGGTCGCGGGCGTGCCGCTGGAGACCGCGAAGGCGTTGACGAAGGTCGCGAAGCCCGCCACCGGCACGAAGTCCCTGGCCGGCTCGTAGCCCGGGTTCTTCGTCACCATCGGCAGGATGGTGATGCTGTGGTCGTGGCTGAGGAACAGGGTGTTGCCGTCGGGCGCGGCGGCCTTGAGCGCCTGCGCGGCCAGCTGGCCGCCCGCGCCGGGCTTGTTGTCGACCACCACCGCGTGGCCCAGCTCTTCCTTGAGGCGCTCGCCGAGGATGCGCGCGATCGCATCGGTACCGCCCCCGGGCGGAAAGCCCACCAGGATGCGCGTGGTGGACTGCGCTTGGGCCAGGCCCACGCTGCAGACAAGACCGGCGGCCAGCAGGGCGCGGCGGACCAGGGAGGGCAATGAAGCGGTCATGGCAAGACTCCGGGAGGGTTGGTGAAAACCCTGATCGTAGCGCCCTCCCTCAGGGCTTTCCTCCGTCACCCTCGCCCTCGACCACGCTGGCCGCCGTGCGGAAGGCCTCCACCGCCGTGGGCACGCCGCAGTACACCGCCGCCTGCAGCAGCACCTCCTGCAGTTCGGCGGGCGTGGCGCCGTTGTTGAGTGCGCCGCGCACATGGCCCTTGAGCTCGTGCTGCTTGCCCAGCGCGGTCAGCATGGCCACGGTGATCAGGCTGCGCGTCTTCAGGTCGAGCACGCCGCGCTGCCACACATCGCCCCAGGCCTTGCGCGTGATGTGCTGCTGGATCGGCTCGGTGAAGGGCGTCATGTTGCCGAAGGCGTTGGCGACGAAGGCCTCGCCCATGACCTGCTTTCGCATGGCCAGGCCGCGCTCGAACTCGGGATCGTTGCTGTCTTGCATGGTGTGTTCCGGAGGAAGGGACAAAGGGACGCCCGACAACGATACCGCAGGCCCCGGCGACCGGTACGATCGGTGCAGGAGACAGACCTGACCCTCACACACCGGAGACATCCATGAACCGCTACCCCGCTCCCGACATCAACGACCTGCCCGACGACATCAAGGCCAAGGTGCTCGAAGTCCAGGCCAAGGCCGGCTTCGTGCCCAACGTGTTCCTGGCGCTGGCGCGCCGGCCGGCCGAGTGGCGCGCCTTCTTCGCGTACCACGACGCGCTGATGCTCAAGGAAGAAGGCTCGCTGACCAAGGGCGAGCGGGAGATGATCGTGACCACCACCAGCGCGGCCAACCACTGCCTCTACTGCGTGGTGGCGCACGGCGCGATCCTGCGCATCTACGAAAAGAAACCGCTGGTGGCGGACCAGGTGGCGGTGAACCACCACAAGGCCGACATCCCGCCGCGCCAGAAGGCCATGCTGGACTTCGCGATGAAGGTCTGCCTGAACTCGCACGAGGTCAACGACGACGACTTCCCGCCGCTGCACGCGCACGGCTTCTCCGACGAGGACATCTGGGACATCGCGGCCATCACCGCCTTCTTCGGGCTGTCCAACCGCATGGCCAGTTTCAGCAACATGCAGCCCAACCCCGAGTTCTACCTGATGGGGCGCGTGCCCAAGGCCAAGGCCGCCTGAACGCCCGTCAACCGCCCGTGAGCCGCAGCAGCTTGCCGCTGCCGCCATCGGTGAGCAGATACAAGCGCCCGTCGGGCCCCTGGCGCACGTCGCGGATGCGCTCGTTGCGGCTGGCCAGCAGGCGCTCCCGGCCGACCACGCGCGTGCCGTCCAGCTGCAGCCGCCACAGGGCCTGGCCCGCCAGTGCGCCCACGAACAGGCTGCGGTTCCAGTGCGCGGGCTGCGGTCCGGTGAAGAAGGCCATGCCGCTGGGCGCGATCGACGATTTCTGGCCGCCGGCCCAGACCGTGCCGTCGATGGTTTCCCAGTACGCCACCGGCTGCTCCATGCCGGCTTTCGCGGTGCCCTCGCCCACCTGCTGGGTGGTGCCGTATTCCTGGCCGTAGCTGATCACCGGCCAGCCGTAGTTGCGTCCGGCCTGCGTGAGGTTGACTTCATCGCCGCCTTGCGGGCCGTGCTCGCTGGTCCACAGGGCACCCGTGTCCGGGTGCAGCGTGGCGCCCTGCGGATTGCGGTGGCCGTAGCTCCAGATACCGGTCTGCGCGCTCGAGAAGATCGGGTTGCCCGGCGCTGCCGCGCCCGAGGTCGTGATGCGCACCACCTTGCCGTTGCCCCGGTTGAGGTCTTGCGCGAACACGCGCTGGTCGTTGCTCTGCCGGTCGCCCAGGGTGACGAAGAGATGGCCGTCGCGGTCAAACACCAGGCGCGAACCGAAGTGGCCGGTGCTCGCCACCTTGGGCAGCTGCTGGTAGATCACCTGCAGGCCCACCAGCGTCTGTGCGCCGATGTCGAGCTCGGCCCGGGCCACCGCGGTGCCGTTCAGGTTGGCGTTGCCGGGGTCGGCCTCCGAGAAACTGAGGTAGACGCGCCGGTTGCTCGCGAAAGCAGGGTCGAGCACGACATCGAGCAGGCCACCCTGCCCCGCCGTGCTCAGGTTCGACAGCCCGGCCAGGTTGATGGGGGTGAACGACTGCCCGTTGGCCGCGTACAGGCGCAGGCTGCCGGTGCGCCCGGTCACCAGCATGCGGCCGTCCGGCAGAAAGGCCAGGCTCCAGGGGTTGGGCAGGCCGGTGGCCAGCTCGGTCACGGTCACCGCGCCGGTGGTCGGCACGAAGCCGGGGTCGTTGGGCAGCGGCGCGCCGGGTCCGCCGGCAGCGCCGTCGCCACCGCCCCCACAGGACGTCAACAAACCGATGAACAGGCCGAGGCCGAGGAGCAGTGAGGAGGTGTGGCGCATGAACCCATGCTAGGTCCACCGGAAAACACGTGTGCAAGCAAATGTGCAGCGCTGTCAACGGCCCCCGCTCAGGCCAGGTGCGCGCGCACCCGGTCGGGCAGCGGTGCCGACTTTTGTTGCGGGAAGTTGACCCACACCGTGGTGGCGCCGCCCGCGGCGTAGACGGTGCCGGGGTCGTCGCTGCGCATGAGCGTGCACCAGCTCTCGAAGCTGCTGCGGCCCACGTCGCTCACGTACATGGTGGCGATCACATCGCCCGGGTACTCGAGCTGTTTGTAGAAATTGCAGAAGGCATTGACGATCACCGGCCCTTCACCATCGGGGTCGGGCGGGCAGCCGATGGAGCGCATCCATTCGATGCGGATGATCTCCAGGTAACGGAAGTAGATCGTGTTGTTCACATGGTTCATGCCATCCATGTCGCCCCAGCGGATGGGGATGGTCATGCGGAACACCTGTTTCTTGTGCTCGGGCAGTTCAAATTTCATCGGTGGGCCTTGATGGAAGCGAGGATGCCGAGAACGAACAGCGCGCAGGCCAGCCACTGCAGGGCGGCGGGCCACTGGGCGCTCCAGGCGAAGGTGTAGACGAGGCCGAACACGGTCTCGCTGACGATGAGTTGCCCGGCCAGGCTCGCGCTCAGGCGGCGGCTGGCCATGTTCCACAGCACCGAGGCGATCCACGCCGAACCGATGCCGGTGACCGCGCACACGACCAGGAAGGTGCCGAAGCCGGGGCGCACCATCAAGGCGTCAAGGTCGGAGCCGGCCACGGCCCAGATTCCGAGCGCACCCAGGCCCGCGGCCACCCCCAGCCAGTTGGCCCAGACGGTGGAGTTCACCTCGGGATGATGGCCGAGCCAGCGCGCGTTGAGCAGGCCGAACGCGGTCCACGAGGCCATGGCCAGCACGGCGTAGAAGATGCCCAGCCACAGGTTCGTACCACCACCGGCCTCGGCGCCGTGCGCGGTCACCCGCATCATCAGCGCCAGGCCAGCGATGGTCAGCAGCAGCCCCGGCACCAGCGAGCGCCAGCGCAGCCCGGCGGGCTTGCCCAGCAACATGATCCAGAGCGGAATGGTGCCGATGATGAGCACCGGCAGCGCCGCGCCCGCAGCCTGGATGGCCAGCACCAGCAGCAGGTAGTAGCCGGTGTAACCCAGCAGACTGAGCCACAGCGCGGCCCCCGTCTGGCGCCAGGTGGGCAGGTGCGCTTCACCCCGCAACCCGGCCCACAACAAAAGGAATACCGACAGCAGACCGCACGAAAGGAAGCGGCCGACCGTGAGGTCGATCGAACTGAAGCCTGGCGTGATCAGGGGCGCCACGAAGGCCGTGCCCCAGAACGCACCGGCACCCAGGCCCGCCACGATGCCGGTGACCATGCCCGGCGGCCAGCCCGAGGGCCGGCCCATGACTGCAACGCTCATTCAGGCCCCGAAACCGTCGTCGGCGGCGATGACCGCACCGTTGACAAAATGGCTTTCGCTCGAGCACAGCATCACCAGCACCGCGTCCAGATCGGCCGGCGTGCCGACGCGCTTGCGCGGCAGCATGCTGATGAGTTTTTTCCCCTGCTCGGTCTGCCAGTGGTGGTGGTTGATCTCGGTGTCGATGTAGCCGGGGCAGATGGCGTTGACGTTGATGCCGAAGCGGCCCCACTCCACCGCCATGGCCTTGGTCATCTGCACCACCGCGGCCTTGCTCATGCAATACACGCCGATCTGCGGCAGCACCTTGAGCCCGGCCATGGAGGCGATGTTGACGATGCGCCCGCCCACGTAGGTGCCCGGCGCCGCGCCGTTGGCGCGCGCCAGCATGCGCTTGCCCACTTCCTGTGCCACGAAAAAGGCGCCTTTGGTGTTGGTGTCGAAGATGTAGTCGTAGTCTTCCTCGCTCACGTCCTGCAGGCGCTGCGTGGTGCTCACACCCGAGTTGTTGACGAGGATGTCGATCGCGCCGACCTCGGTCTCGGCGTGCGCCACGGCCGCCTTGATGGAAGCCCGGTCGGTCACGTCCATCGCCACCACGTGCGCGTCGCCGCCCGCGGCCTCGATGTGCGCGCGCAGCGCCATGAGGCGGTCGGTGCGGCGGCTGGCCAGCACCACGGCCGCGCCGGCACGCGCCAGCGTCTTGGCGAACTGTTCACCGAGTCCACCGGACGCACCGGTGATCAGGGCCACGCGACCCGACAAGTCCAGGCTGTATGCCATGAGAGAGCCTCCTCTAAAGTGGTTGATTCTGTGTGCCCTACAGGCACCAGCACGGCCATCGCGGGCCCATGCGACAGGATTGTGCGCCATGCCCCACTAAAATCCGTCACGACCACGACACCGGCATGCCCCCGCGCAAGGCCGTCATGACAATCCCCGGGTGCCTCCACCCGCCAGAGCGAGACCCTCCACATGACACCCCAAGACATCCTGAGCACCTACGGCCCGCGCGAAGCCATGGAATACGACGTGGTCGTGGTCGGCGGCGGCCCGGCCGGCCTGTCCACCGCGATCCGCCTCAAGCAACTGGCGGCGGAAAAGGGTGGCGAGATCAACGTCTGCGTGCTGGAAAAAGGCTCCGAGCCGGGCGCCCACATCCTCAGCGGCGCGGTGATGGACCCGATCGCGATCACCGAGCTTTTCCCCGACTGGAAGGCGCGCGGCGCGCCGCTGAACCAGGCCGTGACCGGGGACGACCTGCTGGTGCTGTCGGAAACCGGCGCCACGCGCACGCCCGACTGGCTGATGCCACGCAACTTCCACAACGACGGCTGCTACGTGATCAGCCTGGGCGCGGTCACCAAGTGGCTGGGCGAGCAGGCCGAAGCGCTGGGTGTGGAAATCTTCCCTGGCTTCACCGCCGCCGAAGTGCTCTACAACGACGACGGCTCGGTCAAGGGCGTGGCCACCGGCAACCAGGGCGTGGGCAAGGACGGCGAGCCGAGCGAGAGCTTCCAGATCGGCATGGAACTGCACGCGAAGTACACCGTGTTTGCCGAAGGCGCGCGCGGCCACCTCGGCAAGCAGCTGCTCGCGAAATACAAGCTGACCGAAGGCAAGGACGCGCAGACCTATGCCATCGGCATCAAGGAGCTGTGGGAAGTGCCGGCCGACAAGGCCAAGCCCGGCCTGGTGGTGCACACCGCCGGCTGGCCGATGGACAACGACACCTTTGGCGGCGGCTTCCTCTACCACCTCGAAGGCAACAAGGTCACGCTGGGCCTGGTGGTCGGCCTGGACTACCAGAACCCCTGGATGTCGCCGTTCGAGGAAATGCAGCGCTGGAAGACGCACCCCAGCATCCAGGCGCACATTGAGGGCGGCAAACGCCTGGGCTATGGCGCCCGCGCCCTGAACAACGGCACGCCGCAGGCCCTGCCCAAGCTGGTGTTCCCGGGCGGTGCGCTGGTGGGCTGCGACGCCGGCTTCCTGAACGCCGCGCGCATCAAGGGCAGCCACGCCGCCATCAAGAGCGGCATGCTCTGCGCCGAGGCGGCGTACGAGGCGGTGGCCGCGGGCCGCCAGCACGACGAACTCGCCGGCTTCCCCGAGCGTTTCCAGAAGAGCTGGCTGCACGAGGAGCTCTGGACCTACCGCAACTTCAAGAACTGGTTCAAGAAGAGCCCGCTGCTGGGCAAGCTGATGACCGGCATCGAGCACTGGTTCCTGCCCAAGGTGGGCGTGAAGACGCCGCCCTGGACGTTGCACAACAGCACGCCCGACCACGTCAAGCTGCGCCCGGCCGCCGAGATGCCGCAGATCAGCTACCCCAAGCCGGACAACAAGATCACCTTCGACCGGCTCTCCAGCGTGTTCGTGAGCAACACCAACCACGAAGAGAACCAGCCGGCGCACCTGACGCTGAAGAACGACAGCGTGCCGGTGCAGATCAACCTGGCGAAATACGCCGGCCCCGAGAGCCGCTACTGCCCGGCCGGCGTGTACGAGTTCGTCAAGAACGACGACGGATCGGACCGCCTGCAGATCAACGCGCAGAACTGCGTGCACTGCAAGACCTGCGACATCAAGGACCCGACGCAGAATATCGTCTGGGTCACGCCCGAAGGCGGCGGCGGGCCGAACTACGCGGGCATGTGAGCGAAGTCACGCACCTCGCCCCATTCGCCAGAAAGCCGCCTCCGGGCGGCTTTTTCATGCCCGCGGTTCACTGGAACGTCACATGGCCTCGCCACAGTGCAGGCTCCGTGAACGACGTGATGGAAACGATGCTGAACAAGACCGACAAGGGCCGGGCCGAACTGTTGCCCGGACAACGCCAGCTGGCGCAACGCGAACGCGCCCTGCTGCTCATGGCCGATGGCCGCAAACCCGAGGCCGAGCTGTTCGCCCTGTTCGAGGGCCAGGGCCGCGACCTGGTCGCCGGCCTGCTGGCGCGCGGCTATCTGGTGGACGAAAAACCCGCCGCGCCGGCCCCGGCACCCGAAACCCGCCGTCCGGCCGCGGTGTCCGCCGACGCCTTCTCCGGCCCGCGCTCGATGGCGAGCGCGCGCATGTTCCTGTTCGACCTGAGCGAGCGCATGTTCGCCCCGCGCGACAAGGCCCTGGCGCAGCGCTACCGCGACGCCCTGCGCGAGGCGCGCGACCTGTCCGGCATGCTCGCGGTGAGCCGCGAGATGATCGCCGACGTGGAGCGCCTGGCCGGCAGCGAACGCGCCGACGGCATCAGCGAGCGGCTGGCCCGGCTGCTGCCCGAATCGGCGCTGGAAACACCCTGAAACGACGGCCGGACCCACGCGGTGGGATACACTCGCTTGGTCAGGAGAGAAGCCGATTCAGTCTCTGAAAAGGCTCGCCGAAGGCGCAGGCGGCACCGCACACCGGGTGCCCTGAACGCTCAGGCAAAAGGACTGGCAAACACGGGCCGCAAGGCCCGTGTACCCCCCTGGAGAGAGGCCGTTCCCTGAAGCGGTCCACCGAAGGAGCAAGCGCGGCATCGCCCGCGTGAATCTCTCAGGTAAAGCGGACAGCGGGGCAGCGCACGGATGAACCGTGTTCCGCCCCACCGGGGCCTGCCCCCTTGCCCGAGAGCTTTCCGTGTCCGACGCCGAACTCCTCAAGACCCCGCTGCACGCACTGCACACCGAACTGGGCGCCCGCATGGTGCCGTTTGCCGGCTATTCCATGCCGGTGCAGTACCCCGCCGGCCTGATGGCCGAGCACCACCACACCCGCGCCAGCGCCGGCCTGTTCGATGTCTCGCACATGGGCCAGTTGCGCCTGGTCGGGCCCGACGCCGCCGCGGCCTTCGAGTCGCTGATGCCGGTCGACGTGATCGACCTCGCCGTGGGCAAGCAGCGCTACGGCCTGCTGCTCAACGACGCCGGCGGCATCATCGACGACCTGATGTTCGTGAACCGCGGCGACGACCTCTTCGTGATCGTCAACGGCGCCTGCAAGGTCGGCGACATCGCGCACATGCAGGCGCGCATCGGTTCGCGCTGCCAGGTCATTCCCCTGCCCGACCGCGGCCTGCTCGCGCTGCAGGGTCCGCAGGCCGTGGCCGCGCTGCAGCGCCTGGTGCCGGGTGTGGAGAAGCTGGTGTTCATGACCGGCGGTGCCTTCAGCTGGCAGGGCGCCGACCTGTTCATCACCCGCAGCGGCTACACCGGCGAAGACGGTTTCGAGATCTCGGTGCCGGGCGATCGCGCCGAGGCCTTTGCCCGTGCCCTGCTGGCCGAGCCCGAGGTGAAACCGGTGGGCCTGGGCGCGCGCAACTCGCTGCGCCTCGAAGCCGGCCTGTGCCTTTACGGCAACGACATCGACACCAGCACCACGCCGGTGGAAGCCGCGCTCAACTGGGCGATGCAGAAGGTGCGCCGCACCGGCGGCGCGCGCGCAGGGGGTTTCCCGGGCGCGGCGCGCGTGCTGGCCCAGCTCGACGGCGCCGAGCCGCTGACGCGCAAGCGCGTGGGCTTGGTCGCGCTGGAACGCATCCCCGTGCGCGAGCACATCGCGCTGCAAAGCGCCGGCGGCGAGACCATCGGCGAAGTCACCAGCGGCCTGCTGGGGCCCAGCGCCGACAAGCCCGTGGCCATGGGCTATGTGAGCCCCGCGCACGCGGCCATCGGCACGCGCGTGCTGGCCATCGTGCGCGGCAAGGCCGTGCCGATGGAGGTGAGCGCCATGCCCTTCGTTCCCAACCGCTATTTCCGCGGCTGAACCCCTTTTTCCGTTCCCTCTTTTTTCAGGAGCTTTCCCATGACCACCAAGTACACCGAAGACCACGAATGGATCCGCGTTGACGGCGGCATCGCCACCGTCGGCATCACCGTGCACGCGCAGGACGCGCTGGGCGACGTGGTGTTCGTCGACCTGCCCGAAGTCGGCAAGACCTTTGCGCAGAAAGACGTGGCCGGCGTGGTCGAGTCCGTGAAGGCCGCGGCCGACGTGTACATGCCCGTGAGCGGCGAGGTGACCGAGGTCAATGAGGCACTGCGCGCCGACCCCTCGCTGGCCAACAGCGACCCGCTCCAGAGCGGCTGGTTCTTCAAGGTGAAGCTGTCCGACCCGGCACAGGTCGATGCCCTGCTGGACGAGACCGCCTACAACGCCTTCTCTGCCAACGCCTGATCCTTTCCGCCGGAGCCTTTCATGCTGATGCCGTCTGTCAAACCCCTGGATGAACTCGAGAACCCGTCCGAATTCGTGGCCCGCCACATCGGCATCGGTGAAGAAGACGAGACGCTCATGCTCTCGGTCATCGGCGAGGCCTCGCGCCGCGCGCTGATCGACGGCATCGTGCCGCGCAGCATCGCGCGCAGCCAGGGCATGCAGTTGCCGCCGGCCATCACCGAGGCCGCGGCGCTGGCCGAGCTCAAGGCGCTGGCGCAGCAGAACCGCGTGCTCAAGAGCTTCATCGGGCAGGGCTACCACGGCACCCTCACGCCGGGCGTGATCCTGCGCAACGTGCTGGAGAACCCCGCCTGGTACACCGCCTACACGCCCTACCAGGCCGAGATCTCGCAGGGCCGCATGGAAGCGCTCATCAACTTCCAGACCATGGTGTGCGACCTCACCGGCATGCCCATCGCCAACGCCTCCATGCTCGACGAGGCCACCGCCGCCGCCGAGGCCATGACGCTGGCCAAACGCAGCGTGAAGAGCAAGAGCCACCGGCTGGTGATCGCCGCCGACTGCCATCCGCAGGTGATCGAGGTGGTGCAGACCCGCGCCAGGCCGCTGGGGCTGGAGGTGGCGCAGGCCGGCTCGGCCAGCGAATGGGACGCGCTGCTCGACGGCGAGTATTTCGCGGTGATCGCGCCGTACCCGTCCACCAGCGGCCGCATCGACGACCTCAAGGCCGACGCGGACCGCATCCACGGCAAGGGCGCCGCGCTGGTCGCCTGCGCCGACCTGCTGGCGCTGACCCTGCTGGTGCCCCCGGGTGAGTGGGGTGCCGACATCGTGGTCGGCAGCACGCAGCGCTTCGGCATGCCCATGGGCGCGGGTGGGCCGCACGCCGCCTTCATGGCCTGCCGCGACGAATTCAAGCGCTCGCTGCCGGGCCGCCTGGTCGGCGTGAGCGTGGACGTGCACGGCCATCCCACCTACCGCCTCGCGCTGCAGACGCGCGAGCAGCACATCCGCCGCGAGAAGGCCACCTCCAACATCTGCACCGCGCAGGTGCTGCCCGCGGTGGTCGCGAGCATGTACGCCGTCTACCACGGCCCGCAAGGCTTGAAGCGCATCGCGCAGCGCGTGGCGGCCTACACCGCCGTGCTCGCGCAGGGCCTGGAGCAACTGGGCTGGACGCCGACCAGCGAGAGCGCCTTCGACACCCTCACCTTCAAGGCCGGCGAGCGCGCGGGCGCCCTGCTGCAGCGCGCTCGCGATGCCGGCATGAACCTGCGCCTGAGCTGGGGGGAGTACGTGGGCATCGCGCTGGACGAGACCACCACCCGCGACGACATCGAGAAGCTCTGGGCGGTGTTCGCGCTCGGTGGCCAGACCCTGCCTTCGTTCGCCGGCTTCGAAAAGGGCATCGAGCCGCGCATCCCCGCCGCGCTGCGCCGCACCAGCGAATTCCTCACGCACCCGGTGTTCAACACGCACCACAGCGAGACCGGCATGCTGCGCTACATCCGCGCACTGTCCGACAAGGACCTCGCGCTCGACCGCAGCATGATTCCGCTGGGCTCGTGCACCATGAAGCTCAACGCCACCAGCGAGATGATCCCCATCACCTGGCCCGAGTTCGCGAACGTGCACCCGTTCGCACCCGCCGACCAGTTGCGGGGCTACCAGCTGCTCGACGAACAGCTGCGCGCCTGGCTCTGCCAGGCCACGGGCTACGCCGGTATCAGCCTGCAGCCCAACGCCGGCTCACAGGGCGAATACGCCGGCCTGCTGGTGATCCAGGCGTACCACGCCTCCCGCGGCGAGGGCCACCGCAACATCTGCCTGATCCCGAGCAGCGCGCACGGCACCAACCCGGCCAGCGCGCAGATGGTGGGCATGCAGGTGGTGGTGACGAGGTGCGACGAGAACGGCAATGTGGACATGGCCGACCTGCAGGCGAAGTGCGAGCAGCACAGTGCGAACCTGGCCGCGGTGATGATCACCTACCCCAGCACGCACGGCGTGTTCGAGACCACGGTCAAGGAACTCTGCGCGCTGGTGCACCGGCATGGTGGCCGCGTCTACGTGGACGGCGCCAACATGAACGCGCTGGTCGGCGTGGCCGCGCCGGGCGAGTTCGGTGGCGATGTGAGCCACCTCAACCTGCACAAGACCTTCTGCATTCCGCACGGCGGTGGCGGCCCGGGCGTGGGCCCGGTGTGCGTGGTCGAAGACCTGGTGCCCTTCCTGCCCGGCCATGCCACGGGCGGCCTGCCGGTGAATGGCGTGGGCGCGATCTCCGCCGCGCCGCTGGGCAACGCGGCGGTGCTGCCGATCAGCTGGATGTACATCCGCATGATGGGCGCCGACGGCCTGAAGCACGCGACCGAAGCGGCCATCCTCGCGGCCAACTACATCAGCAAGCGCCTCGCGCCGCACTACCCTACGCTGTACGCGAGCGCCAACGGGCATGTGGCGCACGAGTGCATCCTGGACCTGCGCCATTTCAAGGAGACCAGCGGCGTGATGGCGGAGGACGTGGCCAAGCGCCTGATGGACTACGGCTTCCACGCGCCCACGCTGTCCTTCCCCGTGGCCAACACGCTGATGGTGGAGCCCACCGAGAGCGAGACGCTGGAGGAGCTGGACCGGTTCATCGACGCGATGATCGCGATCCGCGAGGAGATCCGTCTGGTGGAGCAAGGCACCTGGCCGCAGGACGACAACCCGCTGAAGAACGCGCCGCACACCGCGGCCAGCCTGATGAAGGCCGACTGGCCGCACCCCTATGCGCGCGACGTGGGCGCGGCCAGTGAGTCCACCCGGGCGCACGCCAAGTACTGGCCGCCGGTGGGGCGCGTGGACAACGTGTATGGGGACCGGAACCTGTTCTGCAGCTGCGTTCCTTTGTCTGACTACGCTGTTTGAGTTTTTAGTTCCTGGCCAGCCTGGTTGGTGAGGTCGGGTGGTCCGGTCATGCTGGCGCCGGCCTTGCTCGCGGGCGTCTGTCCGGGTCCGCTGACACCTTTTCGTCAACACTGGGCGGGCACGCGATCTTTTGTGGCAACCGCGAATGGGGGCCAGCGCCCCCATGCCCAAACCACCCGCCCCCGTACGACGGTAGTGCACCAAGGTGGGCAGGCACCGCCACCGGCCTGGCGCGAGGTCTAAGAGCGGAAGGCCCCGCAACACAACCCAAAGGCCCCAAGCCTCACAATCGAAGCCACCGCACAACGACGCCATGACCACCCCCGCCCTGCGCGTGCTGAGCCTCATCCCGCCGATGACGCAGCTCAACACGCCCTACCCCTCCACCGCCTACCTCACCGGCTTCCTGCGCTCGCGCGGCATCGACGCCGTGCAGGCCGACCTGGCGCTGGCGCTGGTGCTCCAGCTCTTCACGCCTGCGGGCCTCGAAGCGGTGCGCGGCCGCGCGCTCGCGCAGCCCGAAGCGCGGCGCACGGCCAGCGTGCACGCCTTCCTCGACCAGTTCGCGCGCTACCGCGGCACCATCGGCCCGGTCATCGCCTTCCTGCAGGGCCGCGACTCCACGCTCGCGCACCGCATCGCCGCGCGCGAACTGCTGCCCGAAGGCCCGCGCTTCGCCGCACTCGAGGTGTATGTGGACGCCGCGCTGAGCGAAGAAGGCGGCGATCCGCTGGCCTGGGCCTTCGGCGCGCTCGGCGTGCAGGACAAGGCGCGCCACATCGCCACGCTCTACCTCAACGACCTCGCCGACGTGCTGCGCGACGCGGTCGACGACCGCTTCGGCTTCGTGCGCTACGCCGAGTCGCTCGCCAGCAGCCAGCCCAGCTTCGGGCCCATGGCCGCCGCGCTCGCGGCACCGCCCACGCTGGTGGACGAGCTGCTGCACACGCTCACCCTGGCCACCCTCAGCCAGCACCGCCCCGACCTGGTGCTGCTCTCGGTGCCGTTCCCGGGCGCGCTCTACGCCGCCCTGCGCATCGCGCAGACCATCAAGGCGCAGAACCCGCACATTGCCATCGCGCTCGGTGGCGGCTTCGTCAACACCGAGCTGCGCGAACTGGCCGAGCCGCGCCTGTTCGACTTCGTGGATTTCGTGACGCTGGACGCCGGCGAGCGCCCGCTGCTCGCGCTGATCGACTACCTGCAGCGCAAACGGTCCAAGCAACGTCTGGTGCGGACCTTTGTGCGCGAAGACGAGACCGTGCGCTACATCAATTTCGTCGAACCGGACGTGCCCTTCGAGGACGTGGGCACGCCCACCTGGGACGGCCTGCCGCTGGACCGGTACCTGAGCCTGCTCGACATGCTCAACCCCATGCACCGGCTCTGGAGCGACGGGCGCTGGAACAAGCTCACCGTGGCGCACGGCTGCTACTGGAAGAAGTGCAGCTTCTGCGACGTGAGCCTGGACTACATCAGCCGCTACGAAACCGCGTCCGCATCCACGCTGGCCGACCGCATCGAAGCCATCGTGACCGAGACCGGGCAGACCGGTTTCCATTTCGTCGACGAAGCCGCACCACCCAAGGCCCTGAAAGCGCTGGCCGACGAGTTGATCAGCCGGCAGTTGCCGGTCTCGTGGTGGGGCAACATCCGCTTCGAAAAAACCTTCACGCCCGAGCTCTGCCAGCTGCTCGCCGACAGCGGCTGCATCGCCATGAGCGGCGGGCTCGAAGTGGCGAGCGACCGCCTGCTCACGCTGATGAAGAAAGGCGTGTCGGTCGAACAGGTGGCGCGCGTCACCAAGGGCTTTTCAGACGCCGGCATCCTGGTGCACGCCTACCTCATGTACGGCTTTCCCACGCAGACCGTGCAGGACACGGTGGACGCGCTCGAGTACGTGCGCCAGCTGTTCGAGAACGGCTGCATCCAGAGCGGCTTCTTCCACCGCTTCGCCTGCACCGTGCATTCGCCCGTGGGCCTGGACCCGGCGGCGTATGGCATCGAGCTGATTCCGCTGCCCGAGGTCACGTTCGCGAAGAACGACATCGGCTTCATCGACCCCACCGGCGTGGACCACGACGCGCTGGGCATCGGCCTGCGCAAGGCGATCTACAACTACATGCATGGCATCGGGCTCGACGAAGACGTGCGCGCCTGGTTCAGCCACCTGCCCGGCAAGGTGCCCAAGGCCACGGTGGGCAGGAACCGCATCGCCAAGGCGCTGAACGGGTAACCCCCTGCGCCGCCTGCGGCGTCACCCCCCAGAGGGCGCACCTTGCGGCCCGGCAAAGCCGGTTCCGCGGGTGCTCTGCCTGATGCCTCAGGCCTGCTCTGACGCAATCTGCCGCAGCGCCTGCTCGAACACCGCCGCCGGCTGCCCACCCGAAATCAGGTGCCGGTCGTTGATGATCACGGCCGGCACCGAGTGGATGCCGTGGCTGGTGTAGAAGGCCTCGCGCTCGCGCACGTCCTGCGCGAACTCGTCGCTCGCGAGGATCGCCTGGGCACGGGCTTCGTCCAGGCCGACCTCGCGCACGCAGGCCAGCAGCACGTCGTGGTGGGCCATGGCCTCCGAGCGCGTGTGGCAGGCCGCGAGCAGGGCCTTCTTCAGCGCGTGCTGCTGGCCCGCTGCGCCTTCGAGCGAGGCCCAGTGCAGCAGGCGGTGCGCGTCGAAGGTGTTCCAGATGCGGCCACGGCCCTCGGGGTTGAAGGCAAAGCCCACCTCGGCGCCGCGCGCGCGGATGGTGTTGCGGATCTGCGCCTGCTGCTCGGCGGTGGAGCCGTACTTCTGCGCCAGGTGCTCGCCGATGTCCTGGCCCTCGGGCGCCATCTTCGGGTTCAGCTCGAAGGGCTGGAAGTGCAGTTCGGCCGACACCTCGCCCTGCAGCTTCTGCAAGGCTTCTTCCAGCGCGCCCAGGCCGACGGCGCACCAGGGGCAGGACACGTCGGACACGAAATCGATCTTGAGTGAGGATGTGGTCATGTCCGCGATGGTAGGCGGCTCTCCTTGTCCGCAAAACCGGCAGGGGCATGCGCGACAATGGCGCGTCCCCAACCCTGCACACCCCATGACCGACCGCTACGCCGTCCTCGGCCACCCCATTGGCCACAGCAAGTCGCCGCTGATCCACAGCCTGTTCGCGCGCGCCACCGGGCAGGACATCGCCTACACCGCCATCGAGACGCCGCTCGACGGCTTTGCCGACACCGTGCTCGACTTTCGCGCGGGCGGCGGGCGCGGCCTGAACGTGAGCCTGCCCTTCAAGCTGCAGGCCTTCGAGATCGCCACCGACCCGAGCGAGCGCGCCCGGCTGGCCGGCGCGGCCAACTGCCTCAAGTTCGAAGGCGGCGACCGCATCCACGCCGACAACTTCGACGGTGTGGGCCTGGTCAACGACCTGCAGCGCAACCTGGCCTGCCCGCTGGCCGGCAAGCGCGTGCTGCTGCTCGGCGCGGGCGGCGCCACGCGCGGCGCCCTGCTGCCCATCGCGGCCGAACGGCCCGCGCTGCTGGCGGTGGCCAACCGCACCGCCGACAAGGCCCATGCGCTCCGGCACGATTTCGCGGCCCACACCACCCTGCAGACGGGAGGCTACGGCGAGCTGAGCGGCCAGGCCTTCGACGTGGTGATCAACGCCACCTCGACCGGGCTGTCGCAGGACACACTGCCCCTGCCCGCCGGTCTGTTCGCGCCCGGCGCGCTGGCCTACGAAATGGTCTACGGCAAGGGCCTCACGCCCTTCCTGAAACAGGCGCAGGCCGCGGGCGTGGACCGCGTGGCCGACGGCGTGGGCATGCTGGTGGAGCAGGCCGCCGAGGCCTTCCACTGGTGGCGCGGCGTGCGGCCCGACACCCGGCCCGTGGTCGACCAGCTCACCGTGCCACTGGTTTAAGCTGGCGCCCGAACCCTTCACACCCGAGACCCACCATGTCCGCCTTCCTGCTGCTCAACGGCCCCAACCTCAACCTGCTGGGCACGCGCGAACCCGGCGTGTACGGTGCCACCACCCTCGCCGACGTGGAAACGCAGTGCCGCGCCACCGCGCAGCGCCTGGGCTTCGGGCTGGAGAGTTTCCAGAGCAACCACGAAGGCGCGCTGATCGACAGGATCCACGACGCGGGCCGCCGCCACCAGGCGGGCGAGATCGCCGGCGTGGTGTTCAACCCGGGCGCCCTGACGCACACCTCGATCGCGCTGTTCGACGCCATCGGTGGCGTCAAGCCGTTGCCGGTGATCGAGGTGCACATTTCCAACGTGCACGCGCGCGAAGCCTTCCGCCACCACTCCTACATCTCGCCGGCGGCGGCGGGCATCGTGGTCGGCTTCGGCACCGACGGCTACACGCTGGCCCTCGAAGGCCTGGCGCGCAAGATCGCCGCCGGCCGCGCCTGAGGCCGCGGCGCGAGTCGTGCCGGCGACAGCGCCCGGCTTCGGCCACCGGCGCGCGCACCGCACAATGCCCTGGTGCACACCCGCCACTTCGCCCAGCTCGTGGGCCTGTCCGCCCTGTGGGGCGCGTCCTTCCTGTTCATCCGCATCGCCAGCCCCATGGTCGGCCCGATGGTGCTCGCGGGTTGCCGCGTCGCGCTGGCCGGTCTCACGCTCGCGCTCATCATGCGCGGCCTCAAACAGGGGTGGCCCTGGCAACACTGGCGCGAGCTGTTCCTGCTCGGCGCGCTCTCGGTCGCCGCGCCCTTCCTGCTCTACGCCTGGGCCGCGCTGCGCCTGCCCGCGGGCTACAGCGCCCTGCTCAACACCACGGCCGTGCTGTTCGGCACGCTGGCCTCCGCCTGGTTCAAGGAAGACACGCTGAGCGCGCGCAAGCTGCTGGGCTGCCTGTGCGGCTTCATCGGCGTGGGCCTGATCGTGCGGCTGGGCCCGGTGCAACCCGACACGGGCACCATTGCCGCCGCCCTGGCCTGCGTGACGGCGGCGGCGTGCTACGGCTGCTCGACGCCGCTGATGAAGCGCGCCACCACCCGCATGCAGCCGCTGGCGATCGCCGCGGGCATCCACCTGGCGGCCATGGTGCTGGTGTTTCCTGGCGCGCTCTGGGCCTGGCCGCAGGCGCGGTTCACGCCGGGCGCGCTGGGCGCGCTGCTGGTCATGGGGGTGGTCACCTCGGGACTGGCCTACTGGGCGCACCTGCGCATCATCCGCCACGTCACGCCGGTGGCGGCCATGAGCCCGGCTTTCCTGATTCCGGTGTTCGGCGTGACCTGGGGCCATCTGTTCCTGGGCGAGGCACTCTCGCCCGGCATCTTCGCCGGCGGCGCGCTGGTGCTGCTGGCCACCGCGCTGGTGACCGGCTTCAACCCGCTGCGGCGCGCGCCGGCGCAAACGCCCTTGCCCTGAGCGCGCACAGGCAGGCCACGGCGGCACAGGCCGACGAGAGCCAGAACACGCTGGAGAGCCCGAAGGCCGAGCTCAGCAGGCCGCCGCCGAGGCCGCCCACCACGCCCGGCAGGCCGTAGCCCACCACGGTGTAAAGCGCCTGGCCGCGCCCGCGCAGGCGGCCCGGGAAATGGTGCGAGAGCATGGCGATGCACACCGTGTGGTGCGCGGCGAAGGTGATGGCGTGCAGCGCCTGCGCCAGCAGCAGCACGGGCATCACCAGCGGCAGGCCGGCTGTGAGCCCCATGCGCAACGACATCAGCGCGGCGGCCAGCACCAGCCAGCCCGAGAGCGAGAACAGCGGCAGCCAGCGGCCCTGGGTGAAGAACCAGCCGATCTCGATCACCACCGACAGCGCCCACAGCAGGCCGATCACCGTCTTGCTGTAGCCCAGCGAGTCGAGGTAGAGCGAGAAGAAGATGTAGATGAAGATGTGCGCCAGCACGTGGAAGAACACGGCCGCGAAAAACCAGCGCACCGGCGGCTGGCGCAGCACCGGCCACACGCCCGGCTGGTCCTCGACGGCATGGGCCGGTTCGCGGAAGTCGGGCAGCATCCACGCGCTCAGCGCCACGGCGGCCAGCGTGCCCAGCGTCCAGGCCGGGAAGTGCACCAGGCCGAAGCGCTCGAACCAGAAGCCCGCCGCGACCACCGTGACCAGGAAACCCAGCGAGCCCCACAGGCGCACGCGGCCGTAGCGTTTTGCATCGAAGGCCCCGCCCTGGCTCACCAGGTGGGCCAGGGCGGCCTCGCTCATGGGCATCATGCCGCTGGTGTGGCTGAACATGAGCAGCAGCACCACGAACAGCAGCACGCCACCGCCGTCGAACCACAGGCCCAGCGAGAGCAGCAGCGCCGCCGTGGCGCCGTAGCGCAGCAGGCGCACGCGCTCGCCGGTGCGGTCGCTCAGCGAACCCCAGACGTAGGGCGCGAACAGGCGCGTGGCCGACTGCACCGAGGTCAGCACGCTGATGGCGAGCAGGCTGAAGCCCAGCTCCTTGAGCCAGAGCGGCAGGTAGGGGTTGAAGAAGCCGATGTGCGCGAAGTAGCTCGCGCTCAGGGCTGAAAAGGCGAACAGGTGTTTTTTCTGGCTCACGAAGGCTTCGACAGGCTCAGCCCGAACGGAGGTTGGCCCGACTCACACGGATCAGCTGCGGGCCTTCGCCGCGATGTCCGGCGTGGGCAGCTGCACGTCGCCGCACTGCGCGCGGTGGCGCAGCGCCTGGTCCATCACCACCAGGGCCAGCAGGGCCTCGGCGATCGGCGTGGCGCGGATGCCCACGCAGGGGTCGTGGCGACCCTTGGTGATGATCTCGGCGGACTGGCCGGCGGTGTCGATGGTCTCGCGCGGGATCAGGATGGAACTGGTGGGCTTGATCGCGATCGCCACTTCGAGGTCTTGCCCGGTGCTGATGCCACCGAGCACGCCACCGGCGTTGTTGCCCTTGAAGCCCTCGGGCGAGAGGCTGTCGCCGTGCGTGCTGCCCTTGTGCGCCACGCTGGCAAAGCCGGCGCCGATCTCCACGCCCTTGACGGCGTTGAGGCCGAGCATGGCGTAGGCGATGTCGGCATCGAGCCGGTCGTACAGCGGCTGGCCCAGGCCGACCGGCATGCCCTGCGCCGTCACGCGCAGGCGCGCGCCACACGAATCACCGCTCTTGCGCAGCTCGTTCATGTAGTGTTCCAGCGCCGAGACGTCGGCCACCGGCGCGAAGAACGGGTTGTTGGGCACGTGGCCCCAGCTTTCGAAAGGAATCACCATCTCGCCGATCTGCGCCATGCAGCCGCGGAAGGTGGTGCCGTAGCGTTCCTTGAGCCACTTCTTCGCCACCGCGCCGGCGGCCACCGTGGGCGCGGTCAGGCGCGCCGAGCTGCGCCCGCCGCCGCGCGGGTCGCGGATGCCGTATTTCTGCCAGTAGGTGTAGTCGGCGTGGCCAGGGCGGAAGGTCTGCAGGATGTTGCCGTAGTCCTTGCTGCGCTGGTCGGTGTTGCGGATCAGCAGCGCGATGGGGGTGCCGGTGGTCTTGCCTTCGTACACACCGCTGAGGATCTCCACCGCGTCGGGCTCGTTGCGCTGGGTGACGAACTTGCTGGTGCCGGGGCGGCGGCGGTCCAGGTCGCCCTGGATGTCGGCCTCGCTGAGTGCCATGCCCGGCGGGCAGCCGTCGATCACGCAGCCGATGGCCGGGCCGTGGGATTCACCGAAGTTGGTGACGCAAAACAGGGTGCCGAAGGTGTTGCCGCTCATGCGACCGATTATCCCTGAGGCCCGTTGGTGCGCGCGTGGGCCAGTCTGGTGCGTGAAACGGCCGCCACGGTGCCCGCGCAGCCCTTGGGGCCACAGGAACATTTCGTGCTTGATGCTGCGGCGCAGCAGATGGTTGCTGCGAATCCCCAGAAAGGAGCGTCCCATGCTTGACCGAACCTCCACCCTGTTCTCGCACGTCAAGGGCACCGAAGGTGACTACGTGAGCGGTGGCCTGCGCGATTTTTTCCTCTACCGCGATCTGGGCATCGCCGCCGCCACGCACGGCAAGGTGATCGCGCACCTGGTCAAGGCGAACATGCCGCCGGAAGAAGGCACGGGCTGGCACCGGCACGAGGCGGATTTCCAGATCGTGATCATGCTCAAGGGTTGGGCGCGCTTCATGTACGAGGATCAGGAGACGCTGGTGGAAGCCGGCGACTGCGTGCACCAGCGCCCGGGCATCCGCCACTACCTGTTCGACTATTCGCCCGACATGGAGTACCTGGAGATCGTGTCTCCGGCGGACTTCAAGTCGATCGATGTGGAACCGGTTTGTGAGATTCCCAAGCCGACTCCCTGGGTTTAAGTTTTTTCTGGCCTCCTTGGTCCTCAGGGGTTTCGAGCGCCGGGTGGCCGGCTCCGCGAATGTCCTCCGGCGGCGGGAGGCCGCCTCCCCCTTTACTTCGCTGCGCCAGCCCCCCGTCACCCGAAACCCTGCCGCGTGTGGGCACACCATCATGGGAAAGCAACGATCACTCTGGATCGGGCACCCGGGCGCTCTGCGCAGCGAAGTAAAGACACCGTTGTGTCTGTCAAGCGTTGGCATGAGAGAAGCGCGTGGGATCGAAGGGCATTCCGGACTTGAGCACGCCGTAGACGA
>QZKF01000020.1 GCA_003599455.1 Comamonadaceae bacterium
CCCGAGCCCAGGCTGATCTGCCCGCAGTAGCCCACCAGGATGTTCACCCCCAGGGCTGCCAGCGCCAGGATCAGGAAGGGGATGAGGATGGCGCGGAACATGTACTCATCGACCAGCAGCGGCACGCCGATGAAGGCAAAGGCGATGAAGGCCAGGATGACCCAGCGGTCCTGCGCGATCGGGAAGATCTGCTGGTCGGCGCGGTAGGAGGTCTTGAATTGACCGTTTTCACGGTAGAACATGTTCTTCTTTCAGTGAATGATCTTTTAGCTACGGCATAACTTTGCTGCGCAAAGTGAGCCTCCGCTGAAAAATTCTTGACGTGCGTGTTTCACACGCGGTCAATAATTTTTTCGCCGAACAGCCCTTGCGGCCTGAACAGCAGGAACACCAGCGCGAGCACATAGGCGAACCAGATCTCGATGCCACCGCCCACATAGGGGCCCAGGTAGACCTCGGAGAGCTTCTCGCCCACGCCGATGATCAGGCCGCCGATGATGGCGCCGGGCACCGAGGTGAGGCCGCCCAGGATGATCACGGGCAGGGCGCGCAGGGCCACCGTGGTGAGCGAGAACTGCACACCCAGCTTGGAGCCCCAGATGATCCCGGCCACCAACGCGGTGATGCCGGCGACGAACCAGACGATGACCCAGATGCGGTTGAGCGGAATGCCGATGGACTGCGCGGCCTGGTGGTCGTCGGCCACCGCGCGCAGCGCCCGCCCGGTGGCGGTCTTCTGGAAGAACAGGGAGAGCACGGCCACCAGCAGCGCGGCCACGCAGGCCGCGTACACGTCCTCCAGGTTGACCAGCACGCCACCCTCGAAGGTGCCCCCGAACAGGAAGACCGGGTCCTTGGGCATGCCCACGTCGATCTGGTAGATGTCCGAGCCGAAGATGGTCTGGCCCAGGCCGTCCAGGAAGTAGGTGATGCCCAGCGTGGCCATCAGGAGCGTCACCCCCTCCTGGTTGACCAGGTGGCGCAGCACCAGGCGCTCGATCAGCCAGGCCAGCACGAACATGAGGGCGCCGGCCAGCACGAAGGCGATCAGGTTGCCCAGGAACTTGTCCTCGATGCCCAGCCACTGCGGCACCCAGCCCGAGAAGCGCGCCATGGCCAGGGCCGCGAACAGCACCATGGCGCCCTGCGCGAAGTTGAACACGCCCGAGGCCTTGAAGATCAGCACGAAGCCCAGCGCCACCAGCGAATACAGCATGCCGGCCATCAGGCCGCCGAGAAGTGCTTCAAGAAAGAATGCCATGGTGTTTCTCGCTCAGTGGGAGGTTCCGAGGTAGGCGCTGATGACCTCCTCGTTGTTGCGCACCGCCTCGGGCGTGCCGTCGCCGATCTTCTTGCCGTAGTCCAGCACCACCACGCGGTCGGAGATGTCCATCACCACGCCCATGTCGTGCTCGATCAGCACGATGGTGGTGCCGAACTCGTCGTTCACGTCCAGGATGAAGCGGCTCATGTCCTGCTTCTCCTCCAGGTTCATGCCCGCCATCGGCTCGTCCAGCAGCAGCACCTGCGGCTCCATCGCCAGCGCGCGGCCCAGGTCCACCCGCTTCTGCAGGCCGTAGGGCAGCTGCCCCACGGGCGTCTTGCGGTGCGCCTGGATCTCCAGGAAGTCGATGATGTGTTCGACGAACTCGCGTTGCGCCTCTTCTTCCTTCTGCGCCCCGCCGATGCCGAAGGGGTTGCGGATCGCCTGCATGAACAGGTTGCTCTTGATGCGCAGGTTGCGCCCGGTCATGATGTTGTCGATCACGCTCATGCCCTTGAAGAGCGCCAGGTTCTGGAACGTGCGCGCGATGCCCATCTCGGCCACCTGGCGGCTGTTCATGTGCTTGAAGGTCTGGCCCCGAAAGCTGATCGAGCCTTCCTGCGGCTGGTACACGCCGTTGATGCAGTTGAGCATGGAGCTCTTGCCCGCGCCGTTGGGCCCGATGATGGCGCGCACCTCGTGCTCGCGCACGTCAAAGCTGATGTCGGTGAGCGCCTTCACGCCACCAAAGCGCAGGCTGATGTTGTGCACGTCCAGGATGACGTCGCCGATCTTCTTGTGGGTCATGGGGTTGTTGCTCATGCTGCCGCTTTGACGGGGGAGAACACCTTGGCGTCGCCCATGCGCAGCGTGGCGCTGACCGAGCCGGTGCGCCCGTCCTCGAACTTCACCTGGGTCTCGATGTACTGCTCGCTCTTGCCGCCGTACAGCGCCTCCACCAGCACGCCGTACTTGTCGCCGATGAAACCGCGGCGCACCTTGTTGGTGCGGGTGAGCTCCCCGTCGTCGGCGTCCAGTTCCTTGTGCAGCACCAGGAAGCGGCTGATCTGGCTGCCCGCGAGCAGCTCGTCGCGCGAGAGGTCGGCGTTGACCTTCTCCACGCACTCGCGGATGAGCTCGTACACCTCGGGCTTCTGCGCCAGGTCGGTGTAGCCCGCGTAGGTCAGGTTGCGCCGCTCGGCCCAGTTGCCCACCGCCTCGAAGTCGATGTTGACCATCACGCAGACCCGCTCGCGCTGGTCCCCGTAGGCCACCGCCTCCTTGATGTGCGAGAAGAACTTCAGCTTGTTCTCCACGTACTTGGGCGCGAACATCGCGCCGTCGAAGGCGCCTCCCTTGATGCGCCCGACGTCCTTGACCCGGTCGATGATCTTCAGGTGCCCCGAGGCGTCGATGAAGCCCGCATCGCTCGTGTGGTACCAGCCGTCGGCCGTGAGCACCTCGGCCGTGGCCGCTTCGTTCTTGTAGTAGCCCTTGAGCAGCCCGGGCGACTTCACCAGGATCTCCCCGCTCTCGCTGAGCTTGATCTCCACCCCCTCGCAGGGCACGCCCACGGTGTCCGCGCGCGCCTCGTGGTCGGGTTGCAGGCACACGAAGACGGCCGTCTCGGTAGAGCCGTAGAGCTGCTTCAGGTTGATGCCGATGGAGCGGTAGAAGCTGAAGAGGTCGGGCCCGATGGCTTCACCGGCGGTGTAGGCCACGCGCACCCGGCTCATGCCCAGGTTGTTCCTCAGCGGCCCATAGACCAGCCAGTCGCCCAGCTGGTACTTGATGGCATCGAGCAGCCCGACGGGCTTGCCGTCCATGCGCGTGGGGCCCACGCGGCGCGCCACGTCCATGAAGGCGTGGAACATGCGCCGCTTGATCGCACCGGCGTCTTCCATGCGGATCATCACGCTGGTCAAGAGCCCCTCGAACACCCGCGGCGGCGCGAAGTAGTACGTCGGCCCCACTTCCTTCAGGTCGATCATCACCGTCGCCGAGGACTCCGGGCAGTTCACGACGTAGCCGCAGGCCAGCCATTGGGCATACGAAAACGTGTTCTGGCCGATCCACGCGGGGGGCAGGTAGGCCAGCACCTCTTCCCTGTCCGTCAGGCGGTCGAAGTCGGCACCGGCGCGCGCCCGGTTGAGCAGGGTGTGGTGGGTGTGCACCACACCCTTGGGGTTGCCCGTGGTGCCACTGGTGAAGAACATCGCCGTCACGTCGTCGGGTTGGCCCTTGCCGATCTCGTTGCGGAAAAACAGAGGGTGCTCCTGGGCGAAGGCCTTGCCGGCGTCGATCAAAGTGGCCAACGAGGACAAACCCGGTTCCAGGTAGTTGCGCAAACCGCGCGGATCGTCGTAGTAGATCCGGCTCAGGTGAGGGCACTGCGTGCGCGCCTCGATCAGTTTGTCGACCTGCTCCTGGTCTTCCGCGAGCGCAAAACGTACCTCGGTGTTGTTGATCGGGAAGACGCATTCGGCGGCGACCGCGTCCTGGTACAGCGGCACGGGGATCGCGCCCAGCGACTGCACGGCCAGCATCGTGGCGTACAACGACGGCCGGTTGCCGCAGATCATCACCATGTGTTCGCCGCGCTTCAGGCCGGCGCAATGCAGCCCGCAGGCAATGTGCTCCACCAGCTGGGTCAACTCGATCCACGAGAGCGTTTGCCAGATGCCGTATTCCTTCTCGCGCATGGCCAGCGAGTGCCCGCGCTCGAGCGCGTGTTGCAGCAGCATCAGGGGGAATGTCTTTCCCATCGATCGGTTCCTTGCAGGGTTCGTTTTGAGACCGGCTGATGCTAGGGAAAGGACTTCGCGGGGTTTGTCCTTGGCGCACCATTCCTAGGGAAGTCACCTAAGCCCTTCGCGCCGGCATCGCACCGCCATGGCGGCTGCGGTGGCGCATTACCATGGCGGACATGGGTGCCCCACAAGACAACACACGGATGGCCACTGGACGCGAGATCGATCGCATTCCCTGGGTCGGCGTGTTGTCGACCGACGATCGGGCCTGGGTGGTGCCGCGCTTGCGGGTGCGCGAATGCACGGCGGGCGAGTTCGTGTTGCGCGCGGGCGATCTGCCCACGCACTGGTACGGCGTGGTCGAAGGCATGCTCAAGGTGGATCACGTCGATGACGCGGCGGAGCACCTCACCTTCAGCGGCATCCCGGCGGGTGGCTGGTTTGGAGAAGGCACCCTGATCAAGGGCCATCCCTTCCTGTTCAGCGTGCAGGCCCTGCGCAAGAGCGTGGTGGCCTGCCTTGCTGCGGCCGACTTTCAGGCGCTCACGCAGCGCTCGATCGCCTTCAACCGTTATGCGATGGGGCAACTCAACGAGCGCCTGGCGCAGTTCATCGCGGCGCGCGAGATCGATCGCATGGCCGACGATGAGCAGCGCCTGGCGTGCAGCCTGCTCTGGTTGCGCAACCCGGTGCTGTTTCCTTCAGCGGGCGACGTGCTGATGATCACCCAGCAGGACCTCTCCAACCTCATCGGCATGTCCCGTCAACGGGTCAACAAGGCGCTGGCCGCGCTGGAAGGCCGGGGGGTGCTGCGCGTCGAGTACCGCACCCTCCGGTTTCTCGACCCGCAGAAACTCCGCGACAGCGCCGCGGCGCTCTGAGTGGCGCTCCACTGGCGACGGACGGGGCATCGCCTGCGAACGATGTCACGCCGGCGGGAAGTCCGCCTAGGGAAGACCCGAGAATTGTTCTGATGCGGACAAAGCGCCGCGGGTGGCTCACCTACCTTGCAGTTTCCGAACCTTCTGGAGACTGCGATGGCCCTGTTCACGAACCCCAGCGTTCTTTCCGCCGGCTTCAACCGGCGGGCCTGTGTCGCCGCCCTGGCGGCCTCACCGTTTGTTCTCACGGCGCGCGCCACCACCCCGCCGAGAACCTCGATCAAGGTGGGTCAGACCACCGCCCTGAGCGGTCCGCTGGGCGACCTGGGTCTGGCCATGCACAACGGCGCGAAGGCCTGTTTCAACATCCTGAACGCGCGCGGCGGCATCCAGGGGGCGCCGGTTGAACTCGTGGTCAGGGACGACGGCTACGACACCACGCGCGCCCTGAACAACGCGGTGGAGCTGATCGCCGATCCCGACATGTTTTCACTCTTCAACTGCATGGGAACGCCGATGACCGCGGCCATTCTGCCCAAGGTGAAAGCCTCGGGCATCCCCCTGTTCGCGCCCTTCACCGGGGCCGTGGCCGTGCGCCCGAAGGACATGCGCAACCTGTTCTACATCCGCCCGAGCTACCCGGACGAGGGCGAACGCCTGGTGCAGCACCTCGACACCATCGGCATACACCGCATCGCCGTGGCCTACCAGAACAACGCCTTCGGCAAGGAAATCTTCGAAGGCGTGCGCCTGGCCATGGCGCGGCGCAAGATGCCGGAGCCCGTCGCGGCCACCGTCGAGACCAACAGCACCGATGCCACCGACGCCGCTGCCAGGATCGCGGCACAGCGCCCGGATGCGCTTCTGGTCGGCATCGCGGGCAAGCCCGCCGTCGACTTCATCCGCGCGTATCGCAAGCAGCACACGGGCACCGCGCTCTACAGCCTGTCGATCCTGGGCACTGCCCTCACGCTCAAGGAGCTCGGCGAAGACGGCGTGGGCATTGCCATCTCGCAGGTGGTGCCCATGCCCAACTCGAGTTCCACACCCGTGGTGCGGGAATTCCAGGCGGCGTGGAAGGCGCTGGGCGTGCCGCAGGAGCCGTCCCATCTGGCACTGGAGGGTTTCATCAACGCCAAGGCCTTTGCCCTCGCGATGCAGCGCGTCGGCCGGAATGCGTCGCGCGAAGCGTTCATCGACAGCACCTGGAAGATGGACCGTCAGGACCTGGGTGGTTTCGACCTGCGTTTCACCGCACCCGGCGCCAACGCCTCGCGGTTCATCGAGCTCACGATGGTCGGCCGTGACGGCCGGTTCATACGATAAAGGCGCGGCGGCGCGAACGCGCCGACCCGGCCTGATGAACACGGGCCGCCACCACCGGGAGAGACGCATGGACCGTTTGACGATGGGTGTGCATTTCATGGGGTTTTCGACCGACACCTGCCGCCGTCTGGCCGCCTGGCTGGAGGAGGGTGGCAGCCCGGACACAGGCTGGCAGGTGGTGCCGGTCGAGCAGGCCGATGTGTGTTGCATGGCCACCGATCCCGCCATCGCCAGGCTGTTTCGCGGAACGATGGCCACCGCGTTGATCCTGCGACCGCCTTCGGGACAAGGTCGAGCGGCCGTGCCCGGCGCCCGGGAACTGGTGGTGCACAGCGGCGTCAGCGGATGCCTCTTGGATGCGGGGCGGCGCGACTGCGTGCTGCGCACCTTTCACGAGCTCGAAGCGGCACTGGCGCCCACGCTGACGCCCTGCGTGCTGGGCGAGATCCTGGTCAGGGACCATGCCCGCTTGACGCGGGGCGCGGTGTTCCATGTGCAGCACCGCGACCAGCTGATTGCGGTGGTGGACGCGAGCACCCAGCGGGTCGGCCTCTCGCCGCGCGCGGCTCCCCGCGAAGCGCGCCGGGCCCAGTGGCACAGGCGCCCGCCCGGCGCTGCCTGCATCCCCGCCGGCTTCGTGGTCCGCGCGCCCTGGGAACTGCGCTGGGATTTCGCGGTGCGCACTCAGTGCCGGCTGTTGCCCGCCACGTACCGTCGCAAGGCGATCCACCTGCGGCCGGTGTCGCAAGCCCAGATCGACCGCATGTCGGTGGGGCACCTGCAGCTGGTCTCGCACCTGCGGTCCGGCCCCGCACCGCTCCGGCAGATCTGCAGCCGGCTCTCGCTGCCCGTCTGGCCCACCGAGCGGCTGCTGGGCGCGCTGTACGTGGCCGGCGCCATCTCCACCGATCCCGCCGACGCGCGAGACGGCCCGGCGGCGGCTTGATACCATCCCCCGATCGATACGCCATCGACATGTCCCCCTCCGATCCCAAGCGCCGACGCCGGTCGGCCACCCCAGACGAACTGGCCCGCATCCACTGGCTGCAACGGCTCGCGCCGTCCGATCGGGCCTGGGTGGGACCCGAGGTGCAGGTGCACCACCTGGAGCCGCAAGAGGCCCTGTGCCTGTTCGGCAGCCAGCCCACCCATTGGTATGGCACGCTGCACGGCCTGCTCAAGCTGAGCAACGACAGCCGCGATGGCCAGCCCATCACCTACGCCGGCCTGCCCACCAGCGGGTGGTTTGGCGAAGGCACCATGATCAAGCTCGAACCGTACCGCTACAACGTGTCGGCCATCCGGTCGAGCGAGGTCGGCAGCCTGCCCGCGGCGGCCTTTCACCGGCTGCTGGACGGCTCGCTGGAGTTCAACCAGTACCTCATGACCCAGATCAACGAGCGGCTGGGCCAGTTCATGGCGGCCCGCGTCACCGACCGCCTGCGCAACCCCGAGATCCGGGTGGCGCGCAGCCTGCTCGCCCTGTTCAACCCGGTGCTCTACCCGACGGTGGATCCGTTCTTCCAGATCACGCAGCAGGAGCTGGCTTACCTGATCGGCATCCCGCGCCAGCGCATCAACGCCGCCCTGCGGCAGCTGGCGACGAAGGGCGCGGTCGAGTTGGGTTATGGCGGGGTGCGGGTGGTCGACATCCGCCTGCTGGGCAGGATCGCCGAGCAGAAGGACTCCCCGAGGTAGGCGTACGCGCCGGCAGGGTCGTGGGCCTTAGCTGGTGCGACCCCAGGGCGAAGCGGCCGGTGCCGCGTGGGGCAGGGGCGGTGCTGCAGCGCTGCTGTCGGGCCAGGGGCCGGCGGCCGGAGAGGGGGGCGTCACGGAATCGGCGCGCGCGTGGTCGCGCAGGACCTCGGGCATGCGGTGCGCCACGAAGGTGCCCGAGCTCAGACCCAGCAGATACAGCAGCTCAGGGCCGAACGACGGCATGTCGAGATCGTCGTACACGTCGGCCAGAAACACCACGACCAGGGCCACCGTCCAGGCCAGCATCTGGAAGCGGTAGATCGAATACCCCTCGCCGTCGGACACCAGCTCGCCGAAGAAGCGGCCGAGCACCCACCCCGGCATGGGGATGGGTTCGGTGAGGGGTTGGGTCGCGAGTGGTCTGGCGCTCTTGATGTAGGCATCTCCGACGGCGGTGCCTGCGCTGATGCCCAGCGTGGCGACGATGGCGCTGTTGATCGTGTCGAAGTTGCCGGTGGCCAGCCAGATCACGAGGAAGGCCCCGAACACCACAAAGAACCAGAGCGCGAGTTGCACCTTGGCCAGGCTGAAACGCAGGGCAGGCAGCCCCTGGGCACATACCACGCGCTCCATCAGCAGGGGCGTGCGCACCGCGAGCGCGCAGAACGCGCCGGCGAACATCAGCACCACGAAAGCCGCCAGCGCCATCCAGCGCGGGTTGAGCACCGTGAGCACGGCCTGACCGCCCTCCAGGGTGAAGCGGGTCTCGAACGGATCCTGCTGCTCCAGACCGACGCTGAAGCGCACCGGTCGCCCGAAGGTCAGCGGACTGAGCAGGTGGTCCCAGGTGCTGCGGTTGTCCGGCGTGATGCGCAGGTGGAACTGCAGCGTGGCGTTGCGCAGGTCCACGGCGATCGGGTACAGGCCGGCGAGGGCGCGACTGTCGAGGTAGGGTACCAGCCGCCAGGGCGCGTGGCCGGGCTTGAGGCTCCACGCGGTCAGCCCGTCCACGTGAACCTCCAGTATCCTGTCCGCCTCAAGCTGTCCGTGGAGCTGCACCACTCGGGGTGCCGGGGTGTCGCTCGCGGCCACCACCGGTGACTGGCTCCAGGCCGACCCGGCCCAGAGGCCGATCAGCGCCCACAGGGCGATCACAAGGTGGCGCGCGGCGCGCGGTGGCCGTGTCATGCTGACTTCAACCCAGGACGCTCAGCAACGATTCGGCCCGCTTCCACAGGACAAGCCGGTGGTCCAGGCCGATCAGATCGCCGTTGATGGCCACGGTCAGGCGCTCGAACCCATCCTGCGTGCCTTCGTCGGCCAGGGCATTGCCGCCGATGTGCTGCCAGTACCAGCCGGCGGCGCGTGCGGCCTGTTCCGGCTCCAGCAGCTGGTCGGGCTGGTTGAGGAGGTCGAGCTGCAGGGCTTCGCCCGCCTCGGTGTACAGACGCCGGCCCGTGAGCTGCACCAGGCCGCGGCCGCGGAAGCGCCAGCCATCGCCACTGCCTTCGGGTCCGTTGCCCAGCCGGTTCGCGTAGACCAGGTTGGCCAGCGGTTCGGGCCGGTGTTCGTACTGGGTCGCGTCGTGTCTGCCGTTCGGATCATCGGGTGGCAGGTAGAAGTGGTGCGGCCAGACCGCGACCAGGCGGGGAGCGCTGTAGCTCAGGTTCTCCACCACGCGCCCGAACCCGTCCGACTCGTGGGCGATCTGGGCCAGAAAGGCGGCCTGGCGGGCCGCGGAATCGATCTGGAACTCGTCCATCGCCGCGGCAATCGGCTGGAGCCATGGCGCCACCTCGCTGACAGGGCGTTGGGCGAGCGCCGCGAGATCGTTGACATTCATGGCGTCTCATCCTCAAGTCTGGGACGGTGCATCGCCGCCCGGATTGGCCGCGGCAAAGGCGCTGTCGTCCCCCGACACATTGAGGAACCTGTCGGGGTAGTACTTGGTCATCCACATCTGCGCCAGCTGGGTGCGCGTGATGGGCTTGGTGTAGTAGTTGATCGGCACACCGACGCCGCCGGCGCGCGCGCGGTCGACGTAGTTTTCGAACGCCGTCAGCAACGAGTCGATGTTGAGCATTCGCACCTTCTGGCCCTGCAGTTCCCCCAGTTTGCTGAGCACGCAGGTGACGGTCGCCTCTTTCATGTCGACGAGGTCCTTGCCCGTGCGGGCGGCCGCCGCCATGGTCTGCATGGTCTGCGTCTCGCTGTTGGCCGCGTTGGCGAGCGTGGCCAGCGCGGCCATCGTGCCGCCTTCGCCTTCGTCGGCGGCGAAGGCGCGCACCGCCGTCTGGACGTCCACCCCCTCGATGCCCAGGATCACGCCCGAGGTCAGCACGGTGACGTGCGAGCTGATGTTCTGCTTGCTGAGCAGCTCCTTCCTGTCCGAGGCGGTCTCGTCGTCTTCACCGATGCCGCCCGATGAGGACTTCCACCAGTCATCCTCCTCCGCCTTGGCCTGGTACACATCCGCGGTGGCCTCCATGTCCTGGCTGGTGGTGGTGGACTCGGTGCGCAGCACGTGCACCATGCCCACGAAACTCGAGCCGTAGGTGGCGCCCGAGATGATGCTGAACGACTTCTCGTCGGGGGTGCCTTCCTGCTGGGCGATCCTTGCCAGGTTGCCCGGGTCCGCCTTGATCTTGTCCTGCGGATCCTTGAACAGCTGGTTCCAGACCCGGATTGCCTTGTCCACGTCGAGCACCAGCGGCGCCAGCACCGAGGCCTGGCGGTGCGTGCAGTTGGCGGTCAGCACCAGCGTGCCGGCCACCTTGTGCGCCTGCCGCTGGCGGTTGATCTGCTTGACCGCCGAATCGGCGATGTCGAAGGCCACGCTGTCAGCCCCGTCGCCTGCCGCCCCGCTGATGAACTTGCGGATGGTGGAGACGGTGTTGTTGGCATTCTGTTCGTTCCGGTCGAACGAGAAGTACTGGGCGTCCATCTTGAGCGTGTCGGCCGCCAGTGGCATCGGCAGGATGGCCGTGCGGTTGTAGTCGATCGGGCTTTCCACGC
Source organism: Comamonadaceae bacterium (assembly GCA_003599455.1). Classification (GTDB taxonomy): domain Bacteria; phylum Pseudomonadota; class Gammaproteobacteria; order Burkholderiales; family Burkholderiaceae_C; genus Hydrogenophaga. The sequence continues at coordinate 10,935 of QZKF01000020.1, forward strand.
CGGCGTTGACGAGTTGCACCTTGGCGCGCAGCTGCTGCAGCTTGAGTTCCTGCTCGATGCGGGTGGTGGCGTAGGCGGTGGCCGCCTTGTCGATCTGGGTTCCCACGTCTTCGATCTTGAGGGACAGTTCCGCCGGAATGATGTTCATGTTCATCAATTCGTCGAAGGTCATCTGCAGGCTGCGCTTGAGCTCGATGAAGGAGTTGAGCGTGTCCTGCGCCGCATCGATGGGCGCCTGCACGGCCGACATCTCCAGCAAGGTCTGCATGGCCGCGGGGTGGACGACGCTGCCGAGCACGAGGGACGGTGAATAGGGTATGGAGGTGGGCATGTGATGGCTCCTGAAATGGGCGAATGGGCATCAGGGGAACGGGACGCGGGTCATTGCGAGGTCGAGCCGTCGCCCGCGCCGCCGTCGGCGGCCGCGGGCTTGGGCGGTGGCACCCGCACGGTGTCGTCACCCGATATGCCCAGGTACTTGTTGGGGTAGTACTTGGCCACCCACATCTGCGCCAGCTGGGTGCGCGTGATGGGCTTGATGTAGTAGTTGATCGGCACGCCGATCTTGACGTTCTCGTCCGTGCCCGTGGCGGCCTTCACGTAGTCTTCAAAAGCGACCATCATGGACGAGATGTCCAGCATCTTGTTCTGGCCGTCGTCCAGCGCCGACAGGCCCTGCATCACGCTGGTGATGGCGGCCGACTTGAGCTGCACGAACTCGCCCTTGGTGCGCGCCGCGGTCGCGGCCTGGTGCACCGACTGGTTCTCCGCGCTCGTGAAATCCTGCAGCTTGAGCAGATCGGTCATCATGGCGTTCGGGTCGAAGTGGGCAAACTGCTTCACACCCACGCTGACCAGGTTGGATTTCAGCGTCGGGATATAGCCGGCAGTGATCAGCGTGACGTGCGAGTTGATGTTCTGCTTGCTCAGCAGGGACTTGATGTCCTGGGCAACGTCCTTGTCGATGCCGAAACCGCCCCGGATCCCGGCAACCGCACTGCCCAGTTTCAGGCTCAGGTTCAGGCTGCTCGCGTCGTCCCTGGCGCTGTCTGTCACGTCCTGTTCGCTCTTGGTTTTCTCGGTGCGAAGCACATGCACCATGCCCACGAAGCTGGAGCCGAGCGTGGCGCCGGAAATGATGTTGAACGACTTCTCGGCTGGCGTGCCTTCCTGGTCGGCGATCTGCTGGATCATCGTCTCGTCCATGCGGATCTTGTCGTTGGCGGCAGGAAAGAGCCGGTTCCAGACCCGGATCGCCTTGTCCACGTCCAGGTACAGCGGTGCCAGTACCAGCGACGTCTTGTGCGTGCACGACGCGGTGATCACCAGGGTGCCCGCGATCTTGTGCAACTGCCGCTGCTTGTTGACCTGGTTCACGGCGGTCTTGGCTTGCTCGAACGACGCACCAATACCCAGGATGGAGGTGGACGCGCTGACGAAGGACTTGATGTTGGCGATCGTGTTTTCGTTGTTTTCCTTGTTCTCGTCGAACGAGAAAAACTGTGCGTCCATCTTGAGCGAATCGGCCGCCAGCGGCATGGTCTTGATCTTCGTGCGGTTGTAGTCGATCGGGCTCTCCTGGCTGGAGCTGACCATCTGCATCTTGGCGCGCAGCGGTTGCATCTTGAGCTCCTGTTCGATCCGGGTGGTGGCGTAGGCGAGGGCTGCCTTTTCCACGTCGTCGTCGACTTCCTTGAGCTTGTGGATGAGGTCCTTGGGGTCGATGCTCATGTTGATCAGTTCCTGCACGGTCATGTCCAGGCTGCGTCTCATGGAGATGAACGAGTTCAGGGTTTCCTGCGCCGCGTCGATCGGGGTCTGCACCGCCGACATGGCCAGCAGGTTTTCCATGGCGGCGGGGTCGACGATGGCGCCGAGCACGAGGGACGGCGAGTACGGAATGGGGGTGGGCATGGTCTGGCTCCTGAGGGTCCGATGGAAGAATGTTCCAGTGGCTGGAAGGCGCATGCCGCCCCGTGGCCACCGATCCGTTGTGCATGCAACATGCGGTCAATCCTGTTGAATGGACACCAGGGACCGTTCTGCGGGAGTGGTGCGCGGGCGGGTCCTGGAAGGCCCGCGGTACCCACACCGCGGGCGGTGAACGACTCAGCCGGACGCGCTGGAGCCTTGCAGGCCACTGCTGTAGCGCGTGGCCTGGCAGTACGCGAGTTGTGCGCCGTTGTGCACGCCCAGCTTGCGACGCAGGTTGTCGCGGTGGGTGTTGACGGTGTACGGGCTGATGTTGAGCTGGCGTGCGATTTGTTTGGACGTCAGCCCATGGGCGATGAAATCAAGGATCTCGGCCTCCCGCACCGTCAGTGCGGTGTCCGGCTGAGCAAGCATTGCAGATGTGGCAATCATTTTTTTCTCTCTCTGATGTGGATGCGCCTGCGCCTTCTTTCAGCTCCTTCACGGCTGACAGCCCGCGACAGGCATTGGGCTTACCCCCTGGGTGTGATCACCCCGGCGGGTGGGACCGTTGCGTGGTGACGAGGTCAGTTTGCAGCGCGGGGGAAGAAGAGACGTGACGGACACATCATGAAAATCTCATGAATCCATGACCCGATTCCGACCGCTTCACGCTGGGCGGTCGATCCATGAGAAGGGGGTCTGCGCGACGCGCGCACCACCCCACGCGCGGCAGGGACGCAGCCACGTGGGTGGGGTGGGAAGCACCGGATCGAGCCGTCAGCCCTGACGGTTCGACGGCGGGCTTTACATGGCGGCGTGCAGCATCGCCAGGTAGTCGTCGGCGCTCGCCAGGCGCGGGTTGGTCTTGTGGCAGTGGTCGGCCAGGGCCCCTGCGATCACACGGTCGAACAGCGCGGGCGTGACGCCCATGGCGGCCAGGCCGGTGGGCAGGCCCAGGCGCGCATTCATGTCCACGATGGCCTCGGGCACGTCGCCGCCGCTGGCCAGCCCCATCGCATGGGCCATGCGTTGCAGGCGCTGGTCCTTCTTCATCGACTCGGCCTCGGCGTTGAAGCGGATCACCGCGGGCAGGAACACCGCGTTGAGCGTGCCGTGGTGCAGGCGCGGGTTCACACCACCCAGGCTGTGGCTGAGGGAATGCACGCAGCCCAGGCCCTTCTGGAACGCCATCGCGCCCTGCATTGACGCGCTCATCATGTTCAGGCGCGCGTCCCGGTCCTGTCCGTTCTTCGTGGCGCGCTCGATGTGGGCCCAGCCACGCTGCAGGCCATCGAGCCCGATGCCGTCGGCCGGCGGGTTGAAGGCCGGCGCCATGAAGGTTTCCATGCAGTGGGCAATGGCGTCCATGCCGGTGGCGGCGGTGAGCATGGGCGGCAGACCGAGTGTGAGTTCGGGGTCGAGCAGCGCGGTCTTGGGCACCAGGTGCCAGCTGTGGAAGCCGAGCTTGCGTCCGTCGTCCACGATCACGATCGCCCCGCGCGCGACCTCGCTGCCGGTGCCGGCGGTGGTGGGCACGGCGATGAGCGGCGGCACGCGGTCGGTGATCTTCGGTGAGCCGCCTTCGATGGTGGCGTAGGTCTTGAGCGGGCCTTCGTGCGTGGACGCGATCGCCACGCCCTTGGCGCAGTCGATGGCGCTGCCACCGCCCAGCGCGATCAGGCCATCGCAGCCCTCGCGGCGGTACACATCGACCGCGGCACGCACGGCGGCCTCGGTGGGGTTGGAGGGCGTCTGGTCGAACACCGCGGGTTGCAGGCCGGGCAGGGCGGCGGTGGCCTTGTCCAGCAAGCCCGCGGCCTTCACGCCCGCGTCGGTGACGATCAGCGGGCGGCGGATGCCCACGCGCTCGCACTCGGCCTGCAACTGCGCCAGCGCGCCGAAGTCGATCAGGATGTTGGTCACATAAAGAATCTGGGCCATGCGGGTCTCCGTGGGTGTACCCGGGCATCTGCGACCCGGCTGGCGAAAACTATACGGTTGACCCGGGACCTTGCCTATGGCGCGGGGGCCTTCGCGGGTCGCGCAAAAGACAGCCACAATCGCATCCCATGCCCCCTCCCATCGATCCCCGCGAACTGCTCACGCCCATGATGCGTGGCGTGCTCGACCGCATTGCGCGCGCCGGGCATGCACCGCTGCATGCGCTGCCACCCGACCAGGCCAAGGCCGCCTACGAGGCGGGCGCGGGCGTGCTCGACATTCCACCGGTCCCGCTGGCCCGCGTGCAGGACCTGCGCATCGTGGCGCGTGACGGCACGGCGCTGGCGGCCCGCCTGTTTGCGCCCGCGGCCGAGCACCCCTTGCCGGTGCTGCTGTTCTTCCACGGCGGCGGTTTCACCGTGGGCAGCGTGGCCAGCCACGAGCCGCTGTGCCGCCACCTCGCGCACCTGGCGCAGTGCGCCGTGGTGTCGGCGGACTACCGGCTCGCACCGCAGGCGAAATTTCCAACCGCGGTGGAAGACGCCTGGGACAGCCTGGTGTGGCTGCGCGAGCAGGCGGGCGGGCTCGGGCTGGACGGCACCCGCATCGCCGTGGGCGGCGACAGCGCGGGGGGCACGCTGGCGGCGGTCACGGCCATTGCCGCGCGCGACGCAGGCTGGCCGCTCGCGCTGCAGTTGCTGTTCTACCCGGGTTGCGCCGGTCACCAGGACACCGCCACCCACAAGAGCTTCGCGCAGGGTTTCCTGCTGGAGGAAGCGCACATCACCTATTTCTTTGATCACTACCTGCGCGGCAGCGCCGACCGCGACGACTGGCGCTTTGCCCCGCTCGATGGCGTGGACGAGAAGGGCCATGTGCGCGAACTCGACGAGGTCGCGCCGGCATGGATCGGCCTGGCCGAGTGCGACCCGCTGACCGACGAGGGCGTGATGTACGCCGACCGCCTGCGCCATGCCGGCGTGGCGGTGGACCTGGAAATCTACGCCGGCGTGGTCCACGGCTTCATCAACTTCGGTCGCGCCATTCCCGAGGCGATGACCGCCCACAACCACGCGGCCCGTGCGCTGCGCCATGCCTTTGGAGCCTCCTGAGATGAGCCTGAAACGGTCCGACTTCCGCTTCTTTCACCGCCTGCGCGTGCGCTGGGCCGAGGTGGACATGCAGAAAATCGTGTTCAACGCCCACTACCTGATGTACTTCGATACCGCCGTCACCGACTACTGGCGCGCGCTGGCGCTGCCGTACCAGGAAACCATGGAGCAACTCGAAGGCGACCTCTATGTGGTCAAGGCCACGGTGGAGTTCCACGCCTCGGCGCGGGTGGACGACCAGATCGACGTGGCGATGAAGTGCAGCCGCGTGGGCACCTCGTCGCTCACCTTCACCGGCGCGATCTTCCGGGGCGACGAGCACCTCATCACCGGCGAGCTGATCTATGTGTTCGCCGACCCGGCAACGCAGACCTCGCGCCCGGTGCCCACTGCGTTGCGTGAGGCGCTCAACGGCTACGAGGCCGGTGAGGCCATGACCACCGTGCGCGTGGGGCCCTGGAGCGCGCTCGGTGCCGACGCGCAGCGCCTGCGCACGGCGGTGTTCGTGGAAGAACAGCGCATCCCCAAGGAACTCGAGTGGGACGAGGCCGACGCGGTCGCGGTGCATGCCGTGGCCTACAACCGCCTGGGCCGACCCGTGGCCACGGGCCGCATGCTGCCGCACGAACCGGGTGTGGCCCGCATCGGGCGCATGGCGGTGGAGCGCCCGCTGCGCGGCGGGCGCCTGGGACGCGATGTGCTGCACGCGCTCATGGACGCGGCGCGCGCGCGCGGCGACACCGAGGTGATGCTGCATGCCCAGCACAGCGCCGAAGGCTTTTATGCGCGCCTGGGCTACGAGCGCCGGGGACCCGCCTTTGAAGAAGCGGGCATTGCGCACCAGGAAATGGTGGCCAGGCTCTAGGGCCTGTTCACCAGACCAGCGTTTCACGCTGGTGGCGCGCCGGGTCCAGGCGCGCCACATCCCCGTGGTCGTGCGTCCACTCGTCCACCTGCACGTCCCAGCCGGCCGCGGCCGGCCGTGCGCTCACCACCAGGCTGCTGCGCGTGCCATAGCCGCGCTCGGCCATCCGCACGAAGGGGCTGGACAACGCCCGCTCCATGTCGTCGGGCACGCCGGTGTGCGGCAGTTCGAGCGCGGGAGCCGGGGCGCTGTCGGTCAGGGCCCGCGCCAGCGGCTGCAGCCAGTCGCGGGTGCCATCGGGTGCATGCGCGCGGGACAGTGAATCGCCCAGCGCCTGTTTGAGGCGCAAGGTCTTGGGCCAGGGTGTGTCCAGGCTGGCATTGGACAGGCCGTACACGCCGGCGCCCAGCGCGCGGCGGTGCAGCGACGGCGGGCGCTGCTCGTGTGGCGCCTCGGGATCGCGGTTGCCCAGCCAGCTCCAGCGGGCGCGATGGAAGTCGCCCACCACCAGATTGAAGCCGCCGTAGGCCGACGGGTCGATGCCGGCGGCCAACCGGTCTTCATCGACATCACCCTGCAGCCAGCGCGTGACGAGTTCACCCCGGCTGCGCGGACCGGGACCGGCCTGGGTCTGGCGCACGTTGGTGAGCATGGCCACGCGGCCTTGCGGGCTCAGGCCGAGCCAGGTGCCGCCGTCGCGCAGGTCGCGCCCGGCCACGATCGAGGTGCCGTCGGCCAGCGTCCAGCGGTGCAGGGCGGCGGTGGGACGGTCCAGGAATTCGTCGCGGTTGGCTGCGATCAGCAGCGGGCAGGCCGGATCGGCGTGCAGGGCGAAGGCGATCAGGCACATGGCGCGCGGCCGCAGCGTTCAGATGTCGTCGAGCAAGGGATAGGGCAGGGGCAGCAGGGTGAGCGCGGGGCTGTCGACCTTGCCCGCGTGCAGGTGGCCCTGCGTGGTCGCGCTGGTCTGCAGGGACACGATGGCGTCGAAGCCGCCCGCGGGATGGGCCGCGGCCTGCACCACCGTGCCACAGGGCTGCTCGGCGTCGCTGTCGTGGAACACGTCCTGTCCGGCGGTCATGGCGGCGTCGCCGTGCACCAGAAAGGCGCGGCGCTTGAGCGTGCCGCGGAACTGGCTGCGCGCCACCACTTCCTGACCGGGGTAACAGCCCTTCTTGAAGCTCACGCCACCAACCGACTCGTAGTTCAGCATCTGCGGCACGAAGGCCTCGAACACCGGCTGCGAGAGCGTGGCCACGCCGCTGCGCACGTCGAGCCATTGCCACAGCGGGTCGGCCACGGGGTCACCGGCGGGCGCATCTGCCTCCACCGGCGCGACCCACAGCGCGCGGGCCAGACCCTCGGCCGGGTACAGGCGAACCACGCTGGCCGGGCCATCGCGCCACTGGCTCCAGGGCGCGGTCGGCAGGGCCGCGGGAACGGCATCGCCGACCAGCCCGAACAGCGCAAACGCCTCGCTCACATCGCTCAGCTTCGCCTTGGCGCGCAGCACGAACATCGACAGGCGCTTGAGCGTGGCGGGCAGCAGGTCGCGGCTGCAGACCAGCAGGATCTCGCCATGATCACGCTTGAAACCCACGAAGCTGGCCTGCATGCGGCCCTTGGCCGAGCAGAACGCGGCGAGCCGCGCTTCGGACAGGCCGAGCAGGGCGAAGTCCTGCGTGAGCTGGCCCTGCAGGAATGCCGCGGCATCGTCCCCCTCGACACGGATCACGCCCAGATGGGACAGGCGAGTCACGCCGTTCGCTGCAAGGCCGGGGGCGGGGATGGTCGGGGTCGCTGGGGTGCTCATGGCGGGGACATCTCGATGAAAGGCGGCTGGCGGCTGGCCAATGGACAAACAGGCACTCTGCGCAGGCAGAGGCGTCGATTATCATGGCCGGCCCGGTTCTCCGCCGCCCCGATCTGCCTTGTCCCTGCTGAGTCCAAGCCCGTGATGCGTCTGCTCAAACTGCTGGTGGTTTTTCCGCTCCTGCTCGCGATGGTGGCCGCTGTTGCGGGCATGTGGTGGCTGCAGCAGCCCCTGCCCCTGGCGGAGGGCACGTCGGAGCAAAAACCACTCAGCGTCAACATCGCGCCCGGGTCGTCGGCCCAGTCGGTGGCCGATACGCTGACGGCGTCGGGCGTGAACACGCCCTCGGTGCTGTTGTACGCGTGGTTCCGCTTTTCCGGCCAGGCGCGCGACATCAAGGCCGGCATGTACGAGTTCGCGCCGGGCGTCACCCCGCGCACGCTGCTCTCCAAGCTGGTGCGTGGCGAGCAGGCACTGCGCAGCGTCACCCTGCTCGAGGGCTGGAACGTGCGCCAGGTGTTGCAGGCCGTGCGCAGCGCGCCCGACCTCACCCAGGACATCGAGGGCCTGAGCCAGGACGACATCATGGCGCTGATCGGCTACCCCGGCCGGCACCCCGAGGGCCGCTTCTTCCCCGACACCTACCGTGTGGTCGCGCGCGCGCCGGCCTCGAGCGTGCTGAAGCAGGCGGCGCAGGCCATGGAGCAGCGACTGGCCCAGGCCTGGGCCCAGCGCGACAGCGCCTCGCCGCTGCGCACGCCGGACGAAGCGCTGGTGCTGGCCAGCATCATCGAGAAGGAAACCGGGCTGGAGAGCGACCGCCGGCGCATCGGTGGCGTGTTTTCCAACCGGCTGCGCATCGGCATGCGGCTGCAGACCGACCCGTCGGTGATCTACGGACTGGGCGAGGGATTCGACGGCAACCTGCGGCGCGACGACCTGCAAACCGATACCGCCTACAACACCTACACCCGCGCCGGCCTGCCACCGACACCGATCGCCATGCCCGGCTCGGCGTCGCTGTTCGCGGCGGTACAGCCCGCACAGACCAACTCGATCTACTTCGTGGCGCGCGGCGACGGCTCCAGCCAGTTCAGCGCCACCTTGGAAGAGCACAATGCGGCGGTGCAGCGCTACATCCTGCGCCGCTGAAACTGCCCATCCGATCCCCGCACATGCCCCTGGCCGGACTCTTCATCACCTTCGAAGGCATCGACGGCGCGGGCAAATCCACCCACATTGCCGGCCTGGCCGACGCCTTTCGTGCAGCGGGCCGCGCCGTGACCCTCACGCGCGAGCCAGGCGGTACACCGTTGGCCGAGAAGCTGCGCGACCTTGTGCTGAACGACCCCATGGACCCGCTGTGCGAGGCGCTGCTGATGTTTGCCGCGCGCCGCGACCACCTGCAGCAGGTGATCGAGCCCGCCCTGGCGCGGGGCGACGTGGTGCTGTGCGACCGCTTCACCGACGCGACCTTTGCCTACCAGGGCAGTGGCCGGGGTTTTGATCTCGACGTGTTGCGCCAGCTGGAGCGCTGGGTGCAGGCCCTGCCCGACAGCGACCGGTTGCGCCAGCCCGACCTGACGGTGTGGTTCGACCTGCCGCCCGCCGTGGCGGCACAGCGCCTCGCCACGGCGCGCGTGCCCGACCGCTTCGAGTCACAACCCCTGGCTTTCTTCGAGCGCGTGGCGGCCGGCTACGCGCAACGCCTGAACGAATCGCCCGACCGCTTTGCCCGCATCGCCTCCGACCAGACCAAGGAAGCGGTCTGGAGCCAGGTGCGCCTGGCGTTCGAGCAGCGCGGCTGGCTGGCCAGCGCCGAGGTCCGCGCATGAACCCGCCGCTCGCGCCCTGGTTGCAACAGCAGTTGCGCAGCCTGCTGGCCCAGCGCGGCCATGCGCTGCTGCTGTCGGGCCCCTCGGGTCTGGGCCAGTACGACCTGGCGCTGGCGCTGGCTCGCGCCTGGCTGTGCGAGCAACCCACGCCCGATGGTGCCTGCGGCGCCTGCGGCAGCTGCCACGCGATCGACGTGCGCACCCATGCCGACCTCTGCGTGCTGATGCCCGAGACGCTCAGCCTCGAACTCGGCTGGCCGCTGGACGAGGGCGCGCAGAAGGAGATTGACGACAAGAAGCGCAAGGCCAGCAAGCTGATCCGGGTGGAGGCCGCGCGCGAGGCAGTGGGCTTCACCCAGTTCACCCGCTCGCGTGGCCGCACCAAGGTGATCCTGGTGCACCCGGCCGAGCGCATGAACATCGAATCGGCCAACACATTGCTCAAGACCCTGGAGGAACCGGTGGGCGAGGTGCGTTTCGTGCTCGCCACCGAGGCCGCGCACCAGCTGCTGCCCACGATCCGCAGCCGCTGCCAGACCCATGCCATGGTCTGGCCGGCCGAGGCCGATGCGCTGGACTGGCTGGTGCAGCAGGCCCCCGCGGGCAGCAAAGCGGCAAGCCGCGACCAGGCCGGTGTGTGGCTGCAGGCCGCAGGCGGCCGGCCCGACGATGCACTGGCCTGGGCCGCCACCGGCCTGCAGGGCGCTACCTGGGCGCAGTTGCCGCAGGCGCTGGCCCGGGGCGACTGGGGCACCCTGGCCGGCTGGCCGCCAGCGCAGCAACTCGCGGTGCTGCAGAAGCTGTGCCACGACCTCATGGCCCGCGCCGCCGGTGCGCCAGCCCGGTTTTTCCCCACCGAGCAGCTTCCGCCCGCGCCACGCTGGGGCGCGTTGGCCCAGTGGTCGCGCGAACTGATGAGCGCCGCGCGCTCGGTGGAACACCCCTACAACGCGGGCCTGATGCAGGAAGCCTGGGCAGCGCGCACGCGGCAGGTGCTGGGCAGCGGAGCGGGGCGGGGCGCCTGAAGCCATGGCAACCCGGCGCGCACGAGAACCCCGCGAAACGCCGATTTGTCACGGAAACCCGCGGGTATTGCGGGCTTGGCATGGCCGTAAAGGCCACCGCCGGGCAGGCTATTGCCGCTAAACTTGGCCTTCATGAGCACCAACCCCTCTCCATCGGCCGCCACGGCGCGGCCGAGCGTGATCCAGCTCTCCATCAAGGAGAAGGCGGCCTTGTATGCCGCCTACATCCCCTTGTTCGCCGACGGCGGCATCTTCATCCCCTCGTCGCGCGAGTACCGCCTGGGCGATGACGTGTACGTGCTGCTCAGCCTGCCCGACGATCCTCAACGCTACCCGGTGGCGGGCAAGGTGGCCTGGGTCACACCGGCCAAGGCCCAGGGCGCACGCACCCAGGGTGTGGGCATCCGGTTTCCGGCCGATGAAAAGTCGCGCCAGCTCAAGCTCAAGATCGAGGAAATCCTGGGCTCGAACCTGGGATCCGACCGCGCCACCCAGACACTCTGATCTCCCGGTCTCCCAAAAGCCGATGCGGCGCACAATGCGGTGCCCATCGGCTTTTTCCATGCCGACGCCCCTTCTTCCGTATGTTTACCGACTCCCATTGCCACCTGAGCTTTCCCGAACTGCGCGCCCAGTTGCCCGATATCCTGCAAGCCATGTCGCAGGCTCAGGTCGAGCGTGCGCTGTGCATCTGCACCACGCTGGAAGAATTCGAGGACGTCTACAGTCTGGCGCATGACCACGACCACCTCTGGGCCACCGTCGGTGTACACCCGGACAACGAGGGCATCCGCGAACCCACGCTCGACGACCTGTTGAAGGGCGCGGCGAGGCCGAAGGTGGTGGGCATTGGCGAGACCGGGCTCGACTACTACCGGCTGGGCGAGCGCACGGTGGCCGACATGGCATGGCAGCGCGAACGCTTCAGAACCCACATCAGGGCCGCACGCCAGACCGCGCTGCCGCTGGTGATCCACACCCGCAGCGCTTCCGACGACACACTGGCGATCTTGCGCGAGGAGGGTGGTTTTGGCTCGGTGCCCGGCGCAGACCTGCCGCTGGCCACAGGCGTCTTCCACTGTTTCACCGAGAGCATGGCGGTGGCCCGAGCCGCGCTGGACCTGGGCTTCTTCATCTCGTTTTCCGGCATCCTGACGTTTCGCAATGCCGCCGACCTGCGCGAAGTGGCCGCCTTTGTGCCGCTGGAACGCACCCTGATCGAAACCGACAGCCCCTACCTCGCTCCGATGCCGCACCGCGGCAAGACCAATTCACCCGCCTATGTGCCCTGGGTGGCGAAACAGGTGGCCGGGATCAAAGGCCTGACCGTCGAGGCCGTGGCCGAGGCCACCAGCCGCAATTTCGAGCACCTGTTCAGCCGGGTAACGCCAGCCTGCAAAGCTGACAACACCCAAGGTAAAACATGAGAATCATGAAAAAGTACATTATTTTTAAACTGTTATTTGCGGTTTTTATGATGCCGAGCCTGGTGCTGCACGCCAGCTCTTTCGACGACTTTTTCATCGCGGTCAAACAGGACAATGTGGCCGCGATACGCCAACTCGCGCAGCGCGGCTTCGACCTGAACACGCGCAACACCGAGGGCGAACACGCGCTGTTCCTGTCCATCCGCGACGACGCGCCGGCGGTCACCAGCTACCTGCTGGGACAAGAGAAGGTGGATGTGGAGGCTCGCACGGCCAAAGGTGAGAGCCCGCTGATGATGGCCGCGATCAAGGGCAAGCTCGATCTGGCCCGCCGGTTGATTGCGCGCCAGGCCGAGGTCAACAAGCCGGGCTGGGCGCCGCTGCACTACGCCGCCACCTACGCCGGCGACACCAGCCCCGCCATGGTGCGCCTGCTGCTGGAGCACCACGCCTACATCGACGCCGAGTCCCCCAACGGCACCACGCCCTTGATGATGGCGGCGCACTACGGCAGCCCGGGCGTGGTCAAGCTGTTGCTGGAAGAGGGCGCCGACCCGCTGATCAGGAACCAGCAGGGCTTGACCGCCATCGACTTCGCGCACCGGGCCCAGCGCGCCGCTTCGGCGGACATCATTGCGGCCTTTGTGCGCGCCCGGCAGCCCCAGGGCAAATGGTGAACGCCGGCGCGATGACGACCTGAAAGGCAATGTCCGCATCGGGTCAAAGTAGGTGTAACCCACATGCGCCAAAAGGCCAAGCCGCAGCACAATCGCCCGCATACCCACAATTTGAGGAGACGCCGTGAAACTGGCAAGTCAGAAGGACTTTTTCTCTGGACTCATGTTCACCGTCGTCGGCATATCGTTTGCCGTCGGCGCAACCAGCTTCACCGTTGGAAGTGCAGCCCGCATGGGGCCTGGCTACTTCCCGCTGTTGCTCGGGGTCCTGCTCACCATCCTGGGCATCCTCATCGCAGGCCAGTCCTTCCGCAGCAAGTCGCCCGACGGCGACCCGATCGGCCGCTTCGCCTGGCGCCCGCTGGGTTTCATCATCGGCGCCAACGTGGTGTTCGGCATCCTGCTCGTGGGCCTGCCTTCGCTGGGCATTCCGGCCATGGGCCTGATTGTGGGAATCTACGCGCTGGTGCTCATTGCGGGCTTCGCGCGGCCCAACTGCAGCGTCAAGGAGTCGCTGATCCTGGCGTCCATCCTGGCCGTGGGCAGCTACGGCGCCTTTGTATATGCATTGAAGTTGCAGTTCCCGGTGTGGCCTGCTTTCCTGACCGCCTGAACCGGAGACGCAATCCATGGAACTCTTTGAACACCTGTCACTCGGCTTTGGTGTCGCATTCACCTTCCAGAACCTGCTTTACGCCCTGTTGGGCTGCGTTCTGGGCACGCTGATCGGCGTGCTGCCCGGCATCGGCCCGGTTGCCACGATCGCCATGCTGCTGCCCGCCACCTACGGCTTGCCTCCCGTGGCGGCACTGATCATGCTGGCCGGCATCTACTACGGCGCGCAGTACGGCGGCTCCACCACCGCCATCCTGGTCAACCTGCCTGGGGAGTCCTCCTCGGTCGTGACCGTGATCGACGGCCACCAGATGGCAAAGAAGGGCCGGGCAGGGCCCGCGCTGGCCGCCGCCGGCCTGGGTTCGTTCTTCGCCGGTTGCGTGGGTACGCTGGTGCTGGCCGCGTTCGCGCCACCGCTCACCGAGGTGGCGCTGAGCTTCGGTCCCTCCGAGTATTTCTCGCTCATGATCGTGGGCCTGATTGGCGCCGTGGTGCTGGCCTCGGGCTCGCTCATCAAGGCGCTGGCCATGATCGTGCTGGGCCTGCTGCTGGGTCTGATCGGTACCGACGTGAACTCCGGGGTAGCCCGCTTCAGCTTCGACATCCCCGAACTCACCGATGGCATCAGCTTCGTCGTGATCGCCATGGGCGTGTTCGGCTACGGCGAGATCATCCACAACCTGTCGCATCCCGAAGGCGAGCGCCAGGTGTTCACCGACAAGGTGCATGGCCTGATGCCGACCAAGGAAGACTTCAAGAACATGTTGCCCGCCGTGCTGCGGGGGACGGCGCTCGGGTCGGCCCTGGGTATCCTGCCCGGCGGTGGTGCGCTGCTGTCGGCCTTCGCCGCCTACACGATCGAGAAGAAGATCAAGCTCAAGCCCGGCGAAGTGCCGTTCGGCAAGGGCAACATCCGCGGCGTGGCGGGCCCGGAGTCGGCCAACAACGCGGGTGCGCAGACCTCGTTCATTCCGCTGCTCACGCTGGGCATCCCGCCCAACGCGGTGATGGCCTTGATGGTCGGCGCCATGACCATCCACAACATCCAGCCGGGTCCGCAGGTCATGACCTCCAATCCCGAGCTGTTCTGGGGTCTGATTGCGTCCATGTGGATCGGCAACCTGATGTTGATCATCCTGAACCTGCCCCTGATCGGCATCTGGATCAAGCTGCTGGCCGTGCCATACCGCTGGCTGTTCCCGGCCATCGTGCTGTTCTGTGCGATCGGTGTGTACTCGACCAACAACAACAGCTTCGACATCTGGATGGTGGCGCTGTTCGGCGCGATCGGCTATTTGTTCATCAAGCTCGGTTGCGAACCGGCGCCCTTGCTGCTGGGCTTCATCCTGGGCCCCATGATGGAAGAGTATCTGCGCCGGGCGCTGCTGATTTCCCGTGGCGACTGGTCGGTTTTCGTGACCCGTCCCATCTCGGCTTCGCTGCTCGCCGTGGCCGCGCTCTTGCTGATCATCGTGCTCCTGCCATCCATCAAGAAGAAGCGCGAGGAAGCCTTCGTCGAGGACTGACAGCGCGGTCGCGAGCGTCCACCGTGGCATCCAGAAGCCCAAACCGTATGAAAGCGGTTTGGGCTTTTTGCCTTGCAGGAGGGCATGGTGACCGCTGCGGTGACGGCATTCAGGTTTGAGGATGACGTGCCATTCTGATATTCCACGATGTATATTATGTAAAGTATAAGATCGCCCAAGCGCGGTTACCACGACCTTCCCCTTCAATGGGCCTCTGGCGCACCCGATGCCACTGGCACCGTGGCGTTCAACTGTGAACGGAACCACAGTCCGGCGAACCGCGTGTGGCGCAACAGCGAGCCTTCCATGATCAGCCGCGCCAGGGCCCTTTCCACCGCAGGCATCTGCGCCAGAAGATCCACAACGACCTGATCCCAGCGGACGATACGCACAAAAGCGGCGTACACCTGCAGACCCGACGGACTCAACCCCACGAAACGCACCCGGACCTGGGCCTGATCGTGCGCCAGCCCCAAGGAACGAAAACTGTCCGTCACCAGCATTTCATAGTCGTGCACCACACGGACCGCCGCGCGCGGGTCCAGGATGGTGTCTTCGTGGCTTCTGTGGCGCCGGTCCTCGCGGGTGACGATCCGGCTTGCTGTGTCTCGCGCGGTGTATGCAACGTCCATGCTGGCTCCTGGTGTGAGTGTCTCAGGCCCGCAGTGTCGCGAGACACCCACCTCACATCAATGGTGCACGCGCACTATTTTCGATGGGCACTTCGAACGTCCCGGCCCCAGCCCTGTGCAGCCTTCGCCAAGCTCCCCGGCGCGTTTGTTGCTATGCCTATAGGGGAAACACCGGTGGCTGCTTGCCAGGAAGTCGGTGGGTCGAGATTTACAATGCGGACGCCCGCAATTGCCGTACGCTTTACGGTGTTCAAACGAAAGATTTTCATGAAAAACCTGCTGTTGTCATTGAGCCTGATCGGCGCCGCAACCCTGATGGGCTGCGGAAAAACAGAAACCCCGGCGCCCGTCGCAGCGCCGGCTGCGGCCCCTGCCGCCGCGCCCGCCCCCGCTCCAGCCGAGCTGCCGGAACTCAAGGTGGCGATCGACCCGACCTACGAGCCCTTCACCTTCAAGACCGCCGATGGCAAGCCCACCGGTTTTGACGTGGACATTGCCGACGCCCTGTGCAAGGAAGTCAAGCGCAAGTGCGTTTACGTCGAGCAGGTGTGGGACAGCATGATCCCTGGCCTGCAAGCCAAGAAATACGACGTGATCATCAGCTCGATGTCCATCACCGAGGAACGCCAGCAGGTCGTGGACTTCACGGACAAGTACTACAGCACCCCCAGCCGCATCGTCGTCAAGACCGGTACGGCATTCACCGATCTGGCCTCGCTCAAGGGCAAGAAGATCGGCGTGCTCAAGGGCAGCACGCAAGAGAAGTACGCCATGGGCGAACTCAAGACGGTCGGCGTGAGCGTCGTGCCCTATGAGGCACAGGACCAGGTCTATCTGGACATCAAGTCCGGTCGTCTGGACGGCACCGTCGCAGACCAGGTGGAAGTCACGGGTGGTTTCCTTAGCAAGCCCGAAGGCGCCGGCTACGGCTTCGTCGGCCCCGTGCTCAACGACCCGAAGTACTACGGCACCGGTGTGGGCGTTGCCCTGCGCAAGGGTGAAACGGCACTCAAGGACGAGCTGAACGCCGCCATCAAGGCGATCCGCGCCAACGGCGTGTACGAGACGGTCAGCAAGAAGTACTTCAGCTTCGACGTGTACGGCGGATAACGCCTTCACGTTTTGTCCGGCTACTTCGCCTCGATCCTGCAGGGCGCCCTCCTCACGGTGGGCGTCTCGCTGGCCGCCCTCGTGGTGGCCATCCTGCTGGGTCTGCTGGGCGCGGTGGCCAAGCTCTCGGGCCGCCCCCTCCTCGTGGGGCTGGCCACCGTCTACACCACGCTGGTGCGAGGCGTTCCCGAGCTGGTGCTCATGCTGCTCATCTTCTATGGCGGCACCATCGGGCTCAACCACCTGCTTGAAGCCGCGGGCAGCAAGTCTTCGGTGGACATCAACCCGTTCCTGGCGGGCGTGCTCACCATCGGTTTCATCTACGGCGCGTACATGACCGAAACATTCCGCGGCGCCATCCTGTCGATCCCCAAGGGGCAGATGGAAGCGGCCTGGGCCTTCGGCATGGGGCCGGTGCGCACCTTCGTGCGCATCACCGCACCGCAGATGGTGCGCTACGCCCTGCCTGGCTTCACCAACAACTGGCTGGTGCTGATCAAGGCCACCGCCCTGGTCAGCCTGATCGGCCTGCAGGAAATGACCTATCTGGCCAAACAGGCCAGCGCCGCCACCCGCGAGCCGTTCACGTTCTTCCTGTTCGCGGCCGCGCTGTTCCTGGTCTACACCTCCGTCTCGTTGTGGGCGCTGCGCTGGCTGGACCGCCGGTTCAGCATGGGCGTGAAGCGCGCCAACACCTGAGCACCAGCCCATGAAATGGGAAGTCATCTTTCAACCCGCCAACCTGGCCATGTATGGCGAGGGCCTGGTCACCACGGTCTGGCTGCTGCTGTCATCGCTGGGCGTGGGCGCGGTGCTCGCGCTGCTGTTCGCGCTGGCCCTCACCAGTTCGATCGCGCCGCTGCGCTGGATCGTCGGCGCCTACACCTACGTGATCCGCGGCACGCCGCTGCTGATCCAGCTCTACCTCATCTACTACGGCCTGGCGCAACTGGAATGGATCCAGGCGCGCTGGGACACCGTCTGGCCCTGGACGCATTTCAAGGAGCCCTTCTTCTGCGCCCTGCTGGCCTTCAGCCTGAACACGGCCGGCTACGCCGCTGAAATGCTCGCCGGCGCGATCCGGGAGACCTCCGCGGGCGAAATCGAAGCCGCCCAGGCCATGGGCATGAGCCGCGCCATGGCCATGCGCCGCATCGTGCTGCCCAGCGCCTTGCGCCGCACCCTGCCCGCGTACAGCAACGAGGTCGTGATGATGCTGCACGCCACCAGCCTGGCCAGCACCGTGCCCGCCATGCTGGACGTGACCGCCGCCGCCAGCCGCATCTATTCCGACTTCTACCTGCCGTTCGAGGCCTACATCTTCGCCGCCGCCATCTACCTCACCATCACCTTCAGCCTGGTGGGCGTCTTCAAGCTGGCCGAGCGGCGCTTCCTGGCCCACCTGGCACCGCGCGCGCACTGAGCGCGCCACCGACACGCTGCTTCGCTCGACCATGCAACGCACCGAACATCCCCTGCTGAGCCCGAGCCTGGGCAGCCAGAAGACCCTGGTCAGTTTTCATTTCGGGGCGGCCGGTGCCCGTCCCAAGGTCTACATTCAGGCCAGCCTGCACGCCGAGGAGCTGCCCGGCATGCTGGTCGCGCACCATTTGCGCGAGCGCCTGGAGGCAGCGGAAAAGGCAGGCCGTCTGCGCGGTGAGGTGATCCTCGTGCCCGCGGCCAATCCGATCGGCCTGAGCCAGCGCCTGGATCACAAGGCCATGGGACGGTTCGAATTCGACACCGCGCAGAACTTCAACCGGCACTACCCCGACATGGCCGCGGCCGTGCTCGCCGACGCCATTCCCCGCATGGGAACCGATGCCCAGGCCAACGTCGCCACGGTGCGCGAACTGGTCGGCGAATGGCTGGACGACTGGTTGCCCGCGACCGAGCTCGACAGCCTGCGCCGCCAGTTGTTGCGGCTCTCGCACGACGCCGACCTGGTGCTCGACCTGCACTGCGACTGGGAAGCCGTCATGCACCTGTACAGCGAGGAAGCCTGCTGGCCGCCGCTCGAACCCCTGGCCCGCCTGCTGGGCTGCCAGGCCGTGCTGCTGGCCCGCGAGTCGGGGGGCGGGCCGTTCGACGAGCGCCTCTCGGGCCTCTGGTGGCAACTTGCGGCAGGCCTCCAGTCCGCGGGGGTGAACGCTCCCCTGCCCCAGGCGTGCGCGAGCGCCACGGTCGAACTGCGCGGCGAGTGCGATGTATCGCACGGCCACGCCCGTCAGGACGCACAGGCGATTTTCACCTTCCTCGAACACGTCGGCGCCATCACCGCCGCCACGCCGGTTGCACTGCCGCCGATGGCCTGCAAGGCCACTCCGCTGGCCGGCTCGCAGACCCTGCGCTCGCCTGTGCCTGGTGTGCTGGTGTTCCTGGTACCGCCGGGCACCACGCTGGCCGTGGGCGACGTGGTGGCCGAGGTCATCGACCCCACCGCCGCCGGGCGCGCGCGCGTGCACGAAGTGCGCGCCGAGGTGGCGGGCGTGCTGTACGCCACCGTGCGCGAGCGCTACATCGTCTCGGGCGGCGAGGTCGGCAAGATCGCCGGCGCGACGCCGTTCCGCTCAGGCGACCTGCTGGGCGCCTGAGCCTCCATCTCCATCGGGCATCCACCATGACAGCCGACACCACCGCCACCCGACCGACCGCCCGTCCCCTGCTGGAAGTCCACGACATCCACAAGCGTTTCGGCGCCAACGAGGTGCTCAAGGGCGTGTCGCTGCAGGCCCGGGCTGGCGACGTGATCAGCCTGATCGGCAGCTCCGGCTCGGGCAAGAGCACGCTGCTGCGCTGCATCAACCTGCTGGAGAACCCGAACACCGGACGCATCGTGCTGGCCGGCGAAGAACTCCAGCTCAAGCCGGACCGCCACGGCGAGCTGCGCGCGGTGAACGCGGCGCAGCTGCAGCGCCTGCGCACCAAGCTGGCCATGGTGTTCCAGCACTTCAACCTCTGGGCCCACATGACGGTGCTGCAGAACATCATCGAGGCGCCGGTGAACGTGCTGGGCATCCCGAAGGACAAGGCGGTGGAAACCGCGCGCCGCTACCTCGAGCGCGTGGGCCTGCGCGGCGTGGAAGACCGCTACCCCTCGCACATGAGCGGTGGCCAGCAGCAGCGCGTCGCGATCGCGCGCGCACTGGCGGTCGAGCCCGACGTGATGCTGTTCGACGAACCCACCAGCGCACTCGATCCGGAACTGGTGGGCGAGGTGCTGCGCGTGATGAAGCTGCTGGCCGAAGAAGGCCGCACCATGGTGGTGGTGACGCACGAGATGGGCTTCGCGCGCGAGGTGTCCTCGCACCTCATCTTCCTGCACAAGGGCTGCATCGAAGAACAGGGTGTGCCCGCCGAGGTGCTGGCGCGACCGAAGAGCGAACGGCTCGCGCAGTTCCTCTCGGGCAACCTGAAGTGACGCCTCAGGCCGTCAAGGCCTGAGCTCCAGCGTCGACGCCCACTGCGCGGGCTTCATCGTCAGCGCGCGGTACTGCACGCCCACCCAGGTCTCGCTCATGTCGCGGTAGCGGCTGGAAAACACGTTGCCGCTCTGCCCGGTCTGGTAGATGAAGCGCGAGTTGTCGAGGTCGGCCAGGTCGTAGACCGCGCGCAGGCTGGCCGCGTGGCGATTGGCGTAGGGCGCATCGGCCTTGTCCAGGTGGTACTGCCCCACGTTCACGGTGAAGGGGTCGCCACCGGTGGGGGTGCGCACCTCGAAGAAGCGGGCCAGCGGCTTGACGTTGCTGAAGGGCCGGTGGATCGAGATCGCGGGGTGGGCGTCGCCCCAGCGCCAGGCCGCCACATCGGCACCGTGCACGGCCTGCAGCCGGTTCAGGGCATCGCCCAGCGCCGCGCTGCTCGCCTCGGCGCAGCCCGCCGCGCCACACCAGCCGGTGTCGTTGCGCTCCAGGATGCCCTCCACCGCGTTGCGGAACAGGCGCTTGCCATACATGGCCTCGAAACGTCCCTGCCCCAGCCGCTCGCCCAGCACGCGGCGCGTGAACGCGTCGACCCAGGCGGAATAGATCAGCGGCGCGGCGGCGTCGGCCCGCATCTCGCCCTGGAAATCGCGCAGCGCGGCCTGGGCGGCGGCGGCCAGCGGGTGGTCGGAGGTGGTCTTCTGCAGGAACGGCAGCAGGCGCAGCGTCGCGGCCGACTGCTGGTCGGCGTGCATGGCCTGGAACGAGTCCACCGTGTGCTTCGGCGTTTTCTCCAGCATCGCCTCGATGCGCTCCTGGCGGTACGGAGCGACCCAGTCCTGCGTGAGAAAATGCGGGTAGTCGGCCGCGTGGATGCGCTGGTTGGCGGTGGCGATCCAGCCGCGCGCGCCGTCGTCCTGGGGCGTCTCCTCATAGGGCAGCCAGCCGGTCCAGTCGTAGCGGGTGTCCCAGCCGGGCGCCGGGGCGACACCACGGATGTCGTTCTCAGGCGCGCGCAGTGGCACACGCCCCGCCGCCTTGTAGGCAATGCGGCCGCTGCGATCGGCCATGAGCACGCTTTGCATCGGCGAGTGGAAGTCGCGGAATGCGGCGGTGAGATCCGCCACCGACTGCGCGCGGTTGGACTCCAGCGTGGCGACCACATTGCGGTTGTCCGCGTCCAGCGCGGTCCAGCGCAGCGCGAGCACGAAGCGGCTGGTGTCGATGACCTCACCGTGGCGCGCCTGCGCATCGCTGAGCACTGGACCATGGCGCGTGCTGCGCACCATGTGGCTCACGTCGGGCTGGTCCTTGACGCGGATCGTCTCCATGCGCAGGCTGAAGTTGGCCCAGGCCGGCTCGCTGCCGGTGGCGGGCACGCGGTATTGCGCCGGGTTGGCCGGGTTGATCTGCTCGAGGTAGAGGTCCTGCACGTCGGGACCGGTGTTGGTGAACGCCCAGGCCACCTGCTGGGTGCGCCCCAGCACCACGAAAGGCGTGCCGGGCAAGGTGGCGCCGATCACGTCCATGCCCCTGGTGCCATCGGCGTCGGGCGCCTGCAGGCGCGCGAAATACCAGATGGCCGGCGCGCTCAGGCCCAGGTGCGGGTCGTTGGCCAGCAGCGGCATGCCGGTGGCGCTGCGCGAGCCGTTCACCACCCAGTTGTTCGAGCCCTTGCCGTCGATGTTGCCGATCTCGTTCGCCCAGCGCTGCAGGTCCTGCCCGATCTGCTCGCGCACCGATGCCACCAGGCCGGATGCGGGTCGCTCCGGCGCCGCCGACGTGGTGACCGCCTTGCCGCGGTAGACACCGAGTTCGCGGTACAGCCGGGCCAGGTCGGCCTTGGCCGCCGGGGCTTCGCCCGGGTACGGCGGGAACAGCTGCCACAGCGCCGGGGTGTCGATCACCTCCAGCGCCGAGAGCCGCGCGAACTCGTTGCCCCAGTTGCCGCCCAGGTCCAGCGCCATCATGAGCGACCAGCCCACGCTGTCCAGGGGGTCCCAGTAACGGCCCGCCAGCGCGTCTTCGCGCGGGTCGATCCCCAGCAGCAGGAATTCCGGCGTGAGTGCCTGGTCGGTGTGGGCAAAGAAGGCGTTCACGCCATCGCTGTAGGCCTGCAAGGCCTCGCGCGCGTCGGCGGGCAGCCCCTCCAGCTGGCGGCGCGCCGCCTCGCGGATGCCCAGGGTGCGCATGAGCTTGTCGGTCTCCAGCGTCGCCGGGCCCAGCACCTCGGAGAGCGTGCCGCGCATCACGCGCCGGTTGAACTCGAGCTGCCAGCCGCGCTCCTGCGCATGCACATAGCCCACCGCCATCCAGGCATCGCGCGCCCGGCTCGCCTGGATGTGCGTGACGTCGCTCGCGTCGCGCTGCACCTTCACCGGCGCGGACAGCCCGCTCAGCTGGAGGCTGCCGTCCATTTTTGGCAGGGTGCGAAAGGCGTAGAAGGCCACAAGCGCCGCGGCCACCACGGCGAGCAGCGACAGCAAGGCAAAAAGTCGTTTGATCCAGCGCACGATCATGTCCCCGGTGGTTGTGACTTCCCGAAAGGCGCGCCAGGGACGCGCCGCCATCCCGACGGCTACTTGCGCAGGCCGCCCGGCCCCAGCACCACGCTGCCATCGACCAGCTTGAAGCTCACCATGGGCGCGCTGAAATCGCTGAACGGCGCGCCCATGGCGATTTCGCCGTCGCTGTGCAACAGGCACTCCTGCCGGCGCAGGGCGATGACGTTGTCGCCGGCGCCAAAGCGCACCCAGGTGCCGTAGCTGCTGATGTCTTCGAGCACGTAGTTGCCGGAGCGGATGTCGATGCTGGCGTGCATGCGCGAGACGCGCGGGTCGCTGACCACGAAGTCGGCTTCGGGCACGCGGCCGATCTTCATCGGCAGGTCGGTCAGGCTGAAGGCCTGCGTGTTGTCGAGCCAGGCCAGCTCGAATCCACCGAACATCGACTCCTTGGCCGACCCCAGGGCGTGCAGGTCGGCGGGCAGCGTGAGGAACTCCGACAGCATTTCCGGTTGCCACTCGACGCGAAACACCTCGCAGGGCTCCACCCTGCCCTTGATGCGCATGGGCCCCAGACTGCGGCTGCGCACGCCGTGGCGAGGCCCGAGCTTGCGGATCACCGTGTCGGTGGCCATGATCTGTTCGGGCCCGGCCAGATCACTCAGGCGCGAGGCGACGTTCACCGCATCGCCGAAGCAGTCGCCATCGACCACGACCACCTGGCCGCGCGCCATGCCGATCTGCATCATGAGCTTGAGCCGGTCCGGCCACTGCACGAGCCGCTTGGCGTGCTCCTGCTGGATCAGCAGCATGGCGTCGACCGCGTTGCGGTTGTTGACGAACGACATCAACACGCCGTCGCCCAGCATCTTCACCACCTTGCCACCGTTCTCCAAGCCCATCGACCCGATCCATTGGGTCAGCTTGGTGACGGCCTTGGTGGCGCGGTCGTTACCCAGTGTTTCAAACACCGAGACACTACCGGTCAAATCCACAAAAGCGATGGTCAGTTCGGCCATAGGACAGAGCACATATCGGCTGGATTACAACACACGACCTCGCGGTATCCGGAGCCGCCTGAACGCCCCTGCATCGCGGGGCGCAGCGCTGAAAATCCACACCGTGGCAGACCGTCCCGCATGCCGCCACGAGGGCTCCGCGCATAAAAAGGTATTACATACCTAAGGAGGCTATTCAAAAATCAGCTGTAAACATATGATTTATTTGTTGTTTTTTGACTTGCGTGCACAATACGGCATTGCACATCCATGGACGCGGGACGTATCCTGTATCCAATTAATACAAAGTCGTTGAGGCACCCCATGCGCTGGTTCAAACCCGGTATTCGCAACAGCATCTCCGCCCTTCTCGGGCCCGAGACGCGCAAGGATTCCACCGAGGCCCTCGAGCCGGTGCGAGAAGCCATGCTGGCCATGTTGGGGGAAGAAGGCGCCAAGGCGAATCCGCAACTGACCCGCAAGCTGAAGTACCTGCACGATGCCCACGCGCTGTGGTTCGCGCGCGCCGAGATGGTGGCGGTGTTGAGCCAGCTGCACGGCGAGGCGCTGGCGGTGCACCGGGTGCAAAGCCTCTCTCCGGTGTTCCGTGGCCTGGTGCCCAAGAGCCTCATGGACGCCTGCCGCATGCGCAGCCGGTAAGGGCCTCAGCCCCAGTAGATCAGGGCATCGCGCCCTTCCACCATCAGATCCACCTTCTGCCCCACGGGCAGCAGCACCTTCGTCGGCACGTGCCCGAACGGCAGGCCCGTGAACACCGGTGTTTTCGTGCGGGTGCGCATCCAGTCCACCACGGTCTGCAGGTTGAACCCCCGGTCGTAGCCTGGCACCAGCTTGAAGCGGTTGAACGAGCCCAGCAGCACGGCCTTCTGACGGCCCACGATGCCCGCGTTGATCAACTGCGTGAGCTGCCGCTCGATGCGGTACGGGTGCTCGTTCGCATCTTCCAGGAACAGGATGCCGCCCTCGATCGGCGGCAGGTAGGGCGTGCCGACCAGGGCGCAGATCACGTTGAGATTGCCACCCCAGAGCGTCGCGCCGCGCAGCCGCAGGGCGGGTTCTGTTGCGGTGTCCTTGCGCTTCATGGCTTTGGCGTCCGCGATCGGCAGCCGCCAGCCCGCACCCTCGCCATGCCCGACCAGCAGGTCGTCGAAGCAGGCTTCCATGATGTCGTCGGGCGCTTCGGCGCCGAAGTCTTCGCCGAGGGCCGGGCCGCCCCACGTGATGGCGCCGGTCTTGGCCAGCAAGGCCATCTGCAGCGCGGTGAAATCGCTCAGGCCCACGAACTGCGTGCCGCGCTCGATCGCCTTGGCGATCTTTTTGAACGGCAGTTCGCCCACGATGCGCGTGAGGCCGTAGCCGCCGCGCGAGATCAGCGCCACATCGGCGCCACTGGCCGCCGCACGGCCGATCGCGGCGAGGCGCGTGGCGTCGTCACCCGCAAAGCGCATGTGGCTGGACAGGGCCGCCTCATCGATCTCCACCTCATGCCCCAGGGCCTTGAGCCGGGCCACGCCACGGCGGAACGCGGCCTTGTCGCGCACCGCGCTGGAGGGGGAGTAGATGTAGATGTGGCTCATGGGTTCGCAGTGCGCAAAAGCGGTTGATTATCGAGGGGCTGCGGCGCCGAAATGGCGCACCGCGGCTTGGGCGATGGCTTCGCCGTGCTCCTGCACGAAGTGGCCGGCCTGCGGCAGCAGCAAGGGATCGGGACATCCGCGGATCGAAGCGTGAAGAGCCCGCATCACCGGCTCGCCCAGCACCGGGTCCTGCTGCCCGATGGCCATGAGGCTCTGCCCTTTCCATTCGGTGGACCAGAAGTCCCGCGCCCGGCGGCTGACGGCCGCGCCATCGTCCTGCGCATGCTCCGGCACCATGGGCGGGAAGGCGCGCAGCGCCGCGCGGTGGCCGCGGTCGGGGAACGGCGCGTTGTAGGCGGCGCTTTCGCTGGCGCTCATCTGCGGGTTGCCACGCGCAAACAGGCGCGCGACATCGAACTCGGGGTTTTGCGCGCACATGGTGCGCCAGGCCAGGAAGCCGGGCGAGAGCGGCACCTCGCCTGTGGCCAGCGTGGTGTTCATCACCAGCAGGCCGCGGTAGCGCCCGGGCGCTTCCATCGGCAGCGTGAGCCCCAGCAGGCCGCCCCAGTCCTGCACCACGAGCACCACGTTGTGCAGGTCCAGCCGCTCGATGAATTCGAGCAACACCTGGCGGTGCCAGGTGAAGGTGTGCGCGCCGTCCTTCTTGGGCTTGTCGCTGCGGCCGAAGCCGATCAGGTCGGGCGCGACCACGCGCGCACCGCTGGCGAGAAACACCGGGATCATCTTGCGATACAGGTAGCTCCAGGCCGGGTTGCCGTGCAGGCAGAGCCAGGTCAGCGGCGCGTCGGCGGGGCCTTCGTCGAGGTGGTGCAGGCGCAGGCCACCGAGCGCCGGCAGGTCGCTCAGGTAGTGCGGCTCCCAGGGGTAGCCGGGCAGGTTGTCAAAGCGCTCGTCGGGCGTGCGCAGCGCGTCCTCGCGCAGGGGGTGTGGGTTCACGCGTCGCTCCTTGAAAAAACCGCGCAGCAATTGCGCGCCCTCCTCGGCCAGCACACCGCCCTGCACCACCGTCTGGTGGTTGAGCTGCGCGTGCTCGAACAGGTTGAGCACCGAACCGGCGGCGCCGGTCCTGGGGTCGGCCGCGCCGTACACCACGCGCGCCAGCCGCGCATGCAGCATGGCGCCGCTGCACATGGCGCAGGGCTCCAGCGTCACATAGAGGCTGCAGCCCTCCAACCGGTAGTTGCCCAGCACCTGCGCCGCCGCGCGCAGCGCCACGATTTCGGCGTGGGCGGTAGGGTCGTGGCCGTCGATGGGCGCGTTGCGTCCGGTGGCGATCACGCGCCCGTCCTTCACCACCACCGCGCCCACCGGCACCTCGCCGTTCTCGGCCGCGGCGCGGGCTTCGGCCAGCGCGAGGCGCATGAAACGGGCGTCGTCGTGGTCGGGCGCAGAGGGCATTCGGCGAGTGTAGGCGAGCCCCGATACCCCGCCCTGTAAAATCCGCGTGGGTGTTGGCGCTGCATGTCGCAGCGAAACAGGTTCATGCGCTGGTCGGGCCGCCACGCGGCATCGACACGACCATGAACCGAAACACCTCTCGGCAGACCCTGCCTCGCGCCCAACTTCTGGCCGAGCGCGCCTTTTCCACCCTCGAGCGTTTTCTCCACATCGAAGCCGTCAGCGGCATCGTGCTGCTGCTGGCCGCGGCCATCGCGCTGGTCTGGGCCAATTCGCCCGCGTCTGCGAGCTACCACGCGCTGTGGCATGCCCCGGTGTCGATCGGCCTCGGCAGCCATGTGTTTTCCCAGTCCCTGCATTTCTGGATCAACGACGCCTTGATGGCGGTGTTCTTCCTGGTGGTGGGCATGGAGATACGGCGCGAGATCCACGAAGGTGCGCTGGCCAGCCTGCAGCTTGCGGCCCTGCCCCTGGCCGCCGCGCTCGGTGGCGTGCTGGTGCCGGCGCTGATCTATGTGGCGCTCAACACCGAGCCCACGCAGCTGCGCGGATGGGCCGTGCCCACCGCGACCGACATCGCCTTCGCGGTGGGTGTGCTCGCGCTGCTGGGCCGTTCCATTCCGGGCAATGTGCGCGTGCTCCTGCTGGCCCTGGCCATCATCGACGACATCGTGGCGGTGCTGATCATCGCGGTTTTCTATTCCGGCGGACTGGACTTCAGCGGCCTGCTGGTGGCTGGCCTCGGCGTGCTGATGGTGCTGGGCCTGCAGCAGATCGGCGTCGGATCGGCCTGGGCTTATGTGCTGCCGGGCGCCGTGCTGTGGCTGGGCCTGTTGCAGACCGGTGTACACCCCACACTGGCCGGCGTGGCGCTGGGCCTGATGACGCCGGTGTTGCCCGGTCGCATGCGCGAGCAACCGCTGGACATGGTCGCGCGTGCGGTCCACGACCTGAACGCACGCACCGACCCCACGCCGCATGACCTCGCCGGGCCGCTGAAAGAACTGCGGCAGGCGCAGCGCGAGGTCTTGCCCCCGGTGATCCGGGTCCAGATGGCGCTGCACCCCTGGGTCGCCTTTGGTGTGATGCCGCTGTTCGCGCTGGCCAACGCGGGCGTCACGCTCGATGGCGTCGACCTGGACCTGGGCGGTGCGCAGGCCGTCACCGTGGGCGTGGTGCTGGCGCTCGTGCTGGGCAAGCCCCTGGGCGTGATCGCGGCGAGCTGGCTGGCCGTGCGCCTGGGCTGGTGCCGCCTGCCGCCGGGCGTGACATGGCCCGGCGTCTGCCTGGTCGGCCTGCTCGCGGGCATCGGCTTCACCATGTCGATCTTCATCGCCACGCTGGCCTTTGACGATGCCAACCTGCTCAACGCCGCCAAGCTGGGGGTGCTGCTGGCCTCGCTGGTGGCGGCGCTGCTCGGTCTGGCCTGGGGGTTTTGGCAAGCCTGGCGCGCGCGCCGCGACGCCCCTCTGGCATGATCGCGCATTCTTCTGGTTTACCCTGATGCCGCACGCCCCGCCACGCCGCTGGGAGCTGGATGCCCTGCGGGGCCTCATGCTCGTCCTGATGACGCTGACCCACATGCCGACGATGTACTCGTTGCCATCGGGCCAGCCGTTCGGCTTTGTCTCGGCGGCCGAGGGTTTCGTGTTCCTCTCCGCCTTCATGGCGGGCCGCGTGTACGGCGCCCGCGCGCGGCGCGATGGCATGCCAGCCATGCAGGCGGCGTTCCACGAGCGCGCGCTCAAGCTCTACCTGTGCCAGCTCGGCCTGCTGCTGCTGGCGTTCACGCTCATCGCCTGGCTGGGCGTGCACAACCAGCAGGGCGGTGTGACCGGCCTGCTCGAGTTCTTCTTCATCGACCCGCGGGCGGCCGTGGTGGGCGCTGCCCTGCTGCTGCACAACCCACCGCTGCTGGACATCCTGCCGCTGTACATCGCGCTGATGCTGGTCAGCCCCTGGCTGCTGCGCCGCGGCCTGCGGCAGGGCTGGCGCGGCGTGCTGGCGGTGAGCGCCCTGCTCTGGCTGGCCGAGCAATGGGGGCTGGGCCTGGCGCTGTACGAGGCCACCGTTGCGCTCACCGGCATGCCCATCCCCTACAGGGACATGGGGGCGTTCCACTGGCTGGCGTGGCAAGCCCTGTGGATCGCCGGGCTGTGGCTGGGCGCGCGGCAGCGGCCGTTGCCGACGTTTCCGCTGTGGTTGCTGGTGCCCGCGGCGCTCTACGCGCTGGCCATGCTGCTGTGGCGGCACATGGTGGGCCAGGACCCGATGCCGGGTGTGCCCGCGGTGGGCCTGCTGCTCGACAAGTGGGCGCTGGGCCCGATGCGGGTGCTGAACTTCGCCAGCGTGTTCGTGCTGCTGGTCTCGGCCGGCCCGTGGCTGCTGCGCGTGCTGCCGCGCCCGCTGCCGCTGGAGTTGCTGGGGCGCAATTCCCTCTCGGTGTTCTGCGCCCACATCGTCATTGCGCTGTTCACGCTGGCCTTCTTCGGCTCCACCGAAGTCATCCGGCCCTGGAGCACCGATGTTGCGCTGCTGGCCAGCGCCTTCGCCGGCCTGTTCGCGGTGGCCATGGCGGTGGAAGCGCGCGAGCGCGGCGGCCGGCGCCTGGTGCCCGTGTGGCGCTCAGGGCCGCAAATGCGCTGAGACGACCTGGCGCCAGAGGCCATAGCCCTCGGCGCTCAGGTGCAGCTGGTCGCGCACGTACAGCTCGGGCCGCGGCCGGCCATCGTTGTCCAGCATGGCGGCGTGCACGTCGATGTAGTCCAGGCGGTCGTCGGCCAGCACGAAGGTCTGGATCAACAGGTTGGCTTCGCGCATGGCGGCCATGTGCGCCAGCCGTGAGGGACTGGGCTTGATCGACAGGTAGGCGATGCGCGTGGCCGGCAGCGCTGTCTGCACCTGCTGCACGAAGCGCACGAAATGGCCCAGCAGGTCCTGCGGGCTGGCGCCTTCGGCCAGGTCGTTCTCACCCGCGTAGAGCACCACCAGGCGGGGCTGGTAAGGCAGCACCAGGCGATACACCAGGTCGGCGCTGTCCGACAGGCGCGAACCGCCAAAGCCTCGCCGGATCACCACCGGCTGCTCGGGAAAAGCCGTCTCCAGGCCGGTCCACAGGCGGATCGACGAGCTGCCCACGAACAGCACGCCGCCGGGCGCCGGTGGCTTCTTGCGATCGGCCGCGGCAAACGCGTCGAGCTCGGGCTTCCAGCGCTGCTCGGCGGTCTGGGCCCGGGCCCAGGGCGAGGCCAGCGCCCACGCGGCGGCCAGCAGCCAGGCGCGCCGATTCACGCCGCGCCCTGCCCCGTCAGGCCCAGGCGCCGCATCCAGCCGGCCAGCGCCTGCTCGTCGGGGTTGCCGGCGTCGTACGCGGCCAGCATGGCGGCGTGCGACTCGGGTCGGTGCTGGTTGAGCTTGAGCTTGCACTGCAGGTCGGTCACGCGCAGCTCGAAGGCCGTGATGCCCTGCGCCATCCTGTGCTGGTAGTCCTCGTCCAGGCCGCGCCACTGCGCGGCGTAGGCCGGGTCGTGGTCGTGGATCAGGTGCTTGAGCAGGCGGTCCTTGTCGTCGAAGTCCGCGAGCAGGCGCGCCTCCACGGTGGCATGCACCGCCAGATAGTTCCAGGTCGGCACGCGCGCCAGGTCGGGGTAGACGCGCGGCGTCATGTAGGCGTGCGGGCCGAGAAACGTGACCACCGCGCGGGGCCGTGCCTGCAGGTAGCGCCCGTGCGGATTGGGCTTCGCGCAATGGCCGAGCAGCACCAGGCCGCCGCCTTCCTCCAGCAGGTGCAGTGGCAGCTGCGTGACGAAGGGCAGGCCCTCGTCGTCGGTGGAAATCAGGCTCGCGAACGGGTGCGAGCGGATCAGCTCGCGCGCGATGGCGGGGTCCTTGGCGCTGAATTGGGGTGGGAGGTACATGGGGGCGGCTCGCAGGCGGGGGAGCCGCAGTGTATTCCTCCCACGGCGCCCCCCAAACCGGCAGGGGAACGATACGATGGTGCCCACCGGTTCCGCCGCCGCACGCCATGTCCTTCCCCATGTCCTTCCTCTACCACCCCGCCTTCCAGAGCCTTGTGCTGCCCCCGCTGCTGGCCGGGCTGGGCGTGCTGCTGCTGCGGGCTTCGGCGGGCCCGCGCTGGGCGCCGCTGGGTGCGGCCCTCGGGCTGCTGGCGGCGCTGGCCGTGCTGCCGGGTTTCGACTGGCCCGCCAGCGCGCGCGCGCAGAAGCTGCCGTGGATCGTGCTCGCGGGCACCGCGCTCGCGGCGGGGTGCCTGTGGCGCACCACCGAAAGCTCGCGCGCGGCACGGTGGTGGCCCTGGGGCGGCGCGGTGCTGGCTTGGGCCGCTGCCTGCTTCTGGCTGGCGGGTGCCGCGGCCGGGCCGCTCCAGCAGGGCATGGCGCTGGTGGGCGGTGCCGCCGCGCTGGCCTTGCTGCTGCTGATCCCGCCGATCGGGCCTCTGAGTGCGCGCGGCGTGCCCGTGTCCGCCGGCCTGACGCTGGCGTCCCTCGCCCTTGCGGGCCTGGCCGGCACCGGTGGCTCGCTGCTGCTGGCCCAGCTGGCGCTGATGCTTGCCGCCGTAGTGGCGGTGCCGGGCCTGTGGGCCTGGTGGCGGCCCTCGTCCGGGCTGGTCGTGTCGCCGGCCGCGCTGCTGCCGCTCGGCCTGGCCTGGCTGGTGATCGCCACGTCCCTCCTCATGGCCGGTCCGGGCGCTGCGCCCAAGGAAGCCGCGCCGGAAGACCCCTACTACACGCCCCGGTGGAAATGACCCTGCGCACCGGGCGCTGGCGCTCGGTGCGATGATGGTCGCCATGCTGTCTCCCACGCAGACCGTTCCCGCGCCTGCGGCACCCACGAGCGCCACGGACATCCCGGCCGACTGGCCCGGGCTCTGGCTGCAGATGCTGCAGGCGCGCGCGTCGGCCGAACCCACGCCGCAGCTGACCCTGGGTGCCGACCTGGGCTGGACGCTCACCGGCCCGTGCAGCGCGCGCAGCGTGGACCTGTTCGCGCTCTACAAGCCCCTGCTTGATGCGCGGCTGGCACCGGGGCTGTCGCCCTGGGTGGTGGCGCAACTCGGGCAGAGCCTGGATGGCTTCGTGGCCACCGCGACCGGCGACTCCTACTACGTCAACGGGCCCCACTGCCTGCTGCACCTGCACCGGCTGCGCGCGCTGTGCGACGCGGTGCTGGTGGGCGCGGGCACGGTGGCCATCGACAACCCGCAGCTGACCACGCGGCGCGTGCCGGGCCCGCAACCGGTGCGTGTGGTGATGGACCCGGACGCGCGGCTCGATGGCGGCTCGCGCGTGTTCCGCGACGGCCAGGCGCCCACGCTCTGGGTCTGCGACGCACGCCACGCCGCAACCGCACAGGCCCGCCTGCCCAGCGCCGCGCCGATGGCGGCCGAGGTGCTCGCGGTGGACGGCCTGCTCGACGACGACCGGGCACCCGGTTACCACCCGGGCCGTGCGGTGGCGGCGCTGGCCGGGCGCGGCCTGCGCCTGCTGTTCGTGGAAGGTGGCGGCATCACGGTCTCGCGCTTCTTCACCGCCGGCGCGCTGGACCGGCTGCACCTGGTGGTGGCGCCGGTGCTGATCGGCCAGGGCCGGCGTGGCCTGCAGGCCACCGCGCACGACGCGATGGCCGACTGCCCTCGCCCCCCGGCGCGCACGCTGGCGCTGGGCGACGACGTGCTCTGGGATCTGGCGCTGCGCTGCTAACGCGGTGGCGCCGGCGGCAAGGCCAGCAGGTCCACGTGGCCCACGCGCAGGCTGCCCGCGTCCGCCAAGGCCAGCCGCCGCTGGCGCCAGGCCTCCACGGGCAGCGCCAGCGCCGGGTCCTGCTCGGTGGCCGCAGCCGCCATGCCGTCGATCAGCGCGCGCTGCAGCGCGGCGGCCTGCGGGCTGTGGCCCCCCTCGAGAACCCAGTCGCTGCGCGCGCTGAACACGCGGTAGCCGGCGTCGCGCAGGCCACGCCGCAGCACTGCCGCGGCGCTGGCACCGAGCGCCGGGCCGAAGCCCTTGTCGCGCCGCTGGTGGGCGCCGAACAGGCGCATGACCGTGGCGTCCATGGGGTCGGCGGGCGACCAGCCGTGGCGACCGTCCACGCTCAGGCTGAACAGCAGCGCCACGCGTGCCGCCGCGCTGGCCGCCACCACGCGGTGCAGCCAGGCCGCGCTCACCAGATCCAGCAGCGCCGCGGCGGTGACCAGGTGGGCCGCGTGCCAGGGCAGTGCGTCGAGTTGCTGCGCCAGGTCGATCTGCCGCCGCACGATGGCGGCCTGAAAGCCCGGGCCTGCAAACACCAGCGGATCCCCGGGCGCCGCCGCGTCCGCGGGCAGCCCCAGCCGCTCGGGCCAGCGCCGCAGCAGTGCCGCGTCGTGGTCCGCCACCAACCACTCCTGGGTCCCGCCGAGCCGTGGCGCGAGCCAGCGCAGGTTGGCGCCGGTGCCGCAGGCCAGGTCGATGACCCGCCACGGCGTGCCCGGGGCGGGCCGCAGCGGCGCGAACCGGGCCGGCAGG
>QZKF01000102.1 GCA_003599455.1 Comamonadaceae bacterium
TTCCACGACGCCACGCTGCGCGCGATTGCCGGCCGCAAGCCCGAAACCCTGGCCGATCTGGACGGCATCGCCGGCATCGGCCAGAAAAAGCGCGAGGCCTACGGCGCCGACGTGCTCCGGGTGGTGAGTGCTTTCGTCTGAGGCCGGCACGGCCCCGCGCAGGCCTTTGACCACCAAGGTGTGACAGGGTCTGCCGCCTGTCGGCCCGCCCGCCTGTCGGGCCCCGCAACCGCTCAAGCCCGCGCCGCGCGTGCCGATGTTCTGGGTGTACCCGGGGACTTCCCCATCGAATCCCCGAACCCCACGAAACGGAGCGCTCCATGTTTTTCAGGTTGCCATGGTTTGGCAAAACCCCCAAGGTCCAGTACCACGACACGCAGGTGCTGGAGCTGGACTTTCTCGTGGACGAGTTCCACGAAGCCATGGCCGACATCAAGGACCCGGTGCGCACCCGCATGCACGCCGCGCTGATGTCCTGCCAGAGCCCCAAGGACCTGTGGTTCCTGCGCAGCAAGCTGTTCGCCCTGATCTCCAAGCACCACTGCGAGAGCGTGGCCAACAGCCGCGTGGCCCGGCTCGACCAGAAGCTGCGCTTCTTCGTGGACAACCACCCGGACTACTCGGCCGACGAGCTGCCCAGCGGCCCGATGGCCTTGTTGCACTAGAGAACACCCCCGCGCCGCCTGCGGCGTCACCCCCTCAAGGGGGCGGTGCCAGCGGCCCGGCAAAGCCG
The DNA here is from genome assembly GCA_003599455.1 of Comamonadaceae bacterium. Lineage (GTDB taxonomy): Bacteria > Pseudomonadota > Gammaproteobacteria > Burkholderiales > Burkholderiaceae_C > Hydrogenophaga. The sequence continues at coordinate 734 of QZKF01000102.1, forward strand.
GTTCCGCGGCACCACTGGACAAAGAAAAGGCCACCTCACGGTGGCCTTTTGCATGGGAAGTGTGTTGGCTCAATGCACAAAACCGATGCCGCGTGCTTCCCGCACCTCGGGCTTGATGCGGTGCTCGGCCTCGAGCTGGGCGATGAACTCCTCGGGCTCCAGCGCCTCGGCCAGGATCTCCACCTGGCGTTTCACCGCCGCGAAGTCGCCCGGGCACAGCTGGTCGAGCCTAGCCAGCCGCGCGGCCAGCGCCGCGTCCAGCCGCGTGGCGTCGCCGCCCAGCGCTTCCACCACGAACATGGTCTCGCGCTGCGCCGCGGTGAGCGGCTTGAAGCGGATCTTGAAGGTGAAGCGCCGCAGCGCCGCCTGGTCGATGCTGTCCATCAGGTTGGTGGTGCAGATGAAGATGCCCGCGAAGCGTTCCATGCCCTGCAGCATCTCGTTGACCTCGGTCACCTCGTAGGTGCGCTGCGCGCCGCGCCGGTCCTGCAGGAAGCTGTCGGCCTCGTCGAGCAGCAGCACCGCCTTCTCGGCCTCGGCCTCGCGGAACATCGCCGCCATCTGCTGCTCGGTCTCGCCGACGAACTTGCTCACCAGGTCGCTCGCGCGGCGGATCATCAGCGGGCGCTCCAGCTGCTGGGCCAGGTGCTCGGCCAGCGCGGTCTTGCCGGTGCCGGGCGCGCCGTGGAAACACAGGCAGCCGTGGCCGCGCGCCTTGAGCGCGGCGATCACGCGCGGCAACTCGTAGCGCGACTCGACGTTGAGCATGTCCAGGCTGTACTGCGTGGCGCTGGGGCGCTGCATCAGGTCGGGTTTGCGGCCCAGCGCGAGGTCGGCGTTCTTGAGCTGGCGCTCGATCAGGTCGTCGAGCACCGGCGCGGGCGCGCCGCGTGCCCTGGCGCTGCGCCGGGCCGCCGGCCTGGCCGGGCTGGCGGCGAGCTGGGCAAAGCGCAGCGCGGTGCGGATCTGCGCCGGCGTGAGGCCCTTGCGCTCGGTCAGGCGCGCGACCAGCGCGTCGGACACCGGCGCGTCTTCCAGCGTCTTGCGCACGAGCTGTTCGCGCGCGCCGGGCGGCGGGCTCTTGAGCTCGAGGTGGTAGGCGAAGCGGCGGCGGAACGCCGGGTCGATCTGTTCGATGCGGTTGGTCACCCACAGCGTGGGCACGGCGTTGGTCTCCAGGATCTGGTTCACCCAGGCCTTGCCGCTGACGCTGCCGGTGTGCGAGGCCGCCACGTGCTCGGCGCGCGCCATGATCTGCGCGGCCTCGCTGGAGATCGGCGGGAACACGTCTTCCACCTCGTCGAACAGCAGCGCCGAATGCGCCGTGCCTTTCAGGAACACCTGGGCGATCTGCAGCGAGCGGTAGCGGTCGCGGCCCGAGAGCGCGTTGCCGTCGCGGTCGGCGTATTCCACCTCGAACAATTCCAGGCCGGCGGCCTGCGCAACCACGCGCGCCAGCTCGGTCTTGCCGGTGCCGGGCGGGCCGTACATCAGCACGTTCACGCCCGGCTCCTTGCGCGCCACGGCCTCTCGCAGCAGGCCGCAAAGCAGGCGCACGTCTTCGCCGACGTAGTCGAAGTCTTTCGGGCTCAGCGCCGAGCGCGCGGCCGGGCGGGTGAACACCGCCATGAGCTCGCTCTGCGTGCGGTACTCGCGCATCAGCACCGGCGGCAGCTTTTCGCTGACCTTCATGAGGTCGGCCAGGTCGGTGATGTTGTGCTCGGAGATCAGGTTCTCGACCATGCCGATGCGCTCCAGGCGCGAGCCGGCGCGCAGCGCTTCGCCGACCTCGCTGGCCTTCACGCCGGCCACGTCGGCGATCGCCGCGTAGGCCTCGGGCGCGTTGTTCACCTTGAACTCCACCAGGATGGAGCGCAGGTCGCGCTGGTAGCGGGCCAGCGTGCCGTACAGCAGCAGCGCGCGCTCGGCGCGGTTGAGCTGCAACAGGCCGGCCAGCGCGTCGATGTTCTTCTCGACCAGGGTGGACTGCTTCTTCAATGAGTGGCTGAGCCATTCGCCGGTGACGGCCAGCACCGAGAGCAGGTCCTTCGGCGACTCCTTGGCGTATTCGTCCAGGTAGAAGAACAGCGTGCCTTCTTCGTAGGGGCCGCGCCAGACGCCGTAGCGCTCCATGAAGGCGTTGGTCGCGAGCCGGTCGTGGCCGCTCCAGAGTTCGTTGTCCTTGCACCGGCGCTGCAGGAACTCGCGCAGGCGCAGCAGCACCGTGTGCGGCCACACGAGGTGGCGCCCGGCGAGCGAAAGCAGGGTGTTGAGGTCGCGCCGCACGTTGAAGCGCGGGCCCTGGCGCGCGGCCAGGGTGAGCACGAAGTGCGAGCACATGAGGTCGAGCACCGGCGCCTGGCGCAAGCCGTGCGGAACGAACACGCGGCCCTCGCCCGCGACCGGGCCACGGCCTTCGCGCGCATCGAGAACGGTGCGGGTCGCCGGTACCGCGGGCTGCAACGAGCGCTTGGTCATCCAGACACCTCCAGAACTGCCTTCCAGTGACGCCATGCCGGGGAAGCCGACATTCCAGCGGACCATAACCCAGCTTGATGAATCATGGAAGAGAGTGATGGTGTGTGTTTGAGGAATTTGTCGGGCTTTACCACCGCGCGTCGGCGCCGCCGCCGGTTCACAATCGCGCCATGCTGGAACTACACGACATTCAAGCCGCCGCCGGTCGCCTCGCCGGCCATGTGCTGGACACGCCATTCGTCGAATCGCGCACCATCTCGCAGCTCACCGGCTGCCAGGTGTTCCTGAAATTCGAGAACCTGCAGTACACCGCCTCGTTCAAGGAGCGCGGTGCCTGCAACAAGCTGGCTCAGCTCAGCGCCGACGAGCGGGCGCGCGGCGTGATCGCCATGAGCGCGGGCAACCACGCGCAGGGCGTGGCCTACCACGCGCAGCGCCTGGGCCTGCGCGCGGTGATCGTCATGCCGCGTTTCACGCCGGGCGTGAAGGTGGAGCGCACGCGCGGCTTCGGCGCCGAGGTGGTGCTGCACGGCGACACGCTGGACGAGTCGCGTTCGCATGCGCGCGAGCTCGCGCAGCAGCAAGGCCTGGTGTTCGTCCACCCCTACGACGACGAGGCCATCGTGGCCGGCCAGGGCACGCTGGCGCTGGAGATGCTGCGCGAGCAACCCGACCTGGACACGCTGGTGATCGCCATCGGCGGTGGCGGCCTGATCGCCGGCATCGCCACCGCGGCCAAGGCGATCCGGCCCGACATCCGCATCGTGGGCGTGCAGACCGAGCGCTTCCCGGCCATGGTCAACGCGATCCAGGGCACACACCTGCCGCAGGGCAGCAGCACCATCGCCGAGGGCATCGCGGTGGGCACGCCGGGCGTGATCACCGAGGCCATCATCCGCCAGAAGGTCGACGAGCTGCTGCTGGTCGACGAGGGCGACATCGAGCAGGCGATCGTGATGCTGCTGGAGATCGAGAAGACGCTGGTGGAAGGTGCCGGCGCCGCCGGCCTGGCCGCCCTGCTCAAGCACCCGCAGCGGTTCGCGGGCCAGCGCGTGGGCCTGGTACTGTGCGGCGGCAACATCGACCCGATGCTGCTGGCCTCGATCATCGAGCGCGGCATGGTGCGCGCCGGCCGGCTGGCGCGCATCCAGGTCAACGCGCGCGACGTGCCGGGCAATCTCGCGCGCATCACGGCTACGGTGGCCGATGCGGGCGCCAACATCGACGAGGTGCACCACCAGCGCGCCTTCACCCTGCTGGCCGCGCAGAACGTGGCGATCGAACTCGTGCTGCAGACGCGCGGGCGCGAGCACATCGCGCAGGTGATCGAGCGGCTGCGCGCCGCTGGCTTCGACACCGCCCTGCTCTGAAGCCCCGCCGCCGCGTCGGTGCCGATCGGGCGGCGGCGCGGTTGACGCTGCGGCGCCCGCTCTGACATCATGGGCCGCTCTGCCAACGCAACCGGAGGAGTCGGCACATGGACACCAACACCCTGTGGAACTCGCTGCAAAGCACGCTGGGCACCCACATCCCGCAACTGCTCGGCGCGCTCGCCATCTTCATCCTGGGCTGGTTCATCGCGGTGCTGGTGCGCGCGGCCACGCGCAAGAGCCTGGGCTTCGTCGGCGTCAACCATCGCTTCGGCAAGCTCACACAGACGCGCGTTGACATCGAGGGCGCGGTGGCGCTGGCCCTGTTCTGGGTGGTGATCCTGCTCACCCTGGTGGCGGTGTTCAATTCGCTGAACCTGGCCATCGTCTCCGGCCCGTTCTCGGCCTTCACCACGCAGCTGTTCGAATACGCGCCGCGCATCATCGGCGGCCTCGTGCTCGCGCTGGTCGGCTGGCTGGTGGCCAGCGTGGTGCGGGCGCTGTCGCAGAAGCTGCTGGACAAGACCACGCTCGACGAAAAGCTGTCCGAGCACGCCGACATGGCGCCCATCAGCGACAGCCTCTCAGGCGCGCTGTTCTGGCTGGTGATCCTGCTGTTCGTGCCGGCCATCCTGGGCGCGCTGCAGATGGAGGGCCTGCTCGACCCGCTGCGAGCCATGGTGACCAAGACGCTGGACATGCTGCCCAACGCGGTGGCCGCGTTCGTGATCGGTGGCGTGGGCTGGATCGTGGCCACCGTGCTGCGCAACCTCACCACCCACCTGAGCCGCACCGCGGGCGTGGACAAGCTCGGCCACCAGGCCGGCCTGGCCGACACGGTGAAGCTCTCGCGCGTGATCGGCATGCTGGTGTTCGTGGCGGTGTTCCTGCCCTCGCTGATCGCCGCGCTCGACGCGCTGAAGATCGAGGCCATCTCCCGCCCGGCGACCGACATGCTGAACACGATGCTGCAGGCGGTGCCGCACCTGATCGCCGCCGCGCTGATCCTGGTGGTCACCTGGCTGGTGGCCTCGTTCGCCAGCAAGCTGCTGGCCAGCCTGCTGGCGACGCTGGGCTTCGACACCCTGCCCGCGCGCCTGCAGATGGCGCACGCCTTCGAGAAGACCAGCGCGTCCACCGCCGTGGGCCGGGTCGCGCTGTTCTTCGCCATGCTGTTCGCCACCGTGGAAGCCGCCGCGCAGCTCGGCTTCGGGCAGGTCAGCGACATCGTCTCGAGCTTCATCCGCTTCGGCGGCGACATCCTGCTGGGCTCGGCGATCCTGGTGATCGGTTTCTGGCTCGCCAATGGCGCATACGCGGCCATCGACCGCGCCAGCGGCGCCGGCACCAAGGGCCTGGCGCGCATCGGCCGCTACGCCATCCTGGCGCTGGTGATCGCCATGGGCCTGCGCGCCATGGGCATCGCCGACGACATCGTCAACCTGGCCTTCGGTCTCACGCTGGGCGCGGTGGCGGTGGCGGTCGCGCTCTCGTTCGGCCTGGGCGGGCGCGAGGCGGCCGGCAAACTGATGGATCATTGGCTGTCCCGATTCCGCCGTGAGGATTGATGCATGACCCAGAACCCGACCACCCCCGCCACCCCCACCGTCGCCTCGCTCCAGGGCCTGTTGGCCGCCTGGTTTGCCCCCTGGATCCAGGCCATGGGCCTGCAGGTCGAATCCTTCACCGATGGTGAAGTCACGCTGCGCCTGCCGCAAAACGACCAGCTTTCGCGCGTGGGCGGCATGCTGTGCGGGCAGGCCATGATGGCAGCCGCCGACACCGCCATGGTGCTGGCCATCGTGACCCAGCTCGGCGACCAGCGCCCCATGACCACGGTGCAGCTCAACACCAGCTTCCTCAAGCCGCTCTCGGGCCAGGACGCGCGCATCACCGCGCGCGTGATCCGCGCCGGCAAGAGCCTGGTGTTCGGCGAAATCGACATCTGCGGCGCCACCGACGGGCGCAGCGTGTGCCGCGCCAGCACCACCTACGCGCTGCTCTGAGCGCGCATCCCTTAAAATCGTGGCAGTTTTGAACCCCCAGACGGAGAGCCCCATGTCCCACCACGATCACCACACGCCCAGCGACCAGCCCGAGGACGTGGTCGAGTCCATCGTTCCCTACATGCCCATCGTGCTGCCCGTGGCCGGCGGTGTGCTGATGTTCCTGCTGGCCTTCATCGCCGTGTTCATGGCCTGAGCCTCGCGCGCTGTCCGGCAAGCCGAACGCCCGAAGGGGCCTTCGGCTTTCTTTTTGGCCGGCCCACCCCCCCGGCTCCCTGCCCCAACCGTTTAATGCATCACGTTATGCGGGTTTTGCATGTAACACGTTCGTAACTGGCCGGGCACTTTCATAAAATTGGTCCATTGGCCGACACGCTGACCAGACCCGGGTCCACCGACCTGCTTCTTGACTCCCCTGCTGCAACCGCCATCCGCACCGCAGCACCAGGCGCCGACCGCCCCTTTTGCCCAAGGGACCCCTCAGACAGCCGCCCCGTCATTCCCCATGGCGCTTGCGGCTGTCGGTGTCTCTGAGGCACGCCGCTTTACAAACTTCTGGAGCCGATTCCATGAATTCACCCGTGATGCAGGGCCTCACCCTCAACACCCCCTCGTATGTGAAGAACGCCCGGCTCATTGCCTGGGTGGCCGACATGGCCGCGCTGTGCAAGCCCGACACCGTGGTCTGGTGTGACGGCAGCGACGAGGAATACGCTCGCCTGTGCGATGCGCTGGTGAGCGCCGGCACGATGAAGCGGCTCAACCCGGCCAGGCGCCCCAACAGCTTCCTGGCCTGCTCCGACCCGTCGGATGTGGCGCGCGTGGAAGACCGCACCTTCATCTGCAGCGAAAAACAGGAAGACGCCGGCCCGACCAACAACTGGAAAGCCCCGGCCGAGATGCGCGCCACGCTGCAGCCGCTGTTCGACGGCTGCATGCGCGGCCGCACCATGTATGTGGTGCCGTTCAGCATGGGCCCGCTGGGCAGCCCGATCGCGCACATCGGCATCGAGCTCTCCGACAGCGCCTACGTGGCCGTCAACATGAAGCTCATGACCCGCATGGGCAAGGCGGTGTACGACGTGCTCGGCACCAACGGCGATTTCGTGCCCTGCGTGCACACCGTGGGCGCGCCACTGGCCGCGGGCGAGACCGACAAGACGGCCTGGCCGTGCAACCCCACCATCAAGTACATCGTGCACTACCCCGAGACGCGCGAGATCTGGAGCTACGGCTCGGGCTATGGCGGCAACGCGCTGCTGGGCAAGAAGTGCTTCGCGCTGCGCATCGCCTCCAACATGGGGCGCCAGCAGGGCTGGCTGGCCGAGCACATGCTGATCCTGGGCGTGACCAACCCCCAGGGCAGGAAGTACCACGTGGCCGCCGCCTTCCCCAGCGCCTGCGGCAAGACCAACTTCGCCATGCTGATCCCGCCCAAGGGCTTCGAGGGCTGGAAGGTCACCACCATCGGCGACGACATCGCCTGGATCAAGCCCGGCCAGGACGGCCGCCTGTACGCGATCAACCCCGAGGCGGGCTATTTCGGCGTGGCTCCCGGCACCAACACCGCGACCAACCCCAACTGCATGGCCAGCCTGGACCGCGACGTGATCTTCACCAACGTGGCCCTGACCGACGACGGCGACGTCTGGTGGGAAGGCATGAGCGAAGCCCCGGCGCACGCCATCGACTGGCAGGGCAAGGACTGGACACCGCAGATCGCGAAGGAGACCGGCGCCAAGGCCGCCCACCCCAACGCGCGCTTCACCGTGGCCGCCACCAACAACCCGGCGCTCGACACGGCCTGGGACGACCCCAAGGGTGTGGCGATCGACGCCTTCATCTTCGGTGGCCGCCGCTCCACCACCGTGCCGCTGGTGACCGAGGCCCGCAACTGGACCGAGGGCGTCTACATGGCAGCCACCATGGGCTCGGAAACCACCGCCGCCGCCTTCGGCGCGCAGGGCGTGGTGCGCCGCGACCCGTTCGCCATGCTGCCTTTCACCGGCTACAACATGAGCGACTATTTCCAGCACTGGCTCGATCTGGGCAGCCGGCTCGCCGCTGGCGGCGCGAAGCTGCCGGGCATCTTCTGCGTGAACTGGTTCCGCAAGGACGAGGCCGGCAAGTTCGTCTGGCCCGGCTTCGGCGAAAACATGCGCGTGCTCAAGTGGATGATCGACCGCCTCGAAGGCCAGGGCCAGGGCACCGAGCACGCCTTCGGCGTGAGCCCGCGCTACGAAGACATCCACTGGGACGGCCTGAACTTCTCCACCGAGCAGTACCGCACCGTGACCCACATCGACCGCGCCGCCTGGGCAAAGGAGCTCGAGCTGCACGCCGAGCTGTTCACCCAGCTGGCCTACCACTTGCCCCGGGAGCTCGAGGAGACAAAAGCGCAGATCGAGAAGCGCCTGGCCGCCTGAGGCCCGCCCCCGAACCCGGCGGGCCGCACGATCTGCCGTTCGCCGCATCCGCCACCGGGGTCACACGCCCCGGGGCGAAAAAAAAGCCACCGGACCCGGTGGCTTTTTTTGTGGGCGCGTGGCGCTTCAGATGTAGTACATCAGGCGGTTGCGCGCACGGGCCTGGCCCAGTTGCTCCCAGTAGCTCAGCGCGGGCGACGCGGCCTTCGGCGCTTCGGGCAGGCCCAGCGGTGCGAGCGCTTCGGCGAAGGACTGCTGTGGCGCGACAGGCTCTTCGGCTTCCGCGTGGGTGCGGGCCAGCATCAGCTCGCTCATCAGGCGGTGGTCCTGGCGGGCCATTTCCCACAGGCGGGTTTCGGCGCGCGCTTCGGCCAGCGCCTGCGACCAGCCGTCCAGCGAGACAATGGCGCGGCGGGCCAGCGAACGTGCGGTGCCGGCAAACAGGGCGAGGCCGGCGAAGACCACGACCCACAGAAAGACCCAGGCCAGCAGCAGATGGCCGTCGGCCCAGGTGCTGATCAGACGGTCGGCCAGCACGACCATGGCGGCAACCACGGCGGCAAGCAGCATGGCGGTCAGGCCGCGCGCATTCTCGGAGCGGCGGCGGATGCCGTCGACACCCTTGTGCGCGGGGGCGGATGCCGGGCGCAGGCCCAGCGGGGCAGAGGAAAGGGTTGCGAAAGTGCTCATGGCGGACTCCTGAAGGGATGAATGTCTTTTGGACAACGCAATACTAGGGTTAACCCTTGCATTTTTCCAATTTATCTTTGTGATGCATTACATTCACAACGGTGATAAATAACCTGAACTTCCGCACCCTGGACCTCAACCTCCTGCGGGTCTTCGACGAGGTGATGACCGAGCGCAACCTCACGCGCGCGGCCCACAACCTGGCCATGACGCAGCCGGCGGTGAGCAACGCGCTGCGCCGGCTGCGCGAGGTGCTGGGCGACGAGCTGGTGCAGCGCTCGGGCTACGGCGTGGAGCCCACGCCGGCCGCACTCGCCCTGTGGCCCACCGTGCGCGACGCCCTGCACCTGCTGCGGGAGTCGCTCGCGCCCGGTGTCTTCGACCCGGCCAGCGCGCGCAATGCCTTCGTGCTGGCCATGGCCGACGCCACCGCCGCCAAGCTCGTGCCGGGGCTGATGGACATCTTCGAGAGCGAGGCACCCGGCGCCAACCTGCGCGTGCTGCCATTGACCACGCGCGACCCGCGCGGGCTGCTGGAAAACGGTTCGGCCGATCTGGCGATCGGGCACTTCCCCGGCGTGCTCGCCGAACTGGGCGCCCTGCACCTGCAGGAACACAGCCCGCATTTCCACCACCAGCGCCTGTACGACGGCGAGTACGTGGTGGTCATGCGCCGCGGCCACCCGCTGGCCGGCAAGCCCCTGAGCCTGGACGCGTACTGCGAGGCGCGCCACCTGCTGGTGAGTTTTTCCGGCCGCCCGTTCGGTTTCGTCGACGAGGCGCTGGCCGCGCTCTCGCGCCAGCGCCGGGTGGTGCTCACCGTCAACCAGTTCTTCACCGCCGGACGCGTGGTCGCCACCACCGACCTGCTGACGGTGTTGCCGCGCCACTTCGTGGGTGCCACCGGCATGGAGCACGAACTCGCGCTCTGCGACCTGCCCCTGCAGGTGCCGGCCGTGCATGTGGATGCGCTCTGGCACCGTCAGGCCACGCACAACTCCGCCCACCGCTGGCTGCGCCAGGCGGTGGAGCGGGCTTCCGCGATCGGTTTCCGCGCCACCAGGCCCGCGCCGACCAAGGCGCCGGCGAAAGCCACCCGCAAGGCCAGGGCCTGACGCCCTGCCCGACAATGCGCGCATGAACATCCAGCTGCTCAGCGACCTGCACCTCGAAGCCAACCCCGACTTTGTGCCGCAGCCCGCGCCGGGCGCCGACCTGCTGGTGCTCGCGGGCGATGTGGGTTCGTACCAGAAGCGCCGCGACGGCAGCGTGATGGACGAGCCCGACTGGGGGCTGCGGCGGTTCGCCCGGTGGCCGGTGCCGGTGCTGTTCGTGCCGGGCAACCACGAGTACGACGCGCTGGACGTGGACGAGGCCCACGAGCGCCTGCGCGAGACCTGCGAACGACTGGGCCTGCTGTGGCTGGAGCGCGAGACGCGCGTGATGCAGGGCGTGCGCTTCGTCGGCACCACGCTGTGGAGCGACTACGACGTGCTGGGGCAACGGGACAAGGCCTTCCGCGCCGCCAACCACTACCTGGTGAAGATGGCGAGCGAGCGCGACGGGCAGCTGTTCGACGCCGAGGCGATGCGGGCGCTGGCCATGGACTGCCAGCGCTGGCTGCGCGAGGCGCTGGCCGAGCCCTTCGACGGCACCACGGTGGTGGTCACACATTTCGCACCCACGCTGCACAGCATGGACCCGCGCTATGGCAAGAGCCCGGGCACCGCGGGCTTCTGCAACGCACTGGACGACTGGCTGCCGCAGGCCGACCTCTGGCTGCACGGCCACCTGCATTGCCCCACCGATGTGCAGGTCGGGCGCTGCCGCATCGTGGCCAACCCGCTGGGTTACGCCGACAAGAACGAGCAGGGCGCCTTTGTGGCGCAGCAACTCATCGCCGTGCCCGAGCGCGGCGCGGCCACCGCCTTTGAGCCAGCGCAAGGCCGACCGGTGGCGAGGACATACACTCGCCACTGACCCAACCCGATAGGAGACCCCGATGAAGATCCTGCTGGCTGTCGATGGCAGCGCGTACACCAAGAAGATGCTGGCCTACCTGGCCACGCACGCCGAGATGTTCGGCCCCAACAACGCCTTCTCGCTGATCACGGTACAGCTGCCCCTGCCGCCGCGCGCCCGCGCCGCCGTGGGTGCCGAAGAGGCCAACAGCTACTACGCCGAGGAGGCCGAAAAGGTCACCGCGCCGGTGGTGAAGTTCCTCAAGCGCCACGGCATCGACCCCAAGATCATCCACAAGGTCGGCTCGCCGGGCGAATTGATCGCCAAGGCGGGTGACAGTGGCAAGTTCGATCTGGTGATGATGGGCTCGCACGGCCACAGCGCGCTGGGCAACCTCGTCATGGGCTCGGTCGCCACGCAGGTGCTGGCGCACTGCGGGGTGCCGGTGATGCTGGTGCGCTGAGCCTTCCGCACCGCATGGAAAAGGGCCGCGCGACGCGGCCCTTTTTTCGTGGCGTGGAGCCGCCGGTTCAGCGCGACTGCAAGCCGTCGAAGCAGGTGCTCAGCACCATGTCGATGATCTGTTCGCTGCTGTACTGCCCGCTGCCCTTGAGGAAACCGAGCACCGGGTCGCAGGCGCGGGCGTACAGCGTGTAGAGCACCGCAATGGGGGGCAGCGCGCGGTTGAGGCTGCCATCGGCCTGCGCCGCGGTGATCCAGGCGCCCAGGCGCTCGCTCACGTCCATCAGGCCATCGACGTAGGCCTTGTTGGTGGTCAGCGACGCCCGCAGGCTGGAGTTTTCGCTCGGCAGCGAGGGCATCTCGCCGGCCAGCTGCACCTCCATGGTCCAGCGCGCCACGGCCTTGAGCTGGTCGATCGGCCGCGTGCCCGCGGGCTCGCTCTCCCGTTTGTCGAGGAAGGCGCGGGCCCGGTCCATCACCCGCACCATGGCCGCGGCCGCCAGGTCTTCCTTGCTGGGAAAGTGCTTGTACAGACTGGCCTTGGCGATGCCCACTTCGGCCGCCACCTCGTCGACCGTCATGGCGTCGAAGCCTTTTTCGGCCAGCAGGCGGTTGACCGCCGTGATGATCGCGTCTTCACGGGCGAGGTGCATCTGAGCGCGAAAGCTGCGCTTCGGGGGTGTTTCGAGGGGCGATTTGAGGACGGCGCTGGCCATGGACAACCTTTTGACAGGACTTGGATTCTGCCCGATATCGACGAACTCGTCGATATCCCTACCGATAAGTTATGTTACAGACTATATGGTAATTTTTTCAACTCATGCGGATAACATCCGATCCAGCCCACGCCATACCGCGCCGGCCCAACCCGTTTCCATTCAACCCCTGAAGGATTCCGCCATGAAAAAAACCCTGATCGCTTCCCTCTTCGCACTCAGCGCCCTGAGTTCGGCCCACGCCGCCGACATCGTGGACACCGCAGTGGCCGCCGGTTCGTTCAAGACCCTGGTGACCGCGGTGCAGGCCGCCGGTCTGGTCGACACGCTCAAGGGCCCGGGCCCGTTCACCGTGTTCGCCCCGACCGACGAGGCCTTCGCCAAGATCCCCAAGGCCACGCTGGACGCGCTGCTCAAGGACAAGGCCGCGCTGACCAAGGTGCTGACCTACCACGTGGTGCCGGGCAAGGTGATGGCCAAGGACGTAAAGGCCGGCACCGTCAAGACCGTGCAGGGCAGCATGCTCACCGTGTCCACCGCCGGTGGCGTGAAGGTGGATGCCGCCAACGTGGTCAAGACCGACATCGCCGCCGACAACGGCGTGATCCACGTGATCGACACCGTGGTCATGCCCAAGTAAGGCCGCCACGCCGACCGCAGAAGCCCCGCCCTGGCGGGGCTTTTTTGCGTCAGCCCGCGACCTTGTCGACCGGCCGCAGGTTCTGCGCGGCCGCGCCGCGCAACGCGGAGCTGAGCGCGTCCAGCACGTCGGAGTTGAGGTTCCAGCAGTGCCAGTGCAGCGCCACGCCCAGGCGGTGGCGCGGTGCGAGGTTGACCAGCTCCCCGCTCGCCAGCAGATCGCGCACCCGCAGCTCCGGCAGCACGCTCACGCCCCAGCCGGCCAGCACCGCGCGCACCTGGCCTTCGCTCGAGGGCACGAACAGCTGCTTGAGCATCACGCGCGGCAGGCCGAAGGCCTTGGCCACGAAGCCGTGCTGCAGGTTGTCCTTGCGGTTGAACGCCACGAAGGGCTGCTTGTGGAAGTTGTGCGCGTTCAGTCCCTTGGGGCAGTGCTCGGCGGCATAGGCCGCCTGCGCCACCACCACGTAGTCCATGGTGCCCAGCGCCTCCATCTTGCAGCCGCGCAGCGCCTGGCCCAGCGAGGTCACGCAGCCCAGCACCTGGCCTTCGCGGAGCCACTCGTGGGTGAACTCCTGGTCGTCGGTGATGATTTCGATCGGCAGGCCGCCCTGCGCCAGCGCGTCGAGCGCGGGCAGCGCCCAGGTGGCAATGCTGTCGGCGTTGATCGCCACCGAGATGCGCTCCTCGTCGCGGCCGCTGCCGGTGGAACTGGGCGCGAGCTCCTTGAGGTCCTTCTCCAGGTCGGCGCGCAGCAGCCGCATCATCTTCGCGTGCTTGAGCATGAGCTGCCCCGCCGCGGTGGGCTTGAGCGGGCGGCTGCGCACGATCAGCACCGTGCCCACCTGCGCCTCCAGCGCGCGCAGCCGCTGCGACACGGCGGACTGGGTGATCGAGAGGCGCTGCGCGGCGCGCTCGAAGCCGCCCTCTTCGATGATGGCGGCCAGGCATTCGAGGGCGTCAGGGTCGAAGGTACTCATGAGAACTCCGTGGCGTCGGGTGTGCCTGCGGCTTGTGGCCGAGCACATAAGTCAATCTGATGGAGGAAATTTTAGTTTAATTTCGCTTCACCTCGAACCGGATTTTTCCCATACTGCGGCGCAACACACATCCTCTTTCTTGGAGCAGGCCATGCAAGTCACGGTACTCGGCGCAGGCATCATCGGGGTCAGCACGGCGTGGCATCTGCTGCAACGCGGTCACGAAGTCACGCTGGTCGATCGGCAGGCCGACGCCGCCCTGGAGACCAGCTTCGCCAACGCGGCGCAGATCTCGGTCAGCTACTGCGAACCCTGGGCCAACAAGGACGCCCCGCTCAAGACGCTGAAGTGGATGTTCTCCGACGAGTCGCCGCTGCTGTTCCGCCCGCAGCTCGACTGGGCGCAATGGCGCTGGGGCCTGCAGTTCCTCGCGCAGTGCAACGACACCGCCTTCGTGCGCAACGTGGCCCAGCTCGTCGCGCTCGGCGCCTACAGCCACGCGGCGCTCAAGGAGGTGGTGGCCGAGACCGGCATCGACTACCACCGGCTCGAGCGCGGCATCGCGCACTACTACACCGACCAGAAATCCTTCGACGGCGCGGCCGATGCGGCGGCCGTGATGCAGCGCTTCGGCGTGCAACGCCGCGTGGTCTCGCGCGACGAGCTGCTCGCCATCGAACCGGCGCTCCAGTCTTTTGGCGATCGCATCGTCGGCGGCACCTACACGAAGAGCGACGAGTCGGGCGACGCGCGCGTGTTCACGCAGAAGCTGGCGGCGCTGTGCGGCCAGCGCGGCGCGCAGCTGCTGTTCGGGCACGACATCGAGCGGATGGAGAGCGACGGCCGCGAAGTGCGCCAGGTGCGCGTGCGCGATCGCGTCAGCGGCACCGCGCGCACCCTCAAAGCCGACGCCTTCGTCGTGGCCTGCGGCTCCTACTCCACGCCGCTGCTCAGGTCGGTGGGCGTGAACGTGCCGATCTACCCCGGCAAGGGCTACAGCGCCACCCTGCCCTTGCTGCAACCCGAACGCGCGCCCTCGGTCAGCATGCTCGACGACCAGATGAAGTGCGCGGTCTCGCGCCTGGGCGACCAGCTGCGCGTGGCCGGCACCATCGAGCTCGGCGGCTTCGACCTCTCGCTCGACACGCCGCTGGCGCGCAAGCGCTGCGAGATGCTGGTGCGCCGCATCGAGCAGGTGTTTCCGGGCGTGGCCGACACGCGCACGCCCGAAGAAGGTGGCGACCCGCAGTTCTGGTGCGGCCTGCGCCCCGCCACGCCGACCAACATCCCGCTGATCGGCCGCACGAAGCTGCGCCGGCTCTGGATCAACGCGGGCCACGGCACGCTGGGCTGGACGCACGGCGCCGGTTCGGGCAAGGCCATCGCCGAGCTCATCCACGGAGAGCAGCCTGCGATGAACTTCGGCTTCCACGGCCTCGAGGCCCGCCCGAGAAGCGCAGCCACCCCGATCGCTGGGCGGCTGCAGACCACGCCGCCGCCCAGCCAGGCCTGAGAGGCAGGCCTCAGGCGCGCGACTGCGCCACCACTTCGTCGAACATGGCCTGAGCCGCGATCGACAAGGCCTTGGCCTTGTGCCGCGCCAGCACGATGGACCGGCGCAGCGCCGGGTCGCGGACCACAATCGCCCGCAGGCGCTCGCGCCGGAAGTGAAACAGCGTGAGCTCGGGGACAACGCTCACACCCAGGCCTTGGGCGATCAGCGCCGACAGCGTGGCGAGGTGCTCGACCTCCAGGCCGTCCGCGTGCGCGGCGTGCACGGCAGGCTGGGCCTGCAGGTGCTGGCGCACGCTGCTGCTGCGGGCCAGGTGCATCATGTCGGGCCCGGCGGCCTGGGCCAGGCTCACGAAACGGCGGTTCGCGAGCGGGTGGTCATCGCGGCAGACCAGAAAGAATTTCTCCCGGCGCAGCACCACGCAGTCGAACTCCTGCAGGTCCTCGCCCGCCGTGATCGCCATGTCGACCCGGCCCTCGCGCAGCATGGCCAGGCCGGCACCGGCCAGTGCATCGAACAGCTCCACCTTGATGCGCGGATTGGCCGCGCGGTAGCGCGCAATCACCTGCGGCATCCACTCCGCCGCCACCGACGGCAGCGCGGCCACCGCCACCCGGCCCACGCGCCGCTGGGCCAGGTCCTGCAGTCCGGCAAAGGCCTGGCGCATGTCGTTCTGGATGCGGCGCACCTCTTCGACAAACACCTCGCCCTCCGGGGTCAGCGTCACGTGGCGCGTCGAACGCTCGAACAGCCGCACACCGGCGCTTGCCTCGATGCGGCCGATCTTCTGGCTGAACGCACTTTGCGACAGATGGCAGCGCTCCGCCGCCCTCGTGAAGTGCTGGGTCTGCGCGAGCGCGAGGAACGCATCGAAATCCCGCGTGGAAATATTGATTGATCTCATCGATGAATTCAGCCGTTTTTTCCATTTTACAAGTCAGTTTGGGAATCCGATCATGCGCCCCATGGCCCAGACACACACCCCTTCACACGACGTCCTGCGCATCGGCTGTGGCGCCGGCTTCTCGGGCGACCGCTGGGACGCGGCGGTCGCGGTGGTCGGCACCCTGGTGGCGCAAGGCGGCCCCTCGGCACTGATCTTCGAGACGCTGGCCGAGCGCACCCTGGCCCTGGCGCAACTGCAGCGCCGCGGCGATCCGGGCGCGGGCTGCGAGCCCATGCTGGAGCGTTTCGTGGCGCCGGTGTTGAGCCCCTGCGTGCAGCACGGCATCCCGATCATCGGCAACTTCGGCGCGGCCAACCCGCGCGCCGCGGCCGAACGACTGCAGCGGCTGGCCAGGTCGCTCGGCCTGCCCGCGCTGCGCATCGCCGTGGTCGAGGGCGATGATCTGTTGACCGGCCTGGATGCCGGCCGCCTGCAGAGCCTGCTGCCCGCGCACCTGAACGGCAGGACGCTGGTGAGCGCCAACGCCTACCTGGGCGCGGTGGAAATCGCGCAGGCGCTGCGGGAAGGCGCGCAGGTCGTGGTCACCGGCCGTGTGGCCGACCCGTCCCTCGCACTCGGACCGATGATGGCCCACTTCGGCTGGGCCGGCGACGACTGGGACCGGCTCGCCTGCGGCACCATCGCCGGCCACCTGCTCGAATGCGGCGCGCAGGTCTGCGGCGGTTACTTTGCCGACCCGGGCGTCAAGGACGTGCCGCAGCTCGCGCGGGTGGGATTTCCGCTGGTCGAGATGCACGCCGACGGCCGCTTCGTCGTCACCAAGGCCTGGAGCACGGGCGGTTGCGTCGACACGCGAACGGTGAAGGAGCAGCTGCTCTACGAGATCCACGACCCGGCGCGCTACCTCACGCCCGACGTGGTCGCCGACATCGCCGAGGTCGAGGTCCGGGCCGTCGGGCCGGACCGGGTGGAGGTCACCGGCGTGCGCGGCCATGCCCTGCCGCCCACGCTGAAGGCCACCGTCTGCTTCGACGCGGGCTGGCTGGCCGAGGGCGAGATCTCCTACGCGGGCGCGAATGCTGCTGGTCGCGGGCGGCTGGCTGGCGAGATCGTCCGGGAACGGCTGCAACAGATCGGTTTGAAGCACCTGCCGTTGCGGATCGACCTGATCGGCCAGTCCAGCGTGCTCGCCGACGACGCGGGGCGCTGGCATGGCCCGGTGCAAGACGACGGCGGCGGCATCCACGACATCCGCCTGCGCGTGGCCGCCAGCACGGGCCACCGCAACGACGCGGAAGCCGTGGCGCGCGAGGTGCTGGCGCTCTACACCTGTGGCCCGGCGGGCGGCGGCGGCGTGCGCACGCAGGTCAGCAGCCGGCTGGCCAGCGATTCCTGTTTCGTGCCGCGCGACTGGGTGCGGCCCACCTGGAGCTTCGTGCCATGAACGCCGCATCCCGCATCACCGTGCCCCTGCGCGCGCTGGCCCACAGCCGCAGCGGCGACAAGGGCAACCGCTCCAACCTGAGCGTGATCGCCTACGACCCACGCACCTGGGACACCCTGCTGGACCAGGTGACCGAGGCGCGCGTGGGCGCGCTCTTCGCGGCGCGGCGCCCGACCGCGGTGACCCGCTACCTGCTGCCCCGGCTGCACGCCATGAACTTCGTGCTCGACGACATCCTCGATGGCGGCGTCAACGGCTCGCTCAACCTGGATGCCCACGGCAAGACCCTGTCTTCGCTGCTGCTGACCCTTCCCCTCGTGCTCGATGCCGCGTGGGCGCGCGAGCTGCACATCCGTCCCCACCCACTTCCCGGAGAACTGCCATGAAATCGAACCGCCGCGGCGCGCTTGCGCGCCTGTCCGTCCTCGCCTGTGCCTGCGCCAGCCTGCTTCTGCCAAGCCTGTCGACCGCGCAGACCTATCCCAACAAGCCGATCACCGCGGTGGTACCGGTGGCTGCGGGCGGCGCATTCGATGCATTGGCACGCGCCTGGGCGGATCACCTCAGCAAGGCGATGGGCTCGCCGGTCGTGGTCGACAACAAGACGGGCGCCAACGGCAGCGTGGCGGCCGCCTTCGTGGCCAAGCAGCCCGCCGATGGCTACACGCTGCTCTTCGGCAGCACCTCGAACATGTCGCTCAACCCGTTCTCCTACAAGTCCCTGCCCTACAACCCGACGAAGGATTTCGATCCGGTGCTGATGCTGGCGAGTTCCAGCCAGGTGTTGGTGGCCAACCCCAACGCGGGCATCAAGTCGCTCGACGACCTGGTGCGCCTGGCCAAGGCCAAGCCCGGCGCGCTCAACTTCGGCTCGGCGGGCAAGGGCAACTCGACCCACCTCAACGTCGAATTCGTGGCGCAGCACTTCGGCCTGGACCTCACGCACGTGCCCTACCGCGGCGCGGCACCCGCGCTGCTGGGCGTCATGGCCGGCGACACACAGTTCATGTCGGACGCGATCGTCACGGGTGCGGCCCAGTCCAGACTGGGCAAGGTCGTGCCCATCGCCGTCTTCGGCGCCAGGCGCTCGCGCGCCCTGCCCGACGTGCCCACCATCCTGGAGCTGGGCGTCAAGGACTTCCCCATCGGCGGCTGGTACGGGGTGATGGCACCCAAGGGCACGCCCAAGGCGGTGATCGAACGGCTCAACGCCGAGACCCGGAAGTTCTGGGCCGACCCTGCTGTCAAGGTTCGCATGGAAGCGCTCTACATGGAGCCGCTGGAAGACAGCGGGCCGGAGGCCGTCACGCGCATGATGCAGCGTGAGGCCGCGGTGTGGGGCCCCATCATCACCAGGCTGGGCATCCAGAACGAATGAAGCGACACATGCATACCGCTCCCGAACCCGACCATCCGGAGGGCACGGCACTGCCCAGGCAGCACCTGCCCGACGGTGACGACTTCCTGATGTGGCCGCCTTGTCTGCAGTCGTATGGCTACCGCATCGTGGACCGCCTGTTTGCCACGCGCACCATCCGCCACGGCACGCCGTGTCCGCTGGTGCGCGGCCCCGAGGCGCGCGTCCAGGTTCCGGTGGCAGGCGGCGCACTGTCGCTGGACCAGTTCATGGACCGCAACAACGTGGCTGGCCTGCTCGCCATGCGCGACGGTCGCGTGATGCTCGAGCGCTATGGCCTGGGCCTGCAGGCCGAGGACCGCTGGAGCACGATGTCGACCGTGAAGTCGATGACGGCCATGCTCGTGGGCGCCGCGGTGGGCGAGCACGCCATCGCCAGCATCGACGACCCGGTGACGCGCTACCTGCCGCAGCTGCAGGGCTCGGCCTACGAGGGCGTGGCGGTGCGGCACCTGATGACCATGTCCTCGGGCCTGCAGTGGTCCGAGAACTACGGTGACCGCGACTCCGACGTGAACCGCTACAGCCGCTCGCTCGCGGCCAGGGCCCCCGGCGGCGTGCTGGAACTCATGCGCGGCCTGCAGCGCTCGGAGGCGCCCGGCACCACCTGGCGCTACAACACCGGCGACACCTACCTGCTCGGCGCGCTGGTCTGCGCGGCCACCGGCCGGTCGCTGGCGGACACCCTGTCGCAGCGCATCTGGCAACCCTGCGGCATGGAGTTCGACGGCTACTACACGCTCGAGTCCGAAGACGGCACCGAGATCGGCGGCAGCCGCGCCGGCATGGCGCTGCGCGACATCGGGCGCTTTGCGCAGCTGGTCATGAACGGCGGCATCACGGACGACGGGCAGGCGGTGCTGCCCGCCGGCTGGGTCGATGCCGCCGCCTCGCCCGCCTTCGCGCTGCCGGTCGAGCCCCAGACCCACCTGCACCGGCGTGCCCTGGGACTCGTCGCCTACGGCTACAGCTGGTGGCTCGACGGCGACGGCGGCATGTGGGCGCTGGGCCATTGCGGCCAGCGCATCTACATCCACCGCCGAGAGCGGCTGGTGGTGGTGCAACTGGCGGTCTACCCCGAACCGCAATTCGCCAGCGCCCACGAGCCCGACCGCGACGCGCAACTCGCCAGCCTGATCCGGGCGCTGCGCCGCACTGGCTGAAACACCTACCCGTCAGCCGCGCGGCGGACGCAGCCGCTCACCCATCCAGCGCTGCAGGTCCAGCCACATCTCGCGCATCTCCGCGTCGAGTGGCGTGCGGAACGCGTTGGGCAGTTCGATGGTGACCACCGGCATGCCCTGGTGCACACCGCCGTAGTTCCCCAGGCTGCCGGGGAAGATGCCGACCTGGTCAAGGTACAGGCGCCCGAGTTGCGGCGGCGGCACGCCCGGGCCGTCGAAATCGAGCACGCCGTAGGGCGCGTGGATGCTCACGATCAGGTGCGGCTGGAAGCGCGCCATTTCGTCGTGCAGGTAACGCGTCTCGGGCTCCGACAGCGGGTTCGGCCCGGGCCAGCGGCGCGGGTCCTTGCGCGTGCGCTGCTCCCAGTACACCTTGGCGTCGCGCCGCCAGTTCGGCGTGGGGAAATTGCGGTTCAGGTCCACGCCACTCGCATTGGTGCGCCGCGCCGGCCTGGCCAGCAGGCCGTCGGGGTTGAGCGCGGGGATGAAACGCCAGTGCGCGTTGGACGGCGACTGCACCGCGTGCTGGATCCAGTGCAGCGCGAGCGAGGCCGAGGACAGTTCGTCGCCGTGGATGGCGCCGATCACCAGCACGCGCAGCTTCGCGCCCGGCGCCACCACATCGCGCGCGTACAGCGTGCGGCCCTGCACCGAGCGCCCCTCGGTGGCGCGCAGCGCCGCGGCCTCGCACAGCGGGCGCTTCACATTGGGCAGGCCGGCCACGAAGGCCACGCAGGGGTGCGGCGGGGGCGCCTGCGTGCGGTGGTGCGGGGGGCCTCGCAGCGGCGCGGGGGCGGCTTGCGCGCCCAGCAGCGCCGGCAGCGACCCCAGTGCCAGGGCCAGCGCGGCGGGCCAGCGAAACCGAAGAACTCTGTGCATCGCGGCATTCTAGGCAGGCCGCGCGCGCATCGGATTCATTCGTCGCGTTCGCCTGCTTCGTACAGGGTCTCGCGGCCCATGCGGTCCAGCACCAGCTCGGCCGTCCAGGGCAGCATGAGCGCGCCGCAGCGGCTGTCGCGGTACAGGCGCTCCAGCGGCAGGTGCTTCATCATGCTCTGGCCACCGCAGGTGCGCAGGGCCAGGCGCGCGATGTCGTTGGCCCCTTCCATCACGCTGTAGTGCGCGGCGTACAGGCGCAGCTTCTCGTCCTTCGACGGGTTGGGCCGTGCCTCCTGGATGGCGCGCGAAAAGATGCTCTTCATGTTCTCGAGCTGGATGCGCATCTGCGCCACCGCGATCTGCTTGGTCGGGTACTGGCGGCGCTTCACCGGCGGCTCGCCCTCGACCTCGCCGCGCAGGTACTTCACCGTGAAGTCATAAGCCGCGTTGGCCAGGCCGAGGTAGGTCGGCGAGAGCGTGAAGAACATGGCAGGCCAGGTCTGCGCGCCCTTGAAGTAGATGCCGCGCGGCATGAGCTGCTCGGAGTCGCTCACGAACACGTCCTTGAACGCGAGGTTGCGGCTGACCGTGCCGCGCATGCCCAGCGGGTCCCAGTCGCCGCTGATCGAGAAGCCCGCGCTGGTCGCGGGCACGCTGATGTAGAGCGTGTCGCGCGCGTCGGGGTGGTCGTCGCCCTTGTCCTCGGTGCACAGGATGCCGTAGTAGTCGGCCGCGCCCGACAGGCTGGCGAAGATCTTGCGGCCGTTCACCAGCCAGCCGCCGTCCACCTTCTTCGCGGTGGTGCCGAAGGGCGCGCGGCCCGCGGCGGCGGCGCTGCCTTCGCTGAAGGGCTGCGCATAGATCGCGCCGTCGTTCACGATGCGCTGGAAGTGCAGCTCGCGCCGCGCCAGGTGCTCGGTGCGCTGCGCGTCGGTCATGGCGATGCCGTCGGCCAGCACGCCGGTCCACATGGTGCTGCAGATGTGCATGTTCCAGGTCAGCGCGGTGGCGCCGCAGAAGCGGCCGATCTCGGCCGCCACCATCATGTAGGTGGCGTAGTCGGCGCCCAGGCCGCCGTGCGAGACCGGCACGCAGAGCTTGAGGAAGCCGGCCTCGCGCAGGTCGTCGTAGTTGGCGAACGGGAAGCTGGCCTCGCGGTCCCACTGCGGCGCGCGCGCGGCGAAGCGGTCGCGGCCGAGCGCGTGGGCCCTGGCCAGCAGCTCGCGCTGCAGTGGCGTGAAGGGCATGTCGCCCACGGCGGGCGTGAAGTCCAGGCCCTGGGTGGCGGGCAGCGGCATGTTCATGGGGGTCTCCTCGTGGGTTCGATGGCCGCGTCAATGGGCGCTGCGCGCGCGGTCTGGCGCGGGCTCGCGCAGGAAGCCGAGCAGCAGCGCGTCGAATTCGTCGGGCGCTTCCAGGTTCATCAGGTGGCCGATGCCGGGCAGCTCGGCGTAGCGCGCCTGCGCGATCGAGGCGGCCATCTGCTTCATCACCGCGGGCGTGGCCACGCGGTCGAACTCGCCACCGACCAGCAGCGTGGGCACGCCGATGCCGGCCAGATCGGCCTGACGGTCAAAGGTGACGAGGCAGTCGAGCGCGCGCCGGTAGGTGGCGGCCGGCACGCTGGCCATGCAGTGCTCGGCCAGGCGCAGGCCTTCGGGCAGCGAGCCCGGGCCGACCATCTGCGGCACCAGCTTCTGCGCCACGTCGGCCATGCTCTGGCCCGCGTCCAGCGGCGCGGTGCGCTGCGCGATGAATTGCTTCGCCCAGGCGTCGGCGCTGCGGCCGTCGGTGCGTTTGCCGAACGCGGCCGAGGTGCCGCACAGCACCAGCCGGCTCACGCGCTCGGGCCGGCGCGCCACCACCTCCTGCGCCACCATGCCGCCCATGCTGTGGCCGAGCAGCACCACGTGTTCGCACTGCAGGGCGTCGATGAGCGCGACGCAGCTCTGCGCCAGCCCCTTGAAGGTGTAGGGCTCGATCGGCGCGCTGCGGCCATAGCCCGGCATGTCCCAGGCCACCGCGCGGTAGCCCGCGCCGGCCAGCGTTTCCACCTGCGGCGCGAACGCGAGGTGGCCGCCGCCGATGCCGTGGAGCATGAGCACGGTGGTCGGGCCGCTGCCCAGGGTGGTGAACGTGGGCACGGTCATGCGACCACCCGGCCCGCGTCGATCACCGTGGTGCCATCCAGCGCCACGGTGCAGGCGCGAAGAGGAAAGTCGAAATGCCCGCGCGTGTGGCGCCCGGCCACCTCGTTGGCGCCGGTGCTGTAGAGGAAGTTGCCGGCGAAGGCGCGCAGCTCGGTGCCGTTGAAATCGCGCTTGTCGTACAGCGCCATGCTGTCCCAGCGCGCGGCGTCGTTCAGGCCGTAGCCGACGTGGCTCACGGCGTAAGCGGCCGCTTCGTTCCACGCCGCGTAGTGGCTGCGCAGCAGCTCGGCGTCCACGCCGGGGCCGTCGATGCGCGTGACGTGGTCGTTTTCGATGGTGAGCGTGATGGCGCGCTCGATGTAGCGCTTGAAGGTCAGATTCACGTCGCCCTCGGCCAGCACCAGCGTGCCGTTCACGCTGCCCGCCGTCGGGAACGCCAGCACCAGACCGCCCGGCCAGTGCGTGAGCGTGCCGGGTCGCGTGGTGCTGCCCCAGTTGCCACCCACCACCGCGCCCTGCAACGAGATGGTGAGGTCGGTGCCGGCGGCCGAGCGCACGCGCATGAGCCGGGCCGCGCGCATGCGCTTCACGTGGTCTTTCACGCGCGCCTCGGTCGCGTCGTCGGGCAGCAGGCGGGCCAGCGCCTCGGGGTGTTCGTTGCTCACGTAGACGATGCGCGGCTGCGTGCTGCCGTTGCCCTTGAGGATGGCAGGCAGTTCGGGCGCGTGCATCAGGCCCTCCACCGTGCAGTCCACCACCAGGGTGCAGCCGGCCAGCGCCGCGATCACCGGCGCCAGTTGCTGGATCGCATCGCTGGCCCCGGTGGAGCGCGAAACGGGTTCGCCCGCGCTGAACACCGAAGGCAGCGTGAGCGTGAAGGCGCGGGCCCCCACGCGGGCCGCCGCCAGGCGCGCCAGTTCCATGAGAACCGGCCGGCTCTGGGTTTCACCGAGAATGGCCACGGTGTCACCCGGTTGCAGCGCGCAGCGGCGCAGCAGGGTTTCGAAGGCGTCGATCCAGGCGGGTTCGGTCCGCTCCTGCAGCATGGGGTCTCCTTGTGCGGTCATCAGGGTCTTGATGCCGGTCTTGCCATTATTCATGAATTTTCATATAAATTCCAACCATGTCCCCCGCCCGCTCTGCCGGCCTCCAGGCCCGACCCCCCGACTTTTCGGCGCAGCAGTTCCGCGCCTCGCTGGGCATGTTCGCCACCGGCGTCACCATCGTGACCGCGCGCACCGACAGCGGTGAACTCGTGGGCCTGACCGCCAACTCGTTCAACTCGGTCTCGCTGTCGCCGCCGCTGGTGCTCTGGAGCCTGGCGCGCGCGGCCGGCTCGATGGCCGCGTTTTCCAACGGCCGGCACTACGCCATCAACGTGCTCGCGGCCGACCAGCAGGCCCTGGCCGAGCGCTTCGCCGCGCGCGACACCGACCGCTGGGCCGGCGTGGGCTTCTCGCTCGGCGGCAGCGGTGCGCCACTGCTGGACGGCGCGGCCGCCAGCTTCGAATGCTTCAACCGCAGCCAGTACGCCGAGGGCGACCACGTGATCTTCGTCGGCGAGGTCGAGCGCTGCAGCCACCGCACCGACGCGTCGCCGCTGCTGTTCCACGGCGGGCGCTTCTACACAGAACACCCGCTCTGAACATGGCGGCCGAGCGCTTCATTGATGACTACCTCGGCTACCTGCTGGGCCAGGCCAACCACGCCTTGTTCAAGGACTTCGACGCGGTGGTGCGCGATGCCGGCTTGAGCAGCATCGAGTGGCGCGTGCTGGCCACGCTCAGCGGCCAGCCGCCGATACCGGTGGGCCAGCTCGCGCAGGAGGTGCTGAGCCAGCAACCGACCGTGACCAAGCTGGTGCAGCGCCTGGCGGCGCAGGGCTGGGTGACGCTGCGCGACGACCCGGCCGACCAGCGCCGCACGCTGGTCGGCATCACCGCCACCGGGCAGAAGAAGGTGACGCCGCTGATCGCGCAGGCGCGCCACCACGAGGCCTCGGTGCTCGGCGCCCTGGGCGCGACCGAGGTGCGCCGGCTCAAGGACCAGCTGCGCCGGCTCGCGCAGCCCGGCTGAGGCGCCACCGCAGCCCGCGCGACAGCCGGGCCTTCATCGAACGCCGACAATCCCCCGCATGACCTCACTGGCCGAACGCAAGACCCACCTCGACTCGCTCGCCATCACCCTGCTCGTGGTGTGCTGCGCCTTCTGGGGCTTCCAGCAGATCCTGATCAAGGACACCGTGGCCGAAGTGCCGCCGCTGTGGCAGGCCTCGCTGCGCTTCTGGGGCGCGGCCGTGCTGATCTGGCTGTGGTGCGCGGCGCGCGGTGTGCCGCTGTTCGCGCGCGACGGCACGCTCAAGGCCGGCCTGCTCGCGGGCTCGCTGTTCGCGGGCGAGTTCGCCTTCATCTACCTCGGGCTGCTGCACACCACGGCCTCGCGGCTCACGGTGTTCCTTTACACCAGCCCCTTCGTGGTGGCGCTGCTGCTGCCGCGCGTGGTGCCGGGCGAGAAACTGCGGCGCATCCAGTGGGTGGGCCTGGTGATCGCGTTCGCCGCGGTCGCCCTGGCCTTTGGTGAAGGCTTCATGCACGGCTCGCCGGTGGCCGGCGCGTGGCTGGGCGACGCGATGGCGCTGGCCGCCGGCACGCTCTGGGGCCTGACCACGCTGACCATCCGCTCCACGAAGCTGTCCGGCGCCAGCGCGGAGAAAACCCTGTTCTACCAGGTGGTGGTGACGGCGGCGGTCGCGCCCTTCATCTCGCTCGCGCTGGGCGAGGTGTGGTCGCTCGACTACTCGGCGCGCGCCTGGGGTTCGCTGGCCATCCAGACCGTGGTGGGCGCCTTCGCGAGCTACCTCACCTGGATGTGGATGCTGCGCCACTACCCGGCCACGCAGATGTCGACCTTCACCTTCCTCACGCCGGCGTTCGCGCTGGTGTTCGGCGTGCTGCTGCTGAACGAACCGCTCACGCTGCAGCTGGTGCTGGCCCTGGTCGGCGTCGCAGTGGGGATCGTGCTGGTCTCGAAACGCTGAGGCGGCCCGCGAATTCAGCGCCGGCCCGACTCCGGTGCCGACGCGCTGGCCATCGCACGGCGGAAGACCAGCGCCGACAGGGCCGCGGCGATCGGGAACAGCACGGCGTACCCGACGATGCCGATGTTCCGGACGTTCATGTCGTCCAGCGGCACGCCGGCCAGCCCGGCGAACGCCAAGCCCGCGCTGGCGAAGAGCAGGCCGCGCACCACGGCCGCCAGGCCGGCGCCCCGCACGCTGCAGGCGGCGCACAGCGCGGCCAGCGGGAAGAAGACGTCCCAGGCCAGGATGTCGAGCGCGTACACCACCGACGGCCAGCGGAACGCAAAGACCAGCGAGGGCCAGTCGCCCGCCGCAAAGGCCGGCTGCGGGCTGAGCGTGAGCACGGCGAAGTGCACCGAGCAGGTGAGGACGGCGCACATGCCCATGAAGGCGATGCCGAGCACGGCCATGGCCTTGCCCTCGGCGGGCGCCCAGGCATGGAACGCCACCATCAAGGCCACCATGGCGGGCGCGATCGCGAGGATCAGCAGCTCCAGCAGCGTGAACCAGGGGTTCTGGATGGGCTGGTCCGGCGCCGGGAGCGTGAGCAGCCCGAGCGCGAGGACGACCACGTAAGCGAGGCTGAGCACCGCCACGGCCAGGCCTGCCAAGGCGCCCATGCGCAGGGACGCAGGCATGTGCGCCGGGCTCAGTTCTTCTTGCTCAGCCCCAGCCGCTCGATGGTGTTCTTCTCCGCCGCAAACGTGCGCACGGCATAGGCCGTGTAGTCGGCGGTGTTCATGTAGACGGTGGGCTGGTAGAACTTGTCGAAGGTGGCCTTCACCTCGGGGTCGTCCAGCGTGGCCTTGAAGGCGTCGTGCAGCACCTTCACCACGGCCGGGTCCATGCCCCGGGGGCCGCCGATGCCGAACGGCGATTCGGTGATGGTGTCCCAGCCGCTTTCCTTCACCGTGGGCACATCGGGGAAGGCCTTGTTGCGCTGGCTGCCCAGCGTGGCGAGCAGGCGCAGCTTGCCGCTCTGCACGTGCGGCGCGAACTCGGTGGTGCCGCTCATCATGCGGATGTGGCCCCCCAGGATCGCGTTCATGATTTCGGCCGAGCCCTTGAACGGGATCGGGTTGAGCTGGATGCCGGCCTTCTCGCTGAACTCTTCAATGGCCAGGTGCGGCGTGGTGCCGGTGCCGGTGTGGCCGTACTCGAGCTTGCCGGGGTTGGCCTTGGCGTAGGCCACCATCTCCTTGAGCGTCTTGAACGGCGCGTCGGCGGTGCAGGCGATGCCGAAGGTGTAGCCAGTGAGGCAGACGATGTGCGTGATGTCCTTCACCGGGTCGAACGGCATGGTCTGCATGTGCGGCAGGCGGTAGATGCCCAGCGGCAGCTGCGTGAGGGTGTAGCCGTCGGGCTTGGCCTGCACCATGGCGCTGGCGCCCAGCGTGCCGCCCACGCCGGGCTTGTTCTCGATCACCACCGGCACGCCCAGGGTCTTGCTCGCGCTCAGGGCCAGCGCGCGCATCACGCCGTCGCTGCTGCCGCCGGCGGGCCAGGGCGCGATGAGCGTGATCGGGCGCGAGGGAAATTTCTCCTGCGCGCGCAGGCCCGCGGGCAGCAGCGCGGGGGCGGCAACGGCGGCGGCGGCGGTCAGCACCTGGCGGCGGCTCAGGGAACGGTCGGTGGGGCGCATGCGGGTCTCCTTGTGTGGGTGAACACCACAACTTAGCGCAAGCACGCGCGCCGCGAAAGCGGGTTGGCCCCGGGGCTTTCCCGCAGGCAGTCCCGCGCGTGACTGGCCCCCCGCGGCGGGCCTCAGGCCGGCCGCGCGGCGAAGTGCTGCTGCAGGGCCAGCAGCGCGTGGCGCACCTTGGCCGGCTGTTCGTCGCGGCGCGGCGTCACCGCGTACACCGCCGCCGGCGCGAGCCGCCAGTCCGGCAACACGGGCGCGAGCCGGCCCTCGGCCATGGGCTGGCGCACGTCGTCGGCCATGCCCACGTACAGGCCCCAGCCCGCCACCGCCAGCGCCTGCAGCGCGGTCACCTGCGAGGCGAGCAAACGCGGCTCGACCCGCACCACCTGCTGCTCGCCCCCGGGGCCCTCGAACGCCAGGGCATCGACCGCCGCGCCACGCGGCGGCAGGCCCAGCCAGTCGTGCCCGGCCAGTTCATCGGGGTGGCGCGGCCAGCCGCGCTCGGCCAGGTAACGCGGCGCGGCACAGAGCTGGCGCTGCAGTTCGCCCAGGCGGCGCGCCACCAGCGCCGAGTCGGTGAAACGGCCCACGCGCAGGGCCAGGTCCACCCGCTCGGCGATCAGGTCGATCGGCGTGTCGTCCAGCAGCAAGTGCAGCCGCAGCCGGGGGTGGCGGCGCAGCGGCTCCAGCGCGGTGGCCAGCAGCTCGCCGAAGCCGATGGGCGCGGCCAGCCGCAGCTCGCCTTCGGGCTCGTCGCGCAGGCGCTCGAGCGCGCCGTCGGCGCTGCGGGCCTGGGCCACCATGGCGGCGCAGGCCGGGTAGTAGCGCGCGCCCGCTTCGGTGAGCGTGATGCGGCGGGTGGAGCGGTGCAGCAGCACCAGGCCGAGCGACTGTTCGAGCAGCCGCAGCTGCTGGCTCAAGGCCGAGGGCGTGCTGCCGACCCGGCGCGCGGCGGCGCTGATGGAGCCGCTGTCCACGATCTCGGCGAACAAGGCCATGCGCTTGAGCTTGTCGGTCCAGCTGGTGGCGTCACTCATTCATTAGATTTCCTACAAGAAGAAAGCCGAATCCGCCGGCTACCGCGCATTTTATGCAGTGGAGACACTAAGTGCCATCTGCAAACCCTTTGAAAGGCCCCCCGTCATGAAGATCGCCCTGATCGGTGCCACCGGCTTTGTCGGCAGCGCCGTGCTCACCGAACTGCTCTCGCGCGGCCACGCCGTCACCGCGCTGGCGCGCCACCCCGAAAAATTCACCGCGCAGGCCGGCCTGCAGGTGGTGAAGGCCGATGTGGCCGACGCCGCCCAGGTGGCGCGCGCCGTGGCCGGCCACGAGGCCGTGGTCAGCGCCTACAACCCCGGCTGGGGCGAGGCGGACATCCATCGCCTGTTCGGCCTGGGCTACGACGGCATCCTCGCCGGCGCGAAACAGGCCGGCGTGACACGTGTGCTGGCGGTGGGCGGCGCGGGCAGCCTGGAGGTGGCGCCCGGCCTGCAGCTGGTGGACACGCCCGAATTCCCGGCCGAGTGGAAACAGGGCGCGCTGGCCGCGCGCGACCTGCTCACGCGCCTGCGCGGCGAGACCGCGCTGGACTGGAGCTTCGTCTCACCCCCGATCGCGCTGGCGCCCGGCGAGCGCACCGGCCGCTACCGCACGGGCGGCGACCAGCTGCTGCCGGGCACGGGCGCGGCGCCCGCGGGCATTTCGGTGGCCGACCTGGCGGTAGCGATCGTGGACGAGATCGAGAAGCCGGCGCACATCCGCCAGCGTTTCACCGTCGCGAACTGACGATCACGCGGCGGCGCGCGCCGCCGCGAACTGCACATACCAGTCCAGGCAGCCCGGGTTTGCCATGGCCTCGCGGTTGATGACCTTGTCCAGCGGCTGGCCAAGCAGCAGTTTCTTGATCGGCAGCTCCTGCTTCTTGCCCGAGAGCGTGCGCGGAATCTCGGGCACCTGGAACACGCCGTTGGGCACGAAGCGCGGCGACAGCGCGGTCTTGATGCTGTCGTTGATGCGGGCCTTGAGCGCCTCGTCGAGCACCAGGCCTTCGCGCAGCACCACGAACAGCGGCATGTAGCTCTCGCGGCCCAGGTACTCGAGGTCGACCACCATCGAGTCCATCACCTCGGGCAGCGCCTCGACCGCGCTGTAGAGCTCGCTGGTGCCCATGCGCAGGCCATGGCGGTTGATGGTGGCGTCGGAGCGGCCGTAGATCACGCAGGAGCCGTCGGGCAGGATGCGCAGCCAGTCGCCGTGGCGCCAGACCGCGCCGGCCTCCGGGCCCAGGTCACCGCCGCCGGGCCTGCGCCCCTGGCCCGGCGGGTAGCTGTCGAAGTAGCTGCCGAGCAGGCGCTTGTGGTCCACGTCGCCCACGAAGTACAGCGGCATCGAGGGCATGGGCTGCACGCACACCAGCTCGCCCACTTCATCGATCACCGGCTGGCCCTGCTCGTTCCACGACTCGACCGCGCAGCCCAGCAGGCGGCACTGCATGCGCCCGGGCGTCTGCGGCAGCTCGCGGTTGCCGCCGATGAAGGCGCCGGCGAAATCGGTGCCGCCCGAGATGTTGCACCACCAGATGTCCTGCTGCGCCGCGGTCTTCGCGATGCGCCGGAACTGCGCCGTGCCCCAGTTCTGCGCGTCTTCCGACAGCGGCGAGCCGGTGGTGCCGAGCGCGCGCACGGCCGAGAGGTCGCCGCAGGTCGACAGGTCCACGCCGACCTTGATGCAGTTGGCGAAGAAGGCGGCGCCCGCCCCGAAGAAGGTCACGCCCTGCTCGGCCGCGAAGCGCCACAGCGTGGTCCAGTCGGGCCGGTCCTTGGCTCCGCCGGGGTTGCCGTCGTAGGTCACGCAGGTGGTGCCGTTGAGCAGGCCGCTGGTCTGCGCGTTCCACATCACCCAGCCGGTGGAGCTGTACCAGTGGTAGCGCTCGCCCCAGCTGTTGGCCTGGTAGCTGCAGCCCACGTCGTTGTGCAATATCTTCAGCGCCAGGCCGACGATGAGCGTGCCGCCGTGGCCGTGCACGATGGGCTTGGGCAGGCCGGTGGTGCCGCTGGAATAGACGATCCACAGCGGGTGGTCGAACGGCAGCCACACCGGCTCGAAGGCGGCGGTCGCGGCGTCGTCGCGCGCGGTGGCATCGGCGAATCCGGTGCAGGGCCCGGCGCTGCGCAGCGCGGCGGCCTGCGCCTCGTCGCCTTCGGCCAGGTTGGTGTGCAGCACCACGTGGCGCACCGTGGGCAGGGCCGCGCGCAGCTCGGCCACCACGGCCAGGCGGTCAAAGTCGCGCCCGCCGTAGCTCACGCCGTCGCAGGCGATCAGCACCACCGGTTCGATCTGGCGGAAGCGGTCGAGCACGGCGTTGGTGCCCATGTCGGGCGCGCACAGGCTCCACACGCCGCCGATGGACACCGTGGCCAGGAAGGCCACCATGGCCTCGGGGATGTTGGGCAGGTAGGCGGCCACGCGGTCGCCCGGTTGCACGCCCTGGGCCTGCAGGTGCTGCGCGAGCGAAGCCACCTGGCGGCGCAGCTCGGGCCAGCTCAGTTCCACCCGGCGGCCCTTTTCGTTGCACGCGATCACCGCCGGAAAACCCGCGGCGTGCGCGGCCTGCACGTGGCGGAACACCTGCTGCGTGTAGTTCACGCGCGCGCCGGTGAACCACGGCGCGCCGGGCATCACGTTCTTCGCCAGCACCGCCGTGTGCGGCGTGGGCGACTGCAGGTCGAAGTAGTCCCAGATGCTTTGCCAAAAGGCGTCGAGCTCGGTGATCGACCAGCGCCACAGCGCGTCGTAGCTGTCGAAGCGCAGGCCGCGGTGCTCGGCCAGCCACTGCTGGTAGAGACGGATCTGTGGAATGTAGGGCGGGGGGGTGTTTCTTGTCTCCATGGTGGCAACAAGCGTACTGCGCACCGCCCTGTTTGCAAGGCGCGCGCGCTCAGGGTTTGCACGGGTGTCCAACATTTTTGTACGACCGTACAGTGCAGCCCATGCCCAGCAGCGCCCGCCCACCCACCAAGACCGCCCGGAGCGCCAAAGCCGAAAAGGCAGCGCCCCGGCCCGACCGCAAGCAGGCCATCCTGCTCGCGGCCGAACGCCTGTTCGCGCAGTCCGGTTACCACGCGGTGAGCATCCGTCAGATTGCCGAGGAGGCCGCTGTGCCACTGGCGCTGGTGGGCTATTACTACGGCCAGAAACACGAGCTGTTCCACGCGATCTTCGAGCACTGGCGCGACACGGTGAACGAGCGCCTCGCCCTGCTCGCCGAGGCCCGCAGCGGCCCGCGCGATGCGCAGACCCTCGAGCGCATGGTGAGCGCCTTCGTCGAGCCGGTGATGCGCATGCGGGCCAGCGCCGAGGGCGAGTACTACGCCTTGCTGGTGGCACGCGAACTCGCCTACCGCACGCCCGACGCCGACCGCGTGCTGGCCGACTACTTCGACCCGATGGCGCACGCCTTCATCGACGCCCTGCACGACGCCTGCCCCGGCAGCAGCCGCGCCGACGCGGCCTGGGCCTACCAGTTCGCACTGGGCGCGCTGATCCACCACATGAGCGACTCGCGCATCGGGCGCCTCTCGCGTGGCGAGAACACGCCCTGCGATCCGCTCGTCACGCCGCGCCTAATCCGGTTCATTGCCGCTGGCGTGCGGGCCACGCTGGGCGCCGGCGCACCACCCTCCCGTTCCCGTTCGACCACCCACACCACAACCAGGAGACACACATGAAGAACCCCGCCCTCAAACCCACCCTGCTCCTTGCCGTGCTGGCACTGGCTGCGGGCGCCGCGCAGGCGCAGCAGGTCATCAAGCTCACGGCTGCGGCCGGCCACCCGCCGGTGTTCCTGTGGGTCAAGACGCTGGACGAGGTGTTCATTCCCGAGGTGGACAAGAAGCTGGCCGCTGGCGGCGGCAAGTACAAGATTGAATGGACCAAGGCTTACGGTGGCACGCTGGTGAAACTGGGCGGCGAGTCCAAGGGCGTGGCCGATGGCGTGGCCGACCTGGGCGTGGTCAGCACGCTGTTCGAAGCCGCCAAGTTCCCGCTGCAAAACGTGTCGTACTACACGCCGTTCGGCACCGACCGCATCGACCTGGTGAGCAAAACCATCGCCGACATGCAGAAGGGCATTCCCGCCATGGCCGACGCCTGGACCAAGAACGGTCTGGTCTACCTCGGCGGCATGGCGCTGGACTCGTACCACATCTGGTCCAAGTTCCCGATCACCCGGTACGAGGACCTCAACGGCAAGAAGATCAGCGCACCCGGCCCGGCGGCCAACTGGATCCGGGGCACCGGCGCGGTGGGCGTGGCCGGCACGCTCAACTCGTACTACGAGGACATCAAGTCCGGCGTGTCCGACGGCGCTGCCGTGTTCACCACCGGCGCGGCGGCGGCCAAGCTGCATGAAGTCGCGCCCTACGTCACCAAGGTCAACTTCGGCTCCATGTTCGCCGGTGGCATCGCCATCAACAAGAGCCGCTTCGACCGCCTGCCGCCCGAGGTGCAGGCCGCCATCCGCGAGGCCGGCGACGCCTGGACCGCGCAGTACGCCACGGCACAGACCGCGCTGGTCGAGGCGCGGGTGAAGGAGATGACCGCAGCCGGCGCCAGGTTCAGCGAGCTCAGCGACACCGAGCGCAAGCGCTGGGCCGACGCCCTCTCGCCTGTGGCCAAGACCTGGGCCGCCGACGCGCAGAGCAAAGGCCTGCCCGCGCAGGACGTGCTCAACGCCTACATGGCCGGCCTGATCGGCGCAGGCGCCAAGGTGCCGCGCGACTGGAGCAAATAAGGTGAGCGAAATCTCCGCACGGCAGGCCGACGCGCCGCCTGCCGCAGGAGCGGCTGCGTCCGACTCCTACGGTACCCCCCTGCCCTTCGGCCTGCACCGGCTGTTCAGCGCCATGAACGCGCTGGGCACCCTGTGGATCCTGGCGCTGATGGTGCTGATCAACCTGGATGTGTTCGGCCGCAACCTCCTCGGCGCGCCGGTGCGTGGCGTCACCGAGTTGGTGTCGCTGTCCATCGTGGGCATCGTGTTCCTGCAGCTGGGTGACACCTTGCGCACCGGCCGCTTCACACGCGCCGACATCCTGCTCGATCGCCTCAAGCGCACCCGCCCCGCGCTGAACGACACACTGCACGCGCTGTTCCACAGCGTCGGCCTGGTGCTGATGGTGGTGATCCTGCTGGCCAGTTGGGAGCCGCTGGTGGAGTCCGTCCGCATCCGTGAATACGTCGGCGCCATCGGCGACTTCCAGGCGCCGATGTGGCCGGTGCGGCTGATCACGCTGCTGGGCCTGTCGGTCACCGCGCTGTGCTTCGGGCTGCTGGCGTGGATGGACCTGCGTCGCCTGGCCGGCCGTGGCAAACCGGGAGCCACGGCATGAGCAGCGTGACCATTGCTCTGGGCTCGCTGGTGCTGATGCTGGTGTTCATCTACGCCGGCATGCACGTCTCCATCACCCTCGGGCTGTTGAGTTTCATCGGCGTCTGGCTGATCCGTGACGACGCCGGCATTGCCGCCAACCTGCTCGCGCAGGCCGTGAGCGATTCCATCGCCAGCCACATCTTCGGCGTGGTGCCGCTGTTCGTGCTCACCGGTTTCCTGGTGGCCTACGCCGATGTCGGCAAGGACGCATTCGAGGTTGCCAACCAGGCGTTCCGCCGCATCCGCGGCGGCCTGGGCGTGGCCACCGTGGCGGCCAACGCGGTGTTCGCGGCGATCACCGGCATCTCCATCGCCTCGGCCGCGGTGTTCACCCGCGTGGCGGTGCCGCAGATGCTGCGCTTTGGCTACCAGCCCAAGTTCGCCGTTGGCGTGGTGGCCGGCTCCTCGGTGCTGGGCATGCTGATCCCGCCCAGCCTGCTGATGATCCTCTACGGCTTCCTGTCCGACCAGTCGGTAGGCGACCTGTTCACCGCCGGCATCGTGCCCGGCCTGCTGCTGGCCCTGGCCTATGCGCTGGTCATCGTCGCGATGGCGCATCTGCGTCCGGGCATGGTGTACCGTGACGCCGTGCCGCAGGTGGTGGACGACGGCGAGCTCATGCCGCTGGGCGAGATGCTCAGGAAGATCGTGCCCATCGTGGTGCTGATCGGCTCCATCCTGGGCGGCATCTACTCCGGCCTGTTCACCGCCACCGAGGCCGGCGCGGTGGGCGCGCTGGTGGCCCTGCTGATCGCGATGCTCCGGCGCAAGCTCACGATGCGCAGCTTCTGGGGCGTGCTCACGGAGACCGGTCACGTCACCGTCTCGGTGAGCTTCCTAATCATCTGCGCCAACATCTACACCCGCATGCTGGCCATGAGCGGCACGCCGCAGGCGATGCTGGAGTGGATGTCGGTGGCCGGCTTCGGTGTGGTGGCCTTCATGCTGATCTACGTGCTCATCGTCATCCTGCTGGGCACGATCATCGATTCCTCGTCGATTCTGCTGATCGTGCTGCCGCTGATGCTGCCGATCGCCCAGCAATTCGACCTGAACCTGATCTGGTTCGGCGTGGTCACGGTGGTGGCGGTGGAGATCGGGCTGCTCACGCCGCCGTTCGGGTTGAGCGTCTACGTCATCAAGAGCACCCTGGGCAAGACACTGGACATCAGCCTGGGCGACATCTTCCGCGGCACCGCGCCGTTCACGCTCACCATGCTGGCGGTGCTCGCGCTGCTCATGGCGTTCCCGCAGATCAGCCTGGTGCTACTCAAATGAGCCCGCCCACCGTCAACCCCCTGGACGGCTTCGTGGTGGACCGCGCGGCCATCCGCTACACCGGCCACGATCTGCAGCGCCCCGAGTGCATCCTGGCCGAGCGCGACGGCACGCTGTGGGCCGCCGATGCGCGCGGTGGCGTCACGCGCATCGCGCCCGACGGCTCGCAACAGTTCGTGGGCCAGCGCGCCGACGAGCGCTTCGCCAGCGCGGCGGTGGTCAGCGCCGACGCGTTTGAAGCCAAGTTCACCCGGGGCACGCTGCCCAACGGCCTGGCCTTCACGGTCGAGGGCGAGATCCTGATCTCCAACTTCGGCACCGACCGGCTGGAACTGATGGCGCGCGACGGCCGCACCCGCACGCTGCACGACCAGATCGACGGCCTGCCCATCGGCAAGGTCAACTTCGTGCTGCGCGACCGCCGCAACCGGATCTGGCTCACCGTGTCCACGCGCGTGAACCCCTGGACCAACGCGGCCGCGCGCCGCGTGAAGGACGGCTACATCGCGGTGGTCGACGAACATGGCATGCGCGTGGTGGCCGAGGGCTTCCACTTCACCAACGAGGTGCGGCTGGACGCGCGCGAGGAATGGCTCTACATCGTGGAGACCACCGGCCCGCACATCACGCGCATGCGGCTCGACGAGTCCGGCCCCTCGGGCGTGCGGCTGACCGGGCGCGAAGTGTTCGGCCCCTCGCACCTCGGCGGCCCGCCCGACGGCATCGCCTTCGACAGCTTCGGCAACCTCTGGTGCACGCTGGTGATGGTGGACCAGCTGATCGCGCTCACGCCGCAGGGCGACAAGCGCCTGCTGCTCGACGACAGCAACGGCGAGCCAGCTCGCACGCTGGTGCGGCGCATGGAAGACGGCACCGCCACCGCCGAAGACATGCAGCACGCCCACGGCAACATCGCGCCCTGGATGGCCAGCATCACCTTCGGCGGGCCCGACCTGCGCACGGTGTACCTGGGCAGCCTGCTGGGCACGCGCATCCCGCATTTCCAGTCCCCGGTCACGGGGCTGCCCATGGTGCACTGGGCCTGAACGCCCAGCCCTCAACCTCAGGAGAATTCCATGCTTGAGCTCTACAACGCCCCCATTTCCACCTGCAGCCAGAAGGTCCGGATGTCCCTGGCCGAAAAACAGCTGGACTGGGTGGACCACCGCCTCGTCTTCAGCAACTTCGACCAGCTCAAGCCCGAGTACCTCAAGCTGAACCCTAACGGCGTGGTGCCGACACTGGTGCACGACGGTGGCGTGGTGGTGGACTCCTCGGTCATCAACGAATACTTGGAAGACGTGTTCCCCGAGCGGCCGCTGCGCCCGACCAACAAGATCGAGCTGGCGCACATGCGCGCCTGGCGCCAGTACATCGACGAGGTGCCCACGCCGTCAATTCGCTATCCCTCGTTCAACGCCTACTTCGTCATGAAGTACAGCCACTACACCGATGAGCAGTTCCGCGCCCATGCCGAGCGGCTGCCGGTGCGGCGCGACTTCTACCTCAAGATGGGCCGCACCGGTTTCCCGCAGGAAGAGGTGGACGCCGCCGTGCAGCGCCTGCGCGACACGCTCGAGCGCATGGAGCGCGCGCTCGAAAAGACCGAGTGGCTGGCGCACGACCGTTTCACGCTGGCCGACATCAGCGTCATGCCCAGCATCGTGCGCATGGAAGACCTTTCGCTGCAGAGCCAGTGGAAGGACCTGCCCCGCGTGACCGACTGGTACCGTCGGTTGCAGGCGCGCCCGGCCTTCGCCACCACCTACTATCCCGGCACGCGCGACCTCGGTCCCACGTGCTAACCCCAAGACCCCTCCCCGGAGCCCCTCCCATGCCCCGCCAATTCGTCGACCTGTCCATCTACCTTGAGAACGACGTGCTGAGCGATCCGCCGGCCTTTGCGCCCAAGATCCAGTACTTCACGCACGAGCACACCTTCGAGCAGATCGAGCCCTTCTTTCCCGGCCTGAAAAAGGAAGACCTGCCCGACGGTGAGGGCTGGGCGGTGGAGCTGGTGCAGCTCTCCACCCACAACGGCACCCACCTCGACGCGCCCTACCACTTCCACTCCACCATGGACAAGGCGCTGGGCGAGAAGAAGCCCGCGATCGCGATCCACGACGTGCCGCTGGAGTGGTGCTTCCAGCCCGGCGTGAAGCTGGACTTCCGCCACTTCGCCGATGGTTATGTGGTCACGGCCGACGACGTGGAAGCCGAGTTGAAGCGCATCGGCCACACGATCAAGCCGCTGGAGATCGTGGTGGTGAACACGCGCGCCGGCTCGCGCTACGGCCACAACGACTACGTGTCGGCCGGCTGCGGCATGGGCTACGAGGCCACCATGTATTTGCTGGAGCGCGGCGTGCGCCTGACCGGCACCGACGCCTGGAGCTGGGACGCGCCCTTCGTGCACACCGCGCAGAAGTATGGTGAGACGAAGGACGCCTCGCTGATCTGGGAAGGCCACAAGGCCGGCCGCGACATCGGCTACTGCCACATCGAGAAGCTGCACAACCTGGAGGCCCTGCCGGCCAGCGGCTTCTTCATCTCCTGCTTCCCGCACAAGATCCGCGGCGCCTCCGCCGGCTGGACGCGCGCGGTCGCCATTTTCGACGACGCCCTGCAAGCCACCGCGGCATGAACCTCATGGAACTGAACCACACCCACGACCCCGCCGCCCGCAGCTGGCTTGAATCGGCCAACGCGCCGGGCACCGACTTCCCCATTCAGAACCTGCCCTTCGGCATCTTCCGCCGCCAGGGTTCCAGCGAGGCCTTCCGCGGTGGCGTGGCCATCGGCGACCAGGTGATCGACCTCGCCGCTGTCGCGCGCGACAACGCGGTGTCGGGCCCGGCGGCGCAGGCCGTCAACGCCTGCACCGGCGACGCGCTCAACGACTTCCTGGCGCTGGGCCCCGCCGCCTGGCGCGCGCTGCGCCACGCGCTGTTTGATCTGCTGAAAGCCGGCGCCAGCGGCCCGGGCGTGAACGCCTTGCGCGCCAGCCTGGTGCCGCAGGCCGAGGTGGAGCACCGCGTGCCCACGCGCATCGGCGACTACACCGACTTCTACACCTCGATCCACCACGCGCTGAACGTGGGCCGCGTGTTCCGGCCCGAGGACCCGCTAACCCCCAACTTCCAGTGGCTGCCGATCGCGTACCACGGCCGTGCCTCCAGCGTGGTGGTGAGCGGCACGCCGTTCCGCCGCCCCATGGGCCAGGCCATGCCGCCGGGCGCGAAGGCCCCGGTGTATGGCGCCTGCCGCCGGCTCGACTTCGAACTCGAGATGGGCTTCTACATCGGCCCGGGCAACGCCATGGGCGAGCCGATTCCGCTCGCCGAGGCCGAGGACCACATCTTCGGCATGTGCCTGCTCAACGACTGGTCGGCGCGCGACCACCAGTTCTGGGAAATGAACCCACTCGGCCCCTTCCTGGGCAAGAACTTCTGCACCACCGTATCGCCCTGGATCGTGACGCTGGAGGCGCTCGCGCCGTACCGCCTGCCATTCGAGCGGCCCGCGGGCGACCCGCAACCGCTGGCCTACCTGGAAGGCGAGGCCAACCGTCGCCAGGGCGTCATCGACGTGCAGCTCGAAGTGCAACTCGAATCGCGCCAGCACCGCGAGCGCGGCATCGCACCCGACCGCCTCTCGGCCACCAGCTTCCGCCACCAGTACTGGACCATCGCGCAGATGGTGGCGCAGCACAGCGTGGGCGGCTGCAACCTGCAGCCCGGCGACCTGCTGGGCACGGGCACCATCTCGGGCCCGACGCCGGCCGAAGCTGGCGCCATCGTGGAACTCAGCGTAGGCGGCTCGCGCAGCATCCCGCTGCCCGGCACCGGCGAGGCGCGCACCTTCCTGGAAGACGGCGACGCCATCATCCTGCGCGGCTGGTGCGAGAAGCCGGGCGCGGCGCGCATCGGGTTTGGTGAGAGCCGGGGTGAGGTGTTGCCGGCGATCGGGTGAGGGCCTGCAGGCGAGTCAGGCCGCAGCCTGAGACCTAGGGTGCGTGCGCAGGCGCGCCCTGAGCTTCGGAAAGAGCTGTTCAACCAGCTCGGTCAGCCTGGGTTCGGTGCGAATGAACTTGCTCATGTTGGCACCACCCGACAGGAAGTC
The DNA here is from genome assembly GCA_003599455.1 of Comamonadaceae bacterium. Lineage (GTDB taxonomy): Bacteria > Pseudomonadota > Gammaproteobacteria > Burkholderiales > Burkholderiaceae_C > Hydrogenophaga. The sequence goes on from QZKF01000102.1 coordinate 40,511, forward strand.
ATAGACGGCACGCCCAACCTCCTTGCCCTCTGCAAAGACCCGAAGGTCTGCGCGGGCCAGGTGGATGGCCATGTCCCAACGGTAGATGACCTCATACGTGACAAGCAGAGGGCAGGACGTGAAGGCGGCTTTGCCCGGGAGGCTGCGCAACTTGAGCCCCTCTTCTCCAGGACGCGCACATAGACATCATGAAACCCATCCTGGATGACCTAGCTATCGCGGACAAGGCACATGTCGTGGGCACCCTGGTCCAACCTAAAGGGCGTGACGTCCTGAGTGATAGCGCATCCGGAAAGTGCCACCGCCACAACGGCGGCCAGACTGCGATGGCTCACGGGCTTCTCCAATGATTGACTGCCACAAGGATGGTCTTGCGACAGAACGTTCGAGCCAAGCGGGCGACGACGGCAGGACGCCAAGCCCGGGCCTCGTGGCCTGCCGTTGGCGCCCCGCTTGAGCGAGGGATCAGGCGTCGTCTGGCAGCCGTCGCATGGTTACGTGAGTTTCACCAGAATCTGCCACACGGTGAAGTTCAAGCGCGAGATTCATTCCCAGTATTGACTGGGGCGCGAAGGCTGCGAGCTGAGAGATGGGTTCCCCTGTACCCGCGTGACGATACTCGGCAGTCTTGACCACTGGCACGACCGTCTCTTCCACGCGAAGCTCGCCAACAAAATCGATCTGCGTGACTTTGGCGAGACCAAGTGCAGTTTCGATCAGAAAGTGGTCTTCATCGCGGTAGCTCGATAGCAGCCGAACCTTGAGTGGTTTGCCGACCACTACATCTTTGAACGCGTTGTCGACTGACTGTATGGCGCTAAAGAACGCATTGATCAGATTCGCGCGAGCGCCGGAAGATGATGAAACAAGAATCTCATCGTTTCCGGCTGCACCGGCGATGACGTCCATTGCGGCCTTCTTCAGGTCATCAATCTCCATTGGACTGAGGAAGATGGTGGCCTGCTGTAGGTCGGTGACGCGCCGAATCTGGCGCATTTCGGTGATATGAAGCCAGTCCTTGAACTCACTAGGATCCAGGCTCGCCACTTCTCTGAGTTCAATTCCTTGCTGCTTGGCAAATTCCACTGCGCCTGCCGCGAAACCGGTCGTGGACACTGCAGTGACCTTGTTGAAGCCAAAGCGCATCCTGCGCCCAACTAGTTGTTCAATCCACGCTCCTGGTGCGGCGCCATGTCCAGGGCGATCGCGGCACTCTAAGAGCCAAGAGATGGTTGTGGAGCCAACCTTGCCGTTCACCTCAATATCGAACTCGGCAATTTGAACGCCTTCGTCGTTGAACACCCTCTCGTTCGACTTGACGCTGAAACCAGGAGGCAAGAGCTCACGCTCAACAAACGCTACGAGGGCTTCAAGCTGCTTGCCGTCTGAGGACATGACTTTTATGACGCCGAACGCCGCCCATCAGGCGCGTGCGTCGTCGCACGTCGCCCGCATGGGCTTTTTGGCACACCCCTGCAGGATGCGCACTACCTTTGCCACGATGCTATGCACTTTTCTCTTTGCTTCCAGAGTTCGAAACGAAGATCGCTTCTGCTTCTCAGCACTGCTGCAGTATCCGCGAGATGCAAGGGGGTTCAACAGCCGCGCACCGGTTTGATTGACGATGATCCCTTGCATCTCCAAGTTGAGCCATCGTTCCATTTCGTTGATTCGATCGATCCGCTCTCGGCGCTCTGCCAGGTCATCGCAGTACTCGTCGAAGTGATCAAAGACGTAGGTGTAGCGCCAATTCTCATGCGCCTCGATCTTGTTCCTGACTTGGCTATGTATTTTGTTATACGAGAAATGATTGCCGCACCTCGATATGAGCGGGTTGCAGCCCTCGCGGTTGTCACCGGTCTTGCCAACGTACAGAAGCGTCTCCCCATCTCCTTGTGCGACGACGACATAGATCGAGAATCGTCGTTTGAGAGCTTCCGGGTTAATGTCGAATGTGTATGTCATCTTCGCTTCTTTCCAGCGCCTACGTTTGACATGAGAGGTGACCGACCAGTGCGCCCGGTTGGACACACCTCAATGGAAGCGTTAGGGAAGGTCTGCAAAACCCCACGCTCTTTGAACTGGCAAGTGGCATGAAGTGAGGAGAAGATAGGGGCATGAACCAAATCACGCTGGGGCTGGATC
>QZKF01000087.1 GCA_003599455.1 Comamonadaceae bacterium
GCATCGCGGCCGGACTCGCTGCTGGCCGGTGCTGCCGGCCCGCTGGAGTGGGCCGTGGCGTAGCCGGTCATGCTGTAAACTGCCATGGAACTGTGCCCCAATCAGGGTGAGTGGTCCAAAACAAGGCGTTCCGGAATCCATCCGAATTATGTCAAAGGTCAAACCCGCACCGCTGCCGCCGGACACCGTGATCGGTGGATACCGCATCGTCCGCAAGCTGGCGGCCGGGGGCTTTGGCGTGGTGTACCTCGCGGTGGACACCGAAGGCCAGCAGGTGGCGGTCAAGGAATACCTGCCTTCGTCCCTGGCCTCGCGCGGACCGGGCGAGCTGCTGCCCCAGGTGCAGCCGGAAAAACTCTCGCTCTACCGGCTCGGTCTCAAGAGCTTCTTTGAAGAAGGCCGGGCGCTGGCCCAGATCTCCCACCAGTCGGTGGTGAGCGTGCTCAATTTCTTCCGCGAAAACGAGACGGTCTACATGGTGATGAACTTCCTGGAGGGCGCGTCCCTGCAGGAGTTCATCATCACCGCGCGCGAACTCAAGAAGCAGAAGGTGTTCCGCGAGTCGACCATCCGCTCGCTGTACGACGAGGTGCTGCGCGGGCTGCGCATCGTGCACCAGCACAAGATGCTGCACCTGGACATCAAGCCCGCCAACATCTTCGTGACCGACGACAACCGCTCGGTGCTGATCGACTTCGGCGCCGCGCGTGAGGTGCTGAGCAAGGAAGGCAACTTCATCCGCCCGATGTACACGCCCGGTTTTGCCGCGCCCGAGATGTACCGCCGCGACTCGTCCATGGGCCCCTGGACCGACATCTACGCCATCGGCGCCTGCATTTACGCCAGCATGCAGGGCTACCCGCCCAACGACGCGCCCCAGCGGCTGGAAAAGGACCGGCTCTCGCTGGCGCTCTCGCGCCTGCGCGGCGTGTACTCCGACAACCTGATCGAGGTCGTCGAGTGGTGCATGTCGCTGGACCCGCTGTCGCGTCCGCAGTCGGTGTTTGCGCTGCAGAAGGAGCTCAGCCGCGAGACCGAGCGCAGCTACACCAAGCTCACGGTGGCCGAGAAAATGCGGCTGCAGTTCGACAACATCGTGTCCGACAACAAGAAGTCCCTGCGCAAGTCCACCAACGCCGCGACCAAGTTTCGATGAAGTTTTCGGTCTACCAGATCAGCCGCCAAGGGGGCCGGGAGCGCAACGAAGACCGCATGGGCTATGCCTACACCCGCGAGTCGGGCCTGTTCGTGCTGGCCGACGGCATGGGCGGCCACCCCGAAGGCGCGATGGCGGCCCAGCTGGCATTGCAGACCTTCTCGGCCTACTTCCAGAAGGCGGCAAACCCCACGGTGCGCGAAGTGCCGGAATTCCTCTCCAGTGCGCTGATGGCCGCGCACCACCAGATCATCCGTTACGCCGCTGAAAAGGGCATGCTCGACACGCCGCGCACCACGCTGGTGGCGGCCGTGATGGAGCGCAACCATGTGAACTGGGTGCATTGCGGCGACTCGCGCCTGTACGTGGTGCGCCATGGCGAGCTGCTCACCCGCACGCGCGACCACTCCTACATGGAGCAGCAGCAGCACCTGGGCCGGGCCACCGAGCACATCAACCGCAACATCCTCTTCACCTGCCTGGGCTCGCCCGCCAAGCCGGTGTTCGACCTCTCCGGTCCGGTCCACCTGATGCAGGGCGACCGCGTGCTGCTGTGTTCGGACGGCTTGTGGGGCACAGTCAGCGACGAGGAAATCACCTCCGAGCTGTCCAAGCGACCGCTGGAGCAGGCCGTGCCCGAGCTGGTGGAAATGGCGCTCAAGCGGGGTGGCCCGCGCTGTGACAACGTGACCGTGCTGGCCATGGAATGGGAGACCGCCGACGAATTCCAGACCACGCGCGTGTCCACCGAAGACATCGAGGACGGCGTGTTTGCCTCCACCATCCAGTCGGGTGTGCCCGACCCGGGCATCGAAGACATGGACGATGCCGCGATCGAACAATCGATCGCTGAAATCAATGCCGCGATCCGCCGCACGGCCGAACGCAATTCCTGAACTCCCGAGGTTTCCCATGAGCGATTTGTCCCGACCCGGCCAACGGGCCGCCGATGCGTTGCGCCCTGTGCGCATCACCCGCAGCTACACCATCCATGCCGAAGGCTCGGTCCTGATCGAGTTCGGCGACACCAGGGTGCTGTGCACCGCTTCGGTGGAAGAGAAGGTGCCGCCGCACAAACGCGGCAGCGGCGAAGGCTGGGTGACGGCCGAGTACGGCATGCTGCCGCGCGCCACCCACACCCGCAGCGACCGCGAGGCCGCCAAGGGCAAGCAGAGCGGGCGCACGCAGGAGATCCAGCGCCTCATCGGCCGCTCGCTGCGCGCGGTGTTCGACCTCAAGGCCCTGGGCGAACGCACCATTGCGCTCGACTGCGACGTGATCCAGGCCGACGGCGGCACCCGCACCGCGAGCATCACCGGCGCTTTCGTGGCGGCGCACGACGCGGTCACGAAACTGATCGCCGACGGCAAGCTGGCGAAGTCGCCGATCAAGGGCCACGTGGCCGCGATCTCCGTGGGCATGCTCAAGGGCCAGGCGCTGCTTGACCTGGAGTACGTGGAAGACTCGGCCTGCGACACCGACATGAACGTGGTGATGACCGGCGCCGGGCATTTCATCGAAGTGCAGGGCACGGCCGAAGGCGCGCCCTTCACCCGTCAGGAGATGGACGCGCTGCTGGCGCTGGCGGAGAAGGGCGTGGACGAGCTGGTGGCGCTGCAACGCCAGGCGCTGGGATTGCCAAAGGCATGAAGCTGGTCCTGGCCTCCAACAACGCGGGCAAGCTCGCCGAGCTGCAGGCCTTGTTCGCGCCGCTCGGCGTGGAGCTGGTGCGCCAGGCCGAGTTGAACATCCCCGAGGCGCCCGAACCGCACCGCACCTTCGTGGAGAACGCGCTGGCCAAGGCGCGGCACGCCGCGCGCGAAAGTGGCCTGCCGGCGCTGGCCGACGATGCCGGCCTGTGCGTCGAGGCCTTCGGCGGCCTGCCCGGCGTGGACACCGCGTACTACGCCACGCAGTTCGGCTACCCCAAGGGCGACGACCACAACGTGCGCGCGCTGCTGGAGCAGATGGCCGGCGTGACCGATCGGCGTGCTGCCCTGGTGAGCACCCTGGTGGCGCTGCGCAGCGCCGACGACCCCGAGCCGCTCGTGGCCACGGGCCGCGCGCCCGGGCTCATCACGCAGCAGCCCATCGGTGACAACGGCTTCGGGTTTGATCCGGTGATGTACCTGCCCGCGTTTGGCAAGACCTTCGCGCAGTTGCCCACCGAGGTGAAGAACGCGAACAGCCACCGGGGCCGCGCGGCGCAGCAGATGCTCGAACTGATGCGCGAGCGCTGGTTCGCGCCCGCCGCGCCCCGCGCCACGCCATGAGCACCGAAAAGCCGGTGTCCTGGCCCGGTGGTCTGCCCGGCGCGGGCGCGGCGGCCAGGGCCGATGTGGCCTGGAACGACGTGCGCCACTGGATGCGCCCCGGTACGCTGCAGCTGACCAGCCTGCCGCCGCTCTCGCTCTACATCCACCTGCCCTGGTGCCTGAAGAAGTGCCCCTACTGCGACTTCAACTCGCACGAATGGAGCGCCACCGCCGCAGCCGGTGAGGACCTGCCCGAGACCGCCTACCTCGATGCCCTGCGCGCCGACCTCGAGGCGTCGCTGCCGCTGATCTGGGGGCGCACGGTGCACAGCGTGTTCATCGGCGGTGGCACGCCCAGCCTGTTCTCGCCCGCGGCGATCGACCGCCTGCTGGGCGAGGTGCGCGCCCTGCTGCGGCTGGAGGCCGACGCCGAGGTCACGCTCGAGGCCAACCCGGGCACCTTCGAGAAGGACCGTTTCCGCGCCTATCGCGCCGCGGGCGTCACGCGCCTGTCGATCGGCGTGCAGAGCTTCAACGACGCGCACCTCAAGGCGCTGGGCCGCGTGCACGACCGCGACCAGGCCCTGGCCGCGGTGGAGGAGGCCTCGCAGGCCTTCGACACCTTCAACCTCGACCTGATGTACGCGCTGCCCGGGCAGACCCTGGCCGACTGCGAGGCCGACGTGCGCACCGCGCTGTCGTTCGCGCCGCCGCACATCTCCATCTACCACCTCACGCTCGAGCCCAACACGTATTTCGCCAAGTACCCGCCCGCGCTGCCACCGGAAGACGAGGCCTGGGACATGCTGGACCGCATCACCGAACTCACCGGGCAGGCTGGCTTGAAGCGCTACGAGGTCTCGGCCTATGCGCGCGAGGGGCACCAGTGCTGGCACAACCTGAACTACTGGCAGTTCGGCGACTACCTGGGCATCGGCGCGGGCGCGCACGGCAAGCTCAGCTTCGCCCATCGCGTGGCGCGGCCGGTGCGGGTGCGGGAGCCGCGCCTGTACATGGAACGTGCGATGAGTGGCAATGCGGTGGTGAGCGCCGACGAGGTGCCTCGCAAGGCGCTGCCGTTCGAGTTCATGCTCAACGCGCTGCGGCTCAAGGACGGCTTCACGCTGCAGCAGTTCATGGAGCGCACCGGCCTGCCGCTCTCCAGCATCGAGCCCGGGCTGGCGCTGGCGGTGCAGAAGGGGCTGATCGCGCGCGACGCGGCGCGCGTCTGGCCCACCGAGCGTGGCTTCGATTTCCTCAGCGACCTGCAGGCAATCTTCCTGGCGGACTGAAGCGGCTCAGGCCGGTTTCGCGGCGTCGGTGCCGTGCAGGCTGAAACCCACGCGCGTGGTGCCACCGCTGGACTCGGCCGCCGGGAAACCGTCGTGCATGCGCGCGATCGCCGCGACGATGGACAGGCCCAGGCCGTGATGCGGTTTCTCCATCTCGCAGCGCGCGGCGTCGGCGCGGAAGAAGCGGTCGAACAGGCGCGGCAGGTGCTCAGGCTCGATCGACGGCCCGGCGTTTTCCACCCACAGGCGCACGCCACCACCGGACTCGCGCGCGATGCGCACGCACAGCCGCGTGCCCTGGTCGGCGTAGCGGATGGCATTGCCCAGCAGGTTGGACAGCGCGCGCTTGATCAGCGGCTCGTCCACCGAGAGCCGCGCATCGCCCTCGACCACAACGCTCAGGCCACGCTCTTCCATCGGTGCCTCGTGGAACTCCACCACTTGCTGCACCAGCTGCGCCAGGCTCACCGGCGCGCCGCGCCGCGCCTTCACCCCGCGGTCGGCCTGCGCGAGGAACAGCATGTCGTTGACGATGGCTGCCATGCGGTGCAGTTCCTCCAGGTTGGAGTGCAGCGTTTCTTCAAGCTCGGCCACGCTGCGCTCGCGGCTGAGCGCGACCTCGGTGTGGCCGATCAGGTTGGCCAGCGGTGTGCGCAGCTCGTGGGCCACGTCAGCGTTGAAGCCTTCGAGCTGCACGTAGGTGCGCTCGACGCGGTGCATCAGGCCGTTGAACTGGTCGATCAGGGGCTGCAGCTCTTCCGCGGTCTCGTCCAGCGAGAGCCGCTGGCCCAGGCGCCGCGCGTCGATGGCCTTGGTCTGCGCGGCCAGGTCGAGCAGGGGGCGCAGGCTGCAGCGCACACGCCAGAACGTGCCCCAGCCCACCAGGGCGGCACCGGCGAGCACGGCGCCCACCAGCAGCAGGGCCATGCGCCTGGCGGTCTTGGCGTCCTGCGAGCAGTCCAGCACCAGCAGGCCCTGCAGCGTGCCGCCATTTTTCATCGGCACGGTGAAGTCCGTGCCACGGGCGCTGGGATGGTTCACGTCGAAGGTGGGTGCAGCATCGCGGTAGAACTCGCTGCCGTCGGCGCGCCGCATCTGCACGAAAGTGCCCGGACGCCGTTCCGCCAGCCAGACCAGCTTGGCCTTGACCTCGGCCTCGCCCCCTTCGGCCTCGGCCTCGCGCAGCACGTCGACCAGCACGCTCGAATAGCTGCGCAGCTCTTCCTCGTGCTTGGCCATGAAGAGCATGGAGGTCGCGCCGTAGATGAAGGCCAGCAGCACGCCCAGGCCGATGACGGTCTGGATCGCCAGCAGCAGCGAGAGCCGCCGGCCGATGGAGTAGGTGCAGGGCGTGTCCGCCGGCGCGTCGCCCACGCGGGGGGTGTCCAGCGCCGTGGTGTTCATGTGCGTTCCTCCAGCACATAACCCATGCCGCGCACGTTGTGCAGCAGCTTGGGCTTGAAGGGGTCGTCCATCTTCGAGCGCAGGCGGCGCACGGCCACCTCGACCACGTTGGTGTCGGAATCGAAGTTCATGTCCCACACCTGCTCGGCGATGGTGGTGCGCGAGAGGATCTGCCCCTTGCGGCGAGCCAGCAGGGCGAGCAGCGAAAACTCTTTGGCCGTGAGATCGAGGCGCTGCCCGGCGCGCCAGGCCTTGCGGCTGAGCAGGTCCATCTCCAGGTCGCACACCGCCATGCGGGTGTTGGCCGCCTCGGTGGTGGCGCCGGGGCCGCGGCGCAGCAGGGCGGCCACGCGGGCCAGCAGTTCGGAGAAGGCAAAGGGCTTGACGAGGTAGTCGTCCGCGCCAGACTGCAGGCCCTGCACGCGGTCTTCCACGCGGTCGCGCGCGGTGAGCATCAGCACCGGTGTGTTGCGCTTCTCGCGCAGGGCCGAGAGCACGCCGAAGCCGTCGATGCCGGGCAGCATGATGTCGAGCACCACGAGCTGGTAGTCGCCTTCCAGCGCGAGGTAGCGCCCCTCGATGCCGTCGCGCGCCACGTCCACGGTATAGCCGGCCTCGGAGAGACCCCGCTTGACGTAGTCCGCCAGCTTGGATTCGTCTTCAATGACCAGCACGCGCATGAGAAGGGCTTGATGGGGGTGGAGGGGGCAGCGCCGCCATGGCGCTGTGCGTGGATGCAATTGTCATGGAAATGCCTTCATTACTCCATTACGAATCGGTAATTCTCGCGTTCGGAAAACGACAGACCCGGTTTCTACAGTCTCTCCTGTGCCGAACACAAAGCGGCACACCAGCCCTTCCAAACACCCTCTCACAAGGAATCATCATGAAACTCTCGACCCGCATCCTTCTCCCCCTCGTGCTCACCGCCACCGCCGGTGCCGCCATGGCCCAGACCGCGCCGCTGACCCGCGCCGAGGTGCAAGCCCAGGCCATCGCCGCCCGCGACGCCGGCCAGCTGCCCGACACCGACATCGTGAAGTTCAACGTGCCCGTGGGCTCCACCGCCACCCGCGCCGAAGTGCTGGCCGAAGCCCGCGCCGCCCGTGACGCCGGTCGCCTGGTCGACACCGACATCGTCAAGTTCGAAGTGCCCACCGGCCCCGGCAAGACCCGCGCGCAAGTGCTGGCCGAACTGAACGAAGCCCAGCGCCTGGGTCTGGTGGAAGTGGCCGACGGCAAGTACCCCGTGATCGCCACGCCGCAACAAGCCGAGCAAGTGCGCCAGGCCGGTCTGCGTGCCGTGGGCAGTTCCACCACCGTTGGCATGGTCCAGCAGTGATGGCGACCCGCAGGGTGAGATGGTTGGGTTGCCCCTGACTGACCTTCCGAGCCATCTCACCCGGGTTTGTTTCACCGGTCACTGAAAGGCGATGCCCATGGCGGCGCTTCATGTTCCAGCAAAAACACCAACGGGCCCTTGAGGCCCGTTGGTGTTTTTGTGTCTGGCGGAGACTGTGAGATTCGAACTCACGGACCCTTGCGGGTCGGCAGTTTTCAAGACTGCTGGTTTAAACCGCTCACCCAAGTCTCCGGGCGCGTGTGCAAGGGGTGGATTTTAGCCTGCGCTCGCGCAGGGGCGCGGGCATGGCATCGGGCTTGCGTCATGATTGCGGGGTCCAGTCCAGGGTGGATGGGGTGCCCGTCCCGTGGCGGGGTGTTCGATGCAGAGGGCGCGCATGAATTCTGTCGACGCTGGCTCCAGAAGCCACCGGGTCGCGGTGGGGCTGGTGGTCCTGCTCATCGTGTATGGGTCGCTTTTCCCTTTTCGCTGGCACTTCGCCGAACCGCGAGCGTTTGTCTGGGTCGGTCCCGTGGGCCTGGTCGATCTGGTCGAGAACATCCTCCTGTTTCTGCCGCTGGGCGTGCTCGCGGGGTGGGCCTGGCCTGCGCGCTCAGGCCAGCGCTGGCGCCATGTCTGGCTGTGGACGCTGTGGGCCCTGGTGCTGGCAGCGGGCCTGCAATGGCTGCAGAAGTACCTGCCCCGCACACCGGCGCTGTCCGACGTGGTCTTCAACATGGCCGGCCACGGACTGGGCTGGTGGCTGGGCAGGGCGGCCCGCGCGCGCATCGGGCACGTGCTCGCGAGCGACAGGTACCGGCCGTGGGCCCATGCGGACCGGTTCGCGCTGGCGCTGATCGCTTTATGGCTGCTGGCCGAGTTGTACCCGCTCATCCCGACGTTCGATGTCTCGTCGGTCGTGCACAACGTCAAGTCCCTGTGGCAACAGGACGCCTGGCAGCCCAGGCGCATGGGCCTGCATGCGGGCATGGCGGTGATCGGCTTGACCGCGGTGGCCGAGCTGGCGCGCAGCGCGGGCCAGGCGCAGCGCGCGCGCCAGTGGGCCTTGCTGGCGGCGCTGGCGGCCTGCGCGGGCAAGTTCCTGATCGTGGACCAGTCACCCGGAGTGGCGGGCGTGGCGGGCATCGCAGTCGGCGGTCTGTTGTGGCGCTGGATGGACGGATGGACCGACGGTGCGCGCTGGGCCGGCGCGGCATCGGTGGCGCTGGCGACCTACCTGCTCGAGGCGGTATGGCCCTGGCAATGGCGCGATCCACCGGCCGCCATGTCCTGGATACCCTTTGCGTCGGCCTTGTCGAACTCGGTGCAGGCCACCCTCACGGCACGGGTCTTCGAGTGCCTCTGTCTGGGCGCCATCATCTGGTGCACCGTGCGCAACGGTGCCCTGGTCGTGGGCATGACGGTCTGCACGGCACTGCTCGCCTTCGCGTGCGAGTGGACCCAGCGCTACCTGCCGATGCGCACGGCGGAAATCACGTCGGTGGTGCTGGCCCTGGGCATGGGCTGGCTGGTGTCTGCCTGCCCGCGGCATGCACCGGTCAACCGCACGCAGGGGTCGTCTGGCACGTGACGCCGGAGGCGGTCCGGGTGCCGGTCAGGCCGGCACCGGCTCGTGCGCGGCCGCGCGCAGCATGCCGCGCGTCTCGATGAAGCGCACCACCTCGTCCACCCCGGCCAGCGTCTTGAGGTTGGTCATGACCCACGGCCGGCGCGCGGCGTCGGGCCGCATGCGCGCGGTGTCGGCCTTCATCACCTCCAGGTCGGCGCCCACGTGCGGCGCCAGGTCGGTCTTGTTGATCACGAACAGGTCGCTCTTGGTGATGCCGGGGCCGCCCTTGCGCGGAATCTTCTCGCCCGCGGCGACGTCGATCACGTAGATCGTGAGGTCGCTCAGCTCGGGGCTGAAGGTCGCGGCGAGGTTGTCACCGCCGCTCTCGATGAACACGACGTCGGCGTCGGGGAACTGGCCCAGCATGCGGTCGATCGCCTCGAGGTTGATCGAGGCGTCCTCGCGGATCGCGGTGTGCGGGCAGCCACCGGTCTCCACGCCCATGATGCGTTCGGCCGGGAGCGCGCCGCTCACGGTGAGGATGCGCTGGTCTTCCTTGGTGTAGATGTCGTTGGTGATGGCGATCAGGTCGTAGCGCTCGCGCATGGCCTTGCAGAGCATTTCCAGCAGCGTGGTCTTGCCCGAGCCGACCGGGCCGCCGATGCCCACGCGCAGCGGCGGCAGGAGCTTGGTGCGGTGGGGGATGTGGTGCAGGGCGGTCATGTGGTGTCTCCTCGTTGTGGAATCGGCTCGGGCGGTGCCCTCACCCCGGCCCTCTCCCAGGGGGAGAGCGGGCAAGACCGGGTCATGATCGGAACAGGCGAGAGTACTGCGTTTCGTGGCGCGCCGACAGGATGGCCAGCAGCGGCGTGAAGGCCTGGCGCGCGTCGTCGGGCAGCGCGAGGGCGTGGTCCACCGCCAGCGGAATTTCCAGCGCCAGCCGCGCCAGCGTGCGCTGGCCCGCGCTCTGGCCCAGTGGCACCGACTTGATCGAGGCCTGCACCAGGTTCTCGGCCCAGCCGAAGGCATAGCCCACCAGGCTGTCGCGCACGCTGGCCTGCGCGCTCGCGGCCGCGCAGGCGCAGGCCACGGGGTAGGTGGGCGGGTTGAGTTGCGCCGCCTGCAGTTGTTCGAACACGCCCGCGCCGAGCTCGCCGAGCTGGCGCGACCATTCGAGCAGCGAGCGGCCCATCTGCTCGGTCTGCAGGCGGAATTCGACGGTCTCGCGCGTCTGCAGCACCCAGTGGTTGAGCTCGTTGATGCGCGCCAGGTCGCCGGCGCGCCAGGCCGGGATGGCCATCGCCACCACGGCCAGGTCGCTGCGCGCCAGGCCCAGGTGCAGCTGGTCGGTGAGCCAGGCGGCGGCGCTGGCCTCGTCGTGCACCAGGCCCGCATCGACCGCGGATTCGAGCCCTTCGGAATACGAGAAGCCGCCCACCGGCAACGCCGGCGAGGCCAGCCAGAGGATTTGCAGCAGGCTCGCAGCCGAGCGCGCGCCGGCGCCCGCCTCAGCCGTGGTCATGTCCGTGGGCGTGGTGCGGGTGTGCATGCCCCGGGGTGGGCGCATGGCTGTGCCCATGACCATGGTCGTGGCCCGGTGCGGCGGCGTGGTGCGCGCCATAGGCGCCGGCCTCGGGCTCGAAGGGCTCGCGCGCTTCCACCACGGTGAGGTGCATGGCGCGCAGCATGTCGGCCAGCACGTGGTCGGGTTCGATCTTGAGGTGGTCGGGCTGCAGCTCGATCGGCACGTGCCGATTGCCCAGGTGGTAGGCCGCACGCATCAGGTCGAAGGCCTGCTCGCGCTCGGGGTGGTCGGGGCAGGCGGTGATGCGCAGCACCGGCTGGGGCGCGGCCACCACGCGCAGCAGCGAGCCGTCCTGCGTGAGCAGCACGTCACCGCCGCGCACCACGGTGCCGCGTGGCAGGAACACGCCCACGTGGCGCTCGTCGGAGGCGGTGGCATCGAAACGGCTTTTCTGGCGGATGTCCCAGTCCAGCACCAGGCGCGCGGCGCGCTGCACCAGCGGCGTCGCGAGGCCTTTGCCCTGGGGGATCAGCTTGGAGACTTGCAACATGGAAAAAGTATCTATCGGGTCAGAACAGGAAATAGCGCTGCGCCATGGGCAAGCGCGTGGCGGGTTCGCAGGTCAGCAGCACGCCGTCGGCGCGCACGGCGTAGGTCTGCGGGTCGATCTCCATCTTCGGCAGCAGGCTGTTGTGCACCATGTGGGCCTTGGTCACGCCGCGGCAGCCCTGCACGGCGGCCAGCGTTTTCTGCAACCCGAAGCGCTCGCCCACGCCCGCAGCCAGCCCGGCCTGCGAGACGAAGGTGAGGCTGCTTTTTGCCATGGCGCCGCCGAAGCTGCCGAACATGGGCCGGTAGTGCACCGGCTGCGGCGTGGGGATGGAGGCGTTGGGGTCGCCCATGGCGGCCAGCGCGATGCTGCCGCCCTTGAGCACCAGCGCCGGCTTCACGCCGAAGAAGGCCGGCTTCCACACCACCAGGTCGGCCCACTTGCCGACCTCGAGCGAACCCACGATGTGCGAGATGCCGTGCGCGATGGCCGGGTTGATCGTGTACTTGGCGATGTAGCGCCGGACGCGGAAGTTGTCGTGGCGCGCGCTGTCGCCGGGCAGGGTGCCGCGCTGGCTCTTCATCTTGTCGGCCGCCTGCCAGGTGCGGATGATGACCTCGCCCACCCGGCCCATGGCCTGGCTGTCGCTGCTCATCATGCTGATGGCGCCCATGTCGTGCAGGATGTCCTCGGCCGCGATGGTCTCGCGGCGGATGCGGCTCTCGGCGAAGGCCAGGTCCTCGGCGATGCCGGCGTCGAGGTGGTGGCACACCATCAGCATGTCCACGTGCTCGTCCAGCGTGTTGACGGTGTAGGGCATGGTCGGGTTGGTGGACGAGGGCAGGAAGTTGGCCTCGCCGACCACGCGCAGGATGTCGGGCGCGTGGCCGCCGCCCGCGCCTTCGGTATGGAAGGCGCAGAGGCTGCGGCCCTTGGTGGCGGCGATGGTGTTCTCCACGAAGCCCGATTCGTTGAGCGTGTCGCTGTGGATCGCCACCTGCACGTCGGCTGCTTCGGCCACGCTCAGGCAGTTGTCGATGGCCGCGGGCGTGGTGCCCCAGTCCTCGTGCAGCTTGAGGCCGATCACGCCGGCGTTGATCTGCTCGTGCAGGGCGGCGGGGAGGCTGGCGTTGCCCTTGCCCAGGAAGCCCAGGTTCATGGGCAGGCCGTCGGCCGCCTGCAGCATGCGCTCGATGTGCCAGGGGCCGGGCGTGCAGGTGGTGGCGAAGGTGCCGGTGGCCGGGCCGGTGCCGCCGCCCAGCATGGTGGTGATGCCCGAGGTGAGCGCCTCGTCGACCTGCTGCGGGCAGATGAAGTGGATGTGGCTGTCGATGCCGCCGGCCGTGACGATGTGGCCCTCGCAGCTGATGACCTCGGTGCCCGGTCCGATGACGATGTCCACGCCGGGCATGGTGTCGGGGTTGCCGGCCTTGCCGATGGCGACGATGCGCCCGCCCTTGAGGCCGATGTCGGCCTTGACGATGCCCCAGTGGTCGACGATCACCGCGTTGGTCATCACCGTGTCCACCGCGCCCTCGGCGCGCGTGCGCTGGCTCTGCGCCATGCCGTCGCGGATGGTCTTGCCGCCGCCGAACTTCACCTCTTCGCCGTAGCCGCCCGCGGCCAGGGTGAAGTCCTTCTCGATCTCGATCATCAGGCCGGTGTCGGCCAGGCGCAGGCGGTCGCCCACGGTGGGGCCGAACATGTCGGCGTAGGCGCTGCGGGGGATGGTGGCCATGTTCAGAGCTTCCCTTGCGTCAGGCCGCGAAAGCCGTGAACGATGCGGTCGCCCGCGTAGTCCACCAGCTCCACCGTGCGCTGCTGGCCGGGCTCGAAGCGCACCGCGGTGCCGCTGGCGATGTTCAGCCGCATGCCGCGCGCGGCGGTGCGGTCGAAATCGAGCGCGCCATTGGTCTCGGCGAAGTGGTAGTGCGAGCCCACCTGGATCGGTCGGTCAGCGCCGTTCTTCACCACCAGGGTGAGCGTGCGGCGGCCGGGGTTGAGCGTGTGTTCGCCCGCGTCGGTGAGGAGTTCGCCGGGGATCATGCGGTGTCCTCGTGTTCAGCCGGCCAGGAGGGACCAGCCCATGTTCAGACCCATCAGCGCGACCACACCGCCGGCCATGCGCGGCAGCCAGTGGTTGGCGCGTTTCAGGCCGAGGCCCATGGCGATGCCGACCGAGTGCAGTACGGCCGTGCCCAGCACCATGCCGGCCAGCGCGCTGCCGTCCACAAGCTCCTGTCCGTGTGCGGCGCCATGAAACAGCGCGAAGGCCCCCACCAGCACCGCGCCCGTCGCCTCGGGCAGTTTCACTTGCGCGGCCAGCAGCAGGCCCACCACAAGCATGGACGCCGCGATCATCGGCTCGATGGCCGGAAAGGCCACGCCGGCCTGCGCCAGCAGCGCGCCCGCCAGCAGCAGGGCGGCGAAGGACACCGGAGCGATCCAGAGGCGTTTCGTGGTCATGGCGCTCCACACGCCCACGGCCAGCATGGCGGCCAGGTGGTCCAGACCGGTGATGGGGTGCAGGAAGCCGGTGAGGAAGCCGCCATGGGCTTCGGCATCGCCCACGTGGGCGGCGGCTGAAAACGACAGCGCAGCGAGCGCGAGGGCGGGCAGGCCGCGTTTGATGAAAGAGGAAAAAGCCATGGAGGTCTCCTGAATCCTGAATGGGGTCACACGATCGGTTGATGGACCGTGACGAGTTTGGTGCCATCGGGGAAAGTCGCTTCCACCTGGATGTCCGGGATCATCTCGGCGATGCCCTCCATCACGTCGGCGCGGGTGAGCACGTTGCGGCCTTCGCTCATGAGCTGGGCCACGGTCTTGCCGTCGCGCGCGCCTTCCATCACGGCCGCGCTGATCAGGGCGACGGCTTCGGGGTAGTTCAGCTTGAGCCCACGGGCCTTGCGGCGCTCGGCCAGCAGGGCCGCGGTGAAGATCAGCAGCTTGTCTTTTTCGCGCGGAGTCAGTTCCATGGTGGTGCGTGATCGTCGGTGGTGCCTGAGCATACAAGCCGTCCATGAAACAGCAATTCCCGTGCCCCCGGCAAGCCCCCGAAACGGGGCGTGGCATGAAAGCTGCGAAATCCCGGTGTGAACACCGCCGTGCCCGACCTTCCCCCCGTGCCCGTGGCCCCCGCGCAGGCGGGACAGGACGCGCCGCAGCGCATCATCAAGGTGCGCCGTGACTACAACAGCTGGGTCGGCAGCGAGACCATGGAAGACTACGCGCTGCGCTACACGCCGCAGCGCTTTCGCAAATGGAGCGAATGGCGCGTCGCCAACACCGCGTTCGGCGCGGCCTCCTTCCTCATCCTCGAAGCCGTCGGCGCCACGCTGCTGGTGCAATACGGCTTCGTGAACGCGGCGCTGGCGATCCTGTGCACCGGCCTGATCATCTTTTTGGCCGGTTTGCCCATCAGCGTTTACGCCGCGCGCCACGGGGTCGACATGGACCTGCTCACGCGCGGCGCGGGCTTCGGCTACATCGGCTCGACCATCACCTCGCTGATCTACGCCACCTTTACCTTCATCTTCTTCGCGCTCGAGGCCGCGGTGATGGCCTATGCGCTCGAGCTCGCGCTCGACATCCCGCCGGCCTGGGGCTACCTCATCTGCGCGCTGGTCGTCATTCCACTGGTGACGCACGGCGTCTCGGTCATCAGCCGCTTCCAGGTCTGGACCCAGCCGCTGTGGATCGTGATGATGGTGGTGCCTTTTGGGGCGGTGGCCTGGATGGCGCCCGAAACCTTCACCAACGTGGTGCGATATGGGGGCGAGTCTGGTGCGGGCGCGGCCTTTGACTGGCACCTGTTTGGTGCGGCGCTCACGGTGGGCATTGCGCTGATCACGCAGATGGGCGAGCAGGCCGACTACCTGCGCTTCATGCCCGCGAAGGAGCCGGGCAAGGCGTTGCGCTGGTGGGCCGGCGTGCTGGCCGGCGGGCCGGGCTGGGTAATCCTGGGCGTGGTCAAGATGCTGGGCGGCGCGCTGCTGGCCTACCTCGCCATCACCCACATGGTGCCGACCGAGCGCGCGGTCGACCCCAACCAGATGTACCTGGCCGCCTACGAGTACGTGTTCTCCGACTACGGCTGGGCGGTGGCGGCCACGGCCCTGTTCGTGGTGGTGTCGCAGCTCAAGATCAACGTCACCAACGCCTACGCCGGCTCGCTGGCCTGGAGCAACTTCTTCTCGCGCATCACGCACAGCCACCCGGGCCGCGTGGTGTGGGTGGTGTTCAACACGC
Organism: Comamonadaceae bacterium; assembly: GCA_003599455.1. Taxonomy (GTDB): domain Bacteria; phylum Pseudomonadota; class Gammaproteobacteria; order Burkholderiales; family Burkholderiaceae_C; genus Hydrogenophaga. The sequence goes on from QZKF01000087.1 coordinate 15,346, forward strand.
TGATCGCCTTCATGCTGATGGAGATGAACGTGTTCCAGGCGCTGGGCGAGGTGCTGGGCCTGTACTCCAACATCGCCATCGCCTGGATCATGGCGGTGGTGGCCGACCTGGTGATCAACAAGCCGCTGGGCTGGTCGCCCAAGGGCATCGAATTCAAGCGCGCCTACCTGTACGACATCAACCCGGTGGGCGTGGGCGCCATGGGCCTGGCCTCGGCGCTGTCCATCGTCGCGCACATGGGCCTGCTGGGCTCGATGGCGCAGGCCTTCTCTGCCGTCATTGCGATGGTGACGGCCTTGGTCGCGGCGCCGGCGATCGCGTGGTTGACCAAGGGGCGCTACTACATCGCCAGGAGTGGTGGCGTACAAGGGGGTGCAACCCCAGAAACACCGCGGATCTGGCTTCGCCACGCTGCGGGTGTTGCCCCCCTTCAGGGGGGTGACGCCGCAGGCGGCGCGGGTGGTGTTCTCAAGTGCGTGATCTGCGAGCGCGAATACGAGGCGCCCGACATGGCCCACTGCCCGGCCTACCAGGGCCACATCTGCTCGCTCTGCTGCACGCTGGACGCGCGCTGTGGCGACCTGTGCAAGCCGCACGCGCGCCTGTCCGAGCAGTGGATGGCGGCGCTGCGCCGCGTGCTGCCGCGCGGCGTCTGGCCCTACCTCGAAGCCGGGCTCGCACACTACCTGCTGCTCATGATGGTGGTCGCGCCGCTGCTCGCGGCCGTGCTTGGCCTGCTGTACCGGCAGGAAGTGGAAGGCCTGGCCCAGGGCCTGGGCGTGGCCGCCAACACCTCGCTGCTCGACGCCGCACTGCGCTCGGGCTTCGTGCGCGTGTACGCGGTGCTGCTGCTCATTGCCGCCACCGTGGCCTGGTGGCTGGTGCTGGCGCACAAGAGCCGCGAGGTGGCGCAGGAAGAGTCGAACCGGCAGACGCGCCTGCTCATGCAGGAAATCGAATCGCACCAGCGCACCGACGAAGCCCTGCAGCAGGCGCGCCGCGCGGCCGAGCAGGCCAACCAGGCCAAGACGCGCTACATCTCCACCATCAGCCACGAGCTGCGCACGCCGCTCAACAGCATCCTGGGCTACGCCCAGCTGCTGCAGGAAGACACGGGCGTGGCGCCACACCGGGCGCAGGCCATCCGCGTGATTCACCGCGGCGGTGAGCACCTGCTCTCGCTGATCGAGGGCACGCTGGACATCGCGCGCATCGAGTCGGGCAAGCTCGCGCTCGAGGTGCGGCCCATGGCCTTTGCCGGCGCCATGCAGGAGGTGGCCAGCATGTTCGAGCTGCAGGCCGCGGCCAAGGGCCTGCGCTTCGTGTTCGACGCCGGCAGCCGCCTGCCCGACACCGTGCGCGCCGACGAAAAGCGCCTGCGCCAGATCCTCATCAACCTGCTGGGCAACGCGGTGAAGTTCACCCGCAGCGGCGAGGTGCGCCTGCGCGTGACCCACGCGCGCGAGATGGCGCAGTTCGAGGTGCACGACACCGGGCCCGGCATGGGCGCGCAGGACCTGGAGCGCGTGTTCGAGCCATTCGCTCGCGGGCAGGGCGAGGCCAGCGCGCCGGGCCCGTCCACCGGCACCGGCCTGGGCCTGACCATCGCCAAGATGCTCACCGACCTCATGGGTGGCGAGATGACGGTGCGCAGCACGCCGGGCCAGGGCTCGGTGTTCACCGTGCGCCTGTTCCTGCCCGAGCTGCACGGCGTGCAGCTGCCGGCCCCGGTGGCCCTGCCGCAGCACGCGGGCTATGCCGGCGCGCGCCGGCGCGTGCTGGTGGTCGACAACGAGGAGGCCGACCGCGAGCTGCTCGCGCGCTGGCTCACCCCGCTGGGCTTCGAGGTGATGCTGGCCACCAGCGGCTTCGACGCGCTGGCCCTGCTCGACGGCCTGCAGCCCGGCGACCCGGGCGCGCCGCACGCCGTCTTCATGGACCTGGCCATGCCCGGCATCGACGGCTGGGAGACGCTGCGCCGCCTGCGCGCGCGCGGCTGGGGCGCGGTGCCGCTGGCCATCGTCTCGGCCAACGCCTTCGACAAGGGCCTCGACAACGACCTCGGCCACCGCCCGCAGGACTTCTTCATCAAGCCCGTGCGGCGCGACGACCTGCTGACCTGGCTCGGCCAGCGCCTCTCGCTGGTCTGGATCGAGGACGCCGCGCGCGCCCTGCCGGCCGAGACCGCCGCGGCCCGCGCCGTGCCCGCCAGCCGCGCCGAGATCGAGCCCCTGCTCGAACTGGTGCGCCTGGGTTACTACAAGGGCATCGTGCAGTGGCTCGACGACTGGGTGCAGCGCCGCCCCGAGCAGGCCGCGTTCGCGCAGGGCCTGCGCACCTTGGCGCGCGAGTTCCGTTTTGAAACCATCGAACAGCAATTGCTGCAAGGCCATGATGTCGCACCCGGTTGAACCCCTGCCGCCCCCGCAGGCCCCGGCGGGTGCCAGCGTGCTGCCGCTGACCGACGCGCTGGTGGTGCTGATCGTCGACGACGTGCCCGACAACGTCGCGCCGCTGCACGACGCGCTGGACGAGGCCGGCTACACCGTGCTGGTGGCGCTCGACGGCGAGAGCGCGATCCGCCGCGCCACCCAGGCCGTGCCCGACGTGGTGCTGCTCGACGCGGTGATGCCCGGCATCGACGGCTTCGAGGTGGCGCGCCGGCTCAAGGCGCAGGCCGCCACCGCGCACATTCCCATCATCTTCATGACCGGCCTCACCGACACCGAGCACCTGGTGGCCGCTCTCGACGCCGGCGGCGCCGACTACGTGACCAAGCCGATCAAGCCGCGCGAGGTGATGGCGCGCATGGGTGTGCACCTGCGCACCGCGCGCCACGTGCGCCAGGGCGCGGTGGAGCGCAGCCAGGCGCGCAACGCGCTCGACGCCTTCGGCTACGCCACCATCACCGTGCGCGAGCGCGACGGCCGCCTGATGTGGCAGACGCCGCTGGCGCGCGACCTGTTGCGGAACTACTGCGGCACCGAGGCGCCGACCACGCCGCCCGCGGTGCTGCAGTGGCTGCGCCGCCACCTCGGCGAGGCGCTGGACCAGCGCGAGCCGCCGCGCCTCACGCTCGAGCACGGCCCGCGCCGCCTCACCTTCCGCCTGCACCAGCGCGTGGGCGACCAGGACGGCGAGGGCGCGGGGGAAGACGGCGGCGAAGAGAGCGGTGACTGGCTCATCGTGATGCAGGAAACCTCGGACGCCAGCGTGCTCTCCAGCCTGGCCGGTGCCTTCGGCCTGACCGCGCGCGAGGCCGAGGTGCTGTACTGGGTGGTCAAGGGCAAGATCAACCGCGACATCGGCGACATCCTGGGATCGAGCCCCGCCACGGTGAAGAAGCACCTGGAACGCATCTACGCCAAACTCGGCGTCGAAACCCGCACCGCGGCCGCCGCCATGGCGATCAACCGCGTGCCGCTGCTGCAGCCGCAGCACGGGGGCTGAGCGGTACGCCACCCACGTACGCCACCCGGCGTACATACGCCCCCCGGGCTCTTCCCTAGCATCCAGTTGTCCGCTGTGCCACGCCCGAAGAGGGCAGCCGGCGGCGCCAAACACCCCTCTCAAGGGACCACCTGGAACACTGGAGAAGCGCCATGTCGAAGACAAACCACAACGCCCGTCGATTCACCCTCAAGACCCTGGCCGCAGCCGCCACGGTTGCCACGCTCGGTTTCACCGGCCTGAGCGCCCACGCACAGGAGACCATCAAGGTCGGTGTGCTGCACAGCCTCTCGGGCACCATGGCCATTTCGGAGACCGTGCTCAAGGACACGGTGCTGATGGCCATCGACGAGATCAACGCCAAGGGCGGCCTGCTGGGCAAGAAGCTCGAGCCCGTGGTGGTGGACCCGGCCTCCAACTGGCCGCTGTTTGCCGAGAAGACCAAGCAGTTGCTGACGCAGGACAAGGTCGCCGTGATCTTCGGCTGCTGGACCTCGGTGTCGCGCAAGTCGGTGCTGCCGGTGGTGGAAGAGGCCAACGGCCTGCTGTTCTACCCGGTGCAGTACGAAGGCGAAGAGCTGAGCAAGAACGTGTTCTACACCGGTGCCGCGCCCAACCAGCAGGCCATTCCCGCGGTGGAATACCTGATGAGCAAGGACGGCGGCTCGGCCAAGCGCTGGGTGCTGCTGGGCACCGACTACGTCTACCCGCGCACGACCAACAAGATCCTGCGCGCCTTCCTGAAGGCCAAGGGCGTGAAGGACGAGGACATCATGGAGGAGTACACCCCGTTCGGCCACTCCGACTACCAGACCATCATCGCCAACATCAAGAAGTTCGCCTCTGCCGGCAAGAAGACGGCCGTGGTCTCCACCATCAACGGCGACTCCAACGTGCCGTTCTACAAGGAACTGGGCAACGCCGGCCTCTCGGCCAAGGACGTGCCTGTGGTCGCCTTCTCGGTGGGTGAGGAAGAGCTGCGCGGCGTGGACACCAAGCCGCTGGTGGGTCACCTGGCCGCCTGGAACTACTTCATGAGCATCAAGAGCCCGGCCAACACCGAGTTCACCAAGAAGTGGGCCGCCTACGCCAAGGCCAAGAACATCCCTGGCCACAAGGACAAGCCGCTGACCAACGACCCGATGGAAGCCACCTACATCGGCATCAACATGTGGGCCCAAGCCGTGACCAAAGCCAAATCCACCGACACCGACAAAGTGATCGCCGCCATGGCCGGCCAGACCTTCAAGGCGCCGGGTGGCTTCACCAGCACCATGGACAAGGAAAACCACCACCTGCACAAGCCGGTGTTCATCGGCGAAGTCAAGGCCGACGGCCAGTTCAACGTGGTGTGGAAGACGCCGGGCCCGGTGGTCGCCGATCCGTGGAGCGACTACATCGCCGAGAACAAGGGCAAGAAGAACGTGCCCGAAATGAAGAAGTGATGTGATGGAAAGGACGCCGGCATCCATGGGCATGCCGGTGTCCGTGAACCGTGCTGTCCCGCTGGGCGCGTGCCCGGCGGGACGCCTTGATTCCCCGACCTGAAAGACGGACCCCATGCGTCCCTTCCCCGTTGAATGGCTGATGCGGCTGCTGCTGGCGATGTGCCTCGCAGCCAGCGCACCCGCCCACGCGCTCACCCCGGCCGATGCGCTCGCGCTGGTGGATGGCGACACCGACGCCCGCATCGATACCCTGAACCGGCTCGCCGCCGAGCCCGACGACAAGGCATCCGCGCTGATCAAGGCGATGTCCGGTGAAGCCGTGCGTGTGCAGGGCGAGCGTGTGCTGCTGGTGGATGGCGACGGTGCCATCGATGCCGTGACCGGCGAGAAGCTCGCGACGCTGCCCGAAGACGCCAGCGACGTCATGATCAACAACCGCCTGCGCAGCGCGATGGAAACCGCGCTGGCCGGCATGGAACTGCTCGGCGCACCGCCCGAGCGCCAGCGCGAAGCGGCCCGCACGCTGCAGCGCACCGCCTTCGAAGAGCCCGACATCAGCCAGCTGCCCCTGATCGACAAGGCGCTGGCGGGCCAGCTCGATGCGCAGGCACGGCAGACCCTCGAACTCGCGCAGGCCGCCGTGCGGCTGGCCAGCGAGGACCCGGCGCAGCGCCTGGCCGCCGCGCAGAAGCTCGGCGAGGCCAGCCAACCCATCGTGCGCCCGCTGCTGCTGCAGCAGATCGAGAAGGAGACCGACATCGGCGTGAAGGCTGCGCTGGGCGCCTCGCTGCGGGGCATCGACCGCACGCTCGCCATCGGCAGCGCGCTGGCGCAGGCCTTCACCGGCATCAGCCTCGGGTCCATCCTGCTGCTGGCCGCCCTGGGCCTGGCCATCACCTACGGCCTGATGGGCGTGATCAACATGGCGCACGGCGAGCTGATCATGATCGGCGCCTACGCCACCTGGCTGGTGCAGTCCTTCTTCCGCACCTCGCTGCCCGAGTACTTCGACTGGTACCTGCTGGTCGCCATGCCGGTGGCCTTCCTCGCGTCGGGCCTGGTGGGAGCCGCGATGGAACGCACGGTGATCCGTTTCCTCTACGGCCGCCCGCTGGAAACCCTGCTCGCCACCTGGGGCATCAGCCTGGTGCTGATGCAGGCGGTGCGCAGCCTGTTCGGCGCGCAGAACGTGGGCGTGGAAAACCCCTCGTGGATGAGCGGTGGCGTCACGCTGCTGGGCAACCTCAACCTGCCCTGGAACCGCATCATCATCATCGGCTTCGCGCTCGCGGTGTTGCTGGGCGTCACGCTGATGATCGGCAAGACGCGCCTGGGTCTGTTCGTGCGCGGCGTCACGCAGAACCGCCCGATCGCTTCGTGCATGGGCGTGAACACCGCGCGCATCGACACCTACGCGTTTGCGCTCGGCTCCGGCATCGCCGGCCTGGCGGGCTGCGCGCTGAGCCAGATCGGCAACGTGGGCCCCGACCTCGGGCAGAACTACATCGTGGACTCGTTCATGGTGGTGGTGCTCGGTGGCGTGGGCCAGCTCGCCGGCACGGTGTACGCCGCGCTCGGCCTGGGCCTGCTCAACAAGTTCATCGAAGGCTGGGCCGGCGCCGTGCTGGCCAAGATCGCGGTGCTGGTCTTCATCATCGTCTTCATCCAGAAGCGGCCCCAGGGCATCTTCGCCATGAAAGGGAGGGAGGCATGAGCGCCGCCCCGGTTTCGCTGCCTCCGCCAGGCCCGCTGCTCACGCGCACCGGCTGGAGCGCCTTCGTGGTCGCGCTGCTGGTGGTCTGCGCCGTGGCGCCGCTGCTCAACCTGTTCGTGCCCGAGGGCAGCGTCTTCCACCTGAGCGACTACATGGTCGGTCTGCTGGGCAAGATCATGTGTTACGCCATCTGCGCGCTGGCCATGGACCTGATCTGGGGCTACACCGGCATCCTGAGCCTGGGCCATGGCCTGTTCTTCGCGCTCGGTGGTTACGTGATGGGCATGTACCTCATGCGCCAGATCGGCACCGACGGCAACTACAAGAGCGAGCTGCCCGACTTCATGGTGTTCCTCGACTGGAAGGAACTGCCCTGGCACTGGGCGCTGAGCGACAGCTTCATCGCCACGCTGCTGCTGATCGTGCTGGTGCCGGGCCTGGTGGCCTTCGTGTTCGGCTACTTCGCGTTCCGCTCACGCATCAAGGGCGTGTATTTCTCCATCATCACGCAGGCGCTCACCTTCGCCGCGCTGCTGCTGTTCTTCCGCAACGAGACCGGCTTTGGCGGCAACAACGGCTTCACCGACTTCAAGCGCATCCTGGGCCTGCCCCTGGCCACACAGGGCATGCGCATGACGCTGTTCGTGATCACCGGCCTCACGCTGCTGGGCTTCTACCTGTTCGCGCGCTGGCTGGTCAACAGCAAGTTCGGCCGCGTGCTGCAGGCGGTGCGCGACGCCGAGAGCCGCGTCATGTTCTGCGGCTACAACCCGCTGCCCTACAAGCTCACCATCTGGACCATCTCGGCCGTGATGTGCGGCGTGGCCGGCGCGCTCTACGTGCCGCAGGTCGGCATCATCAACCCGGGCGAGATGAGCACCGCCAACAGCATCGAGATCGCGATCTGGGCTGCGGTGGGCGGGCGCGCCACGCTGGTCGGCCCCATTCTTGGCGCCTTCATCGTCAACGGCGCCAAGAGCTGGCTCACCGTGACCTTCCCCGAGTACTGGCTGTATGTGCTGGGCGCGCTGTTCATCGTGGTCACGCTCTACATGCCGCAGGGTGTGGTCGGCCTGGTGAAGAAACTGCGCGGAGGCAAGGCATGACGCCCGACCTGATGGAAGAGGGCGCGAAGCGCCTGGAACGCCAGGCCAGCGCCCAGGCCACGGGCCGCGCCACCGAGTCGGGTGGCCGCCAGGCCGGCTTCTCGCGCCTGGTCACGCCCGGCGAGGTGGACACCACGCACGGCCGCATCCTGTACCTGGAAGACGTGAGCGTGAGCTTCGACGGCTTCAAGGCCATCAACAAGCTCAGCCTGGACATCGCACCCGGTGAGCTGCGCTGCATCATCGGGCCCAACGGCGCGGGCAAGACCACGATGATGGACATCATCACCGGCAAGACGCGGCCGGACTCGGGCCAGGTGTTCTTCGGCAGCACGATCGACCTGCTGCGCTACCGCGAGGCCGAGATCGCGGCCATGGGCATCGGCCGCAAGTTCCAGAAGCCCACGGTGTTCGAGCAGCTCACGGTGTTCGAAAACCTCGAGCTGGCCCTGGCCACCGACAAGCGCGTGCGCCGCTCCATGGTGTTCACGCTCACCGGCGAGGACAAGGACCGCCTGGGCGAGGTGCTGCAGACCATCCACCTGGCCGACAGCGCCGCGCGCCTGGCCGGCAACCTGAGCCACGGGCAGAAGCAGTGGCTGGAGATCGGCATGCTGCTGATGCAGGACCCCAGGCTGCTGTTGCTCGACGAGCCGGTGGCCGGCATGACCGACGAGGAGACCGAGCGCACGGCGCAGCTCTTCCTCACCCTCAAGGGCAAACATTCGCTGATGGTGGTGGAGCACGACATGAACTTCATCCGCACGATTTCGGAAAAGGTCACGGTGCTGTGCGACGGCGCGGTGCTGGCCGAAGGCACGCTTGACCAGGTGCAGGCCGACGAGCGCGTGATCGAAGTCTATCTGGGCCGATGAGGACACCACCATGAGCCTGTTGCAAGTCAAGGACGTCAACCAGTACTACGGCGGCAGCCACATCCTGCGCAACGTGAGCCTGCAGGCCGAGCTCGGCCAGGTCACGGTGGTGCTGGGCCGCAACGGCGTGGGCAAGACCACGTTGCTCAAGTCGCTCATGGGCCTGGTGCCGATCAAGAGCGGCGCGATCGAGCTCGACGGTGTGTCCATCGCCAAAGCGACGCCCTACGAACGCGCGCGCCTGGGCGTGGGCTTCGTGCCGCAGGGGCGCGAGATCTTCGGGCGCCTCACGGTGCAGGAGAACCTGCTCATGGGCCTGGCCACGAAGAAGGGCGGCACGCCGATCCCGGCCGAGCTGTTTGAATTGTTTCCGGTGCTCAAGCAGATGCTGGGCCGCCGCGGCGGCGACCTCTCGGGCGGGCAGCAGCAGCAGCTGGCGATTGCGCGCGCGCTTGCGGCCGGGCCCAAGCTGCTGATCCTGGACGAGCCCACCGAGGGCATCCAGCCCAACATCATCAAGGACATCGGCAAGGTGATCCGCATGCTGGCCGACCGCGGAAACATGGCCATCGTGCTGGTGGAGCAGTACTACGACTTCGCCGAAGCCCTGGCCGACCGCTACATCGTGATGGAGCGCGGCGAGGTGATCGCCAGCGGCCCGGGCAGCGAGATGCAGGCCAAAGGCGTGCGCCAGCTCGTCGCGATCTGAACCGCGCCGGCCTCAGGCCGTGTCCGCCTGCGCGTCGAGCAGGCGCTCGCAGGCTTGCGCCACCGGCCTGGGCGAGAGCCGCAGGTCGACCAGAACGTCGTACAGGTCCTCCACCGCATCGACCATGGCCCCCGCCGGGATGCCCTGCGGCAGCATGCGCGCCTGCTCCTGGGCGAACGCCAGCAGCCACTCGCCCTCGGCCGTGCCCAGGCCCACGTGGCCGAAGCGCCGGCCCTGGACCAGCAGGTGCGCGAGCAGGCTGAACGGCACCCAGCCCGGGCCGAAGCGCGCCTGCGCGCGCGCCAGGGCGTGCAGCGCCTCGCGCGTCAGGCCCTTGACGGTGGGCGGCGCGCTGAAGGCGGTCAGGCCCATCTCGAGGCCGACCTGCAGCAGGTGCTGGTGAGGGCAGCGGCACAGCACCTCCTTCACCAGTTCGTGATACAGGTGCGTGGTGCCGTCCACGCGCAGCAATTGCCGCAGCAGGCGCGAGAGGCCGGGCTGCACGCCCATGCTGTAACGGACCACGCACGGCAGCCACACGGCGGGGTCGACTTGCGCTTCCAGCATGCTGCGCAGCGCGAGCAGGGGGTGCTGCTCGAACGAGGGCAGCAGCAGGATGTCGAACACGCCGTGCTGCGCGCTGGCGCTGGACGGATGGGCGTGGTGCCCGGTGCGCTGCGGCGCCAGCCATTCCAGCACGTCGGCCCAGGGATCGCGGTCGCCGGCCGCGACCATGGCCTGTGCAATGCGGTGCAGGGCAGCGAGCGCCAGGCACGGGTGGCGGCGTGCGGGCAGCACCAGCGCCAGCCGCGCGGCGTGCGTGACCTGGTACAGCATCTGGTGCCGCAGCCGGCGCGCGGCCCCGGCCTCCAGGCGGGTGCAGAGATGCAGCAGGCGGTCGAGCGTGCTGTGGCCCAGCGGGGTGAGCAGCCAGGGGTCGTCGCAGGGTGTGTCGCCCACGCACACCAGCAAGGGGTGCTGGTGCGAGAACCAGACCAGGGCCTCGTCGTCCTCGGGCGGCGTCTCGACGAAGCGCGACAGGCCCGCCGTGGGGAACTGCGCCAGCGCGAGCACGCCGAGGTCGCCGACGATTTGCTGCAGGCCATGCGGATGCGGGTCGGCTTCGAGGCGCTGCAGGGCCTTGGCCAATTGCGCGGGCGCGAGCTCGTCCGGCCGCGGCTGCAGCAGCTCGCGCGCCCGGTGCTGCCCCTCGGCCGCTTCGTGCGATGCCGTGGCCGGCGGCAGCAGCTGCAACAGGTGCGAAATCCAGAAGGGCAGGGGCGCGGCGTCCGAGGCCAGCACGTCGATCAGGTCGATCACCAGGGCGATCGGCTGGTGGGGCGTGGTGCCGGTCCAGCTCGACACCAGCGCATGCGCCACGCGGTCGTGCCCGGCGAAATGCACGCGCAGCGCATGCGTCATGTGCTCCTGCACGGCCTGTTCGACCGTGGGATGCAAGAGGTGCGCGGCGTGCAGGATCTGCACGAAGGCTTCGTGGAAGCGGTCCGCCTGCTGCGGGTCGGTGGCGTCGATGGGAATCTGCTGCAGTTCGTCCAGGGCCTGGGTCAGCAGGGACTGCGCCTGCAGGAGCGTGAGGTCGTGCTGGAGCGTGGTCTGGACCTTGTTGCGCAGCAGGGGTTGGTGGTGCGCGGGGCGTTGCGTGGTACTGAACCGGCGGGGTGTTTCCCTCTGCCGGCCTGCCGGTCGCGGACCGGGACGGCATCACGCCGCCGTGATCCTGCTGCTCCGGAAATCAGGGTTTTCACGGATGTCGTCGAAGCGCGTTGGCGTGGCGCGTCGATCCCGTTGAAGCGCTTTTGCTTCGCCACGAAATGGAGATGGCAATGAAATACCTGGGCCTTGGCTACTACAACCGGCGCGCCGTGGAGGCGCTCGGCCCCGACGGGCTCGCCGCCGTCATGCAGCAATGCGAACCCCATATGGCCGTGATCGCCGCGTTGCCGCAGCTGGAACTGCACGCCGGCCTGGCCGAACGCACCCGGCAGATCCTGCGCACGGGCAAGGTGGTCAAGGTGATCGACGGTCCTTACGCCGAAGCGAAGGAACTGGTCGGCGCCGTCCTGCTGATCGAGGCCGGCAGCTTCGACGAAGCCGTGCGCATCGCGCAACTGCACCCCACCACGCAGGTGTCGGCCGGTGAAGCGCTGGGGTGGCGCATGGAAGTGCACCCCGTGCATTTTCTCAACGGTGCCTCGCTGCCCACCGAAGAGGGGCAGGCCAGCAAGGCCGCGTGAGGCCACGAAGCGCCGCCCCGGGCGCTTCGCTCAATCCGCCGTGATCTTGCGTTCCCGGATGATGGCGCCGAAGCGCTGCGAGTCGTCCAAGCCGCGCTTGCCGAACTCGGCAGGGCTCAGCGGCAGGGCTTCGCCGCCGAGCGCGGTGATGCGGTCCTTCACGGCGGCGGTGGCCAGGATCTTGTTGATCTCGGTGTTGAGCCGGGTGATGACGGCCGGCGGCGTGGCGGCGGGTGCGTAGAAGCCGAACACCGTGTCGGCGTCGAAGCCCTTGAGGCCGACCTCGTCGAGCGTGGGCACGTCGGGGAACAGCGGCGAGCGCTTGAGGCTGCCGACGGCGAGCAGCTTGGTGCGCCCGGCCCTGGCGTGCGACAGGCCGATGCCCGGGTCGAAGTAGTAGTCGATCTGGCCGCCCATGAGATCGGTCAGCGCGGGCGCGGCGCCGCGGTAGGGCACGTGCACCGCGAACATGCCGGCCTGGCTTTTCAGCATTTCGCCCGCGAGGTGTGGCGAGCTGCCGCTGCCGGCCGAGCCGTAGGTGAGCCGGCCCGGGTTGGCCTTGGCATAGGCAATGAGTTCCTGCACGTTCTTCGCTTCGATCGTGGGCCGCGCCATCAGGTAGACCAGCACGCGTGCGGCCGAGGCCACGGGCACAAGGTCCTTCACCGGGTCGAAGCTCATGCGGGAGATGTGCGGGTTGACCGACACCATGCCGCCGGAGCCCATGAGCAGGGTGTAGCCGTCGGCGGGCGACTTGACCACCGCCTCGCCCGCGATGTTGCCGTTGGCACCGGGGCGGTTTTCCACCACCACCGGCTGGCCCAGCGCGGTGGCCAGCGGCGTGGACACGAGGCGCGCGATCTGGTCGGCCGCGCCACCGGGCGGGAAGCCCACGATGACCTTGAGCGGCTTGTCGGGCCAGGCCTGCGCCAGGGCGCTGGTCATGCTGCCCAGGCTCAGCAGGGCGGCGGCGACGGCGGCCAGGCGCCAGGGGCGGGCGGGGGTGTGGTGGTGCGTGCTCATGCGGGTCTCCTTTGTTGTGAACGGGATATCAGGACGGTGAGGCCGACTTGACCTTCAGCCGGGGATTGTGCTGCCAGCGGATCGGTTGCGCCTTCACCGGGCGCGCCGGCGCGCCGTGCTGTTGCAGCGCGGCATCCAGCGCCTTGCCGGCCTCGTCGCTCAGCGCGGCGTTGCGCGCGGCGGCCACGGCCTGGCAGCGCTGCGCGGCGCTGAACGGGTCGGCCAGCGCGGGCAGGGCCAGGTGGTCGATGATGTGCAGCAGGTTCTCCTTGCCGCGCTCGTTGGTGCTGCCGTAGCCCTTGATGAGGCGGCCGCACAGGGCGACCTCGTGGCCCAGCGGCGCGTGCATCGCGGTGAGGCTCACCACGGCGTCGAGCCAGCGCTCGATCAGCGCCTGCTCGGAGTGGAAGCGGCTGCCCAGCGGGCGCAGGCGCCGGGCGGCGGCGAGGCCGCGCAGCGCCAGCATGCCCAGCACCGAGTGCGTGCCGATCTTCAGCGGCAGCGCCCAGGGTGGCTGGCCCGCGGCCACGCGCCGGCGGTCCCAGGCCAGCACGCGCTGCGCGAGCGATGCCGGCAGCATGGCGGCGAACTCGGGCGCGCCAGGCTTGAAGTGGTCGTACACCTTGAGCAGGTCGTCGCTGCCGGCCTTCACCTCGCCACGCACGCGGGCCTGGCGGCTGGCGCGGCTCTTGAGGTCGGCCACCAGCACGATGTCGTCGAACGCCATCCACAGCGCGATCCAGCGCGCCATCTCCACCGTGGTGCGGTGGCCGTGCAGGTTCTGCGGGTCGCCCAGCTTCTCGGCAGCGAGCACGCGGCGCAGGCGCGCGGCGTAGCGTTCGCCGTAGGCCGCGTCCTGGTATTCGCAGACGCGCGCATGGCCCAGCGCCATGAGCTCGTGCACCTCCAGCGGGAACTCGCGCCGCAGCGCTTCGGGCAGGCGGGCTTTCTGCGGCACGGGTGCGGGCTCGTCCGCCAGCACCTGCTCCACAAACGCGGTCTGCGCGCGCTGCGCCTGCACCGCATCGAAGGCGAGCGCGAAGCCGCGCAGGCTGGCTTTCGCGCTGCCACCACTCTCGCCGATCACGGCTTCGTAGTCGCGGCGCGCGAACGGCAGCAGGCCGCTGCCGGCGATCGCGCCCAGCATCACCGCGCTCACCACGGTGCCGGCCTGTTGCGTGAGCGCGGCCATGTCGAGCACGTGGCGCGCGCGGCTGTGCGTGTTTACCAGGGCGAGCAGCTCGGCCGCGTCGCGCCGGCCGTCGCCCATCACCATCTTCTCGCCGGTGGTGAGCGCGCGCGCCGACGAGGTGATCACCAGCGTGTGCGAGTCCGAGGCCAGGCCGTTGGTGATCTGGCGGCCGGTCTCCAGCAGCTCGGACGACACCAGCGCGTCGAGCCGGCCGGGCAGGGGGTTCAGGCCGAACACCGGGCGGCGCCCGCCAAGCTCGGCCTGGGGCACGGGAAAGACCTCCAGGTAGTAGGTGGTAGCGCCGGTGCGCTGCGCCACGCCGGGGATGGAGGTGGCCTGCGCCGGGTAGCCCGCGTGGCGTGCGGTTTCCACCAGCCAGTCGGTCAGGATGCCGCCGCCTTCGCCACCGAGGGCGCAGAGCAGCAGGGAGATGGGTTGCTTGGTGTTCGACATGTTCAGGCCGGTTGCAGCAAACGCACGACGCTGCCGCGCAGGGAGTGGATGAGACGCTCGTGCCAGCGCGGGTTCTGCACCACCTCGGCGCGGTAGAACGAGGGGCACAGCGTGGCCGCGTGCGCGTTGGCGCCGCACAGGCCGCAGCCCACGCAGCCGTCGATGACGGTGGCCACCGGGTCGACCTTGAGCGGATCGGGGTTGTCCTTGAGCGTGAGCGTGGGGCAGCCCGAGAGGCGGATGCAGGCGTGGTCGCCGTTGCACACGTCCTCGTCCACACCGTACTTCACGCGCACCACGCGCTGGCCCTTCTTGAGCAGGCTGGCGATCCAGGGCTTGATGCGGCGCTGGCGCTCGAGCTGGCATTCGCCCTCGGCCACGATCACCTTGAGGCCCTGGAATTCGGTGCCGAAGGCCTCGGTGAGCGTGGCGCGCATGGTGTCCACCTCGTAGGTGTGCACGGTGCGCAGCCACTTCACGCCCAGGCCCTTGAGCGTGGTCTCGATGGTCTGGTTGGTGTGGGCCAGGCTCTGCAGCTTGTCGCCGGCCTGTTCCTTGGCGCCGTCGCTGGGGGTGGAGATGATGTCCTGCGTGCCGGTGGCCGAGGTGTAGCCGTTCTTGAAGATCAGCAGCACCGCATCGTCGCCGTTGAACAGCGCGCTCTGCACGCCGGTGAGCAGGCCGTTGTGCCAGAAGCCGCCATCGCCCATCACCGAGAGCACGCGCCGCTTCATCACCGGCGACACGCCCGCGCGGCTGGCCAGGCTCATGCCATAGCCCAGGATGGAGTGGCCGAACGAGAAGGGCTCGAAGGTGGCCAGCGCGTGGCAGCCGATGTCGCCCGCGATGTGCACCGGCCCGGTGTCCTGCTGCGCCAGCTTGAGCGCGGAGAACACCGGCCGCTCGGGGCAACCGATGCACATGCCGGGCGGTCGCGCGGGCAGCGGCGCCTGCAACCGCTGCACGGTCTCGGCGCGCCGCGTCCGGTTGCCCTGCAGCCAGGCGCGCGCGGCGTCGGTCACGGCCTGGGTGGCCGGGTCCTGCAGGTAGCGCCCGATGAAGCTGGCCAGCCCGTTGGCCATCACCTCGGTGGTGTACTCCCCGGCCTGGGGCAACATGTCCTTGCCGTGCAGCGGGGTCTGGATGTCGCGGCGGCGCAGCAGCGTGGCGAGTTCCTGCTCGATGTACTCGGGCTGGCCTTCTTCCAGCATCAGCACGGCGCGTTTGCCGACGCAGAAGTCGGTGAGCTGCTCGGGCACCAGCGGGCAGGTGACGTTGAGCACCAGCAGGGGAATGGCCGTCTGCCCGAACGCATCGGCCAGGCCGAACTGCTGCAGCGCGCGGATCAGCGTGTTGTACAGGCCGCCCTGCACGATCAGGCCGAGGTCCTGGTGCACCCCATCGAAATGCTCGTTGAGGCCGTGCTCGACGATGTAGCGCCGCGCGGCCGGGATGCGCTCTTCGCCCTTGAGCTTCTCGTGGCGGAAGGTGACCGGCGGGTGCGCGAGGCGGTTGTAGTCGAAGCTCGCGGGCTCGTCGATCAGCGCGTGCCGGGAGAGCGCGGGTTTCACGTTGTCCTTGGCGGTGAAGCTGCCGCGCACGTGGCAGGCGCGGATGCGCAGCTCCATCAGCGCCGGCATGTTCGAGGCCTCGGACAGGCGGAAACCCTGCTCGACCATGTGCACCATGCGAGCCAGGTCGGGCCGCGGATCGAGCAGCACCATGCTGGACTTGAGCGCGTAGGCGTGCGTGCGCTCCTGGATCACGCTGGCGCCCTCGCCGTAGTCTTCGCCCACCACCACCAGCACGCCGCCGGTGACGCCGGGCGAGGCCAGGTTGGAGAGCGCGTCGGCCGCCACGTTGGTGCCGACGATGGACTTCCAGGTGACCGCGCCGCGCAGCGGGTAGTGGATGGAGGCGCCCAGCATGGCGGCGGCCGAGGCTTCGTTGGAACAGGCCTCGACGTGCACGCCGAGCTCGTCCATGTAGGGCCTGGCCTGCACCATCACGTCGAGCAGGTGCGAGACCGGCGCGCCCTGGTAGCCGCCGACGTAGGACACGCCCGATTGCAGCAAGGCCTTGGTGATGGCGAGGATGCCCTCGCCGTGAAACGTCTGCCCGTCGCCGAGCCGCAGGGATTCGATCTCCTTGCTGAATGAAACTTCCAAGGCTGTGTCTCCAGTGGCCGGCTAGGGCCTGTTCACACTATTTTTCCAAGTGCGAATGGGTTGAAAACAGCGCCAATCGAGGCGCGCGACGACGGCCAGACTGGGCGTCTGGCCTAGGAGTGCAACGAAGAGTGGCGTTGTTTTCAACCCATTCCCTTCGGGTTGCGGCCAAAAAGACCATGCGCGGCGTTGCGAAGCCTTGCCGGGGGCAAACCCCGGCCGCGTTTCGCGCCTTGCGCATGGCCTTTTTGATCCGCAACGCATCTTGGAAAAATAGTGTGAACAGGCCCAGGGGAATGCCGGCATCTCCCGGGAGTATGGGCATGCGGGCGTCATACATCAATACAATGAAGGGACTAAGCCATATTAGATTCATGCATATCAAAGACCTGGATCTCAACCTGCTGCGCCTGTTCAACGAGGTGTACCGCGCCGGCAGCGTGAGCCGCGCGGCCGAGCGCCTGGGTCTCACGCAGCCCGCGGTGAGCCATGGCCTCACGCGGCTGCGCCTGCTCATCAAGGACCCGCTGTTCGTGCGTGCGCCCGGCGGCGTGAAGCCCACGCCCAAGGCGGTGGCGCTGGCCGAGGCGGTGCAGGGCGCGCTGGCCACGCTGGCGCACGCGCTGAGCGAATCGAGCGGCTTCGAGCCGGCCAGCTCGCGCCGCCTGTTCCGCCTGCACATGAGCGACATCGGCGAGAGCCGCTTCCTGCCCGAGCTCATGGCCAGTCTGCAGAAGCAGGCGCCCGGCGTGCGCGTGGCGACGCGGCCGGTGGCGCACAGCGCGCTGGCCGACGCGCTGGACAGCGGCGTGATCGATTTCGCCTTCGGCTTCCTGCCGCAGGTGAAGGACACGCAGCGCACCGAGCTGCTGCGCGACCGCTACGTGGTGCTCATGCGCACCGGCCACCCGATGCACGAGCCGCTGCAGCGCCTGCGCGGCGCGACCCAGCTCAAGGCCCTGCAGCAGCTCGATTTCGTGGCCGTGCGCACGCACAGCGACACGCTGCGCATCCTGGCGCAGACCGGCCTGCAGGACCGCCTGCGCCTGACCACCGAGCACTTCATGGTGCTGCCCTCGATCGTGAGCGCGACCGACCTTTGCGTGGTGATGCCGGGCAACATCGCGCAGGGGTTTGTCAAAACGGGGGGCTGCGTCATCGTGCAGCCCGCGTTCGTGGACCGAGACTTCACCGTTTCTCTGCACTGGAGCCACCGTTTCGAGGGCGACCCCGACAACCGCTGGTTCCGCGAACAGGTGCTGCGCCTGTTCGCCGGGCACTGAGCGCGCCGTCGCGCTCAGGCGGTCTGCAGCGCGCTGGCGAGCAGGCCTTCGGGGTGGGGCGGCTTGTAGCCGGCCGAGAGGGACACGCCGCCCGGCGCCGTCTGGCCGCTGGTGTGTTCGCCCAGGCGCGCGGGCGGGGCGGTGCTGCGGTAGAGCGCCCGCAGTGCCTCCACCCGCTCCTGCAGCGCGGGGTAGCCGCTCATGCGTTCGCTGTAGCGCTGCAGCACCTGGTGCGCCGACTCGATGAGCTTGGCGTTGCCGGTGCGTTCGCCCGCAGCCAACAACTGCTCCACCGTGCCCTGGGGGTCGCCCTTGAGGCTCAGGGTCATGGCCTCCTGGGTGATCTTGAGCACCTGGTTGTGGCCGGCGCGGATGCGCTCGGGCGCGTCGCCGCCACCGGCGGCCGCGCAGGCCAGCAGCTCGGTCATGGCGCGGCTGGTGCAGAAGCGCAGGGCCAGCGTGTCGATCGCGCCGTCGGCCTCCTGCAGGGGCAGTGAGCGCATCACCAGCCGGCTCATGAGCGCGAGCAGGTTGCAGGCCGACTCGAGGTCGAATTCGGGTGCGAGCACGCCGTTGGCCTGGCGGCGCACGTCGTCGAGCGCGCGCGCGGTGTGCTGCTGTTGCAGCGCAAGCAGGCTCTCGGCGATCGCCAGCAGGCGGTGCGGGCGCGCGGGCGCGTGGCTGCGGTCGCGCAGCCGGGTGAGCTGCTCCACCGTGCGCTGCAGGCCGCGCTGGTCGTTGTTGTCCAGCCGGGCGAAGGCCAGCAGCACCAGGGCCTGGGCGTCGAACATCTTGGAGTCCAGGCCCAGGCGCGTGGCGCGGTCGAGCAGTTCCGCGCCCTCGCTCTTCTCGCCGGTGTAGTAGGCCAGCATGCCGTGCTTGAGCAGCCGGCTGATGGAGGCCGGTGTGAGGCTTGTGGCCATCCGGTAGGTGGACAGCGCGTTCTCGAAGTTGCCGAGCTCGAACTGCGCGCGGCCCATCACGTCGTAGGCGTCGGCGTAGGCGTCGTCGTCGCGGATCAGGCTCTCCAGCGTGGTCACGGCCTTGGCCGGCTGGCCGCTGTCGAGCTGGGCGCGCGCCACGCCCAGGCGGGCCCAGGGCAGGGTCTTGGCCTCGATCACGGCTTCGTACAGCGTCTGCGCCTCGGCCACGCGGCCACCGCGCAGCAGCAGCTCGGCGCCGATGCGCGCGGCGTAGAGCCAGTAGTCCTGGCGCGACTCGAAGCGCACCTGGCACAGGGCCGCGGCGCGTTCGAAGTCCTGCGCGTCGATGGCGCTGAAGATGTCCTGCAGCGCGCGTTTGCGCGCCCGCGCCTGCAGGATGCGGTCGGCCAGTCGAGCGCCGGTGTGCGGCTTGAGCAGGTAGGCGTCGAGCGCCGACTCGGCGGCCTCGGCCACGCTGGCGTACGAGGCCTCGGCGGTGATCATCACG
This sequence comes from Comamonadaceae bacterium, assembly GCA_003599455.1. Classification (GTDB taxonomy): domain Bacteria; phylum Pseudomonadota; class Gammaproteobacteria; order Burkholderiales; family Burkholderiaceae_C; genus Hydrogenophaga. Next base: position 34,453 of record QZKF01000087.1, read on the forward strand.
AACACCGTGTGGAAGGGCAGCAGCTGGTTGCGCCGCAGGTCGTCGAGCAGGTCCTGGCCCGAGGTGGATTCGCGCTCGAAGTGCTGTTCGCAGAGCACCACGTCGTAGCAGCCGACCTCGAGCTTGCGCCGCGCGTCGCTCAGGCGCGAGCATTGCGCCACCGTGCCCACGCCGAGCTCGCGCAGCTGCGACACCAGGATGGCGCGCGACTGCGGGTTGCCCTCGATCACGAGCGCCTGCGCGTCGTGCAGGTGGTTGGGGGCGGCGGGCATGAAGGAATGGGCGCAGGCGGACGCAGAAAGGGCAATCTCTGCATTCTGCGCAGGGCGCCGCCGCCCGGTGCCCGGAAGAACAGGGCGTTTGCCCTGCTTTTCCGACGTGGGGGGAGTCCCTACACCTTCCAGATGCGCGGCGGCACGCTGGTCAGGCCCCAGGCCTCGGTGCGCAGGCCGGCCCAGACGCGCTGGAACAGCGCCATCAGCGGTTCGACCAGCGGGGCCACGGCGCGCAGCACCAGCATCTGCGGGTTGGGGCAGGTGGCGCCGGCCTGCAGGCCGTGCGGGTCGTTCCCCAGCAGCGTGCGCACGGTGTCCAGCAGCTGCTCGCGGCGCTCGCGCGCCAGCGGCGTGCCGCAGGCCAGCCACAGCGTGCCCAGGCAGCGCTGGCCGCCCAGGCCCAGGGGCGAGGCCAGCAGGCGGGTGTCGGCTGCGTCGAGGCGCGCCTGCTCCAGCCACAGGCCGGGGACCTCCAGCCGCTGCGTCAGGCAGCCGCGGTCGAACGGCTGGCCCGCGGTGGGCAGGCCGAGCGCGCAGACGTCCCAGCCGATCAACTCGGCGCCCTCGGCCAGCGTGGCGCGCAGCGTGTTGTGCGCCAGGCAGCCGGGGTAGGCGATGGTTTCGAGCGGCAGCCATTCGAGCCGTGCGCCGGCCTCCAGCGCCAGGGCCACCTGCTGTGTGGCGGGCGGTCCGTCCGAGCGGTAGAAGCGCGTGGCGCCGGGGGTGGAGAGCAGGCCGTGCGTGTCCGGCCCGGCGTGCACCCGCACATCGAGCACGTCGCCACCGACCAGCCCGCCGGGCGGGTGGATGATGACGTTGTGGCAGATGCCTTCGCCCTCGGGGTACAGGCTCTTGAAGATGCGCAGCGGCCCGGTGTGCGCATGCTGCAGCACGGTGCGCTGGGCGTCGCGGCGGTAGTTCAGGTCGAGTTGGGCGTGCCAGGGCATGCGGGGAGTTTAGGGGAGCGCAGCCTCACGCGATCCGCCTTGGGGCGGCCCGGCGGCGGTGGAGCGTGGGGGCTCAAGTCTTCCAGAAACCCCGGTGCGGTTCGCTCGCTTCGTCCACCAGCACCGGCCCGATGCATTCGATGGCGTGCGGCGACGCCCTGAACACGTCGCGGCATGAGAGCTCGGCATCGCGCTGCTCGGCGCGTTCGCCGCGGAACACGCGCAGGCTCACGGCGTCGATGCCGAACACCACGCGCCCGATATTGCTCCAGAAGATCGCGCCCGCGCACATCACGCAGGGCTCGGCCGACGAGTAGAGCGTGGCGCGCGACAAGGTCTCGCGGTCCACCACCGGGCTGAGCTGGCGCACCGCGTTGGTCTCGGCGTGGCCGGTGCAGTCGCCGGTCTCGCCGGTGTTGCACCAGGCCTCGGCCAGCACGCGGCCGTCCTCGGCCACCACCACCGCGCCGAAGGGCCGGTTGCCTCGGTCGCGCGCCACCCGCGACCAGGCGATGGCCTGGCGCAGGTAGGTGCCGTCGCGTTCGCTCAGGGAGGCGCTCATGCCTTGATCGTGCGTTCACCGATGGAAGGCAGCATCGCGCGGTTGAACACGCCTTCGACGCCAGGGCGCACCTTGAGGCCGAACACGTCGACCACCTCGTCCACCTGCTGCTCCAGCGTGCGCTTGAACACGTCGCCCAGGCCGTGGCTGCGCGTGTCGGCGGCGGCGATGTAGCGCTGCGTGATGCGCCAGCGCTCGAGTTCCACGGCTTCGTTGAGGATGGGCTCGCGCAGCTTGGTGGCCGCGATGGCGGCCGCCGGGTCGGCCATGCTCTCCTGGATGGCGCGGTTGGTGGCGCGCAGGAAGCCGGCCACCGCGGCCGGGTTCTGCGTGGTCATGGCGTTGCTCGCCAGGATGGCGTTGCCGTACAGGTTCACGCCTGCGTTGGTGTATTCAAGGATGGAGAGGTCTTCGAGCCTCATGCGCGCGAACAGCGAGACGGCCGAGTCGTGGAAGTAGGTGGCGCCGTCCACGTCGCCGCGCACCACCACGTTGTCGCGCGAGGCGAAGTCGGTGGTGGACCACTGGAAGAGATCGTTTTTCAGGCGCAGCTTGCGCGCCACCATGGGCCAGGCGCGGCGCGTGGACTCGACCGCCGCGGCCGCGATCTTCTTGCCTTCGAGGCTGCGGAAATCGGTGGTGATGCCGCGGTCCTTGCGGCCGATGATCGCGAACGGTGCGCGGTTGTAGTACTGGTAGACCGCCTGCACCAAAGGCGTGCCGCTCTGACTGGCCTGGAACTCGATCAGCGAGCTGATGTCGCCCAGACCCATCTGGTAGACACCGCTGGCGATGCGCGTGATGGAAGCGACCGAGCCGGCGCCCACGTCGATGCTCACGTCCAGGCCTTCGTCCTTGTAGTAACCGCGCTGCTGCGCCAGAAAGAAGGGCGAAGTCTGGCCGGTGATGCGGAAGTCCAGCGTGAACTTGATGGGGGTGAGCTTGGGGGCGGCCTGGCTCCAGACGGCGGGCGCGGCGAGGGCCGACGCGGCGGCGGCGGAAGAGGCGAGGAAGTGACGGCGTTGCATGGTGGTGCTCCGGAGAAATGGGCTTGTTGCAACCCCGGTGAAGCGCATGGCCACCGGGGACGTACAAGAGCAATTTCCGGGCGGGAGGCTGGGCCCCCGCTGAACGCTTCTACTCTGCAGGTCCATGGCATGCACGAGCCATGCCAGCAGCGATTCTTCAAAACGGTGCACCACCATGGCCTGCGTTTTGCTAGCATCCCCAGCCAGAGTAGAAGCGTTCAACCCCGCGCCATGCGGGGCAGGAAATTGCTCTTGAGATCCCTCAAGCCATTTCTTTCAGGAGCGTTTCCATGCTGGTCACCCAACAGCCCGTCTTCCGCCGTTGCTGGCACGCTGTCATGCCGCTGACGATGCTGGCCGACGGCCCCCGGCCCTTCACCCTGCTGGGTGAACACATCGTTCTCTTTCTCGACGAACACGGCGAGCCCGCCGCGCTGAAAGACCGCTGCTGCCACCGCACCGCGAAGCTCAGCAAGGGCTGGTGCAAGGACGGCCACATCCAGTGCGGTTACCACGGCTGGGTCTACAACCGCCTCGGCCGCGTGATCATGATTCCGCAGTATCCGGCCGATCGCGAGATCCCCAAGGACTACGGCACGACCGCCTACCACTGCACGGCGCGCTACGGCTATGCCTGGGTGGCGCTGGAAGACCCGGTGGCGGACATCCCCTTGATGCCCGAGTTCGGGGCCGAGGGCTGGCGCACCATCTTCCAGTTTTACGAGACGTGGAACACCAGCCCGGTGCGCGCACTGGAAAATTCGTTCGACAACTCGCACTTCAGCTTTGTGCACCGCGCCACCTTCGGCGTGGCGGCCTCACCGGCGCCGAGCAAGTACGAGCTGGTGGAGAACGACGCGGGTTTCCACGCCGAGACGGTGATCGATGCCGCGAACCCCGAGCGCTTCCAGCGCATCAGCGGCGTGAAGGACGCGATCACGCAGCGCCACATGCGCAACGCCTACTACCAGCCGTTTTCGCGCCGGCTGGACATCGAGTACCCCAGCGGCATCCGCCACATCATCATCAACGCCTTCACGCCCATCGACGACGGCCGCATGCAGCTGTGCCAATGGCTGTTCCGCAACGACACGGAAGAAGACTGCCCGGCGCAGATGCTGATCGATTTCGACGACGAGATCACGCGGGAGGACAAGGACATCCTCGAATCAACCGACCCGGACGCGGTGGTGGATCTGCGGCGCCGCGGTGTGGAGTATTCGATGGACTCGGACCGGCCGGGCATTCTCATCCGGCGCCGGCTGATGGCCTTGTTGTCCGCCGCGGGGGAGGCGGAGGTGCACCGGTGAGCGTCACTCGCCTTCGAGCTTGAGCATCTGCGACCCCTCACCCAGCGACAGCAGGCCGGTCTTGGCATAGATGCCGAGCTTGGCCCGCGTGTCGGTGATGTCGAGGTTGCGCATGGTCAGCTGGCCAATGCGGTCCAGCGGTGTGAACGGCGCGTCTTCCACTTTCTCCATGCTCAGGCGCTCGGGCGCGTAGGTCAGGTTCGCGCTCTCGGTGTTCATGATGGAGTAGTCGTTGCCGCGGCGCAGCTCGATCGTGACCTCGCCCGTGATCGCGCGCGCCACCCAGCGCTGGGCCGTTTCGCGCAACATGATGGACTGCGGGTCGAACCAGCGCCCCTGGTAGAGCAGGCGGCCCAGGCGCAGGCCGTTGATGCGGTACTGCTCGATGGTGTCCTCGTTGTGGATGCCGGTCACCAGGCGTTCGTAGGCGATGTGCAGCAGCGCCAGGCCGGGGGCTTCGTAGATGCCGCGGCTCTTGGCTTCGATGATGCGGTTCTCGATCTGGTCGCTCATGCCCAGGCCGTGGCGTCCACCGATTTCATTGGCCTTGAGGATCAGGTCGACCGGGCTGGCGAAGGTTTGGCCGTTGAGCGCGACCGGCTGGCCTTCTTCGAAGCGCACCGTCACGGTTTCACGCTTCACCACCACCTCGTCCTTCCAGAACGCCACGCCCATGATGGGATTGACGATGGTGATGCCGCTGTTCAGGTGCTCGAGGTCTTTCGCCTCGTGCGTGGCGCCCAGCATGTTGCTGTCGGTGCTGTAGGCCTTCTCGGCGCTCATCTTGTAGCCGAAGCCGTTGGCCGTCATGAAGGCGCTCATCTCGGCGCGGCCACCCAGCTCATCGATGAACAGCTGGTCCAGCCAGGGCTTGTAGATCTTCAGGCTGGGGTTGGTCAGCAGGCCGTAGCGGTAGAAGCGCTCGATGTCGTTGCCCTTGTAGGTGCTGCCGTCGCCCCAGATGTTGACGTCGTCTTCCTTCATCGCGGCCACCAGCATGGTGCCGGTGACGGCGCGGCCCAGCGGCGTGGTGTTGAAGTAGGTCACGCCCGCGGTGCTGATGTGGAAGGCGCCGCACTGCAGCGCGGCAATGCCTTCGTGCGCGAGCTGGGTGCGGCAGTCGATCAGGCGCGCCTTCTCGGCGCCGTACTGTATGGCCTTGCGCGGAATCTCGTCGTAGTCCGGCTCGTCGGGCTGGCCCAGGTTGGCGGTGTAGGCGTAGGGGACTGCGCCCTTCTGCTTCATCCACAGCAGCGCTGCGCTGGTGTCGAGACCGCCGGAGAAGGCGATGCCGACTTTTTGTTGCGTGGGGAGGTTCTGGAGGATGGTGGCCATGAGGGTTCAGCCGAAATGGCAGATGTAGTGGTAGGGCTCGGTCACGCGGATCTGGAAGCTGCTGTTGCCCGGCACGCTGAACTTGTCGCCGGGGCCGGATTGGACCCAGGTGCTGCTGCCCGACAGCAGGTACTCACAACCGCCGGCCACGCATTCCATGATCTCGGGCGCGCCGGTGTTGAAGGTGAGCGTGGCGGGCAGCACCACGCCGACCGACTTTTTCGTGCCGTCGGCGAGGGTGATGCCGTGGCTGACGCACTTGCCGTCGAAGTACACGTTGGCCTGGGTGTGGACGGTCACGCCGTCGAATTGTGTGGTGGTCATGGTGTCGGGGGTGAAGAAGCGGAACGGGAAGGCGAAACCGCGATTTTAGGCCGGGGGCCGCCGGCGCCCCGGTGCGCTCAGAGGCGGCGCTGCCAGTCGGTCGCGTCGAAGCCCACGGTGATGTCACCGCCGGCCCACTGCACCACCGGGCGCTTGATCACGCTCGGGTTCGCCAGTGCGAGCGCCCGCGCGCTGGCGGCATCGGTCACACCGGCGCGCGTGGCTTCGCCGAGCTGGCGCCAGGTCGTGCCCTTGCGGTTGATCACGGTGTCCCAACCGGCGGCGGCCAGCCACTCGTCCAGCGCGGCCTCGGGCACACCCTGCTTCCTGAAGTCGTGGAACCCGTGTGCGACGCCGTGTTCCGTCAGCCAGGCGCGGGCCTTCTTCACGGTGTCGCAGTTGGGAATGCCGTAGAGCGTGGTCATGGGCCGCATTGTCGGCGAAAGCCGGCAAGGCCCCATGGGCTCGCAGCGCGGGCGGCGATGGGACAATCGCCTCCATGCTTGACATCCCCGTGCCCGCCCATCCCACCACCCTGGCCGACTGGCTCGCCCACGCCGAGCGCCTGCACCCGGTCACCATCGACATGGGCCTGGAGCGCGTGCAGCGCGTGGCGCAGCGCATGGGCCTGGCGCTGGACTGCCCGGTGATCACCGTGGCCGGCACCAACGGCAAGGGCAGCACCTGCGCCATGCTGGAGGCGGTCTACACCCAGTCGGGCTACCGCACCGGCGTCTACACCTCGCCCCACCTGGTGCACTTCGAGGAGCGCTGCCGCATCGCGGGCGCGCCGGTGGCCACGGACGAGCTGCTGCCCGCGCTGGCCGAGGTGGAGGTGGCCCGCAAGGGTCAACTGCCGGGCGATGACGAGATCAGCCTGAGCTATTTCGAGTTCACCACCCTGGCGATCCTGCGCACGCTGTCGCGCAGCGGGCTGGACGTGGCGATCCTGGAGGTGGGGCTGGGCGGGCGGCTGGACGCCGTGAACATCATCGACGCCGACTGCGCCGTCATCACCTGCATCGCGCTGGACCACATGGCCCTGCTGGGCAACGACCGCGAGGCGATTGGTTTCGAGAAGGCCGGCATCATGCGCACCGGCCGCCCGGTGGTGGTGAGCGACCCGGTGCCGCCGCAGAGCGTGGTCGACCACGCGCTGGAGATCGGCGCCGAACTCTGGCGCCTGGGCAAGGACTTCCATTTCGCGGGCGACCAGCAGCAGTGGGGCTGGGCCATGCACCCTTCGCACGGCGGGCGGCGTTATGCCGGCCTGGCCTACCCGGCGCTGCGCGGCGCCAACCAGCTGGTCAACGCCTCGGGCGTGCTGGCGGCGGTGGAGGCGCTGCGCGGCCGGCTGCCGGTGACGGCGCAGGCGGTGCGCAACGGCCTGGCGCTGGTGGAATTGCCCGGGCGCTTCCAGATCGTGCCCGGCACGCCCACCCTGGTGCTGGACGTGGCGCACAACCCGCATTCGGTGGCGGCGCTGGCCGAAAACCTCGACGCCATGGGCTTTTACCCTGGCACCCACGCCGTGTTCGGCGCCATGGCCGACAAGGACCTGGGCGCCATGCTGGAGCGCATCGGGCCGCTGATCGACCACTGGCACGTGACCGACCTGCCGCTGCCGCGCGCCAGCTCGGCCGCCGCGCTGGCCGCGCTGCTTGACGCGCACCCGGCCACCGCGCCCGGCGGCAAAAGCCGGGTGGCGGGACGGCATGCCACGCCCATGGACGCCCTGCGGGCCGCGGTGTCGGCGGCGGACCCCGCTGATAGAATCGTGGTCTTCGGATCGTTCTTCACCGTGGGTGGCGTTTTGCAGGACGGCGTGCCCCGAATGTCGGCGAAACACCTGTCCGCCTAGCACCCCCACACAGAGCGCGCCCCCCGCCAGGCCTTCCATGGCGCCACGGTCCCACCCCGAATGTTCAAATCCCGTTCAGGTTCCCAGGGCAACGCCTCGACCCCCCCGCCACAGAGCATCGAGGCCGTGCGCCGCCGCGCGCGCCACCGCCTGATCGGCGCCTGCGTGCTCGTGCTGCTGGGTGTGGTCGGTTTTCCGCTGTTGTTCGACACCCAGCCGCGTCCCATTCCGGTCGACATCCCGATCGAGATTCCCGCCAAGACCTC
>QZKF01000068.1 GCA_003599455.1 Comamonadaceae bacterium
CGCCACCTGCCGCTCCGGCGTGGGGCTCCAGGTCTTGCGCAAGGCCGGAGCCGCCGGAATGTTCAGCGACGGTTCGTTCAGTGACTGGGCTTGCGGCACCCGGGATGCCATGGGGTTCGGCAAGGGACTGGGCTCGGTTTCGTCGTACTGGGCCTTGCGCTGCCGAACGGCGGCGTCCGGCACGGCAGGCGCCGCGGGCGCGTCCTTGGCCTTGGATGCCGCGCCACCGGGGCTGTGCGCGCCGGTGTTCAGGCCCGAGCCGGTGCTGACCAGGGAGTCCGGTCCCTTGGTCTTCCACCACTGCATCGACATCTGGGCTTCGATTTCGTCGATCTTCTTCAGGGTCTCGGCGCGGTCGTCCGGCTTGGACGGCAGGCTGCTCTGGAAGAACGACGGGCGCATGCCCGGCCCCTCGACCCCGGTGCCCTCGCGGCTGCGGATCTTGCGCAGCATGTCGAACTCGCGCTTGCGCACGAAGTCGTTGCGCCGCTTGCGCTCGATCATTTCCTTCAACGCCGCCTTGCTGTACTCGCTTTCACGGTCGGCCGACCGCGTGTCGAGATCCGACCAGCTCGTGGTCGGATGGCGCACGAACTTCACCACTTTGGACAGGAAGCCGCCGTTGGAGTCGTCCTTGGACATGAGGGGTCGGTACCGGAAATGGAACTTGGGCTGGAGTGGACAGGCGAGAGATCAGTCCCCGAACATCTTCTGCTTGAGTTCCCGACGCTGCTGGGCCTCGAGCGACAGGCTGGCGGTGGGGCGGGCCATCAGGCGGCCCACGCCGATCGGTTCACCGGTTTCTTCGCAGTAACCGTAGTCCCCGGAGTCGATGCGGGCAATCGCCTGTTCGATCTTCTTGAGCAATTTGCGTTCCCGGTCGCGGGTGCGAAGTTCGAGCGCGTGCTCTTCTTCGATGGTGGCGCGGTCGGCCGGATCGGGCACGACCACGGTGTCTTCGCGCAGGTGCTCGGTGGTTTCACCGGCGTTGGCCAGCATGTCGGCCTTGAGCTGGGAGAGCTTGCGGCGGAAATACGCCAGCTGCAGGTCGCTCATGTACTCGCTGTCGGGCATGGCCTGCACGTCCTGGTCGGTCAGCTGATCGACCGGCATGGTTTTCCAGTTGTTGGCCCGCTTGGGGTCCTTCTGGATGGAGGATGGCACGGGAGGGGTCATTACGGCGCGTTGATTCATATGGGAAAAAGTCGCTTTGGCGGCGTCGGGGGCGTGGGTGGGCACCACCGCAGCCTGCGTCATCTGTTCCATCATGACCTTCTTGGCGGCCCGCTTGCCCAGGGGGCGCGGCGTGGGCTCCACCACGACAGGCGCCGGCGCAGCCGGGCGCTTGGCGCTGGACGATTTGGAAACAGGGGCGGCGGCAGGCGCGGCCTTGGGAACCGATGGGATCACGGGAGATACAGCCGCTTTGGCAGCGGGCTGGGTCGTTGCTTTGGAGGCGGTCTTGACCGCCGATTTAACCGCTGGTCTGGCCGCTTTGGCGGGTGGTGGGGTCTTGACGGGAGCCGTCTTCTTGACGGCGGGCGCCTTCCTGGCCGGCGCGCTCTTGCCTGGGGGCGCCGATTTCGCCACCGGCCTGGCGGTTGCCTTCACGGCGGGCCTGGTCGCTGCCTTGCCCTTGGGGGGTGGGCTGGCTTTGGCGGTGGATCTGGAAACGGATTTCAGGGGCGCTTTGGAGGTCGTACTGGCAGCGGGTCTTGCCGCTTTGGCGGCGGGCTTGGCCGGCTTCTTCACCGCGGGCTTGGCCTTCACCGCTGAGGTCTTTTTTGCCGCCGGCGCGCGTGCCTTGGCCCCCGACGCGGCGGGTTTGCCTGATTTCGCTGTCCTGGGTGCCGGGGCTTTCACAAAGGGTCTCCTCTCAGTGCCTGACGAAGCGGGATCTCGGGCGGTGCGCTTCTGCGGGCCAAGGCCCGAGGAGCTTCACGGTGGGCCGCCGGATGCGACGTTATACCCTCATTGCCGAACGGCTCTGGAGGCCGGTCGACAACCGCCTCTCGATGCGGCCGGCCGGTCAACTTGGGCCGCGATTGTAACGAGCCCGGTGCCGGCGCCCCGGATTGATGCACCGGGCGACCGAGCTGCCGTTGGGGAAGCGAGACAAACGACACGGTGGGATCCAGCTTGAACACACAGGAGCGGGTTCAGGGTCCCGGCCCCTCAGGCCAGGCTCTGGTCCAGACCCTGCACCAGGATGTCCTTGGGCAGGTCGATGCCGATGAACACCATCTTGCTGGTGCGCGGCTCGCCATCGGCCCAGGCCGGGCCGAGGTCGCTGCCCATGAGCTGGTGCACGCCCTGGAAGATCACCTTGCGGTCGGTGCCCTGCATGTGGAGCACGCCCTTGTAGCGCAGCATGCGCGGGCCGTACACCTGCACGATGGCGCCCAGAAAGTCTTCGAGCTTCTCCGGGCTGAACGGCCGGGTGGCGCGGTAGACGAAGCTCTTCACATCGTCGTCGTGATGGTGGTGGTGACCATGACCGCCGTGGTCGTGCTGGTGCGACGGGTGGTCGCAGTGCTCGCCGTGGTCGTGGTCGTGGTGCTCATGGTCGTGGTGCTCATGGTCGTGGTCGTCGTCGGCCTTGAGGAAGTCGGGGTCGATGTCGAGCTTGGCGTTGAGGTTGAAGCCGCGCAGGTCGAACACCTCCTTGAGCGCGACCTCGCCGAAATGCACCGGACGCATGGGTGCGCGCGGGTTCATGTGCTTGAGGCGGTGCGTCAGCGCGCCGAGGTCTTCGGCGCTCACCAGGTCTGCCTTGCTGATGAAGATCTGGTCGGCGAAGCCCACCTGGCGGCGCGCTTCCTGGCGGTCGTTGAGCTGATCGGCCGCGTGCTTGGCGTCCACCAGGGTGAGGATGGAGTCCAGCAGGTACTGTTCGGCGATCTCGTCGTCCATGAAGAAGGTCTGCGCCACCGGTCCCGGGTCGGCCAGGCCGGTGGTCTCGATCACCACGCGGTCGAAGTCGAGCTCGCCCTTGCGCTTCTTCTGCGCCAGGTCCTGCAGCGTGGCGCGCAGGTCGTCGCGGATGGTGCAGCAGATGCAGCCGTTGCTCATCTGGATGATGTTTTCCTGGGTGTCGGCCACCAGGATTTCGTTGTCGATGTTTTCTTCACCGAACTCGTTCTCCACCACCGCGATCTTCTGGCCGTGCGCCTCGCTGAGCACGCGCTTGAGCAGCGTGGTTTTTCCCGAGCCCAGGAAGCCGGTGAGGATGGTGGCGGGAATGAGTGACATGGCGGGCACGTACCGTTCGAAGGGTGGTGAATGGGCAACCCGGTAGTGTATGCCAGCCCCGCCCTTTGTGCCCCTTTCGGGGCATGCGCCAGGACTCAGGGACGCAGGTAGGCGTGGCCCTCGCGCGCCTGCAGACGCGCCACCTCGGCCACACCGGAAGGCACGACCTTGGCTTCCATGGCGACCTTGGCCGGGTCGATGTTGCGCGCCACCAGGGTGTTGTTGCAGACGCGGAACTCCACGCCCTTGGCCGCAAGGTCGCCGATGGCGCCGGCGAACGACTGGCCAGCCGTGTTGTTGGCGCCATCGAGCAGGAAATCGATGCCCGCGCCGTGCGTCACCACGACGATCTTCGCCGTGGGATCGGCGGCGAGGTGGTTGCGGATGTTGCCGATGGCGCGCGAGGCCTGGGGTATGCCTTCGCTCATGTGATAGACCACCTTGATGGCGGGCTGCGCCTGAGCGTGCGCCTGCAATGAAGTGGCGAGCACCGCGCCGAGTAGCAGGGTCTTGAGGGCGGTGATGAACTTGAGCATGGCGGTCTCCAGGGTCGGTGGTCTTGGCCGGGGCGGGAAGGGAGCACGCATCCTACAGGCAATGCCCGGGATGTGGTCGGTGCTCAGCGGTGGCGCGGGGCACGCGGCGCCGGCGCGGCGGGTGCGCCCGGCTCGGGCGTTCCTGCCTCGGCCTCGGGCGCCTGCCCTGTGCGCGTGTGGGCGCGGGGGTGTGCCGCGTCGTACACCTGTGCGAGGTGCTGGAAGTCAAGCCGGGTATAGACCTGCGTGGTGCTGATGCTGACGTGGCCGAGCAATTCCTGCACCGCGCGCAGGTCGCCGCTGGACTGCAGCACGTGGCTGGCGAACGAGTGCCGCAGCATGTGCGGGTGCACCGGCGTGGCCAGCCCGGCCAGCAGCGAGCGGCGCTTGAGCCGCACACGGATGTGTTGCGGTGTGAGGCGCTGGCCGCGCGAGCCGATGAACAGCGCCGGGTCTTCACCGGCCCAGGCGCCACGCAGCTCCAGCCAGCGCGCCAGCGCCGCGAGCGCCTGGCGCCCCACCGGCACGCTGCGGCGCTTGGCGCCCTTGCCCAGCACATGGGCCTCGCCGTCCTGCGCGTCGATCCAGCCGCGCGCGCGGCCGCTGGCCACCACATCGAGCCCCACCAGTTCGCCGATGCGCAGGCCGCAGCCGTACAGGAGCTCGGTGATGCAGGCGTCGCGCGCCTCCAGCGCGGGGTCGTCCGCCGCCTCGTGGTGGGACGCGAGCCGCACCGACTCGTCCACGCCCAGCGCCTTGGGCAGCGGCTTGCCGGCCTTGGGCGCGCGCACGTCCTGCACCGGGTTGTGGCCGATCAGGCCCTGGCGACCGAGCCACACATAGAAGCCGCGCCAGCCCGAGAGGATGAGCGCGATGCCGCGTGCGCTGCGCCCGGCGCCGTGCATCTGCGCCACCCAGCGCCGCATGTGCGGGTTCTGCACCGCCGTGAGGGCCACGCCCGCCTCGCGCGCCTGGGCCGCGAGTTTCTCCAGATCAAGCGTGTACAGCGCGACCGTGCGCTCGGCCAGGCGCTTTTCCACGCGCACGTGGTTCAGGTAGGCCTGCACCAGCGCGGCGTCGTCGGCGCTGGTGAGCGGGTTCATGGGCGCAGACGGGAGAGTGCGGCGCTGGTGAGTTCGCCGATGCGCTCCAGGAAATCGGTGCCCATGTCGGAGGCGAAGCGCTGGGTGTCGGACGAGGCCAGCACCAGCAGGCCGAAGGCCTGGGGCGCGATGCCCACACGCAGCGGGATCAGGGCCAGCGAGGCGGCCGAGGCCGGGTCGACCAGCCATTGCGCGGCCTCCAGCCCGGGGTTGGCACCGCAATAGGGCCGCATGAGCGAGGAGGCAAAGGCCTTCACGTCCTCGCTCGCACCCTGGGCAAATGGTTCGTCGGTGAACTCGGGCGCCACGTCCCAGACCTTGATCGCCACCTGCGGCACCAGGAACTGTTCGGCGATCGCGCTCGTGGCCACCGTCGGCAGATCGCGCGCCTCGCGCGTGAGCAGCAGCTCGCGCGTCCAGCGCTGCAGCTTGTCGGCGATGGTGGTGTTCTCGTTGCCGTGGCGGATCATCTCGGCGCCCTTGAGCTCCAGACTGCGGATCTTCTCGCGCAGCATCTCGGCCTGGCGCTCCTGCAGGCTCACCGCGCGCTGGCCGTGCGGGCTGGTCAGCTGCACGGCGGCCAGCAGGGCAGCGTGGCGCTCGAAAAAGTCGGGCGTGTTGACCAGGTAATTGGCAATGTCGTCTTCGGTGATGGGCGGGATGTTGTTGGCGTTCATGGTGTGTGCGTGAGCGGTGGCCAGGGTCAGGCGAGATCGGGAATATCGATTTCGCCGTCGAAAACGGAGGTGGCCGGGCCGGTCATGAGGACCGGGCGGTCGTGGCGCGGGCTGTCCTGCCATTCGATGGTCAGCACGCCGCCACGGGTGTGCACGTCGACGCGCGCATCAAGCAGGCCCAGGCGGATGCCGGCGACCACCGCGGCGCAGGCACCGGTGCCGCAGGCCAGCGTCTCGCCGGCGCCGCGCTCGTAGACGCGCAGGCGCACCTCGCCGCGGCCCACCACCTGCAGAAACCCGGCGTTCACGCGCTGGGGGAAGCGCTCGTGCGATTCGATCCACGGGCCCCAGGCCTGCACCGAGGCGGTCTGCACGTCGTCGACCAGCAGCACCGCGTGCGGGTTGCCCATGGACAGCACGGCCACCGGCACATCGCCCGCATAGGGCAGCGCGAGCGGCCAGCGCTCGAAGCCCCCCATGGGCTCGGGCGTGAGACCCTCGGCGTTGAACGGCACGCGGTCGAGCGCGAACACCGGCGGGCCCATGTCCACGGTGACGCGGCCGTCGGCGTGCATCTTCAGTTCGAGTTCGCCGTTGGGCACCTTCACGCGCAGCGGGTTGCGCGCGCTCAGGCCCTTGTCGTGCACATAGCGCACGAAGCAGCGCGCGCCGTTGCCGCACTGCTCCACCTCGCCGCCGTCGGCGTTGTGGATCACGTATTCGAAGTCCAGCCCGGGCCCGGGCGACGGCCGCACGCTCAGGATCTGGTCGGCGCCGACGCCGAAATGGCGATCGGCCAGGAAGCGGTACTGGGCCGCGCTCAGGCCCAGTCGGCCTCGCGTCTCGTCGAGCACGACGAAGTCGTTGCCCGCGCCCTGCATCTTGGTGAAGCGGATGTGCATGGCGCCGATTATCCGTCCACACCGGTGCGCACCGCGCTGGCGCGTGGCCGCAGGCTGGTGCGTCAGCCCGGCCGTCGACGCATGGTGCGCACAAACCGGGTGCGGTTTTGTATGCAATCGGCCGGAAATTGCGTACAGCGCAGGAAAAAGCAGCTGGCACGGCTTATGCAAATGGCAGTGGCATGAACGCTCTACCGCCCCTGGCCGCCGGCATCGAACTCATCGCGCTGACCAAACAGTACGCCCTGGACAGCGTGGCGGTGGACAGCATCAACCTGCGCATCGCCAGCGGCAGCTATTGCTGCCTGCTCGGCCCCTCGGGTTGCGGCAAGAGCACGACGCTGCGCATGATCGCGGGCCACGAGAGCACCACCAGCGGCGACATCCTGCTGGAGAACCGCAACATCACCCACCTGCCGGCCGCGGGCCGCGGCACGGCCATGATGTTCCAGAGCTTTGCGCTCTTTCCGCACCTCTCGGCGCTGGACAACGTGGCCTTCAGCCTCAAGATGAAGGGCGTGGCGAAGGACGCACGCCACAGGCAGGCGCAGGACCTGCTCGAGCGCGTGGCCATGGGGCACCTCAGCGCACGCAAGCCGGGCGAGCTCTCGGGCGGCCAGCAGCAGCGCGTGGCGCTGGCGCGCGCGCTCATCACGCAGCCGCGCGTACTGCTGCTCGACGAACCCCTCTCCGCGCTCGACCCCTTCCTGCGCGTGCAGATGCGCGCCGAGCTGCGCCGCTGGCAGAAGGAGCTGGGCCTGACCTTCATCCACGTCACGCACTCGCAGGAAGAAGCGATGGCGCTGGCCGACACCATGGTGGTGATGAACCACGGCCGCATCGAACAGGTGGGTTCGCCGCACGAGGTCTACAACCGGCCCGCCAGCGAATTCGTGGCGCGCTTCATGGGCGGCCACAACGTGCTCGAGACCACGCTGGGCAAGGTCGCCGTGCGCAACGACCACATCCACCTCGCGCCGCTGGCGCACGGCGACAACGGCTGGCCGGCCACGGTGCACGACGTCGAGTACCAGGGCAACCACGTGCTGCTCGGCCTGCGTCTGGCCGAAGGCAGCGGCGCGGGCGCGGGCGACAACGTCTCGGTGATGCTGCCCGAGGCCACCTTTGTCCAGCGGCCCTATGCGCCCGGCGACCAGGTCAGCATGACCTGGGCCGCCTGGCAGGCCCACACCTTTCCGCCCACCCTGGCCGCCTGAGACGCGCCCGGGCCTTTCCCGTTTTCCCAACCACCCCCGCACCGCAGGAGATTCCCATGTCGCACACCGATCACGAGCCCGCCACCCCCGCCCCGACGGGCCTGAGCCGCCGCAGCCTGCTGCAAGGCACCGCCGGCATGGCCGGCATCCTGGCCACCGGCATGGCGCCTGCCGTGCACGCGCAGGAAAAAATCGTGCTGCGTTACCTGGGCACCGCGGTGAACCAGGACAAGGCGATCGCCGAGAAGTTCAAGGCCGACACCGGCATCGAGATCCAGTACGTGGCGGTGACCACCGACGACGTGACCAAGCGCGCCGTGACCGCGCCCAACAGCTTCGACCTGATCGACACCGAGTACTTCTCGCTCAAGAAGATCGTGCCCACCGGCAACCTCAAGGGCATCGACACGAAGAAGATCAAGAACGCCGACAAGATCACCCCGCTGTTCACCACCGGCAGCGTGGCCGGCAAGGCGGTGGGCGACCAGGGCACGGCGCCCAAGAAGGTGATCTTCCTGGAAGGCGAGAAGAGCAAGGCCTTCGCCAAGTCGCCCACGCAGTTCATGAGCCTGATCCCCACCGTGTACAACGCCGACACGCTGGGCATCCGCCCCGACCTGATCAAGCGCCCCATCAGCTCCTGGGCCGAGCTGCTCAACCCCGAGTTCAAGGGCAAGGCCGCGATCCTGAACATCCCGTCCATCGGCATCATGGACGCGGCCATGGTGGTCGAGGCCATGGGCCTCTACAAGTACCCGGACAAGGGGAACATGACCAAGAAGGAAATCGACCTCACGATCAAGACCCTGATCGAGGCCAAGAAAGCCGGCCAGTTCCGCGCGCTGTGGAAGGACTTCAACGAGTCGGTCAACCTGATGGCCTCGGGCGAGGTGGTGATCCAGTCGATGTGGAGCCCGGCCGTGACCGCCGTGCGCACCAAGGGCATCGCCTGCAACTTCCAGCCGCTGAAAGAGGGATACCGCGCCTGGGCCGCCGGCTTCGGCCTGCCGGCCACGCTCAGCGGCAGGAAGCTCGACGGCGCCTACGAGTTCATCAACTGGTTCCTCGACGGCTGGGCCGGCGCCTACCTGAACCGCCAGGGTTACTACAGCGCCGTGCTCGACACCGCCAAGGCGAAGATGGAAGCCTACGAGTGGGCCTACTGGATGGAGGGCAAGCCCGCCTCGCAGGACATCAAGAGCCCCAACGGCGACGTGCTGGCCAAGGCCGGCGCGGTGCGCGACGGCGGCAGCTACGAAGCGCGCATGGGTGGTATCGCCTGCTGGAACGCGGTGATGGACGAGAACGAGTACATGGTCCGCAAGTGGAATGAGTTCGTCGCGGCCTGATTGACCTTGTCCTGAAAGCACCATGAACACCACGACCGCCCCCGTCGGCCCGCCCGCCATCAGCCCCACGCGCACCGTGAAGGCCTGGTGGCAGGCCGCGCCGTTCACGCTGGTGTTCGTGGTGTTCTTCTTGATCCCGTTGGCGCTCACCGTCATGGTGAGCTTCTGGGACTTCAACGAGTACGAGCTGATCCCCGGCTTCACGCTGCGCAACTACGCCGCCATCTTCGAGGGCTGCTCCACGCTCACCGAGCACGGCGACTTCTGCGTCTCGCTCTCCACTTACCTCTCCACCCTCAAGTTCTGCCTGCTGGTCTGGGGCATCACCCTGCTGCTGGGTTTTGCGGTGGCCTATTTCCTCGCCTTCCACGTGCGTTCGCCCGGCATGCAGACCCTGCTGTTCGTGCTGTGCACCGTGCCGTTCTGGACCAGCAACGTCATCCGCATGATTTCCTGGGTGCCGCTGCTGGGCCGCAACGGCCTGGTCAACCAGGGCCTCATGGGCATCGGCGTGATCAACGAGCCCGTGGAGTGGCTGCTGTTCTCCGACTTCTCGGTGGTGCTGGCCTTCGTGCACCTCTACACCATGTTCATGATCGTGCCGATCTTCAACAGCATGATGCGCATCGACCGCAGCCTGCTCGAAGCGGCCAGCGACAGCGGCGCGAGCGGCTGGCAGACGCTGTGGAACGTGATCGTGCCGCTCTCGCGCACCGGCGTCATCATCGGCTCGATCTTCGTCATCACCATCGTCATGGGCGACTTCGTCACCATCGGCGTGATGGGTGGGCAGCAGATCGCCTCGGTCGGCAAGATCATCCAGGTGCAGACCAGCTACCTGCAGTTCCCGCTGGCCGCGGCCAACGCGGTGATCCTGCTGGCGGTGGTGCTCATGATCATCTGGGGCCTCACGCGGCTCGTGGACATCCGCAAGGAACTCTGAGCATGGCCGCACACCGCATCTCCGAGCCCCGCGCCGCCGGCTTCTGGCCGCTGGCCATGGTCTTCACGCTGTTCGTGCTGTTCATGTACGGGCCGATGTTCGTCATCTTCGTGCTGAGCTTCCAGGGCCCCGAGGGCGGCCTCACCTTCCCGCTGCGCGGCGTGTCGCTGCACTGGTTCCACAAGCTCGCCGAAGGCCTGGGCACGGTCGACATCGGCGCGGCCTTCCTGCGCTCGCTCATGCTGGGCGGCGTGGTGATGGGGTTCACCGTGCTGCTGTCGGTGCTCGCCGGCCTGGCGTTCCGCAAGCCGCTGCGCGGTGGCAACGCCCTCTTCTACATGACGGTGGCCAGCCTGATCATGCCGTCCATCATCGTCTCGCTGGGCATCGGCCTGCAGTTCCGCCTGCTCGACGGCGGCCTGAAATGGCTGCTGGAGGCCGTGGGCGCCACCGGCACGCTGGAGAACTACGGCACCGCGCTCGGCCTCATGACCTCGGCGCTCGGCGCCCACCTCACCTGGACCCTGCCCTTCGGCCTGCTGATCATGTTCGCGGTGTTCAACCGCTTCAACCCGGCCTACGAAGAGGCCGCGCGCGATCTGGGCGCCACGCCCTGGCAGGGTTTCCGCCACGTGGTGCTGCCGCTGATTGGTCCGTCGGTCGTGGGCATCGGCATGTTCGGCTTCACGCTGAGCTGGGACGAGATCGCGCGCACCTCGCAGGCCATCGGCGACGTGAACACGCTGCCGCTCGAGCTGCAGGGCCTCACCTCCACCGTCACCACGCCCGCGATCTACGCACTGGGCACGGTGACCACCGTGGTCTCGCTGCTGGTGATGGGCCTGGCCGTGTCGCTCGCCCTCTGGCTGGGCCAGCGCCAGAAAAAGGGAAAGCCCGCATGACAACCCGGCCGCGCACCCGCGCCGCCCCTGCCCCCGCCACCGAAGAGGCCGCCGCCGCGCCCACGGGCACCGACAGCGCCATCTACGACCGCATAGTCTCGGCCATCCTCGACCACCGCCTGCCGCCCGGCACCAAGCTGGTGGAAGACCGGCTGGCGAGCGCGTTCGGCGTGTCGCGCACGCTGATCCGGCCGGTGCTGGTGCGACTGGCCAACGAGCAGGTGGTCACGCTCACGCCCAACCGGGGCGCCACCATCGCCCAGCCCAGCGAACAGGAGGCGCGCGAGGTGTTCGAGGTGCGCCGCCTGATCGAGTCGCGGCTGGTGGAGCGCTTCGTGGGTCGCGCCGACCGCGACGACATCCAGCTCCTCACGCAATGCATCCGCGACGAGGAGGCCGCGCGCGCGGCCGGTGACATGCGCCGCGCGATCCGCCTCTCGGGCGACTTCCACCTGCACATCGCCGACCGCGCCGGCCAGCAGACCATGGGGCGCATCCTGCGCGAAATGGTGTCGCGCACCTCGCTGATCCTCATGACCTACAGCAGCAGCCACTCGCAAGCGCGGCGCGAGGCCACGGCCTGCGGCTGCGAGGAACACCGCGCGCTGCTGGCCGCGATCCGGCTGCGCGACGCGCGCGAGGCCGCGCGCCTGATGCGCGAGCACCTCGACCGGCTCGAGGCCGAGCTCGATTTTTCGCCGCCCACCGGCCAGGCACCCGACCTCGAACGCCTGTTCGCGCCGATGGTCTGAACGGCAGCCTGTTCCATGCGGCAACTGCTGGTCATCAACCCCAACACCTCGGCCAGCGTGAGCGCGCTGCTGCAGGCGCATGTGCAGCAGGCCGCCGGCCTGCACGTGCAGGTGCGCACCGTCACCGCGCGCTTCGGCTCGCCCTACATCGCCGACGAGGCCAGCTACGCCGTGGCCGGGCACGCCACGCTGGACGCCTGGGCGCACGCGCTGGCCAGCGAAGCCCGGGCGCCCGACGCGGTGCTGATCGGCTGCTTCGGCGACCCCGGCCTCATGGCCTTGCGCGAAAGCAGCCCGGTGCCGGTGACCGGCCTGGCCGAGGCGGCCTTCATCGAGGCCGCGCGCCACGGGCGCTACGCCATCGTCACCGGCGGCGCGCGCTGGGGCCCGATGCTGCAGCGCCTGGCGCAGGCGCTGGGCCAGGCCCAGCAGCTCGCGGGCATCCACACCGTGGCGCCCACCGGCGCCGAGCTCGCCGCGAACCCGGTGGCCGCGCGCGCCCTGCTCGCGCAGGCCTGCCGCGATGCCTCGCGCCAGCTCGGCGTGCAGGCGGTCATCCTCGGTGGCGCGGGCCTGGCCGGCATGGCGGCCGCGGTGCAGGCCGAGGTGCCCATGCCCGTGATCGACAGCGTGCTGGCCGGCGCGCACTGGGCCCTGCGCAGCGCGCCGCTGCCGCCCGAACGCTTGCGGCCGGGCTTTGATGTCGCGTGGCAGGGTCTTTCGCCCGAGATGGCGGCCTTCGGCGCGCCACCACCACCCGCCGGCTGATCGACCCCCCGGCGCGTGGCAGCGGCATGCCGCAAAATGCCGCATGGTCCGCCCCACCCAACTTCTGCATCCACCCCGTTCCCTCGCTACCGTGAGGCCCGCCGCCACCGTGCTGCTGCTGCGCGACAGCACCGATCCAGCGCGCCCCGGCATCGAGGTGCTGATGACGCGCCGCTCCATGACCGCGAGCTTCGCGCCCGGCGCCTACGTGTTCCCCGGCGGCGGCATCGACGCCACCGATGCGCAGGCCCATGGCATCGCCACGCGCCGCCCCACTCAAAGCGACCTGCACCTCACGCAGGCGATCGCCGCGATCCGCGAGAGCTATGAAGAGCTCGGCGTGCTGCTCGCGCACCGGGCCGACGGCACGCCGGTCGACGACAGCGACATCGCCATGCTGGACCGCAAGGCCCCTTTCGCCGCGCAGTGCCAAGCCCACGGCCTTACGCTCGACGCCGCCGGCGTGTTCGTACTCGCGCACTGGATCACCGACCGCGACCTGCCGCGCCGCTTCGACGTGCCCTTCCTCGTGGCGCGCATGCCCGCCGGCCAGCAACCGGTGGCAGACGAGGCCGAACAGTTCGAACCCTGCTGGGTGCGCCCGGCCGACGCGCTGGAGCGCCACCAGGCCGGCAGCTTCTTCATCATCTTTCCGACCATCCGCACGCTCGAACGCCTGCAGACCTACGCCACCGTGCAGGCCGTGCTCGACGCCTGCGCGGTGAACGACCAACCGCTGTGGACCAGCTGCCCGCGCGCCGGCATCACGCACGGCGCCGAGTCGCGCCACATGGAACACGAGCCGCCGTTCGGCGAACTCGCCATGGTCTGCCCCGACGGCCAGATCGTGCACAGCCTGGACTGGCAGCACGAGCAGCCGGTGCAGCTGCTGAAGAACGTGCAGCGCCTGACCGCGCCCAACCCCGGCTTCATGACCGGCCCCGGCACCAACAGCTACGTCGTGGGCGACCCGGCCAGCGGCCACATCGTGATCGACCCGGGGCCGGACGAGCCCGGCCACATCGAACGCCTGTGGCGCGCGGCGGGTGGCCGCATCCAGGCCATCGTCTGCACCCATTCGCACCCCGACCACTCGCCCGGCGCGCCGCGCCTGCAGGCGCTGTGCGTGGCGGCGGGCTTCGAGAAGCCGCCCATCCTCGGCCTGCCCAGCGCACCCACCTCGCGCGAGAACAGCCGCTTCACGCCCGAGCGCGCGCTGGCCGATGGTGAACAGCTCGTGCTGCTGGGCCAGTCGGTCGACGGCATGGTCTCGCACACGCTGGAGGTGGTGCATACGCCCGGCCACGCGGCCAACCACCTCTGCCTGGCGCTGGTGGAAGACGGCCTGCTCTTCACCGGCGATCACATCCTCAACGGCAGCACCACGGTGATCGACCCGCCCGACGGCAACATGGGCGCGTACCTCGACTCGCTGGACAAGCTCGACGCGCTCTGCGTGCGCCACGGCATCGAGTTCCTGCTGCCGGCCCACGGCTACGTGCTGGGCGACCTGCGGCGCAGCGCCGACAACCCCAGCGCACCGGCCGAGGGCGGTGCGCGCGCCGCGATCGCGCACCTCAAGGCGCACCGCCTCGCGCGCGAAGCCAAGGTGGCGCGCGCCATGCAGGCCGTGCCCGACGGCTCCATGGACGACTGGGTGAAGCTCGCCTACGACGACGTGCCCGACCGGCTCTGGCCCGTGGCCAAACGCTCGCTGCTGGCGCATGTCGAGCGCATCCAGAGTCTGGGGGGCTTCAATCTGTAGTGCGAGAGGCCATGAAGATCGCGTTCGTCTCCGACATCCACGGCAACCTGCCCGCCCTGCAGGCGGTGCTGCAGGACATCGCGCGGCGGGGCGTGGCGCAGGTGGTCGACCTCGGCGACATGCTCAGCGGCCCGCTGATGCCACTGGAGACCGCGCGCTTCCTGCTGCAGCAGCGGGACTGGTTGCACATCGCCGGCAACCACGAGCGCCAGGTGCTGGAGATCCCCCTCGAACGGCAGGGCGCCTCGGACGCCTTCGCCAGCGCCGCGCTGGACGGCGAGGCGCGCGACTGGCTGCGCGGCGTGGTGGCCTCCACCGACCCGCGGCTGCACCAGGCCGCGCTGTGGCCCGGGCGCCTGGGTGACGACGTGGCCCTGTGCCACGGCAGCCCGCGCAGCGACCTCGAATACCTGCTGGAAACGCCGGAGGGCGAGTCGGTGGCCCTGGCGCTGGGCGCCGAGGTCGAGCAACGGCTGGATGGCCGCATTCCGCCGCACATCGGCCTGCTGGCCTGCGGGCATTCGCACGTGCCGCGCGCGGTGCGGACGCCCGGCGGCCTGCTCATCGTCAACCCCGGCAGCGTGGGCCTGCCCGCCTACGACGACGACCACCCCTACCCGCGCTCGACCTACCACCGCGTGGAGAACGGCAGCCCCGACGCGCGCTACGCCATCGCGGAAAAGACCGCAGCAGGCTGGCAGGCCGACCTGATCAGCGTGCCCTACGCTTTCGAGCCCATGGCCGCACTCGCCGGGCGCCACGACCGCCCGGACTGGGCCCACGCGCTGCGCACCGGCTACATGCCCCGCCTGCCACAGAAATAAGTGTGAAGCGCACCGTTACGCCGGATTCTGTGCGTCCGGGTTGCCCCGGACGTGACCGCCATTCATCTGGGCCGGGGGTTGCCCACCCGGCTCGGTGCTACCTACCCGCCAGCTCCGCGGAACCACGTCAACGCTGGCCTATTTGGTATTGCTGCGCGTAGAGATTGCCCGTTTCACCCGAACTGAATCGGCTCGTCTCTGTTGCTCTGATCCTCACCTTAGGGCCCGTCGAGCGAACTCTCGGGGCTTGTCGGTGGAGAGGTGTTACCTCCTACGCTGTCCTGTGCAGTCCGGACGTTCCTCCAGCACACCCTTTCGGGCATCGTGCCAGCGACGGCCTGGCGCGCTTCACCGGGCGATTATCCCCCGCCTCAGACCAGCCGCTCGATCTTGCGGTGGCGCCACACCAGCCGGTAGTAAGCGGTCTGCAGCACCAGCATGGCGATGTACGCCACCGGGAACGCGACCCACACCCCCGGCAAACCCATGTGCGCGTCCAGCACATACGCCGCCGGCAGCTGGATACCGAGGATGCAGATGACGGAGATCGCCATCGGCACCAGCACCACGCCGCTGGCGCGCATGATGCCGCCCACCACCGCCTGGAAGCCGAACACCAGGATGCTCCACAGCATGATGTGCAGCAGGTGCTCGGCCTGCACGCGCACTTCGGGCTGCGTCAGGAACAGGCCCAGCAGGCTGCGCGAGAGCGCGTAACCCAGCAGCACCAGGGCGCCGGTGAGCGCGGCGTTGAGCCACAGGCCGGTGCGCAGGATCGCACCCAGGCGGTCGATGCGGCCCGCGCCGATCGACTGCGCCGCGAGGATGGAGGCCGTGATGGCGATCGACAGCGCCGGGAACTGCACGTAGTTCACGATCTGCGTGACCGCGCCGTACGCCGCCGTGGCCTGCGAACCATGGCCGTTCACCAGCGCCAGGATCGCCAGTTCGGACAGCGACAGCACCACCATCTGCAAGCCGGTGGGCAGGCCGATGCGCATCACCTTGCCGAGGATGGTGCGGTCAAGCCGCAGCGCGCGCAGCAGCTCGCGGTCAAAGGCGAGCACGTGTTTGCGGCGGCCCAGCCGCCAGACCAGGAAGCCCAGCGCCGCCGCGTAGGACACCAGCCCGGCATAGGCCGCGCTCTGGATGCCCAGGCGCGGCAGGCCGAGCCAGCCCTGGATCAGCGCGGGCGTGAGCAGCAGACCGATCACCGTCGAGAGCAGCAGGGCCACCAGCGGCGAGACCGTGTCGCTCACGCCGCGCAGCAATTGCGTGAACAGGATGAACACCAGCAGCAGCGGCATGATGAGCAGCATCACGCGCGCGTAGGCCACGGCGTCGTCGATCACGTCGACCGGTGTGCCCAGCGCCTGCATCGCCACCCGGGCGAACACCACCCCCAGCACCGCCGCAACCAGGCCGATCAGGGCGCCCAGCACCAGCGCCGTGCCCGCGATGGCCTTGACCTTGTGCGGCTCGCGCGCGCCCCAGGCCTGGCCGATGAGCACCGAAGCGCCCGCGCCGATGCCGATCACCAGCGAGATGAAGAAAAAGACGATCGGGAACATGCCCGAGACGGCGGCCAGCGCGTGCGTGCCCAGCATCTGGCCGATGTAGATGCCGTTGAGCGTGCCCGACAGCCCTTGCAGGATGTTGGACAGCACCATGGGCACGAGGAACACGAGGTAGACGCGCCAGAGCGGGCGCTGGGGAGGGTAGGACATGCCGATTCCGTGGAAAGGAGAAACGAAGGGAAGGCTCAGGCGGACGGCGGGGTGGCTTCGGACGCAAAGGCGTCCCGCGCCAGCCAGGCCAGGTGCGCCTGCACGTCTGGCGGCCAGTGCGCGATGCAGCGGGCAAACGCGTCGGCGTCCTGCGCGAACAGCGCGCGCGACGCTTCTTCGAAGCCGGCGAAGCCACCCGCGATGGCGCTCATGAAGCGGTAGGCCCGCTCCTTGGCCTGCCGCCAGCCGTCGCGCCCGGCGTGGGTCCGGCGGGCGTCCTCGACCAGGCGCCGCAAGGCCGCCGACGCGCCACCGGGCTGTTGTGCCAGCCACTCCCAGTGGCGCGGCAGCAGCGTCACCTCACGCGCCACCACGCCCATGCGCGGGCGGCCCACCCGGGCGGCGGCGGCCGGGGCCGCGCGGGTGGCGGCATCGGCGGGTGCGGCCGGGTAGCCCGCAGGCCAAGGGTGGTCGACCTGCGCGCCGGTGGCGTCGTCGAACACCAGCAGGCCACCGGCCGAGAGGTCGAGCGCGGCGAGCGCCCGCGCCACCTCATCGTAGGCGCCAAAAGCCACCCGCCGGGCGCCCAGAAACGCGGTGCAGGTCGGGGAAGATGAAGCTGTCATGCGCCGAATTATACCCGGACTTAATAATTTCACCCGGGTTATTAAAAAACACCACCCTTCACCCCTGCCGCGCATTGACGACAATACGCGGGCCCCGTCTTCTGCTTGATCAACACAAGCCCCACGACACATGATCCGCCTCTCCGAACTCAAGCTGCCGCTGGCCGACGTGCCGGCCGAACACCGCCGCGCCGCCGACGCGCCCTCCGAAACCGACACAGACCGGCAACCCCCGCCGCACCCGGTGGACGCCCTCACCCGCCTCGCGGCCGCCGCGCTGGGCATCGCCCCCGCGCAGATCGCCCACCTGCACGTCTTCAAACGCAGCTTCGACGCGCGCAAGGCCGACCTGCTGGCCGTCTACATCGTCGACCTGACGCTGGCCGACCCTTCGCAGGAAGCCACGCTGCTCGCGCAGCACGCCGGCAAGCCCCACATCCAGCCCTCGCCCGACATGGCCTGGCACCCGCCCGGCCACGCACCCGCGGGCTGGCCCGCGGATGAGAGCGAGCGCCCGGTGGTGGTGGGCCTGGGGCCGTGCGGCCTGTTCACCGCGCTCGCGCTGGCGCAGATGGGCTTCAGGCCCATCGTGCTCGAGCGCGGCAAGCGGGTGCGTGAGCGCACCCAGGACACCTGGGGCCTGTGGCGCCGGCACGTGCTCAACCCCGAGAGCAACGTGCAGTACGGCGAGGGCGGCGCCGGCCTGTTCTCCGACGGCAAGCTCTACAGCCAGATCAAGGACCCGCGCTTCCTCGGCCGCAAGGTCATGCAGGAGTTCGTGGACGCCGGCGCGCCGCCCGAGATCCTCTACACCGCGCACCCGCACATCGGCACCTTCAAGCTGGTGCGCGTGGTGGAAGCCATGCGCGAGAAGATCGTCGCGCTCGGCGGCGAGATCCGCTTCCAGCACCAGGTCTGCGGCCTCACGCTGGCGCGCGACGGCGACGCGCAGCGCATCGCGTCGCTGCAGGTGCGCCGCCTGGACACCGGCGAGCGCACCGACATGCCGGTGCGGCGCGTGGTGCTGGCGCTCGGCCACAGCGCGCGCGACAGCTTCGCGCAGCTGTGGGACGCGGGCGTGTTCATGGAAGCCAAGCCGTTTTCCATCGGCTTTCGCATCGAGCACCCGCAGGGCGTGATCGACCGCGCGCGCTGGGGCCGCCACGCCGGCCACCCGCTGCTGGGCGCGGCCGACTACAAGCTGGTGCACCACGCGAAGAACGGGCGCGCGGTCTACAGCTTCTGCATGTGCCCCGGCGGCATGGTGGTGGCCGCCACCTCCGAACCCGGGCGCGTGGTCACCAACGGCATGAGCCAGTACTCGCGCAACGAGCGCAACGCCAACGCCGGCCTGGTGGTCGGCATCGAGCCGGCCGACTTTCCGCAGAGCTTCCCGCAGGACGCGCCGCAGTGGACCGCCGCCTTCGGCGACACCGACGGGCCGCGCTACGCCGAGCAAGCCGCACAGCTCGCGGCCCAGGGCCAGACCCATCCGCTGGCCGGCATCGTGCTGCAGCGCGACCTCGAAGCCCGCGCCTACCAGCTCGGCGGCGCCAGCTACGACGCGCCGGGCCAGCTGGTCGGCGACTTCCTGCGGCAGCAGGCATCGAGCGCGCTCGGCGCGGTGGAGCCCTCGTACCAGCCGGGCGTGAAGCTCGGCGACCTCGCCCCGGCCCTGCCCGCCTACGCCATCGAGGCCATGCGCGAGGCGTTGCCGGTGTTCGGCCGCAAGATCCCCGGCTACGACATGGCCGACGCGGTGCTCACCGGCGTGGAGACGCGCACCTCGGCGCCGCTGCGCATCACGCGCGGCGCCGACTGCCAGAGCCTGAACACGCGCGGCCTGTACCCGGCCGGCGAGGGCGCGGGCTACGCGGGCGGCATCCTCTCGGCCGGCGTGGACGGCCTGAAGGTGGCCGAGGCGCTGGCGCGCGAACTGCTCGGCGCCAGCACCCCGCCCTGACTCACTTGCGCTGCAGGAAATCGACCGCGAGCGCGGCCAGCGAACGGGCGCCCACCGGCAGCTGCGCCTCGTCGATGTCGAACAGCGGCGAGTGGTTGGACGGCGCCTTGGCGAAGTCCTGGCCCTTCTGCGGCGCGCCCAGGAAATAGAAGAAGCCCGGCACCACCTTCTGGAACTCCGAGAAGTCTTCCGAGCCGCTCACCTTCGGGATCAGCATGACCTTGCCGCCCATGGCTTCGCGCAGGGCGGGCAACGAGGCTTCGGTGAGCGCGGCGTGGTTGGTGGTGACCGGGTAGGCCACCGGGCCGAAGCTCACCCGGGCCTTGGCGCCGCTGGACGCGGCGATCGATTCGGCGGTGGTCACGATGCGCTTCTTCGCGTCCTCGCGCATCTCCTCGTCGAAGGTGCGCAGCGTGCCCTGCATTTCCACGCCGTCGGGGATGATGTTGTTGCGCGTGCCGCCGTGGATGGAACCGATGGTGATCACCGCCGGCTCCTTGCTGATGTTGAGCTGGCGGCTCACCACGGTCTGCAGACCCAGCACCACCTGGCTGGAGGCCACGATCGGGTCCACCGCGCCCCAGGGCGCCGAGCCGTGGCCGCCGCGCCCGTCCACGTGAATGGTGAGCGCGTCCGAGCCCGCCATCAGCGGGCCACTGCGGTAGCCCGCCACGCCCGCGGGCAGGTTGGACATGATGTGCAGGCCGTAGATCGCCTGCACGTCCTTCAGGGCACCGGCCTCGATCATGGCCTTGGCGCCGAAGCTGGGCACCTTGCCGCTGGCGTCGGCCACCACCGGCGCGCCCTCCTCGGCCGGCTGGAAGATGAACTTCACCGTGCCCGGCAGCTGCGCGCGCATGCCGGCCAGCGCCTCGGCCGCGCCCATGAGCATGGCCACGTGGGCATCGTGGCCGCAGGCGTGCATCACCGGCACCTCCTTGCCGAGGTAGTTCGCCTTCTGCTTCGAGGCGAACGGCAGGCCGGTCTTCTCCTCCACCGGCAGCGCGTCCATGTCGGCGCGCAGCGCCACCACCTTGCCCGGCAGGCCGCCGCGCAGCGTGCCCACCACGCCGGTGCCGCCCACGCCGGTCTGCACCTCCATGCCCAGCTTCTGCAGGTGCTCGGCCACCAGTTTCGCGGTGCGCACTTCCTGGCCCGAGAGCTCGGGGTGGGCGTGGATATCGCGGCGCCAGGCCACCATCCTCGGCGCGGCAGCGTTCACCGCCGCCTCCAGTTGCCTGAGGCCGGTCGCGTCCAGGGCCTGGGCACCGGCCGGGGCCGTCAACGACAGGAGACCGGCGGCCACGAGGGCGGCGGCGAGCGAGCGGGAGGGGGTCGGGGCAAGGCGCATGGAAGAGGTCCGTGGTGAAGTGGCTGAGGCGCCCATGCTAAGAGCCGGCCAGGCCTGGTATGGTGGTTAATATCGCCATTCAGGAAGCTGATATCGCCATGCCCGCTGCCACGCCTTTTGTCGTCGAGATCGCCGTGCTGCCCGAGAGCGGGCTCGGCCACGCGCTGGCCCTGGTGGAGCTGCTGCGCACCGCCAACCTCATGGCGGGCCTGCGGCTGGGCACACGGGCGCCGCGCCTGGCCTGGCGCTTCGCCGACGCCGAGGGCCGGGCGCTGCGCGCCGAAGAAGGCCTGCTGCAGGCCTGCATGGCCGAAGGCGCCAGCGGCGACACGCCGGCGGCCGCGCTCTTCATCGCGCCGCTGCACCTGGCCGACATCCCCGCCATCCGCCTGGCCGTAAAGCGGCAGGCGGCGCTCGCGCGCCGGGTGGCCCTGATGGTGGACACCGGCCGCCTGGTGTGCACGCTGGGCAACGGCGCCTGGTTCGCCGCGGACAGCGGGCGCCTGGACCAGCGCCGCGCGGCGCTGGCCTGGTACTACATGGCCGGCATGGGCCGCGACTTTCCCACCATCGCACCCCAGGCCGGACAGGGCTTCTGCGAAGACGGCCCCTGGCTCAGCGCCGCCTATCCGGCCGACCTGGGGCACATGGCAGCGGCGCTGGCCCGGCACGCGCTGGGCGCCGAGCTGGCCGAGGCTCTGGTCACGGTGCTGCAGCCCGACCGCGGACGCGAACTCGCCGCCCTGCAGGCCACGCACACGATCCCCAACACGCGCGACAGCACGCTGGCGCGCGCCATCGCCTGGATGGAGCAGCGGGTGGAGCAGCCCTACGACCTGGCGGCGCTGGCCACCGCGGCCGCGGTGAGCACGCGCACCCTGTTGCGCCACTTCCAGCAGGAGCTCGGACATTCACCGCTGGACCACCTGCACGGGCTGCGCTGCGCGCGGGCGCGCGTGCTGCTCGAGATCACGCTGGAGAGCGTGCCCACGATCGCGCTGGCCTGCGGCTATGGCGACACGGCCGCGTTCCGCCGCATCTTTGCGCGCCACACCGGGCTCACGCTGACCGCCTACCGCCAGCGCCACACGCTGCGCGCACCGCGGCGGCGCTGGCGCGTGCAGACCGGCGCCGGCGTGGACGCCGCGCTCGCCGCCCTGCGCGCGGCCGCCAGAAAACCGCCTGGCGCCTGAATCGGTCACGAATCTTTACACGCGGTGCACACAGGGTTGACACAGGCCGTGCAGACTCCAGACTACCCTCATCAGGAGTTCCCCATGAAAACCCCCGTTCTGATTCCCGCCATGACCGGCCTGCTCGCCCTGGCCGGCAGTGGTCTGGCGCAGGCGCAGGATGAACAAGGCCGCGTGCTCAGCAGCACCCCGGTCATCCAGCAAGTGGCCATACCGCGCGAAGTCTGCAGCGACGAGCATGTGACCTACCAGGGCCAGAAATCCGGCGCCGGCGCGCTGATCGGCGGCATCGCCGGCGGCGCCATGGGCAATGCCATCGGCAACGGCAGCGGCCGGGCCGCCGCCACCGTGATCGGCCTGATCGGCGGCGCCATCGTCGGCGACCGTGTCGAAGGCCCCGGCCGGCCCTACACCGAAACCTACCGCCAGTGCGGCACCCAGACCTTCTACGAAAACCGCACCGTGGCCTACGACGTGGTCTACGAATACGCCGGCCGCCAGTACCGCGTGCAGATGCCGCAGGACCCGGGCCGCTACGTGCGCCTGAACGTCACGCCGGCCGACGCCATGCCGCCGCCGCCCGTGACCTACCCCTCGTACCGGCCGCAGACGCAGTACGTCGAGCCCTCCACCCGCATCACCATCGGCACGACCTACTACCCGCACCCCGGCACGGTGATGCCGATCCACGGCTACCGCTGGGGCCCGGGCTACTACCAGCCCCCGCGCCACGACGGGCGCCACCACCGCGACAACGACCGCTGGGACCGCAACCGCTGAGCCCGGACACCCACAAAAAAAGCGACCCGAGGGTCGCTTTTTTTGTGGGTGCTGAACCGTGTCAGCCCTGCGCTTGCTGCAGTGCGGCGATGCGCTCTTCGATCGGCGGGTGCGTCGAGAACAGCTTGCCCAGGCCACCGGTGATGCCCAGCGCCTGCATGGTCTTGGGCAGCTCGCCCGGCGTGAGGCCACCCAGGCGGGCCAGCGCATTGATCATGGGCTGCTTGCGGCCCATCAGGCCGGCGGCGCCCGCGTCGGCGCGGAACTCGCGCTGGCGGCTGAACCAGGCCACGATGATGGCGGCCAGGAAACCCAGCACGATGTCCATCACGATGGTGGTGACCATGTAGCCGATGCCGGGGCCGGAGTTGCTGTCGCTGCCGCGGCGCAGGAAGGAATCCACCGCGTAGCCGATCACGCGGCTCAGGAACACCACGAAGGTGTTCATCACGCCCTGGATCAGCGTCATGGTGACCATGTCGCCGTTGGCCACGTGCGCGACCTCGTGGCCGATCACGGCCTCGACTTCCTCTTTCGTCATGTTCTGCAGCAGGCCGGTGGACACCGCCACCAGGGCCGAGTTCTTGAAAGCCCCGGTGGCAAACGCGTTGGGCGCACCTTCAAAAATGGCGACCTCGGGCATGCCGATGCCGGCCTTGTCGGCGAAGCGGCGCACGGTCTCCACGATCCAGGCTTCGTCGGCCGTCTGCGGCTGGTTGATCACGCGCGCGCCGGTGCTGAACTTGGCCATCGGCTTGCTCATCAGCAAGGAGATGATGGCGCCGCCAAAGCCGATCACGAGCGAGAACCCGGCCAGCGCCGTCATGTTCAGGCCGTTGGCCGTGAGGAACCGGTCCACGCCCAGGATGCGGGTGGTGATCAACAGCACCGCCATCACGGCGAAGTTGGTCAGGACGAACAGCAGGATGCGCTTCATGTTTTCTCCAGTGGTGCAGCGGTGCCAAGGGGCGACCGGCTGCGCATGTGACCCTTGTGGGGCCTTCCAGGTTCCCGCCATCGCGGGGGCTCGGCAGCCTGCGCCGCCTTGCGGGACGGCGCATGATACCGAGAAACCAGTATGGGGCCCGCGGCCCCGAATTCAAGCGAAACCCGCGTGAATTCAGGCGCTCGCGGGCGGGCGGGGTGGGCGGAACACCGACGCGTCGGCGTAGAAGCCGGGGCCCTCGTTCGCGGGCCACCAGCCGGGCACACCCAGCACCGGCAGCGGCGTGAACGGCTTGGCCGCGAGTTGCGCGGCGCTCAGGCCAGCGGCCAGCCAGGCGTCCCAGGCGGCGAGGTCGTCGCCCAGCGCCAGCGGCACCGGCTCGCGCAGCACATGGGCGGTGATCGACTTGTAGGGCGCCACCAGTTTTTCCAGCAGCGCGTGGCCGAACAGCACCAGCCGCGCCTGCGCCCAGAGCGGGCGCAGCGTGACGAACAGGCGATGCCAGTCGCGCGCCACCAGGGCCTCCCACAACGGCTCGGGCGCCTGCAGCAGCGCGGCGTTTTCGTCGAACAGGGTCAGCGCATCGCGCACCGGACCGCGCACGGCGCCCACGCCGGCGGCGGCGATTTCGGCCGCCTGCAAGCGGTTCAGGCGCTGCTTGGTGAGCGGGAAGCGCAGCCAGCACAGGCCATTGAAGAAGTCGTGCAGGTTCTCGCGCGTGGGCACGCGGCCGGTGTCGAAGATGAACTGCTCGTAGGCCACGCCAGCGGGCAGCTCGGCTTGCGACGCGAAGCGCACCGGGCAAGGGCCGCGCGTGTCCAGCGCCTGCGGCAGGGCCTCGCCGCGCGCCAGCGCCGCGCCCACGACCCGTCCTTCTTCAGCGACGGGCGCGAACCAGGGCGCGGTCCAGTCGGGCGCCGGCTGCAAGGTGTTCAGGCCTTCAGGCGCCAGGGCAGCGCCTCGCCACCGCGCAGCGGCTTGAGGTCGGCTTCGCCAAAGCGGAAGCTCTCGGGGGTGGTCCAGCTCTCGCGCTGCAGGGTGATGCGGCCGCTGTTGCGCGGCAGGCCGTAGAAGGCCGGGCCGTGGAAGCTGGCGAAGGCTTCGAGCTTGTCGAGCGCGCCGACCGAGTCGAAGGCCTCGGCGTACATCTCGATCGCGGCATGCGCGGTGTAGCAGCCGGCGCAGCCCATGGCGTGCTCCTTCAGGTGCGCCGGGTGCGGCGCGCTGTCGGTGCCGAGGAAGAAGCGGTCGCTGCCGCTGGCGGCGGCGGCCAGCAGGGCCTGGCGGTGGGTTTCGCGCTTGAGCACCGGCAGGCAGTAGTAGTGCGGGCGCACGCCGCCGGTGAAGAGGGCATTGCGGTTGAACAGCAGGTGGTGCGCGGTGAGCGTGGCCGCCGTGAACGGCCCGGCCTCGGCCACGTACTGCGCGGCCTCTTTCGTGGTGATGTGCTCGAACACCACCTTGAGTTCGGGGAAGTCGCGGCGCAGCGGGATCATCTGCTGCTCGATGAACACGGCCTCGCGGTCGAACAGATCGATGTCGGGCGAGGTCACCTCGCCGTGCACCAGCAGCAGCAGGCCGGCGCGCTGCATGGCTTCCAGCGTCTTGTAGGTCTTGCGGATGTCGGTCACGCCGGCGTCGCTGTTGGTGGTGGCGCCAGCCGGGTACAGCTTGAGGGCCACCACGCCGGCGTCCTTCGCGCGCGCGATCTCGTCGGCGGGCAGGTTGTCGGTGAGGTAGAGCGTCATCAGCGGCTCGAAGCCCATGCCCGCGGGCACGGCGGCGCGGATGCGCTCGCGGTAGGCCACGGCCTGCGCCGCGGTAGTCACCGGCGGCTTGAGGTTGGGCATGATGATGGCGCGCCCGAACTGGGCGGCCGTGTGCGGCACCACGGTGCGCAGCGCGTCGCCATCGCGCACGTGCAGGTGCCAGTCGTCGGGTCGGGTGATCGTGAGGGTGTCTGGGGCGCTGTTCATGGCCCTATTCTCCCATTCGCCAACACGCAGCCGGCGCGAAACACCTCATCCAGGGCTCCCGAGGGTCCGGCTCCGCCGGTCCCAGGGTGCGCCCCCCTCTCAGGGGGGACGCGCGAAGCGCGGCGGGGGGTGCCCCTCTAGTGCGCCAGGATCTTGTTGAGGAAGTCCTTGGTACGCGGCTGGCGGTCTTCGGGCTTGCCGAAGAAGTCGTCCTTGGAGCAGTCCTCCAGGATCTTGCCGCCCACGTCCATGAAGATCACGCGGTTGCTGACCTTGCGCGCAAAACCCATTTCGTGCGTCACGCACATCATGGTCATGCCCTCGTTGGCCAGACCGACCATCACGTCGAGCACCTCGCCGACCATCTCGGGGTCGAGCGCCGAGGTGGGTTCGTCGAACAGCATCACGATCGGGTCCATCGACAGCGCGCGCGCAATCGCCACGCGCTGCTGCTGGCCGCCCGAGAGCTGGCCCGGGAACTTGTCCTTGTGCAGCGACAGGCCCACGCGGTCGAGCATCTTGAGGCCGCGCTTTTTGGCCTCTTCGGGGTTGCGGCCCAGCACCTTGATCTGCGCGATGGTGAGGTTCTCGGTCACCGACAGGTGCGGGAACAGCTCGAAGTGCTGGAACACCATGCCCACCCGGCTGCGCAGCTTGGGCAGGTCGGTCTTGGGGTCGTGCACCGGCACGCCGTCCACGGTGATCTCGCCCTTCTGGAAGGGCTCGAGCGCGTTGATGGTCTTGATGAGGGTCGACTTGCCCGAGCCCGAGGGGCCACAGACCACGACCACTTCACCCTTCTGGATGTTGGTGGAGCAATCGGTCAGCACCTGGACGCTGCCGTACCACTTGGAGACGTTCTTGAGTTCAATCATGGCAATTCCTGGGTAACGGGTGCATCAACGGATGATGGCGATCTTCTTGTGCAGCTGTTTGACGGACCACGACAGCGCGTAACACATGACGAAATAGACCACGGCGGCGGCCAGGTAGGCCTCGATCGGGCGACCGAAGTTCTTGCCCGCGACCTCGAAGCCCTTGAGCATGTCGTAGGCGCCGATGGCGTAGACCAGCGAGGTGTCCTGGAACAGGATGATGGTCTGCGTGAGCAGCACCGGCAGCATGTTGCGGAAGGCCTGGGGCAGCACCACCAGCTTCATGTTCTGGCCGTAGCTCATGCCCAGCGCCTGGCCCGCGTGCACCTGGCCGCGCGGGATCGACTGGATGCCCGCGCGCATGATTTCGCTGAAGTAGGCGGCCTCGAAGGCGATGAAGGTGATCACCGCCGACACCTCGGCGCCGATGGGCCGGCCGATCAGCAGCGGCACCAGCAGGAAGAACCACAGGATCACCATCACCAGCGGAATGCTGCGCATGCCGTTGACGTAGATCGTGGCCGGCGTGTCGAGCCATTTCTTGCCCGACAAGCGCATGAGCGCGAGGATGGTGCCGAAGATGATGCCGCCGATGGTGGCCACGATGGTCAGCATCAGGCTGAAGTACAGGCCCTTCAGCACGAAGTTGCTGATCAGGTCCCAGTTGTAGAAGGAAAAGTCGAGGTTGAGGTTCATGTCAGTGACCCCCCGTGCCGCCGGCCACGACGAAGCCCGGTATGCGCGCGCGCTTCTCGATGACCGCCATGATGCGGTTGATCGCGAAGGCCGAGATGATGTACAGGCCGGTCACCGCGAGGTACACCTCGACGCCGCGCGAAGTCTCTTCCTGCGCCTGCATCGCGAACATGGTGAGTTCGGACACCGACACCGCGAACGCCACCGAGGAGTTCTTGAAGATGTTCATGGTCTCGCTGGTCAGCGGCGGGATGATGATGCGGAACGCCATGGGCAGCAGCACATAGCGGTAGTACTGGAAGGTGGTGAAGCCCATCGCCATGCCTGCGTAGCGCTGGCCGCGCGGCAGGGCCTGGATGCCCGAGCGCACCTGCTCGGCGATGCGCGCCGAGGTGAAGAAGCCCAGGGCGAACACCACGAGCAGGAAGCCGGGCACCGCCTGCAGCACGGGGAACATCGAGGGCAGCACGTGGTACCACAGGAAAATCTGCACCAGCAAGGGGATGTTGCGGAACAGTTCCACCCAGGCATTGCCCAGGCGCACCACCATGGGCCGGTCGGGCAGCGTGCGCAGCGTGCCGATCACCATGCCGAGCACCAGTGCCAGCGCCAGCGCCAGCAGGGCCACGGACACCGTCCAGCCCCAGGCCGACAGCATCCAGTCGAGGTAGGTGATGTCGCCTCCCTTGCCAAAGCAGCCCTGCACGGCCTGCCGCTCGATGGTGTCCTCGCAGAACACCTGCCAATCCCAGCTCATAGGAGCCCCTTCCGTTTCTTGTTCGGGTAGCGCCACGCGCAAGGCGGGCGTCTACAAAAACGCCCCTTCAAATGGTGCATTCGAAGGGGCGTGTCGCAAGCTGGCGTGCTTACTTCTTGACGGCGTAGTCTTCCATCGGCTTGTCGTTCGGCGCGGCCCAGGCCGCCTTGGTGGCGTCGGAGATCGGCAGGCCGATCTTCACGTTGGCCGGCGGGATCGGCTGCATGAACCACTTGTCGTACAGCTTGGCGAGCGAACCGTCGGCGATCTGGCGCTTGATGCTGTCGTCCACGGCCTTCTTGAACGCCGGGTCGTCCTTGCGCAGCATGCAGGCGATCGGCTCGACCGACAGCACCTCACCCACGATCTTGAAATCGGCCGGGTTCTTGGCCTTGGAGATGTTGGCGGCCAGGATGGAGCCGTCCATCACGAAGGCGTCGGCGCGGCCCGACTCGAGCAGCAGGAAGCTGTCGGCGTGGTCCTTGCCGTAGACCTCCTTGAAGTCGATGCCGCCGGCGCGCTCGTTCTTGCGCAGGGTCTGCACCGAGGTGGTGCCCGTGGTGGTGGCCACGTTCTTGCCGTTCAGATCCTTGATGGCGTTGATGCCGGAATTGGCCTTCACGGCGATGCGCACTTCTTCCACGTAGGTGGTCACGGCGAAGGACACGTCCTTCTGGCGCGTGGCGTTGTTGGTGGTGGAGCCGCATTCCAGGTCGACCGTGCCGTTCTGCACCAGGGGGATGCGGTTCTGCGAGGTGACCGGCTGGTACTTCACTTCCAGCTTGGGCAGGCCCAGCTGCTTCTGGATGTCGGCCAGGATGATTTCGCCCATTTCGGTGTGGAAACCGACGTACTTGCCGTTGCCCAGGGTGTAGCCCAGGCCGGACGACTCGCGCACGCCCAGGGACACGCTGCCGGACGCCTTGATCTTGGCCAGCGTGTCGCCGGCCTGTGCAAAGGCGCTGCTGGCGGCCAGTGCGGTCACGGCCCATGCGAGCAGGTGTTTCTTCATGTGGATCTCCTTACTTGTGGATAAAACGATGGATTCAACGGTTTCCGACCGCCCGCGCCGAACGGCGCGTCGAACCGGCTGGAGGCCTTTGCATGATGCTCCCTACGCAAACTCCGTTCCACCGGGGAATTCCCGCCCTGCGAAGGGCGAAGCCGGTGAATGTAGCGGGCACCTTGCACAAACGCCAATGCCGATTGCGGCGGCGATCATGCAAACCGTTCATGTCCGAATTTACCCCAATGTCGCCAGCCCGCGATCCGCGCTAGCGGATGCGGGCGGCCCGCGTTTCAGGCCGCCTCGAGCCGCTGGCGCAGGTCGTTCCAGAATTTCTCCACCGGGCCCTTGGCCTTGCGCGCGGCGGGCCGCTCGCGGTAGATGCGGATGTCCAGCACCGTCTCCAGCCCCTCGCCGGCGGGCACCAGCTTCTTGGCCCGCACTTCCTTGCGCACGGCGCTGGCCGGCAGGAAGGCGATGCCATGGCCCTCCAGCGCCATGGCCTTCAGGCCCTCGGCCATGTCGGTCTCGTAGATGCGGTCCAGGTGCACCGGGGTGCTGCTCTGCTTGAGCATCTGGTCCACCGCGCGCCCCAGGTAGGCGCCCGGTGCGTAGGCCAGGTAGGGCTGCGGCTGGTGGGCCGACCCCGGCAGGGCGTAGAGCGGCTGGCCCTGGGCGTCCGGGCGCACATAGGGCGACAGCGTTTCCGAGCCCAGGTGCAGCATTTCATAGCGGCCGGCGTCGAGCTGGATCGGCTGGGCCGCGTGCTGGTAGGCGATCAGCAGGTCGCAGCTGCCTTCCACCAGGCGCATCACCGCGTCGTGCACGTTCAGGGCGATCAGCCGGCTCTTGATCGGGCCGCAGGTCTCGCGCAGGCCCGAGAGCCAGGACGGGAAGAAGGTGAAGGCCAGCGTGTGCGGCACGGCGAACTCGATCACGTCCTGCGCGGCAGCGGTGTGGGCGCGCAGCGTGGCGCGCGTGCTCTGCAGCGACTGCAGCATCTCCAGCGCCTGGTCGTACAGGGTCTGGCCGGCGGGCGTGAGGCGCGTGGGGTAGGACGAGCGGTCCACCAGGTCGGTGCCGGCCCAGGCCTCGAGCGACTGGATGCGGCGCGAGAAGGCGGGCTGGGTGACATGGCGCAGCTGCGCCGAGCGGCTGAAGCTTCGCGTTTCAGCGAGGCTGACGAAATCTTCCAACCATTTGGTTTCCATGGGGGGCGATTATGGATCGGTTGCTCAGTCCGCCCCGCTCTGTTGCAGCGCCCACATGCCCGCGTACACCCCGGCCCGGGCCACCAGGTCGGCGTGCGTGCCGCGCTCCACGATCTCGCCGTTGACCAGCACCAGGATCTCGTGCGCATCCACCACCGTGGAGAGGCGGTGCGCGATCACCAGCGTGGTCTTGTTGCGCGCCGCGCTGCGCAGCTCGGCCTGGATCGCGCGCTCGTTGGCCGAGTCCAGCGCCGAGGTGGCTTCGTCGAAGATCACGACCGGCGGGTTCTTGAGCAGGGTGCGCGCGATCGCCACACGCTGCTTCTCGCCGCCCGAGAGCTTCAGGCCGCGCTCGCCCACGGTGGTGGCGTAGCCCAGCGGCAGGCGGTGGATGAAGTCGTGGATGTGCGCGGCCTGCGCCGCCTGCACCGCGGCCTCGTGCCCCGCGTCGGGGCGGCCGTAGAGGATGTTGTATTCGATGGTGTCGTTGAACAGCACGGTGTCCTGCGGCACGATGCCGATCGCCTGGCGCACGCTGGACTGCGTCACGCGCTTGATGTCCTGGCCATCGATCGTGATGCGCCCGACGCCGTGCGGGCCGGCATCGGCGGCGCCGTCGGGCGCGTTCGTCACGTCGTAGAAGCGGTACAGCAGACGCGCCAGCGTGCTCTTGCCCGAACCCGAGGGGCCGACCACCGCCACCGTTTTGCCGGGCGGGATCTCGAAGCTGATGCCGTGCAGGATCTCGCGCGCCGGTTCGTAGGAAAAGCGCACGTTCTCGAAGCGCACCGCCGGCGGGCCCGAGAGCTTGAGCGGCTGCGCGCCGGGCTCGTCGGCGATCTCGCGCTCCTTCTCCAGCAGCACGAACATCTTGTCCAGGTCGGTCAGGCTCTGCTTGATCTCGCGGTACAGCACGCCCAGGAAACCGAGCGGGATGTAGAGCTGGATCATGAAGGCGTTGACCATCACCAGGTCGCCCAGGGTGAGCTCGCCGCTGACCACGCCCTGCGTGGCGCGCCAGAGCATGAGCACCAGCGCCACCGCGATCACCAGCTGCTGCCCGGCGTTGAGCATGGACAGCGTGGTCTGGCTCTTGATGCGCGCGCGGCGCAGCTTCTCCAGCGCCTCGTCGTAGCGGCGCGCCTCGAAGGCCTCGTTGTTGAAGTACTTGACGGTCTCGTAGTTCAGCAGCGAGTCGATGGCACGGCTCTGGCTGGTGGACTCCAGCTCGTTCATCTGGCGGCGGAACTGGGTGCGCCACTCGGTCACGACCACGGTGAAGGTGACGTACAGCACCAGCGCCACCAGCGTGATCCAGACATAGCCCATGTCGAACCTGGTGCCCAGCAGCGCCAGCACCATGGCCACCTCGATCAGCGTGGGGACGATGCTGTAGAGCGAGTAGGAGATGAGCGACTGCACGCCGCGCGTGCCGCGCTCGATGTCGCGCGTCATGCCGCCGGTCTGGCGCTCCAGGTGAAAGCGCAGGCTCAGGGCGTGCAGGTGGCCGAACACCTGCAGCGCGATGCTGCGCGTGGCGCCTTCGGTGGCCTTGGCGAACACCAGTTCGCGCAGTTCGGTGAACACGCTGGTGGACAGGCGAAGCCCGCCGTAGGCCAGCAGCAGGCCCAGCGGCACCACCAGCAGCGCTTCGGCGCTGCCGGGCTTGATGGTCATGGCGTCCACCAGCTCCTTCAGCAGCAGCGGCACGCTCACGTTGGCCATCTTGGCCGCCACCATGAAGGCCAGCGCCAGCACCACGCGCAGCTTGTACTGCCAGAGGTAGGGCAGCAGACGCTTGAGCGTGGCCCAGTCGGAGCGCTGGGCGGGCTTCGCGCCCGGTGCCGCCGGGCCGGCGGGGATGGCGATGGTGGCTTGGGAGGGGTTGTCGGGGCGCATGCGGGAGAATGGAGACCGTCGTCCAGAGATTGTGCCCATGTCAAGCAAATCAAGCCCGAACCCCGAAACCACCCTGCCCCACGACAGGGAACTGGTCATGAAGGTCATTCCCATGCCGGCCGACTGCAACGCCAACGGCGACATCTTCGGCGGCTGGGTCATGGCCCAGGTCGACCTGGCCGGTGCCGTGCTGCCGGCGCGCCATGTGCGCGGGCGCATGGTCACCGTGGCGGTGAACCAGTTCGTCTTCAAGCAGCCGGTGCGCGTGGGCGACATCCTGAGCTTTTTCTCGCATGTCACGCGCGTGGGCAACACCTCGATCACGGTGGAGGTGGAGGTGTTCGCCGAGCGCATCCAGGCCCAGGGGGAGTATGTGAAGGTGACCGAAGCCAGCCTGACCTATGTCGCGATCGACCTCGAAGGCCGGCCCCGGCCAATCCCCCGCGAGGGCGTGAAAGCGCCCGACTGACCGCGGGCAGGCGCCGTGCGGCGCGCTAACATTGTCCCTGGACAAAACGTCCGAGGAGCCTTGCGTCCCATGCCCGCCGAACCCAGAACACCCAGACAGCCCGCCCCGCCGGTGAAGAAGGCGGTGCGCGTGCGCGACGTGCCCGCCGTGACCCGTTCGATCGCCATCCTGCGTTTGCTGGGGCGGACCAAGCAGTCGCTGGGGGTCAAGGCCATCGCCGACGAACTCGGCCTGGTCCCGAGCACCTGCCTGCACATCCTGCGCGTGCTGGTGAGCGAGGAGCTCGTGAAAGTGGAGCCCGGCACCAAGCACTACGCACTGGGCAGCGGCATGATCAGCCTGGCGCGCAGCGTGCTCAAGGGGGGCAGTTTTGCGCAGCTGGCCCAGCCCGGGCTGGACCGGCTGGCGTCTTCGTTTGGCGTGACGGCGATGGGCGTGGAGGTGACGCCCAAGCAGACCGTGGTGGTGCTGGCCCTGTCGCGTTCGGACCAGCCGTTTCGCATGCACACCGATGTGGGCAGCCAGTTTTCTTCGCTGGTGAGCGCCACCGGGCGCCTGATCGCGGCCTACAGCGGTGACAACTGGACGGTGCTGCGCCAGAAGTTCGCCGCCATCGAATGGGACAAGGCGCCGAGCTTTGCCCAGTGGAAGAAGGAAGTTGAAGAGACCCGGGCCCGCGGCTGGAGTTCGGACCGCGACAACTTCATGAGCGGCATCACCGTGGTCGCCGTGCCGATCTTCGAGCCGTCGGGCCGGCTCATGCACACGCTGGTGTCCGTCGGCCTGTCCAGCCAGCTCCACGCCACCGCGATGGCGCAGCTGGCGGCGGCCATGCGGCGGGAAGCCGAATCGATTTCGGACCTGCTGCTCGATCGCCACTGAGCCGGGCCACCGCCGGCCTCATTCAATCGACCTGGATGCCGGCGCGCTTGATCACCGGCTCCCACTTCCTGCGCTCGTTCACCGCGAAGGCGGCCAGCCGGGCCGGCGAGCCGCCCGCCGGGTCAAACCCCAGGTCCAGCAGGCGCTGACGGGTTTCAGGCTGCGCCAGCACCTTGTTGAGGGCCGCGTTCAGGGTGTTGATGATCGCCTGCGGTGTGCCCCTGGGGGCGTACAGGGCATTCCAGGCCACCACCTCGAAGTCGCTGAACCCCTGCTCCGCCACGGTCTTCACGCCCGGCATCAGGCCGCTGGGCTGGGCGGACGTGACCGCCAGCGCGCGCAGCTTGCCCGAGGCCAGCAGCGGCCGCAGCGCGGTCGGGGTATCGACGATCGCGGGGATCTGACCGCCCAGCAGGTCCGTCACGGCATTGGCCGAACCTTTGTAGGGAACGCCGAACAGCGGCACCGATGTGCGGTCCTTCAGCAATTCGACCACCAGCCTCGCGGTGGTGCTCGGCATGGCAATGTCGGCGCTGCGGGGGCTGCGCTGCGCCAGGCTCACGAGTTCGGCCGCCGACGTCAGCGGTGACGCGGCGTTCACCGCCACCACCATGGGAAAGGTGCCGACGAGCGCAATGGGCTCGAAATCCAGCGCCGGGTCGAAGGGCAACTTGGTGTACAGGTACTGGTTGAGCACATGGGTGGCGTTGGTGCCCATGGTCAGGGTGTAGCCGTCCGGCGCGGCCTGTCTGGCCAGTTCCGTGCCCAGGTTGCCGCCGGCGCCCGCCTTGTTCTCGATGACGATGGGCTGGCCCAGGTCGGTCGACATCTGGGCCGCCAGGTAGCGGGTGGCAATGTCGGTGCCCTGCCCGGCGGCATAGGCCACGATGATCTTGATGGGCCGTTGCGGATAGGACTGCGCGTGGGCGGCCATCGAGGTCGTCAGCGCGAAGGCGGCGGTGAGGATGAAGTTCAGGAATCGCATGTGTGTCTCCTTTTATTGTGAGGGCCAGCTGGCCACTAGGTTCGGGGTCCGGGGGCGGCACCCGTGTCTCTCAACCGTTGACGGTCATTTTCCGAATAGCCCAGGTCCACCAGGATGGCCTCCGCGTCCTGCGCAAAACCGGGGGGTCTGACACCCGGTGAACCCGGCGTGCCCAGCAGCCGCATGGGCGAGCGCAGGCCGGTGTAGTTCGAACGGCGCACGACGATGTCGCGGTGTTCGCAGTGGGCGTGCGCCAAGGCCTGGGGCACCGAATTCACGGCACCGGCCGGCACACCCGATCGCATCAAGGCTTCGCACAAGGGCTCGCAGGCCCGGTCTGCGATGGCCGCCTCGATCAAGGCCTTGAGCGCGGCGCGGTTGACCACCCGCAGGCTGTTGCTGGAAAAGCGCTCGTCATCCAGCCATGTCTCCAGCCCCAGGCAAGCACCCAGCCGACGGAACTGCGCATCGTTCAGGATGCCGATGAACAGCTCGCCGTCCCGCGCCCTGAACTTGTCGTACGGCGCGATGTTCGGGTGCGCGCTGCCCAGCAGGCGCGGTGAATCCTTCGACGCGAACCAGTTCGACGCATGCGGCAACAGCAGGCTCAGCGCCGTGTCGTACAAGGTCGCCTCCACCCGTTGTCCCTGCCCGCTGGCCGTGCGCGCCAGCAGCGCCATGAGGATGCTGCTCAAGGCCACGTAACCGGTGAGGTGGTCCACGATGGGCATGCCCACCCGCGTGGTGCCGCTGCACTCGTCGCCGTTGATGCTCATCAGCCCGCACAGGGCCTGCAGCACGGCGTCGTAGCCCGGCAAGCCGCCCAGCGGCCCGTCGTTGCCGAAACCCGTGATGCTGCAGTGGATCAGGCGCGGGTAGCGGGCGGCCAGGGTCTGCTCGTAGCCCAGGCCCCAGCGCTCCAGGGTGCCGGGGAGAAAGTTCTCCACCAGCACATCGGCGTCGGCCAGCAGGCGGTGGAGTACCTCCTGCGCC
The DNA here is from genome assembly GCA_003599455.1 of Comamonadaceae bacterium. Lineage (GTDB taxonomy): Bacteria > Pseudomonadota > Gammaproteobacteria > Burkholderiales > Burkholderiaceae_C > Hydrogenophaga. The sequence continues at coordinate 35,326 of QZKF01000068.1, forward strand.
TCGGGCCTGGACAGATCGAGGCTGATGGCCTGCTTGCCCCGGTTGAGCGCCAGAAAGTACGCCGCGTTGCCATCGCCATCGAAGGGCGGACCGAGCCCCCGCGTCTCGTCGCCCGAAGGCGGCTCGACCTTGATGACCCGGGCGCCGTGATCCGCAAGCATCTGCGTGCACAGCGGCCCCGCCAGCACCCGGGTGAGGTCCACGACCTTCACACCCTTCAGTGCGCCACCGGCGGTGGTGGTCATGGCATTCAAGCCTTCGAAGGCAGGACGACAATGCCGCTGCCCACCACCGACAGCTCGTCGTTCTGGTTGCGGGCCTCCTGGTCGATCTCGACCATGTGCTTGCCGTTCTCGACGAACTTGCGTTTCACCCTGGCCTTGATGAACAGCATGTCGCCCTCGGGGTTGTGGCGGCGGATCTTGCAGCTGGCCTTGTGGAGGAAGCCGGCATCGCCCATCCAGTTGGTGAGCTGGTGCGTGAGCCAGGAGGTGCGCTCCGGGCCGTAGTCGTAGGCACCCGGGGCGCCCACCTCGAGCGCGAAGTCTTCTTCCCAGTGAACACGCTCGGGGCAATCGGGAATGCCGAAACGGTTCTTGATGCCCACGCCGGGATGCTGGTCGATCAGCTTCCAGGCCAGCTTGTTGGCCCGGATGTACAGACCGCCCCAACCCTGCGCGTAGGCGATGAAGCCGGTCACGGTCATCGGGCCCTTGAACATCACGGGCAGTTCCTCGCCCTCCTTGACGTCCTCCCAGTAGCGGGGGGTGGCACCACGGATCTCCTCGTCGCGGTACAGCTTGTAGGCCTCGGCCAGCTCCTCGTCGGTGTAGCGGCGCGGCGCACTCGCGCGCACCTCGCTGTACTTGGTGCCCTGTTCGCGGGCGTGGTCGCGCTCGGTGCGGAAGCACCAGCTGTCGGCCTCGGCCACCTTGTCACCGCTCTGGTTGAAGAAGTCCACGTGGTAGGTCTGCTGCACGGCGCGGCCGGCAAAGCGGGTCTGGTGCTCGACCAGTTCCTTCAGGCTGGCCTCGGTGTGGATCTCGTCGTTGCGACGCACCGGTTTGTGCCAGGTCCAGTCGGCGCCCGACCACATGGCGTGCACGCCCGGCAGACCGCCAACGTAGCCGGAGACGATGCGGCTGGTGGAAAACAGGAAGCTGGGCAGGGCCACGATGCCGCCGTAGTGGCTTCTGGCCGCGTAGTCGGGGTCGCACCACAAGGGGTTGTCGTCGCCGATGCCATGGGCGTAGTGGCGGATGTTGTCGCGCGTGGCTTCGTGGCACCACGGTTCGACGGTGTGGCCGATCTTGACGCCGATGCGCTGGCGAAGCTCGTCAAGACCCGATTCGGTGATCTTGGGAAAGTGGCGGGTTTCGGTGGTGGACAAACGTGTCTCCTGTGTGGGTGGGTTGATTCGGTGTCGGGGCGACGTTCGATCAGGTCGAAGCGACAGCCACGGCGGCGGTCTCCTGCTCGCGCAGTTTTTTGCGGTGCACTTTTCCAGCGGGGGTCTTGGGCAGTTCAGCGACCACCGCCACATGGCGCGGGTACTCGTGCTGGCTCAGCTTGGTGCGCACGAGGTTCTGGATTTCTTCGGTGAAGGCCTCGGAGGCGGGCCGGCTGCTGACGACAAAGGCCTTGACGACCTGACCACGCAGTTCGTCGGGCACGCCGATGGCCGCGGCCTCCAACACGTCGGGGTGCATGAGGATCACGTTTTCGATTTCGACCGCGCTCATGGTCCAGCCGGCCGAGATGATCACGTCGTCGGCCCGTCCACCGTGGTGGAAGTAGCCCGCGCTGTCGATGCGCCCCAGGTCCTTGGTCGGTATCCACTGGCCCCGGCGCTGCACCATGAGTTGCCCGGTGGTCCCGACAGGACACAGGTGGCCGTCAGCGCCGTGCACCTCCACCCGCGTGCCGGGCACGGGCTTGCCCAGCGAGCCGCGCTGGACCCGGAAGTCCGGCGCGCCGGGGTAGCTGACCAGCACCACGCCGATTTCGGTCGTGCCGTACATGCTGCAGACCTCCAGGCCGAAGGTCTGGTGCACGAAGTTCGCGGTCTCGTCGTCGATGGGCTCGCCGGTGAACGACAGCTTCTCGAAGGCGTAGGTGTAGCGGTCGGCGACGCCGCTGTTCTTCATCATGCGGTAGTGCGTGGCCGCGGCCGACATGTTGGTGAAGCGGTGTTCGGACAGGGCCTGCAGGAGCCGCTCGGGCTTGAATCGACCGCTGTAGGCGCCCACCGTCAGCCCCAGGGCCAGCGGCGCGAGCGTGCCATGCCACAGGCCATGACCCCAGGCCGGCGAAGAGGGGCAGAAGAAGCGGTCGCCTGGCCGCAGGCCGGTGCCATAGAGCGCGGCCACCATCAGGGTGACCAGGGCGCGGTGCGAGTGCTTCACCGCGTCGGGCAGTTCGCGCGTGGTGCCGGAGGTGTACTGAAACACCGCCAGGTCATCGGCCCGCGTCTTCACCTCGAAGGTGGACGGCAGGTGCTGGAGGGAGGCCAGGAATTCGCGGTCGAAGACCAGCACGCCGTCCCCGACGATGGACCGTGCCACCTCCTGCTTTTCATCGTTTGTCACCAGCAAGGCGGGCTGGCAGTCCTTGACGCGCAGCCGGATGCCGTCGGGGCCGAACAGCGTGAACAGGGGCACAGCGATCGCGCCGCTCTTGATGACGCCGAACATGGCGACATAAAACGCCCGCGAGGGCTCCAGCATGATCGCCACGCGCTGACCGGGCTGGATGCCGCGCGACACCAGGTGGTGGGCGAAGCGCGACGAATCGGCGGCCAGCTCCGCGTAGGTGATCGTCTCGTCGGCACCCTCTGCACGCACCACGATCACCGCTTCTCGCCCGGAAGCGGCATGGCGGTCCACGCACTCGTGACCGATGTTCAGGACCTCGCGGTTGCCATCAAAAAGCTCCCACAACCTGTCGTTGGAGAAGTGCGCCTGGGCATCTGCGTAGCTCGTGTATTCAGTCAGTTTTGTCATGGTCTTCGCTGCTTGTCTCGTTGGGATGAATTCTTTCTGTGTTTTCATTTTTTGTCAAATAGCACCGTGTTTTGTATTTGTACAATTATGAAAATGGCGAAAAAATGCGCCGGAACCTGCCATCTCAGGACAGGGTCAGCGCAACAACGATGCGGGTGAAACGGGCGTCCATCGCCGCGCGTTCGCGGCGATGGACGCGGTGATCAGGGCGTGCGATGGGGCCGCAGAATCTTCATGACACCGCGCGCGGTGAGCACGGCATGGCCCTCCACCTGCACCAGGCCATCCACGAAGACCAGGGCTCCCGTGCGGGCCGTGATGCTCGCCCGGGCCAGCGCGAAATCGCCCGCGCGCACCTCGGCGAGAAAGTGCGTGTCGAGCTGCACGGTCACGCAGGGTGTGCGGTCGCAGGCCGTCCAGGCGACCGTGCTGATCACGTGGTCGATCAGCGTGGCGAGGGCTCCGCCATGTACCACGCCGGCGGGATTCAGATGCCGGTCCTCGGCGAGCAATCCGTACAACCATCCGTCGCCCTCGCGGCGCGTCCACAACGGTCCGGATTGCCCCATGAAGCCATCGAGCTGCCGGCACTTCCAGCCCTGGTCCTGCAGGCGATCGATCGACGCGGAATGCTCCATGTGGCCCTCTTCATGACGCCGCTGGATGCGGCGATGGTCACACATTCTGCACGCCTTTGTACAAACAGTTTGTCTACCTGCAAATTGAACTCAGGCTTGCCAGCGCGCGCGCCACGCGCGGTAAATGCCATCGGCCATGGCTTCGCTGCCCGGCTGGTGCCGCAGCGTGGCGGCGTTCATCGCCGCCGGGTCCTGCACGCTGTCGCGGTGCAGCAGCACGTTGACCGGGTAGGCCTCGCCGGGCTGCGCCAGCCAGTCCCGGATCTTGGCCGGCGTGATCTCGATGTGGAACTGCATGGCCAGGTGCTGGCGCAGGGCAAACGCCTGGTGAGCGCAGGTGCTGGACGAGGCCAGCAGCTCGGCACCGGGCGGCAGCTCGATGAAGCCGTCCTGGTGCCACTGGTAGACCGTGGGCTCCACCGCGTCGCCCAACCACGCGCGTGCCGCGGGGCTGTCCACCCGGGTGATGGGAAGCCACCCCACTTCAGGCTGTGGCAGGCGCTCCACGCGGCCGCCGAAGGCCCGCGCCATGAGCTGGCCGCCCAGGCAGTGACCGATCACCGGAATGCCCAGCGCATCGGCCTCTCGGATCAGGGCCTCGGCCTGGCGCAGCGTGGGGCGCTCGTCGTTCGCGCTCCAGGCCCCGCCCAGCACCGCCAGGCCCTTGTAGCCCCGCACCGAATCCGGGTACGGGTCGCCGGCCTCGGCGCAGCGCAGGTGCCAGGCGACGCCCTGCGCATCGAGCCACTGGCCGAGAAACCCTGGGCCGTCCTCGAACAGGTGTTGCAGCACCAGCACGTCGGCCGGGGCGGAGGAAGGAGAAGCGGTCATGCCGCCATCATAGGAAAGCGGGTCTGCATCTAGTACCGGCCACCGCGCACGAAACGCGCGATGCCGGCCGCCACCTCGGCCTCCTGCTCCACGAAGCCGTGCGGCGAGCGGCCCTCGCACGCGTCCAGGCCGACCGGTGCCGGGCGCGCCGGCCCGCCGGTCACGGTGACGAGCTGCTGGCGCGGGCCGCGCGTGCGCGCCACGATGCGGTCCATGAGGTTCGGCGGCGAGCGCACGCAGGTGTCGGCCGCGTGGCCCACCACCAGCACGGGCACCGTGATGTCCTCCAGTGGCAGATCGAACACCGACTGCGCCACCCAGGCCTTCTTCGCCCCGGCCTGCCCCGCCATCAGCGCCGAGGTGAGCACCAGCCCGTCGGGCGCGGCCGGGCCTGCCAGGCGCGCGGCCGCGTTGGCCGCGGAAATCGCGCCCCGGCTCGTGCCCACCACCCACACCGTGCCCCGCGTGCGCGTGCGCAGGCCGGCGATCACCTGCCCGATGTCCTGCGCGTGTCGCGCATCGGTGCGAAATCCGCCCAGGCCGTCTTCACCGTGGAAGTCGGAAGGTGCGTCGACCAGCGCCGTGCCGAAACCCGCCTCGGTGAAGGCCGGGATCGAGCGCACCAGCGAGTTGCCCTTGAGCTTGCGCGCGCAGCCCTGGGCGTCGAGGTCGAGATGTCCGGCCCCACCGGCCAGCAGCAGCAGCGTGACCGGGCCGCCAGGCTCCGCTGCCTGCCCGCCCGACGGCGGCACGAAGGCGTAGCGCAGCGTGCTGCGGTCATGGGCCTCGACGCTCACCACCTCGCCGCAACGCTCGGCGGCCAGTGCCAGGCCGGCGGTGGCCAGCAGCCACCCCAGCGCGGCCCGAAGCACAAGGCGCCTCATGGCCGCCGGATTCCGCGGTAGGCCAGCTCGCTGCGCGGGTCCAGCACCAGGCTGGGCGGCGAGCGGTCCAGGTCCACGATGAAGGGCGTGTTGCCGTCGGCTGCGAAGATCTGGTTGCCGTTGCGGGTCAGGTGGACGTCGACCGTGCCCATGCGGCGGTCGTCCGAGCTCACGCGCACGGTGGCGCGGTCGAGCCGGGTGATGGTCACCTCGATGTCGCTGCGCGAGGCGCCCCTGGAATCGGCGATCACGTCGCCGAGGTAGGTGCCGACCACGAGATCGGCCAGACCCGGCGTGCTGGCGGCGGGCGGTGCCGGCGCCTCCACCGGGGCCGGCTTCTCCACCACGACCGGTGGCGCGACCACCGCGGGCGGCTCGGTGGCGGCGGGCGGCGGTTTCGGGGCGGCGGCCACCTCATCCACCGGCGCGGTCGGCGCGGCGCGCCAGGGCCCGGCGGCGTACAGGCCAAGCCCCAGCAGCACCGCGACAGCGGCCACGGCGGCGGGCAGCATCCAGCGCGGGCGCGGCGGTGGCGCGGGCCGTGGCGCCGCGCCCGCGATCCGCGGCGGTGCGGCATGGCCCATGGCATTGGC
>QZKF01000024.1 GCA_003599455.1 Comamonadaceae bacterium
CTCCGGAAAGGGAAGAGTTGGTTAATCGCAACGACACCTTTCCGCGGATGTTTTTAAATAATGTGCGGAAATACGGAGTTCGGCCACGCGCGTGGAGGCTTCCTTGGCCTGGCGCTCCTTGGCGATCTTGTCCTCCGCGGCGGCCTGGCCGGGTTTGGCCAGGGTCAGCTTGTCAGCGGCAGGCGCGGCGGGCTTGGCCTCCTTGACTTCCGTCTGAACCTGACCGCTGGCCTGCCGGTCGGCGGCGCTCACGCCTGCCTCGGGCGCGCTGCCGGCAAGGCGGCGACGGAACTCGTTGAAGTCGCGGCTCTGAGCCGTGATGGTCTGACGCGCTTCGGCGGGCGTGATCGCACCCGCCTCGGCCGCATCGGGCAGGTCCAGCACCGCACCGGCCTTGATGCGGTTGACGTTGCCCGCGATGAAGGCATTGGGGTTCTGCCGCAGCATGGCCACGAGCATCTGGTCGAGCGACACGCTGGCGGGCTTGTTGGCCGCCGCAATGGCGCCGGCCGTGTCGCCTGCCTGCACGCGGACCTGACCACCGTCTGCACCACCGGGCGCAGGCGCTGGCGCCGGTGCCGCCAGCGTGGGTTGGGCCGCGGGTGCGGTTGCGGTGGCCGGGCGTGGTGGCTGGGTCTGCGGCACGGCAGCACTCGGTGCCGGTGCGGGGCGCGGTGCTTGCGCCGCGGCGGGCGCCGGTGCCGACACGCCGGGTGCGACCGGTGCCGGTTGGGCTGCGGCGCGCAGGTTCGGGGGGTCGAACAGCAGGGTGTAGTCGCGAACGACGCGACCGGAAGACCAGTTGGCTTCCACGATCAGGTCAACGAAGGGTTCGGTGACCGGGCGCGAACTGGTCAGGCGCAGGAAGGCCCGGCCATCGGCACGGCGCTGCAGGCTGATCTGCAGGCTGGCCAGGGCAGGATTGACATCCATGCCGGCGGCGCGGAAGGTGTCTCCCGAAGCCAGGCCCACCCGCAGGCTGGCCGCTTCTTCGGTGTTGATTTCGGGCACATCGATTTCCGCCCGCAGGGGTTCGCCCAGCGCCGACTGCACCACGACACGGCCCAGGGCCAGCGCCTGCGCGTCGGTGTGTTGCACCAGGCCCGCGCACAGCAGCGCCGCCGCCGCGACCGCATGCAACCGCGCGAGGCCTCGTAAACCAGCACTTTGTTGCACTTGGTGCGCCTGTTGGAATGGGGTGTGGCGGGAGTTGGATGGCACGTTGACCTCGACGTAAAAAACCGAGAATTGACCATAACATCAACGGATTACAGTGACAAGCTGAGAATCCGCTTGAGTTTCCCAGTCGACCCTCTGTCGCTTTGGGGTGGGGTGTTTGCGTTGCAGTCGCGCAACGCAAACGGTCCCCGCTTCAGCCTTGCTTCCGCCCCACCATGGCCGGGTCAGGCGTCGAGCAGGATGCGCAGCATGCGCCGCAGCGGTTCGGCCGCACCCCACAGCAGTTGATCGCCGATGGTGAAGGCGCCCAGGTACTCGGGGCCCATGGCCAGCTTGCGGATGCGGCCCACCGGGATCGTCATGGTGCCGGTCACGGCCACCGGGGTCAGGTCCTTGACCGTGGCCTCGCGCGTGTTCGGCACCACTTTGACCCAGGCGTTGTCGGCCGCGATCATGGCTTCGATATCGGCCAGCGGCACGTCCTTCTTGAGCTTGAAGGTCAGGGCCTGGCTGTGGCAGCGCATCGCACCCACGCGCACGCAGAAGCCGTCCACCGGAACGGCCGGCGCGCTGAAGCCTTCGCCCATGCCCAGGATCTTGTTGGTCTCGGCCATGCCCTTCCACTCTTCCTTGGACATGCCGTTGCCCAGGTCCTTGTCGATCCAGGGGATCAGCGAGCCACCCAGCGGGACGCCGAAGTTGGCGGTCTCGGCGCCGGTCAGCGCGCGCTGTTTGGCGATCACCTTGCGGTCGATTTCCAGGATCGCGCTCTTGGGGTCGTCGAGCAATGCCTTCACTTCGGCGTTGAGCGTGCCGTACTGCGTGAGCAGCTCGCGCATGTGCTGGGCACCTCCGCCCGAGGCGGCCTGGTAGGTTTGCGTGCTCATCCACTCGACCAGGCCGGCCTTGTAGAGCGCGCCCACGCCCATGAGCATGCAGCTCACGGTGCAGTTGCCACCGATCCAGTCCTTGCCCCCGTGGGCCAGCGCGTTCTGGATCACGGGCAGGTTGACCGGGTCGAGAATGATGACGGCGTTCTTGTCCATGCGCAGCGTGGACGCGGCATCGATCCAGTGGCCGTTCCAGCCCGCGGCGCGCAGCTTGGGGTAGACCTCGCTGGTGTAGTCGCCGCCCTGGGCGGTGATGACGATGTCGCAGCGCTTGAGGGCGGCGATGTCGTGCGCGTCCTGCAGCGCGGTTTCGTTCTTCGCCATGGCGGGGGCTTTGCCGCCCGCGTTGGAGGTGGAGAAGAACAGCGGTTCGATCAGGTCGAAGTCGCTTTCCGCGACCATGCGGTCCATCAGCACGGAACCGACCATGCCACGCCAGCCTACGAGTCCTACGAGTTTCATGTCAACGCCCTTTCAAAGTTGAAAAACCTTTTGAGCCCCGGCTCGTCGTGCCGGGGAGGGGCGTGACGAACCGGAGCTGGATCAGCCCTTGGTAATGGTTTTGGTGATGGCGGCCACGACAGCGTCACCCATGCCCCGGGTGCTGACTTTCGCGGTGCCTTCAGACCAGATGTCGGTCGTGCGCAAGCCGGACGCGAGCACGCTGCTGACCGCGCGTTCAATGCGGTCGGCGGCTTCGGTCTGGTTGAAAGTGAATCTGAGCATCATGGCAGCGGACAGTATTGTAGCCAGAGGATTGGCCAGGTTCTTGCCGGCGATGTCCGGCGCGCTGCCGTGGCTGGGCTCGTACAGGCCCTGGTTCTTCGTGTTCAGCGAGGCCGACGGCAGCATGCCGATGGAGCCGGTGAGCATGGAGGCCTCGTCGGAGAGGATGTCGCCGAACATGTTGCCGGTGACGACCACGTCGAATTTCTTGGGCGCGCGCACCAGCTGCATGGCCGCGTTGTCCACGTACATGTGCTCGAGCTCCACGTCGGGGTACTGGGCGTGCACCTCGGTGACCACGTCCTTCCAGAACTGGAAGGTCTCCAGCACGTTGGCCTTGTCCACGCTGGTGACCTTCTTGTTGCGCTTGCGCGCGGCCTGGAAGGCCACGTGGGCGATGCGCTCGATCTCCGGCTTGCTGTAGCGCATGGTGTCGAAGGCTTCCTCCGCGCCGGGGAAGTGCCCGTCGGTGGCGGTGCGGCGGCCGCGTGGCTGACCGAAGTAGATGTCGCCGGTCAGCTCCCGGATGATCAGGATGTCCAGGCCCGCAATGATTTCCGGCTTGAGGCTGGAGGCGCCCACCAGTTCGGGGTAGCAGATGGCCGGGCGGAAGTTGGCGAACAGGCCCATGTGCTTGCGCAGGCCCAGGATGGCCTGCTCCGGGCGCAGCGGTCGGTCGAGCTTGTCGTACTTCCAGTCACCCACGGCGCCGAACAGCACGGCGTCTGCTTCCATGGCGAGCTTCAGTGTGGATTCGGGCAGGGGGTGGCCATGCGCCTCATAGGCCGCGCCGCCCACCAGGGCCGATTCCATTTCAATGGGCAACTCGAGCGCCTGGAGGACACGAACCGCTTCGGCGACGATTTCGGTGCCGATGCCGTCACCCGGAAGAACTGCGATTTTCATGTGATGCGAATGTGAAGCCCCGGCATCAGGCCGGGGCTGGGCTGAAATGGACGATGGACGCGTTCAGACGGGCATCGTGTGCGCGAGCCAGGGCTTGGTCGCCAGGCGTTCGGCTTCGAAGGCGGTGATCTTGTCCTTGTAGCGCAGCGTGAGGCCGATGTCGTCCAGGCCATTGATCAGGCAGAACTTGCGGAACGCCTGGACTTCGAAGGGGAGTTCCTCGCCCTGCGGCTTGATCACGACCTGGCGCTCGAGGTCGATGGTCAGCTCGTAGCCGGGGAAGGCCGCCACGTCGTCGAACAGCTGCGCCACCTGCGCTTCGGGCAACTGGATCGGCAGCAGGCCGTTCTTGAAACAGTTGTTGAAGAAGATGTCGGCGTAGCTCGGTGCGATCAGGGCGCGGAAGCCGTACTGGTCGATGGCCCAGGGCGCGTGCTCGCGGCTCGAGCCGCAGCCGAAGTTCTTGCGCGCCAGCAGCACGGACGCGCCCGCGTAGCGCGGCTGGTTGAGCACGAAATCGGGGTTGGGCTTGCGGCTGGCCGGGTCTTGTCCCGGTTCGCCCTTGTCGAGGTAGCGCCACTCGTCAAACAGGTTTTCGCCGAAGCCGGTCTTGCGGATCGACTTCAGGAACTGCTTGGGGATGATCGCGTCGGTGTCGACGTTCTCGCGGTCCATCGGGGCCACCAGGCCCTTGTGGAGGGTGAATTTCTGCATGGTGTGGTCCGCGGGGTTACTTGGCGACGCCCTGAATCTTCTCGCCGGCCTTTTCAATGCCCTTGCCTGCGGCCGTGCCGACTTCCTTGGCGTCCTGCTTGACGCCCGACCAGGTGTTGCACCCGGCCAGCGTCAGCGAGAGGGCGGCGAATGCGGTGGCGATCCATGCGATGCGTTTCATGTGGGTCTCCTGAGGGGGTGGTGGGGCGGAACGGTCAGGCGATGGTGCGCACGTCCACGAAGTGGCCGTGCACCGCGGCCGCGGCGGCCATGGCGGGGGAAACGAGGTGCGTGCGGCCGCCAGCACCCTGGCGGCCCTCGAAATTGCGGTTGCTGGTGGAGGCGCAGCGCTCGCCGGGTTCGAGGCGGTCGGCGTTCATGGCCAGGCACATCGAGCAACCCGGCTCGCGCCATTCGAAACCGGCGGCCTTGAAAATCTCGTGCAGGCCTTCGCGTTCGGCCTGTGCCTTCACCAGGCCCGAGCCCGGCACCACCAGCGCGAGCTTGACGTTCTTCGCGACCTTCTGGCCGAGCTTCTTCACCACGGCCGCGGCCTCGCGCATGTCTTCGATGCGGCTGTTGGTGCAGGAGCCGATGAAGACCTTGTCGACGAAGATGTCGTTGAGCGGTTTGCCGGGCGGCAGACCCATGTAGGTGAGGGCGCGCTCGATGGCGCCGCGCTTGTTGGCGTCCTTTTCGCGATCGGGGTCGGGCACGGAGCCGTCGATGCCGAGCACCATCTCGGGCGAGGTGCCCCAGGTCACCTGCGGCACGATCCGCGATGCGTCGAGTTCCACCACGGCGTCGAACGTCGCGTCGGCATCGGACTGCAGCGTCTTCCAGTACGCCACCGCCTGATCCCATTCCACCCCGGTGGGCGAGAGCGGGCGGCCCTTGACGTAGTCGATGGTCTTGTCGTCCACCGCCACCAGGCCGGCGCGCGCGCCGCCTTCGATGGCCATGTTGCAAACCGTCATGCGGCCTTCGACGCTGAGCGCCCGGATGGCCGAGCCGCCGAATTCGATGGTGTAGCCGGTGCCGCCGGCGGTGCCGATCTTGCCGATGATGGCCAGCACGATGTCCTTGGCGGTGCAGCCCTTCGCGAGCTGCCCGTCCACGCGCACCAGCATGTTTTTCGCCTTCTTGGCCAGCAGGGTCTGCGTGGCGAGCACGTGCTCGACCTCGCTGGTGCCGATGCCGTGCGCCAGTGCGCCGAACGCGCCATGGGTGGAGGTGTGGCTGTCGCCGCACACCACCGTCATGCCGGGCAGGGTGGCGCCGTTTTCCGGGCCGATCACGTGCACGATGCCCTGGCGCTTGGACATGAAGGGGAAGAACGCCGCCGCGCCGAACTCGGCAATGTTGCTGTCCAGCGTGGTGATCTGTTCCTTGCTGATCGGGTCGGTGATGCCGTCGTAACCCAGTTCCCAGCCGGTGGTGGGCGTATTGTGGTCGGCGGTGGCGACCACCGAGCTCACGCGCCAGACCTTGCGGCCGGCCTGGCGCAGGCCTTCAAACGCCTGCGGGCTGGTGACTTCGTGCACCAGGTGCCGGTCGATGTAGAGCACGGACGTGCCGTCGTCTTCGGTGTGGACGACGTGTTCGTCCCAGATCTTGTCGTAGAGCGTGCGTGGCATGGCGTGGTCTTGTCGTGGAGAAATGATTTTATGCGGCTTGCCGCGTTGATTCGGTCGTCAGGTGATCGACGAAAAGCCGCGCGGTGGCGGGCAGGCTGGAGAAGTCGCGGGCCACCAGAACCAGCTGGCGCTGGGCCCAGGGATCGGTCAGCGGAAGTGCCTGCAGCGCGCCGCCCGTGTGCAGCAGATCGAAGGCGCGTGCGGGCATCACCCCCACGCCGAGGCCGTTGGCGATCATCCGGCACATGGCATCCAGTCCGGTCACGCGGATGCGCACACGCACTGTGGTGCCGGCCTGGATGGCTGCCTGGTGCGTGATCAGATGGATGGAACTGTTGGCGTGAAGGCCCACATGGTCGAAGGGCAGGGAAGCCTCGAACGCCACCGGCCCGCTGCCGGCCAGTGCATGCCCGTGCGGCACCACCAGCACCAGGCTGTCGCGCCGGTAGGGGAGGCTCTGCAGGCCGCCGGTTCCCATGGCGCCATTGCAGAGGCCCAGGTCGGTCGCGCCCTCCTGCACGGCGCGCAGCACCTCGGGGCTGAGGTGTTCCTCCAGATCGACCTTGACCTGCGGGTGGCGGCGGACAAAGGCGCCCAGGTCTTCGGGCAGGAACTGCACGATGGCCGAGATGCTGGCGTGCACCCGCACATGACCGCGCACGCCGTCCGCGTACTCGGCCAGTTCGACCTGCATTTTCTCCAGCCCGAACAGCACGGCGCGCGCGTGGTGCAGCAGCCCTTCGCCCGCGGGGGTGAGGCGCACGCCCCGCGTGTGCCGGTCCAGCAGCGTGGAGCCCAGCACACCCTCGAGATCTGACAGGCGTTTGCTGATGGCCGAGGCCGCGATGAACTCCCGCTCGGCCGCTCGGCCGATGCTGCCCAGCTCGCACACGGCCACGAAGAGCTGCAGCGAGGTGAGGTCGATCTGGCGGGCAAAGTTGCGTTCGGATGGCATGCGGTCTGGACTTCTCGTTTGGAGAGGTCGAATGCGGATTCTCCCCCAGATGACCGTGCTCTGCCTTCTTGAACTGCGATGGTCGATCTGCCGTCTCGCGAGGGCATGGGCGAAAAAAAGCCCGCTCGGCGGCGGGCTTCTTCAGAGGGTGGGCGCCTTTCAGCGGCTGGCCAGTGGCTTGATGTCGCGGCGCGGCGAGCCGGTGAACAGCTGGCGCGGGCGGCCGATCTTGTACTCGGGGTCGCTGATCATTTCGTTGAGCTGGGCAATCCAGCCGACCGTGCGGGCCAGCGCGAAGATGCCGGTGAACAGGTTGACCGGGATGCCGATGGCGCGCTGCACGATGCCGGAGTAGAAGTCCACGTTCGGGTAGAGCTTGCGCGAGACGAAGTACTCGTCCTCCAGCGCGATCTTCTCCAGCTCCTTGGCGAGCTTGAACAGGGGGTCGTTTTCCAGGCCGAGTTCCTGCAGCACCTCGTTGCAGGTTTCCTGCATCAGCTTGGCGCGTGGGTCGTAGTTCTTGTACACGCGGTGGCCGAAACCCATGAGCTTGACGCCGGAGTTCTTGTCCTTGACCTTCTCCATGAACTCGCCGACCTTGGACACGCCACCCTGGCGCTGGATGTCTTCCAGCATGTTCAGGCAGGCTTCGTTGGCGCCGCCGTGGGCGGGGCCCCACAGACAGGCCACGCCAGCGGCAATCGCCGCGAACGGGTTGGTGCCCGACGAGCCGCACAGGCGCACGGTGGAGGTGGAGGCGTTCTGCTCGTGGTCGGCGTGCAGGATGAAGATGCGGTCGAGCGCGCGCTCGAGCACCGGGTTGACCACGTACTCTTCGCAGGGCGTGCCGAACATCATGCGCAGGAAGTTGCCTGAGTAGCTCAGGTCGTTCTTCGGATACATGTAGGGCTGGCCGATGCCGTACTTGTAGGCCATGGCCACCAGCGTCGGCATCTTGGCGATCAGGCGGATCGCGGCGATCTCGCGGTGCTTCGGGTTGTTGATGTCGGTGCTGTCGTGGTAGAAGGCCGAGAGGCCGCCGACCAGGCCGGTGAGCACCGCCATCGGGTGGGCATCGCGGCGGAAGCCGCGCAGGAAGAACTGCATCTGCTCGTTGACCATGGTGTGGTTGATCACGAGCTTGTGGAAGTCGCCACGCTGCTTCTCGTCCGGCAGTTCGCCGTTGAGCAGCAGGTAGCAGGTGTCGAGGTAGTCGCACTGGGTGGCGAGCTGCTCGATAGGGTAGCCCCGGTACAGCAGCTCACCCTTGTCGCCATCGATGTAGGTGATGGCCGACTGGCACGAGGCCGTGGACAGGAAACCGGGGTCGTAGGTGAACATGCCGGTCTGCGCGTAGAGCTTGCGGATGTCGATCACGTCCGGGCCGATGCTGCCGGCGTACACCGGCAGATCCACGCTGGGGCTGCCATTGGAGAACGACAGGGTGGCTTTGTTGTCTACGAGTTTCATGCGGTTTCCTTTGGGGGATGGCTCAAACGGGTGGCCGGGTTGCGCGCAGCAGACCCAGTACGTGCGTGACGTCGTCACGGGCCAGGTCGTCCTGGGGGGCTTTGCGGCCCAACAGCAGATCCAGCAGATCGTTGTCGGACAGATCCATCAAAGCGCCCAGGGCATCGGCTTGACGGACGGTCAAGCCAGATTCGTGCCTGGCGAAAAAGCGCTCGATGAACAGATCGTTCTCGAGCAGCCCGCGGCGGCACCTCCACCGGAGCTTGCTCAAGGCGCGCTCGTCGAGCAGGGCATCGGTGGTGGTGTCGTCCATGGGATGGGGTGGCGAGGCGCTCAGACCGAGCGCATCACCATCATTTCCTTGATCTTGCCGATCGCCTTCGTGGGGTTCAGGCCCTTGGGGCAGACGTCCACGCAGTTCATGATGGTGTGGCAGCGGAACAGGCGGTACGGGTCTTCCAGGTTGTCCAGGCGCTCGGCGGTGCCCTCGTCGCGGCTGTCGGCGATGAAACGGTAGGCCTGCAGCAGGCCGGCCGGGCCGACGAACTTGTCCGGGTTCCACCAGAAGCTCGGGCACGAGGTGCTGCAGCTCGCGCACAGGATGCACTCGTACAGGCCGTTGAGTTCGTCGCGCTCCTCGGGGCTCTGCAGGCGTTCCTTCTCGGGCGCCACGGTGTCGTTGATCAGATAGGGCTTGATGCTGTTGTACTGCTTGAAGAACAGCGTCATGTCCACGATCAGGTCGCGCACCACCGGCAGGCCGGGCAGCGGCTTGAGCGTGATCACGCCGGGCAGCGTGTTCATGTTGGTCAGGCAGGCCAGGCCGTTCTTGCCGTTGATGTTCATCGCATCCGAGCCGCACACGCCTTCGCGGCAGGATCGGCGGAACGAGATCGAGGGATCCACCGCCTTCAACTTCATCAGCGCGTCGAGCAGCATGCGCTCGTGGCCGTCGAGTTCGACCTCGATGGTCTGCATGTAGGGCTTGGCGTCCTTTTCCGGGTCGTAGCGGTAGATCTTGAATGTGCGTTTGGCCATGGTGTTTGTTCTCCGTGCGTCGTGGGTGCGGGATGAAGGGGCTTCAGAAGGTGCGGACCTTCGGGGGTACCGACTCCACGGTCAGGGGCTTGAGGTTGACGGGCTTGTACGACAGGGTGTTGGTGGCGCTGTCCCACAGCGTGTGTTTCATCCACTCGGCGTCGTTGCGGCCCAGGGGGAACTGCGCGTCGTCGGCCGGGCGCTCGTAGTCGTTGACGGTGTGGGCGCCGCGGCACTCGTGGCGGGCGGCGGCCGAGGTCATGGTGGCCTGCGCGCACTCCATCAGGTTCTCGACTTCCAGCGCTTCGATGCGCGCGGTGTTGAACACCCTGGACTTGTCCTTGAGCGCGATGTTGCCGACGCGCGCGCGCATCGCGTTGATCTTGGCCACGCCCTCGTCCATGCTGGCCTGGGTGCGGAACACACCGGCGTGCTGCTGCATGGCCGCGCGCAGGTCGTTGGCCACATCCTGCGCGTACTCGCCGCCGGTGGTGCTGTCCAGGCGGGCCAGGCGCGCCAGGGTCTTGTCGGCGGCGTCGGCGGGCAGGGGCTTGTGCGTCTTGTTCTTGTCGTTGAACTGCACGATGTGGTTGCCGGCCGCGCGACCGAACACCAGCAGGTCCAGCAGCGAGTTGGTGCCCAGGCGGTTGGCGCCGTGCACGCTCACGCAGGAGCACTCGCCCACGGCATACAGGCCGTTGACGATCTTCTGGTTGCCCTGGCCGTCGGGGGTGACGACCTGGCCGTTGATGTTGGTCGGGATGCCGCCCATCTGGTAGTGGATGGTGGGCACGACCGGGATCGGCTCGCGCGTGATGTCGACGTTGGCGAAGTTCACGCCGATCTCGTAGACCGAGGGCAGGCGCTTGTGGATCGTTTCGGCGCCCAGGTGGTCGAGCTTCAGGAGCACGTAGTCCTTGTTCGGGCCACAGCCGCGGCCTTCCTTGATCTCCTGATCCATGCAGCGGCTGACGAAGTCGCGCGGCGCCAGGTCCTTCAGCGTGGGCGCGTAGCGCTCCATGAAACGCTCGCCTTCGCTGTTGAGCAGGATCGCGCCTTCGCCGCGGCAGCCTTCGGTCAGCAGCACGCCCGCGCCGGCCACGCCGGTGGGGTGGAACTGCCAGAACTCCATGTCCTGCAGCGGGATGCCGGCGCGCGCCGCCATACCCAGGCCGTCGCCGGTGTTGATGAAGGCATTGGTGGAGGCCGCGAAGATGCGGCCGGCGCCGCCGGTGGCCAGCAGCGTGGTCTTGGCTTCGAGGATGTAGGTCTCGCCGGTTTCCATTTCCAGCGCGGTCACGCCGACCACGTCGCCACTGGCGTCGCGGATCAGGTCCAGGGCCATCCATTCGACGAAGAAGGTGGTGCGGGCCTGCACGTTCTGCTGGTACAGGGTGTGCAGCATGGCGTGGCCGGTGCGGTCGGCCGCGGCGCAGGCGCGCTGCACCGGCTTCTCGCCATAGTTGGCGGTGTGGCCGCCGAACGGGCGCTGGTAGATCGTGCCGTCGGGGTTGCGGTCAAAGGGCATGCCGAAGTGCTCGAGCTCGTACACCACCTTGGGCGCTTCGCGGCACATGAACTCGATGGCATCCTGGTCGCCGAGCCAGTCGGAACCCTTGATGGTGTCGTAGAAGTGGTAATGCCAGTTGTCCTCGTTCATGTTGCCGAGCGAGGCGCCAATGCCGCCTTGCGCGGCGACGGTGTGCGAGCGGGTCGGGAACACCTTGGAAAGCACGGCCACCTTGAGGCCGGCGCGCGCCAGCTGCAACGAGGCACGCATGCCGGAGCCGCCGGCGCCGACGATGACGACGTCGAACTGACGCTTGGGAAGGGATGCGGTAGCGGTCATGGCCTTAGAGCCTCCAGAGAACTTGAACAGCCCAGCCCAGGCAGGACAGGAGCCAGACGATGGTGAAGACGTGCAGCACGAGGCGGATGCCCGCGGGCTTGACGTAGTCCATCCAGATGTCGCGCATGCCGACCCACACGTGGTAGGCCAGGGCGAGGAAGACGGCGAACGTGAGGGCCTTCATCCACTGGGCGGCGAAGATGCCGGCCCAGCTCTCGTAGCCGATGGGGCCGCTGGAGAACAGCACCTGCACCAGCACGATCAGCGTGAACAGGGCCATGAGGGCTGCGGTGATGCGCTGTGCGAGCCAGTCGCGCAGGCCATAGTGGGCGCCGGTGACGACGCGCTTGGAACCGAAATTGACGGACATGGGGTGTTCCTTGAGAGCGCGTCGCTCAGTAGAAGCCGAACAGCTTGAGGGCGAGCACGAACGTCAGGCCGATGCTCAGGCCCAGGGTGACCAGGGCCGAGGTCTTGCCGAATTCCTTGCTCACCGCGTGGCAGGCGTCCATGTACAGGTGGCGCAGGCCGGCGATCAGGTGGTGCAGGTAGGCCCAGATCAGGGCCAGCACCACCAGCTTGAACAGCCATCCCGGCACCCAGCCGAGGCCGACGGCGAAGGCCGCGCTGAAGCGATCGAAGGAGATTTCGGACGACACGGAGGTGTCGAACAGCCAGACGATCAGGGGCAGCAGGATGAACATCAGGCCGCCGCTGGCGCGGTGCAGGATCGACACCCAGCCGGCCGGGGGCAGGCGGTAGGTGGTGAGGTCCTTGAAGGCGTTGATGTTGCGGAACTCGGGCCGCTTCTTGGTCAACTCGGTCATGGTGGGGCTTTCTTCCGGGAGGGGAGGGGAGGCGGTAGGGAAGGTTGGTAACGCGTTGGTAACTTTTACCAAGGTGCGTCAAATTCTATTGCAATGCACCATACCGCAGGCTGACGCTCGGACGCTTCTGTCTGTCTGGTGCTCATGGCGGGTCGCCCGTCAGCTCAGTTCGTTGCGGTAGTGGCGGGCGTCGGTGCGGTACAGGCCGCGCCGCAATTCCATGGGCTCGTCGTTGTACGTGAACGCCAGCCGTTCCACGCTCAGCAACGGGTAGCCGGCCGCCACGCCGAGCAGCGTGGCCGCGTCCTCGTCGGCGCTCACGGCCTTGATTTTTTCCACCGCACGCACCATGCGCACGCCGAACTGGGTTTCAAACAGGGCGTACATCGGGCCCTTGTCGTCCGACAGGGTTTCGATCGTCAGGCCCTTGAACGGCCCGCCGGGCAGCCAGAGCTCCTCGACGATCGCGGGTGTGCCGGCGAAGGCCAGCACGCGCTTGACCTGCAGCACCGGGTCGCCGGTGCGCAGCGCGAGCTGGCGCGCCACCTCGGCCGGCGCGCGCAGGCGGCGGCATTCGACGATGCGGCGCTCGGCCGGGCCCTGGTCTTCCAGCGTGCCGGCATCGGGCAGCAGGCGCAGGAAGCGGTATTGCGTATGCGCTTCGGCGTGCGTGGCCACGAACGTGCCCTTGCCCTGGCGGCGCACCAGCAGGTTGTCGGTGGCGAGTTCGTCGATGGCCTTGCGCACCGTGCCCTGGCTCACTCGAAAGCGCGCGGCAAGGTCGAATTCGCTCGGGATCATGTCGCCAGGCTTCCATTCACCCGCCTGCAGGCTGCGCAGGATCAGCGTCTTGATCTGCTGGTACAGCGGGCTGAAGGCCGGCGCCGTGTTCTCGAACATGCCGGTGCCACCGGTGTCTGCCGGTGCCGCGTCGGTGGGATTCAGGGGTGGAGTGGCCATGCATTGACAGCGCCATCGGGCGCCGCTCTTCGCCTCAATCATATCTTATATAAGACATAAGACAAATTGACGTATCAGGGTTTGCGAGGGTACACTTCCGGTCTGACCTTGATCCTGTGGCTGCGGGTTTACCCGCCCTGTCTGTCGCCCATGTCTTGGGGTTCGCCCGCCTCGTCTTTTCCCCTTCCCAACGTCCTTTTCCGGAGTTTTCACCATGAACAAGAAGCCCGTTCGCGTTGCCGTCACCGGCGCCGCTGGCCAGATCGGTTACGCCCTGCTGTTTCGCATCGCCTCCGGCGAGATGCTGGGCAAGGACCAGCCCGTGATCCTGCAACTGCTGGAAATCCCCGACGAGAAGGCTCAGAAGGCGCTCAAGGGCGTGATGATGGAACTCGACGACTGCGCCTTCCCGCTGCTGGTCGGCATGGAAGCCCACAGCGACCCGATGACCGCGTTCAAGGACACCGACTACGCCCTGCTGGTGGGCTCGCGTCCGCGCGGCCCCGGCATGGAGCGCGCCGAGCTGCTGGCCATCAACGGCGCCATCTTCATCGCCCAGGGCAAGGCGCTCAACGCCGTGGCCTCGCGCAACGTCAAGGTGCTGGTGGTCGGCAACCCCGCCAACACCAACGCCTACATCGCCATGAAGAGCGCGCCCGACCTCAAGCCGGGCAACTTCACCGCCATGCTGCGCCTGGACCACAACCGTGCCGCCTCGCAGATCGCCAGCAAGACCGGCAAGCCGGTTGCCAGCATCAAGAAGCTGGCCGTGTGGGGCAACCACTCGCCCACCATGTACGCCGACTACCGTTTCGCCACCATCGACGGCGCCTCGGTCAAGGACATGATCAACGACCAGGTCTGGAACAAGGACGTGTTCCTGCCCACCGTGGGCAAGCGCGGCGCCGCGATCATCGAAGCGCGTGGCCTGTCTTCCGCCGCCTCGGCCGCCAACGCCGCCATCGACCACATGCGCGACTGGGCGCTGGGCACGAAGGGCGAGTGGGTCACCATGGGCATTCCCTCGCAGGGCTGGTACGGCATTCCGAAGGACGTCATGTTCGGCTTCCCCGTCACCTGCGAGAACGGCGAGTACAAGGTCGTCGAAGGCCTGGCCATCGACGCCTTCTCGCAGGAATGCATCAACAAGACCCTGGCCGAACTGCAGGGCGAGCAGGACGGCGTCAAGCACCTGCTGTAACCGGCTGGTAACCGCGCAGTGACCGATCCGCGTTCCATTCTGCTGGGGGCCCAGGCCGGCGCGTTCGCGCTGCCGGTCTGCGACCACTACAGCGGGGTGGAGGCGCGGATGCGCAAGAGCCTGCAGCTGCAGGCCGAGATGACCGAGGAGTTCGGCACCTGCGTGTTCGACGTCACCCTCGACTGTGAGGACGGTGCCCCGGTGGGCGGCGAGGCCGAACACGCCGCGCTCGTGACCGAGCTGGCCCTGGCCGCGGCGCCCGGTGCGCGCGTGGCGGTGCGTGTGCACCCGGTGGACCACCCGGCGTTTGACGCCGACGTGGCCACCATTGCGCGCCGCGCCGGCAGCCGTCTGGCGCACCTGATGGTGCCCAAGGTCGAGTCGGTGGCCGATGTGCTGCGCGCGGTCGCCGCGCTCGATGCGGCCGGTGCCACGGCGTTGCCGCTGCACGTGCTGATCGAGTCGCCGGCCGCGGTGCACCGCGCCTTCGACATCGCGGCCCAGCCGCGTGTGCAGAGCCTGAGTTTCGGCCTGATGGACTTCGTCTCGGCGCACGGCGGGGCCATCCCCGCTGCGGGCATGAGCGTGGCGGGCCAGTTTTCGCACCCGCTGGTGCTGCGCGCCAAGCTCGCCATCGCGTCGGCCTGTCATGCGCACGGCAAGGTGCCCTCGCATTGCGTGGTGACCGAGTTCAAGGACCTGGACGCGCTGCAGGCCGCGGCGACGACCGCCGCGCGCGAACTCGGCTACACCCGCATGTGGAGCATCCACCCCGACCAGATCCGCCCCATCCTGGCGGCGTTCGCGCCGTCGGCCCGCGAGGTCGACACCGCCGCCGCGCTCATCGAGCGCGCCATGGCCGCCGACTGGGCGCCGGTGCAGTTCGAAGGCCGCCTGCACGACCGCGCGAGTTACCGCTATTACTGGCAGGTGCTGGAGCGCGCGCACCAGACTGGCCTGCCGCTGCCCGAAACGGTGCAGTCCCAGTTTGCCGAACCCCTTGCCCTGCGGCATTGAGCTTGCTTGGCCACCCCACCACCTGTTTTGTCCCCACGAATTTCCCTTCCCTCTGGAGAACGCCATGTCCACCACCTTCCTCACCGACTACCGTGCCCACACCGCCGAACGCGCCGCGCTGGGCATCCCGCCGCTGCCGCTCGACGCCAGACAGGTGGCCGAGCTGATCGAGCTGATCAAGGCACCGCCGGCCGGTGAAGGCGCCTTCCTGCTGGACCTGCTCACCCACCGCGTGCCCCCAGGCGTGGATGACGCGGCCAAGGTCAAGGCCAGCTTCCTCGCCGCCGTGGCGCACGGCGACGTGAAGGTGGACCTGGTCTCCAAGGCCAAGGCCACCGAGTTGCTGGGCACCATGGTGGGTGGCTACAACGTGCACCCGCTGATCGAACTGCTCGACGACGCCGAGGTGGCGGCCGTGGCCGCCGCCGGCCTGAAGAAGACGCTGCTGATGTTCGACTTCTTCAACGACGTGGCCGAGAAGGCCAAGGCCGGCAACGCCAAGGCGAAGGAAGTCATGCAGAGCTGGGCCGACGCCGAGTGGTTCACGAGCCGCCCCGAAGTGCCCCGGACCATCACCGTGACCGTGTTCAAGGTGCCTGGCGAAACCAACACCGACGACCTCTCGCCCGCGCCCGACGCCTGGAGCCGCCCCGACATGCCGCTGCACTACCTGGCCATGCTGAAGAACACGCGCGAAGGCGCGGCCTTCAAGCCCGAGGAAGACGGCAAGCGCGGCCCGATGAAGTTCATCGACGACCTCAAGAAGAAGGGCCACCTGGTCGCCTACGTGGGCGACGTGGTCGGCACCGGCTCCTCGCGCAAGTCGGCCACCAACTCGGTGATCTGGGCCACCGGCCAGGACATCCCCTTCGTGCCGAACAAGCGCTTCGGCGGCGTCACGCTCGGCGGCAAGATCGCCCCCATCTTCTTCAACACGCAGGAAGACTCGGGCGCGCTGCCGATCGAGGTCGACGTGAGCAAGCTCGAGATGGGCGACGTGATCGACATCCACCCCTACGACGGCAAGATCACCAAGGGTGGCGCCACCGTGGTCGAGTTCCAGCTGCGCAGCGATGTGCTGTTCGACGAAGTGCGTGCCGGCGGCCGCATCAACCTGATCATCGGCCGCAGCCTCACCGCCAAGGCGCGCGAATTTCTGGGCCTGCCGGTGTCCACCGCGTTCCGCCTGCCGCAGCCCCCCGCCGCCACCAAGGCCGGCTTCACGCTGGCGCAGAAGATGGTGGGCCGCGCGGTCGGCCTGCCCGAAGGCCAGGGCGTGCGCCCGGGCACCTACTGTGAGCCGAAGATGACCACCGTGGGCAGCCAGGACACCACCGGTCCCATGACGCGCGACGAGCTGAAAGACCTGGCCTGCCTGGGCTTCAGCGCCGACATGGTGATGCAGTCCTTCTGCCACACCGCGGCCTACCCCAAACCGGTGGACGTGAAGACCCACCGCGAGCTGCCCGCCTTCATCAGCAACCGCGGCGGCGTCTCGCTGCGCCCGGGCGACGGCGTGATCCACTCCTGGCTCAACCGCCTGCTGCTGCCCGACACCGTGGGCACCGGCGGTGACTCGCACACCCGCTTCCCGATCGGTATTTCCTTCCCCGCCGGCTCCGGCCTGGTGGCCTTCGGCGCCGCCACCGGCGTGATGCCGCTGGACATGCCCGAATCCGTGCTGGTGCGTTTCAAGGGCCAGATGCAGCCGGGCGTGACCCTGCGCGACCTGGTGCACGCGATTCCGCTGTACGCCATCAAGGCCGGTCTGCTGACCGTGGCCAAGGCCGGCAAGAAGAACATCTTCTCGGGCCGCATCCTCGAGATCGAGGGCCTGCCGGACCTGAAGGTGGAGCAGGCGTTTGAACTGTCGGACGCCTCGGCCGAACGCTCGGCCGCCGGCTGCACGATCAAGCTCAACCCCGCACCGATCAAGGAATACCTCACCAGCAACGTGGTGCTGATGAAGAACATGATCGCCGAGGGCTATGCCGACAAGCGCACGCTGGAGCGCCGCATCCAGAAGGTCGAAGCCTGGCTGGCCAACCCCAGCCTGCTGGAAGCCGACAAGGACGCCGAATACGCGGCCGTGATCGAGATCGACCTGGCCGACATCAAGGAACCCATCCTGTGCTGCCCGAACGACCCGGACGACGCCAAGTTCCTGTCCGACGTGGCCGGCACCAAGATCGATGAAGCCTTCATCGGTTCGTGCATGACCAACATCGGCCACTTCCGCGCCGCGGCCAAGCTGCTGGGCGGCAGCCGCGACATTCCCGTCAAGCTGTGGGTGGCACCGCCCACCAAGATGGACGAGAGCGAGCTGATCAAGGAAGGCCACTACGCCAACTTCGGCGCCGCCGGTGCCCGCACCGAAATGCCGGGCTGCTCGCTGTGCATGGGCAACCAGGCGCAGGTGCGCGAAGGCGCGACGGTGGTGTCCACCTCCACCCGCAATTTCCCCAACCGCCTGGGCAAGAACACCAACGTGTACCTGGCCTCGGCCGAGCTGGCGGCGATTGCCTCCAAGCTGGGCCACATCCCGACCGTGGCCGAGTACCACGAGGCCATGGGCGTGGTGAACAAGGACGGCGCCGCGATCTACAAGTACCTGAACTTCGACCAGATCGAGGAGTACGCCGAGACCGCCAAAGGCGTGACGGCCTGACGCGCCACGTCACGGTCTGCCAACCCCCTGTATGACCCACAGGGGGTTTTTTTCGTCTGCAGCAACAGGCAAGTGTGCATTTGTCAACGCTGGCAGCGGCGCGCATGGCGGCAAGGGCTTGGCTTTCATGACCCGTCGATATACTTCGTTACACCGGGTGATTAAGCGTAATGTCCTACGTGTGACCCGGCCAACCACCACGCTTTCTGCGATGCGGTCGTCCTTTCCTACACCCTGGGTGGCTCATGCCGGCTAGCTTGCAACCACCTCTTCCGGGCAATGGCCTGGCAGCCCCCGGCGCTCACTGGGTGTGGGTGTGGGCGCTGCTGCGCATCCCTGCGCTGCTGGGGCTGCTGTTCCTGGTGCGCCGTCCCTTGCTCGACCTGGTCGAGCGCTACCTGGGCATCGAGCGCCTGACCGAGTTCGCCATCACCGTGCTGAGCACGCCGCTGGCCCGCCTGGGCCTGGCGGTGCTGACCGTGGTGGTGTTGTGGCTGGTGTTTCGCTGGGCGCACGCCCGCCTGTCCGCGTGGCGCGCCTATGCCGCGACGGTGCTGGTGGGGTGTTCGTTGATCCTGGCCCTCTTCGTGGCAACCGACATCAGCCTGTGGCGCGCGCTGCCGCCCATGCTCTGTCTGGCGCTCAACCAGTTGCCGATCGCGCCCGCCGAGCGCGCCCATCCGCTGTGGTCCCTGCTGATGCGCTGGGGCGTGGGCGTGGCCGAGGTGCTTTTTTTCCGGCGCTACTGGAGCTGGCTTACCACGCGGGTGCCACTGTCCGCTACAGCAACGGCGGCGCCCGCATCGCCCGTGCTCGCCAGCCTGCCCGGCTGGCTGATCACCGGGTTGGCGGTGGCCGTGCTCGCCGGTGGGCCGGGGCTGGTCCAGGTGGAGCGCGCCGTGCGCATGCCGGACGGCGTTGAAATCCTCCAGCAGCGCAACATCAATGGCCTGGCGCTCGACGCCAGCGGGCGCTACCTGTTCGTCGCCGGGCATGGCGTGCGCCACCTGCAGCGCATCGATACGCGCGATCCCGGGCACGCCATGCTCACCTCCGCAGCCTCGACCGGCGGTGCGCAGGGCGTGGCGTACGACCCGCAGACCGAGCAGCTGTACGTGCTCAACATCGCGACCCGGATGCTGCAGTACTACGACGCCAGAACGCTCGCCCTGCTGCGCGAAGTGCCCGTGCCCGACATCTCGCCCGGTGACCCCTGGATCGCCGCGGACGGTCGCACCAATACCCTGGTGGTGGCGTCGGAGGCCGATCAGCGCGTGGGCCATCCTTTCATCGTCGTCGATCGCCAGACCGGCCGTGAGCTCGACCGCCGCAACGTGGATGCCGGCAACCTGCTGCTGCATCCCGAGGGCACGCTGCTGTACCTGAGCTTCTTCCGGAATTCGAGCAGCCTGATGGCGTACGACCTGCAGCGGCGTGAATTCGTCGCCGAGGTCGGCACCGACGCGCGCGTGGACCGGATGGCGTTCGACCTCGCTCGCACCGAACTGCTGCTGGCCTCGCCACTGCGCTCGCGCGTGCTGCGCTTCGATGCCCGCACGCTGGCGCTGCGGGGCGAAATCAAGAGCGTGTTCGGGGTGCGTGTGATGGCCATCGACACCCAGCGTGACTGGCTCGTCAGCGGCAGCCTCGTCACCGGCCAGATCGAGGTGCAGGAACTGGCCACGGGCAAGGTGCTCCAGCGCATCTACCTCGGGCCCTGGTTGCGCAGCATCGTCGTCGACCCCCAAACCGCCACGGCCTACGTTTCCGCCAATGGCGCTCTTTACAAGGTTCCCTATGGCACAGGTCGGTAGCCACCGAGGCTTGACTCCTCCCGCAGTGGCCGTGCACGCCACCAGCGCTGCGCATTCGCAGATCCTCGCGCTGGACGGCATCCGGGGGGTCGCGATCCTGCTGGTGCTGTGCTACCACCTGGCCCGCAGCCTGGCCGCCGAATTCGACTTCGTCAACCGCTTTCACCTGCTGGCCAGCTTCGGCTGGGTGGGGGTGGACCTGTTCTTCGTGCTGTCGGGCTTCCTGATCACCGGCATCCTGTACGACAGTAAGGGCCACACGCATTTCTTCAAGAATTTCTACGTGCGCCGCGCGCTGCGCATCTTTCCGCTGTATTTCTCTGCGCTGTTTTTCCTGCTGCTGCTGCGCGCCGTGTGGCCGGACCTGGGCCTCTACGGCCATGCCAGCGACGTGTGGCTCTGGCTGTACCTCACCAATTTCGTGATCGCGGTGCACGACTACGGCGCTTTCGGCCTGATGGACCACTTCTGGTCGCTGGCCATCGAGGAACAGTTCTACATGCTGTGGCCCTTCGTGGTGTTCTCGCTGAGCCGGCGTGGCGCCATGTTCATGGCACTGGCCATGTGCATCGCCGCACCGCTGTTGCGCACCGCCTTCGCCCTCACACAGGACAACCCGGCCGCCATCTACGTGCTCAGCCCGATGCGCATGGACTCGCTGGCCATGGGCGCCTTGCTGGCCCTGGCCATTCGCGGTGGCGCCGAAGGCATGGCGCCCGAACGCCTCAGGCTCCCGGCCATCTGGGGCGGCGGGCTGGCCGTCGCGCTGCTGTTGCTGACGATCCTGGTCACGCGCAACGTCTCTCCCCACACGCTGCCCATGGAAACCTACGGCTTCTCCCTGGTGGCCATGGCCGGCGCGGCCACCATCGTGCTGTCGATGACCACCTCTTTGCGGCACGTGTTCGAGAACGGCGTGCTGCGCTGGTTCGGCAAGTACAGCTACGGCCTCTATGTATGGCACCCCATTCTCTGGATGATCATCTTCCACTCCGACAAGGCCCGCGCGCTGCGCAACGGGGAAGGCACCGCGGAGATGATCGCCTCGGTGCTGGTGGCGGTGCTTGCCCTGCTGGCTTTCGTGATGGCGAGCTGGCACCTGATGGAAAGCCAGTTCCTCAAGCTCAAGGGGCGCTTCCAATGACGCCGCGCACCGGCAGGGTGCCGCATGGCTAGGGCAACCGGTGCACGCCCCCTGCCGCGAGAGGGGCGGCGCCTGGGGGCGCTGTTCCTGCGCTTTGCCGGCGCGGGTGCGGTCGGGACCACCGCGCATTACCTGGTGCTGGTCGTTCTGGTGTCCGGCTTCGGACTGGCGGCGGTGGCCGGCTCGGTGGCTGGTTCGATCGTCGGGGCGCTGATCAACTACCTGATCAATTACTTCTGGACCTTCGGGAGCCGCCATGGGCACCGGCACGCGTTTCCGCGCTTCATGGCGGTGGCGGCGGTCGGCCTGGCGGTGAACGCGGCCACCATGGCTCTGCTCACCGAGGTGCTGGCCGTGCACTACCTGATTGCGCAGTTGATGGCCACCGCCGTGGTGCTGCTGATGGGCTTCTTCTTGAATGCGAACTGGACCTTTGGGAGAACGCGATGAATGGCCTCGTGAACATGGAAACACTGGCCCCGGCCAGCCTGCCCGGGGCGCGACTGCCGACGCTGTTGTCGGTGGTGGTGCCGGTCTTCAACGAAGAGGGCGTGGTGCAGCATTTCCACACCAGCATGAGCAGGATCCTGGACGAGATCGGGTGCCCGGCCGAGATCGTGTTCGTCGACGACGGCAGTTCGGACGGTACGGTGCGCGACGTCGAAGCCCTGCGCGATGCCGACCCCCGCATCGCACTGCTCAGCCTGAGCCGCAACTTCGGCAAGGAGATCGCGCTCACGGCGGGCATCGACCACGCGCGCGGCGAGGTCATCGTGGTCATCGACGTGGACCTGCAGGACCCGCCCGAGCTCATCAAGGCCTTCATTGCCCAATGGCAGGCCGGCAACGATGTGGTCTATGGCCAGCGCATCGAGCGCGACGGCGAGACCGCGACGAAGAAACTGACCGCCTTTCTTTTCTACCGGACCATGCGCAAGCTCAGCCGGGTCGACATACCCGCCGACACCGGCGACTTCCGCCTCATGAGCCGGCGCGCGGTGGACGCCCTCAAGCTGTGCCGCGAACAGCACCGTTTCATGAAAGGCCTGTTCGCCTGGGTCGGGTTCAAGCAGTGCGCCGTGCGCTACCACCGCGAGGCCCGCGTCGCCGGCACGACCAAGTTCAACTACTGGAAGCTCTGGAACTTTGCGCTGGAAGGCATCACCTCCTTCTCCACCGCGCCGCTGAAGGTGGCCACCTATGTCGGGTTCCTGACGGCGGCGTTCGCCTTCGTCTACCTGATCTGGATCGTGGGCAAGACGCTGCTCTTCGGTGACCCGGTGCAAGGCTATCCGTCCTTGATGGCGGTGGTGCTGATGCTGGGCGGCATCCAGCTCGTCACCATCGGCATCCTGGGCGAATATGTCGGCCGCATGTTCGACGAGACCAAAGGGCGGCCGCTGTACCTGCTCAAGCAGCTCCTGCCGGCCCAGGCGGTTGAAGAGGTGCACACGGACCTGTTCGCAGGCCTGACCGGCCGGCCGGCCCATGCGGTCGTCGAGGCCCGCACCCCGGTCCGATGACGGGCGCCCTGCTGGCCCACGGCGTTCACCTCGCGGGCTTCGTCATCGGCATCGCGGTGCTGTACGCGTGGAGCGCTCGCAGCAGCGGGCAGGGCACGCGGGCATTTGTCCTTGGCGCATGGGCACTGGCCGGCCTGATGGCCGTGGCCGTGTTCGCGATGTCCGACCCCAAGGGCCTCTTCGAGGACTTCCGGGAAGCCTATCTGGACGCCGGCATCGCCGTGCGCGATGCGCCAGCGGCGTTGGCGCCCATGCTCGAAAAGGGCGTCAACGGCTTCGTCAACCTGCCCATCGTGGCCTACCTGTTCTGGCCGTTCGCCTTCCTGCCGTTCAAGGCGGCGGCGGTGGTGTTTTCGTTCATCGGGCTGCTCTGTACCTTGGCTGCGTGGCGCACGCTGGTGCGCGGGCTCGACCTGAACCGCCGTTCGGCGGCCGTGCTGCTGCTGGCCTTCGCGGCCTCCGGCCCACTGATCTACAGCGTGCGCGAAGGCAACATCTCGCACTTCCTGCTCTTGCCGCTGGCCATCGCCATGTTGCAGCTGCGGCGTGGCGCCGACCTCCGCGCCGGGATGGTGCTGGGCCTGGTGGCGTTGCTGAAGCTGCCCTTCCTGCTCCTGGGCGTCTACTACCTGCTGCGCGGGCGCTGGCGCGTCGTGCTGGGCGGGCTGCTGGTCTGCGGCACGGCGGCGCTGGCGTCGCTGGCGGTCTTCGGCTGGGACATGCACGTGCGCTGGTACGAGTACTGCATCAAGCCCTATGGCCAGGACCCGATCCCCGCCTTCAACGTGCAGTCGGTCCAGGCCTTCGTGCTGCGGCTGCAGATGGGTGCCTCGGGGCTGTTCGTGTGGGACGTGGTACCGCTCGCCGGCTGGGCCCGGCCGCTGTCGGTGGCGCTGGTGGGGCTGCTCTATGCCGGGGTGTTGCTGTGGCTCTGGCGCACCCGCCAGGCGGCCAGCGTACTGCCCGCCGCCCGGCCCCCCGCCAGCGACACGGAGTTCCTGCTGGTGGTGGCCCTGGCCTGTCTCAGCAGCCCGCTGTCGTGGTCGCACTACTTCTGCTGGTTCCTGCTGCCGGCGGCGCATTTCCTCAAGGCGGGCCAGGCGCCCCGCGCCGGCGACCGGGTGGCCCCGGCCTGGGGCTGGTTTGCGCTGGTGGCCTGCGCCATCCCGGTGATCTCGATCCGCTGGCCGGCGCCACTCTCGGCGCTGGCCGAGGTCCATGCCCGCACCAGCGCCTCGCTGCTGCTCCTGGGCGGCCTGGCCTGGGTGGTCTGGCTGGCCTGCAACCGCCGCCGCTAGACCATCACACCGTCGGCGGCCGCATGGCCGCGCAGCAGAGCCGCCGACGCCTCGTCGGCCGGAAAGAAGGTCTCCAGCGCCAGTTCCTGCAGCGTGATGTCCACCGGCGAGCCGAACACCGTGGTGGTGCTCACGAGGTTGAGCACGCCGTGGGCGGTGTGGAACTGGAACGGCATGAGCACGCCGTGGTGTTCGCCAGGCAGCGCCACGGCGTCGTGGCCGAAGCTGTCCGGGTAGGCCTGCAGTTCGGCCAGCAGCGTGGCCAGCGTCGTGTCGCCGCTCAGGTGGATCTGCTGGCGCAGGCGCTCGAACAGGTGCTCGCGCCACTGCCGCAGGTTGGCGATGCGCGGGGCCAGGCCCTCGGGGTGCAGGCTCAGGCGCAGCACGTTGATCGGCCCCTCGAGCAGCGCCGGCGCGGCGCCCGCGATGAGCAGGGGCACCATGCGGTTGGCCATCACCAGGTTCCAGTGCCGGTCCATCGCGAGCGCGGGCCAGGGTTCGTGGCAGTCCAGGATGCGCTTGACCGCGGCGCGCGCCGAGGCCATGTCGGGCGCGTCGAGCGAGCGCTCGCGGTACATCGGCGCGTAGCCGGCCGCCTCCAGCAGCGCGTTGCGCTCGCGCAGCGGCACCTCCAGCCGGTCGACCAGGCGCAGCACCATGTCGCGGCTGGGGCTGGCGCGGCCGGTTTCCACGCAGCTCAGGTGGCGCGTGGAGACGTCGGCCACGTGGGCCAGGTCGAGCTGGCTCAGGCGGCGGCGCTGGCGCCAGTGGCGCAGGCGCTCGCCGAACGGCGAAGGGGTGGACGCGGCGTGGGGGGGCGAAGTCATGGCGTTCATGGCCGGCATGGTAGGGCACAAGTGCGCGGCGCGGCCATGACCTCCCGCGTCATGGACGCCTTGCCGGGCCGGCGCGACCATCACCGCCGGGTTCCCCGAATTCCCTTCCTTTCCACCGCTTCAAGGAGTGCACCATGTCCCTGATTTCCTCCCTCACCTCGCCCGCCGGCCTGCGCCGCGTGCTCGGCTTCGACGCGCTGTCGGGCGCCGCCACCGGCGCCCTGCAGCTGTCGCTGACCGGCCTGCTGTCCTCCTGGCTCGGCCTGTCGGCACCGCTGCTGCAGGGTTCGGGCATCGCCATCTTCGCCTTCGTCGCGATGGCCGCGTGGCTGGCGATGCAGGCCACGCCACCGCGCGCCGCGCTCGCCGCCCTCGTGGTCGGCAACTTCGCCTGGGTCGCCGGTTGCCTGCTGCTGGCCTTTGGCGGTGCGCCCGCGATCACGCCGCTGGGCACCGCGTACCTGCTGGTGCAGGCGGTGGTCGTGCTGGTGCTGGCCGAGCTGCAGTGGATGGGGCTGCGCCGACTGCGGCCGGTCGCCCTGGCGGTCTGACGCGACACCCCGCACGCACACGAAAAAAAAGGCGGCCCGAGGGCCGCCTTTTTTCGTTCACACGCCGAAGGGCATCAGCGCGTGCCGGTGACTTCCACGTCCACGCGGCGGTCTGGCTGCAGGCAGGCCACGAGTGCGCTGGTGCGCTGCGTGCCGCGGCAATCGCCCGGCTTGGTGACGGGCATGCTCTCGCCCTTGCCGACGGCGGAGATCTTCGAGCCGTCGAGCTTGCCCGAGGTGACCAGGTGGTTCTTCACCGACGCGGCGCGCTCTTCCGACAGCTTCTGGTTGTACTGGTCCGAGCCCAGGCGGTCGGTGTGACCTTCCACCGTGATGGTCTGGTACGAGGTACCGCTCAGGCTGTTCGCGAACGTGTCCAGCGCGGCGCGGCCCTCGGGCTTCACGGTGGAGGCGTCGAAGCCGAACAGCGACTCGGCCGACATGCTCACGCGCTGCGGCACGGGTGCCGGTGCGGGCACGGGGGCGGGCGGAGGCGGCGGCGCCTGCACCACCACCGGTGCGGGTGCAGGTGCCACATAGGCCGGTGCCTGGGCCACGTAGGGCGCCGGCAGCGGCGCGCGGCCGAACGGGAACACCAGGCCCACGGAGTACAGGTTGGTGTTCGTGCGGCCACCCACGCCGTTGTTCACGCGGTAGCGCTCGACCTCGCCGCGCACCCAGAACGAGCGGTTGATTTCGTACTGCACGCCCAGGCCCACTTTGGCGTTGGCCTTGTTGTCGTTGCGGTCGGGCACGCCAGCGGCGCCCGGACCGGTGAAGGATGCGCGCGTGCGGCCCATGGCCACGCCGACGCGGCCCAGCAGCGAGAACTTGTCGGTGATCGGCAGGGTGCCCACCAGGTCGAGGTTCAGGCCGCGCATGCGCGTGTCGTTGTTGAAGGCGCCGCCCGGGGCCGTGGCCGAGAACGTGGTCTTGCCGAGATCGAAGTAGCCGGCTTCGAAGCCGATGTTGCGGTTGAGCTGGTAGCCGCCGAACAACTTGTAGCCGTTGTCGCGCTCGTCGCTGGAGATGCCGGTCACGGCGGCGCCACCCAGCACACCGGCGGCCACGGCAGCTTCGTCCACATCGGAACGCGCGTTGCCGGCGGAAATGCCGCCGTAGAAGAAACCAGGCTCATCGGCGTAGGCCGTGGCCGCGATCAGGGAGCCAAGACCGGCGAGTGTCAGCACGCGCAGGATGTGGGTGGATTTCATGGGAATCTTTCAGAGGCGGAAGGACTTCGCGTGAGCGAAGGGTTGTGGTGCAGCGGGAGCGTTGGCGTTGTTTCCAGGCCTTGCGAATGGGTGCCGGTCGCTGCGTTGGGCACCCGTTGTCAAGGGCCGATTTTTGACAGGGCCCTGAAAGTGGTCTGTGCGTTTGCAGACACATGCGCACCCGGTTGTTTTGGCGTCACACATGGCCGCGTGTGCGCCAGCGAACAGATGCGCGCACCGCAAACACCTACGCTGCATCCAAGCCGGTGTGGCGGGCAACTGCCGCACCGGCCGGCCCGTGCAACTCGCGCAACCGCTCAAGCCACAGCCAATGACCTATCAAGGATTCCCATGAAACATTCACTTTTGCTGGCAGTGCTGCTGTCCACCGTCGCCCTGGCCGCCTGCGACCGCGAGCCCGTCATCGTCAACGCGCCGCCCGCCGTGGTGAACGTGCCCGGCCCGGCCGGCCCCGCAGGTGCCACGGGCGCCACGGGCAGCACCGGCAGCATGGGCAGTACAGGCAGTACGGGCAGCACCGGCGCCACTGGCGACACCGGCAGCACGGGCGACAAGGGTGACACCGGCAAGACCGGTGGCACCACCAGCGTCATCGTCGTGCCGCCGGCGCCCGCCCCCGCCAACTGATCCCCGTCACTTCCGGAGAACGCCATGAGCCTTGGAACCATACTGTTGATCGTCCTGGTGCTGATCCTGCTCGGGGTCATTCCGAGCTGGCCGCACAGCAAGGGCTGGGGTTACGGCCCCAGCGGTGTGCTGGGCATCGTGCTGGTGATCGTGGTCGTGCTGCTGCTCACCGGCCGCTTGTGACCGCGTAAGCGTTCGCGCGGCCCTCAAGGGGCATCGAAAAGCCCCCGGGTGAGAGCCCGGGGGCTTTTTCGTGGACGAGCCCAATCCATTGCTGTCAGCACGGAATAGCGCGCTGCTGACAGAATGGCCCGGTGTTTCACCGATTCCGTCAGGAGCTTCCCATGGCCACGTCCACCGCGTTTGCGCACCCGTTTGCATCCACCGTCAAGACTTTCAAGACCGCCTCGGGCAAGAGCGGGCGCTTCTACTCGCTGCCCGCGCTGACGAAACAGTTTCCGGGCGTGGCGCGCCTGCCGGTGTCGCTGCGCATCGTGCTCGAGAGCGTGCTGCGCCATTGCGACGGCGAGCGCGTGACGCCCGAACACGTGGCGCAGCTCGCGCAGTGGCAGCCGAACACCGCGCGCACCGAGGAAATTCCGTTCACCGTGGCGCGCGTGGTGCTGCAGGACTTCACCGGCGTGCCGCTGCTGGCCGACCTGGCGGCCATGCGCAGCGTGGCACAGCGCCTGGGGCAGGACCCGAAGAAGATCGAGCCGCTGGTGCCGGTGGACCTGGTGGTGGACCACTCGATCATGGTCGACCACTACGGCAACAAGCACGCGCTCGACCTCAACATGAAGCTCGAATTCCAGCGCAACAACGAGCGCTACCAGTTCATGAAGTGGGGCATGCAGGCCTTCGACACCTTCGGCGTGGTGCCCCCGGGCTTCGGCATCGTGCACCAGGTCAACCTGGAGCACCTGGCGCGCGGCGTGCACCTCAAGGGCGGGCTCTACTACCCCGACACGCTGGTGGGCACCGACAGCCACACCACCATGATCAACGGCATCGGCGTGGTCGGCTGGGGTGTGGGCGGCATCGAGGCCGAAGCCGCCATGCTGGGCCAGCCGGTGTACTTCCTCACGCCCGACGTGGTGGGCTTCGAGCTCACCGGGCGCCTGCGCGAGGGCGTGACCGCCACCGACCTGGTGCTCACCGTGACCGAGATCCTGCGCCAGCACAAGGTGGTGGGCAAGTTCGTCGAGTTCTTCGGCGCGGGCACGGCCTCGCTCGCGCTGCCCGACCGCGCGACCATCGCCAACATGGCGCCCGAGTACGGCGCCACCATGGGTTTCTTCCCGGTCGACGAGCGCACGCTCGACTACTTCCGCGGCACCGGCCGCAGCAAGGCCGAGATCGAGGCGTTCGAAGCCTACTTCCGCGCGCAGGGCCTGTTCGGCGTGCCGGCCAGTGGCGCGATCGACTACTCGCAGGTGGTCAAACTGGACCTCGGCCTGGTCACGCCCAGCCTGGCCGGCCCCAAGCGCCCGCAGGACCGCATCGAGCTGGGCCGGGTCGCGCACCAGTTTGCCGAGCTGTTCAGCCAACCCAACGCGCAGAACGGCTTCAACCGCCCGGCCGAGCTGCTGCACACGCGCTACCACGCGCACGACGGCGAGGCCGCGCCGGTGCCGGTGGCCAAACCCACGCCCGAAGGCGCGCCGCGCTCGGTGGTGGAGATGGTGGCCAACCGCCCGGTGCGTGAGAGCGCGCCGGCCCAGCCGCCGCGTGGTGACCTCACCATCGGCAACGGCGACGTGCTGATCGCCGCCATCACCAGTTGCACCAACACCAGCAACCCCGGCGTGCTGCTGGCCGCCGGCCTGCTCGCGAAGAAGGCGGTGGAAGCCGGTCTGAAGGTGCAGCCGCACATCAAGACCTCGCTCGCGCCCGGCTCGCGCATCGTCACCGAATACCTCACGCAGACCGGCCTGCTGCCCTACCTGGAGAAGCTCGGCTTCGCGCTTGCGGGCTACGGCTGCACCACCTGCATCGGCAACGCGGGCGACCTCACGCCCGAGCTCAACGCGGTGATCACGCAGAACGATCTCATCTGCGCGGCGGTGCTCTCGGGCAACCGCAACTTCGAGGCGCGCATCCACCCCAACCTCAAGGCCAACTTCCTCGCCAGCCCGCCGCTGGTGGTGGCCTACGCCATCGCGGGCAACGTCATGAAGGACCTCATGACCGAGCCGCTGGGCCTGGGCAAACGCGGCAAGCCGGTGTACCTGGGCGATGTCTGGCCCTCCAGCGACGAGATCCACGCGCTGATGAAGTTCGCCATGAACGGCAAGGCCTACCGCGAGAACTACGCGCGCGTGGCCAGCGAACCCGGCAAGCTGTGGGAGCACATCCGTGGCGTGGCGGGCAACGCCTACTCCTGGCCGCAGAGCACCTACATCGCCGAGCCGCCGTTCTTCGAAACATTCGAGCTCGCGCCCGCGGCCGCCACCGAGCCACCGGCCGTGCGCGGTGCGCGCGTCATGGCGCTGTTCGGCGACTCCATCACCACCGACCACATCTCGCCGGCCGGCAACATCGCCGAGAACTCGCCCGCCGGCCAGTGGCTGCTGGCGCACGGCGTGCTCAAGGCCGACTTCAACAGCTACGGCGCGCGCCGCGGCCACCACGAGGTGATGATGCGCGGCACCTTCGCCAACGTGCGCATCAAGAACCTGATGCTCGCCGCCGGGCCCGACGGTTCGCGCGAGGAGGGCGGATGGACCACCTACCAGCTCGAAGGCACGGGCCAGGGCCAGAAGATGAGCATCTACGACGCCGCCATGCGCTACCAGGCCGCGGGCGTGCCCACCGTGGTGTTCGCGGGCGAGGAATACGGCACCGGCTCCAGTCGCGACTGGGCCGCCAAGGGCACGCAGCTGCTGGGCATCAAGGCCGTGGTGGCGCGCAGCTTCGAGCGCATCCACCGCTCCAACCTGGTCGGCATGGGCGTGCTGCCGCTGCAGTTCAAGGCCGGCGACTCGTGGGAAAGCCTGGGCCTGACCGGCGAGGAAACCATCGACGTGCTGCCGCACCCGCAGCTGCTGCCGCAGAGCGAGGCGCAGCTCGTGATCACCCGCCCGGACGGCCAGCGCCGCCAGCTGTCGGTGATCCTGCGCATCGACACGCCGGTGGAAGTGAACTATTACCGGGACGGAGGAATCCTCCCCTACGTGCTCAGGCAATTGCTGAGCGCTTGAGCCGGATGCCGCAACGCGGCATGATGTGTTGCCATCCCGCCCTTCAGGAGTCGCCATGCGAAAGCCTGCCTTGTACAGCCCGTCCGCCGGCCCGGCGGCGCCTCGGGACGGTGCGCAGGGTGGCGAGAGCCAGGCGGTCGAGGCAGCGCCGGTGGTGCAGCCTGCTGCACCGCCGCGCCGCTGGCGCGCCGCCGCCGGGCGCGCGGCCAGCAGCCCGCGCCTGATGTGGTCGGCCCTGGTGCTGCTGGCGGCCCTGCTGGCGGCGAGCGTGTGGCACAACGGCGCCCGCGGGCCCCGGGCGCTCACGCAGAAGGACATCGACGCGGCCGTGCTGCGCACCCTCACCACCCAGAACCTGCCTTCGCCCGCCGCGCGCGCGGCCGAGAAGATACGCCCCGCCGTGGTGCGCGTCATGTCCTACGGCAAGAACGCCAAGGGCGAGACCGTCGAGCAGGGCGTGGGCACCGGCGTGGTGATCGTGGACAAGGGCGTGATCCTGACCAACCTGCACGTGGTGCAGGGCGCGCAGAGCATCAAGGTGGTGTTTTCCGACGGTTCCGAGTCGGTCGCCACCATCAGCGGCGTGCAGGCGCACAACGACCTGGCCGTGCTGCAGGCCCACACCATCCCCGACGACATGATCGCGGCCACCATGCGCTCCACCGGCGACCTGGTGCCTGGCGACGAGGTGGTGGCGGTGGGCTTCCCCTTCGGCATCGGCCCGTCCACCTCGGCGGGCGTCATTTCCGGTTTCGGCCGCGCCTTCAAGTCGCCGGAAGGCGAGCAGGAGATCGGCAACCTGATCCAGTTCGACGCCGCGGCCAACCCGGGCAACTCGGGTGGGCCGCTGGTCACGATGGACGGCGAGGTGGTCGGCATCGTCACCGGCATCCTCAACCCCACCAGCCACCGCACCTTCGTTGGCATCGGTTTTGCTGTGCCGATCGAGAGCGCCGCCTCGGCCGCCGGTCTGCCGCCTTTCTAGTTCCACTTCCCCACAGGAGCGTTCCATGGACCAAAGCACCGCCCCCGACACCGCCCAGCTCATGGAGCAGATCCTGTACGAGGTCAAGCGCGTGGTGGTCGGGCAGGACCGGTTCCTCGAACGCGTCATGGTCGCCATGCTGGCCCAGGGCCACCTGCTGGTGGAAGGCGTGCCCGGACTGGCCAAGACGCTTACCGTGAAGACATTGGCCAGCGTGGTGCAGGGCCGTTTCAAGCGCATCCAGTTCACGCCCGACCTGGTGCCCGCCGACCTGGTGGGCACGCGCATCTACAACCAGAAGACCGGCGACTTCAGCACCTCGCTCGGGCCCGTGTTCGCCAACCTGCTGCTGGCCGACGAGATCAACCGCGCGCCGGCCAAGGTGCAGAGCGCGCTGCTGGAGGTGATGCAGGAACGCCAGGTGACCATCGCCGGCGAATCGCACAAGGTGCCCAACCCCTTCCTCGTGATGGCCACGCAGAACCCGATCGAGACCGAAGGCACCTACCCGCTGCCCGAGGCGCAGGTCGACCGTTTCATGATGAAGGTGATGGTGGACTACCCCTCCGACGAGGAAGAGTTCGTCATCGTCGAGCGCGTTACCGGCCCGGCGGTGCAGGTGAACGCCGTGGCCACCACCGACCAGCTCGCGGTGCTGCAGGCGCAGTGCCGCCAGGTCTACGTGGACCCCTCGCTGGTGCAGTACGCCGTGAAGCTGGTCTCGGCCACGCGCACGCCCGAGAAGCACGGCATCAAGGACATGGCGCGCCTCATCACCTTCGGCGCCAGCCCGCGCGCCACCATCGGCCTGGTCGAGGGCGCGCGCGCCCTGGCCATGCTGCGCGGCCGCAACTACGCCCTGCCCGAGGACATGAGCGACCTGGTGCCCGACGTGCTGCGCCACCGCGTCGTGCTGTCCTACGAAGGCCTGTCCGAAGGCCTCACCAGCGAGTCGCTGGTCGGCCGCATCATGAAACACATCCCGCCACCGGCCCGGCCGCTGGAGCACGAAAAGAAAGTGGCCTGAGATGTTCGCGCGGCTGTTCGGCAGAAAAGACGGGGCTCAGGCGAGCGCTGCTGCCACGGCCACGCCGGTCGCGCGCCGCGCCGACGCGCTGCTGCGCCGGCTCGAATGGACCGTGCTGCGCCGGCTCGACGGCCTGCTGCAGGGCGACCACCGCACCCTCATGCGCGGCTCCGGCCTCGATCTGGCCGACCTGCGCGAGTACCAGCACCACGACGACGTGCGCCACATCGACTGGAACGTCACCGCGCGCTTGCAGCAGCCGCACGTGCGCGTGTTCACCGAAGACCGCGAGATGGCCGCCTGGTTTTTGCTCGACCTCAGCCCTTCGGTCGACTTCGGCTCGGGCGAGCAGCGCAAGAGTCAGGTGCTGCTCGATTTCACCGCCGTGCTGGCGCGCCTGATCGGCCGCCACGGCAACCGCGTGGGCGCGGTGCTCTATGGCTCGCGCGGCCAGCCGGTGGTGGACGCGGTGCTGCCCGCGCGCGGTGGCCGCACCCAGGTGTTGCGCCTGATGCAGATGGTGCTGCAGCCGCCACCCGCGAAGGCCGACGCCGGCAGGAAGGACGGCGTGACGCAGCTGGCCGACCTGCTGCGCGCGGCCGTGCACACCGTGCGCCAGCGCGCCACCCTGTTCGTGGTGTCCGACTTCATCAGCGAGCCTGGCTGGGAAAAGCCGCTCGGTGAACTCGCCCGCCGCCACGACGTGGTGGCCGTGCGCCTGCTCGACCCGCTGGAGCTTGATCTGCCCGACCTCGGCCTGATCCCGATCCGCGATGCCGAGACCGGCGAGCAGCTCATGGTGGACACGCACGACGCAGGCTTTCGCCAGCGCTTCGCGCGCATCGCCGCGCAGCGCGAGGCCCAGTTGCGCGAAAGCCTGGGCCGCGCGGGCGTGGACACGCTGGAACTCTCCACCGACGACGACCTGGCCGAAGCCGTGCTGCGCTTCATCGACTTGCGCAAGCGCCGCCTGCGCGAATCGCGCAACGGACTCAACGGGCGCCATGTGCCCACCCAACTGCCCACCCGGGACCGCCGCAGCCTCGTCACTCCACGCGAAGGAGCCCGCCCATGAACAACTGGCCCGTCACCTTTATCTGGCCGCAGTTGCTGTGGCTGCTGCTGGCGCTGCCGCTGCTGGTGCTGATGTACGTGTGGCTGCTGCGCCGGCGCAAGCAGGCCGCGCTGCGCTATGCCAGCCTGTCGATCGTGCGCGAGGCCATGGGCAAGGGCCCGGGCTGGCGCCGCCACATACCGCCGGTGCTGCTGCTGTTCGCCATCGCCGCCATGCTGCTGGCCTCGGCGCGGCCCATGGCCACCATCGTGCTGCCCTCGCAGCAGCAGACCATCATCCTCGCGATGGACGTCTCCGGCAGCATGCGCGCCGAAGACGTGCAGCCCAACCGCCTGGTGGCCTCGCAGAACGCCGCCAAGGCCTTCCTCGCCGAACTGCCGCGCCACGTGAAGGTCGGCATCGTCGCGTTCGCCGGGTCGGCCCAGGTGGTGCAGCCCATCACGCTCAGCCGCGAAGACCTGGTGACCGCGATCGACAAGTTCCAGCTGCAGCGCGCCACCGCCATCGGCAGCGCCATCGTGGTCTCGCTCTCCGAGCTGTTCCCGGGCCAGGGCATCGACGTGGGCACCATGACCTACAACCGCAACAGCGACCCGTTCGCGCCGCAGGGCCGTTCCCTCGACAAGCCCGCCACCGAGAAGAAGGAATTCCAGCCGGTGGCGCCGGGCTCGTACAGCTCGGCCGCCATCATCCTGCTCACCGACGGCCAGCGCACCACCGGCGTGGACACCGCCGAAGCCGCCAAGATGGCGGCCGACCGCGGCGTGCGCGTCTACACGGTGGGCGTGGGCACGGTGGACGGCGAGATCATCGGCTTCGAGGGCTGGTCGATGCGGGTGCGGCTCGACGAAGACAGCCTGAAGGAGGTGGCGCGCACCACGCAGGCCGAGTACTTCTACGCCGGCACCGCGGAGAACCTCAAGAAGGTCTACGAGACCCTGAGCTCGCGCCTCACGGTGGAGAAGAAGGAAACCGAGATCTCCGGCCTGCTCGCGCTGGTGGCGTCCATCCTGGCGCTGTTCTCGGCGGGTCTGTCGGTGCTGTGGTTCAACCGCATCCTGTGAGCCCCGGGCTCACAGGTGCGCGAAGAACGCGGGCGCCGACTGCCAGCGGTCGTGGCGGCCGTCGATGTAGGTGATGGGCACGCGGGAGAGTTCCTCGTCCGTCGCGTCGTCGAGGCAGCCCAGGTTCACGCCCACCATCGGCCCCACGGGGGTGTCGTTGCCCACGCCGTGGCAGCGCACGCCGCAGTGCCGGCAGAAGAAGTGGTGGTTCTTTTGCGTGTTGAACACGTAGCGCGTGAGGTCCGCCTCGCCCGTGAGCAGGCGGAAGTGCTCGGGGGTGGCCACGGCGGCCCAGAAGCGGTTGCGCCGGCAGATCGAGCAGTTGCAGCGGTAGCTGCTTTGCGTGAGGTCGAGATCGGCCTCGAAGGTGACGGCGCCGCAATGGCAGCTGCCGTGGTAGGTCTTCTGCATGACGGCTCCTGGTGGAAGGAAGGGGCTGCCCCGGGCGGGCCGGTGCCGGCACTATAGCCCTGCGGCGCGGGGCTTCCCAGCCGCCCGTGGCCCGGCACAATCGCCTGCATGAACCAACAAGTGATCGTCGCCGGTGGCGGCATCGGAGGGCTGGCGTGCGCGCTGGCGCTGGCGCGCGCGGGCGTGCGTTCGGTGCTGCTGGAGCAGGCGGCGGCGTTCGGCGAGGTGGGCGCGGGCCTGCAGCTCGGGCCCAACGCGGTGCGCGTGCTGGCCGAGTGGGGCCTCATGGATGCGCTGCAGGCCTGCGCGGCGTTTCCCGAGGCGCTGCGCGTGCGCGATGCCCACCGCGCCCACCAGCTTGGCCACCTGCGCCTGGGCGCGATGGCGCTGGCGCGCCATGGCCAGCACTACGCCACGCTGCACCGCGCCGACCTGCATGGCCTGCTGCTGAACGCGGTGCAGCGGCGCCCCGAGGTGCAGCTGCGCCTGGGCACCCGGCTCGCGTCGTTCGAGGAAGTCGACCCGGGGGTGCGGGCCACGCTGGAGAGCGGCGAGACCCTGGCGGCCGAAGCGCTGGTCGGCTGCGACGGCCTGTGGAGCCGCGTGCGCACGCAGCTGCTCGGCGCGCAGCCGGCGCGCGCCACCGGCCACCTGGCCTACCGCGGCATGGTGCGCGCGGTCGACCTGCCCGCGGCGCTGCGCGCCAACACGGTCACGGCCTGGCTCGGGCCGCGCCTGCACGTGGTGCACTACCCGGTGAAGCAGGGCGAGTGGATCAACGTGGTGGCGGTGGTGCACGGTGTGCTGCGGCCCGGTGAGGACCCGCAGGGCTGGACACACGAGGCCCATGCCGCCGACCTGCGGCGCGCGCTGGGCCCCGCCTGCGCCGAGCTGATGGCCATGGTGGCCGCCGTGCCCGAATGGACGCTGTGGCCGCTGAACGACCGCGTGCCCCTGAGCGGGCCGCACGAGCAGGCGCAGGGTCGCGTGGCGCTGCTGGGCGACGCGGCCCACCCGATGCGGCCCTACCTGGCGCAGGGCGCGGCGATGGCGATCGAAGACGCGTGGACGCTCGGCCGCCTGCTGGAGGCCGGGCGCGGCGCGCCCACCGACTGGCCCGCGCTGTTCGCGCGCTACGCCCAGACCCGCTGGCAGCGCAACGCGCGCGTGCAGCGGCACTCGCAGCGCAACGGCGTGGTGTTCCACGCGCAGGGCGCGCTGCGCTGGGGACGCGACACCGCGATGGGGCTGCTGGGCGAACGTTTGCTGGACAATACGTGGCTCTACGACGGGCCGCCCGAGCCGGCGTCCGCGCGCTGATCCTTTCCACAAGAAACCCGAGGCAGACCCCATGACATTCCAGAACACGCCCACCACCACCCGCCGCCATGCCCTGGCCACCGCCGCCGCGCTGGCCGCCGCCACCGTGCTGCCTGGCGCCGCGCGCGCGCAGGCGACCTGGCCCAGCCGGCCGCTCAAGATCGTGGTGGGCTTCCCCGGTGGCTCCTCGCCCGACCTCACCGCGCGCCTGCTGGCCGAGCCGCTGTCGCAGGCGCTGGGCCAGCCGGTGGTGATCGAGAACCGGCCCGGCGCCGGCGGCAACATCGCCGCGGCCCAGGTGGCGCGCGCCGACGACGACCACACCATCGGCCTGATGATCAACGGCAACATGACGATTGCGAAGATCCTCAACCCCGACACCCCCTACGACCCCATCAAGGACCTCACCCCGGTCTCGCTGATCGCCACGGCGCCGCTGGTGCTCAGCGTGCCCGCCAGCGTGGCCGAGAGCGGTGCGGCTTACATGGCCGCCGCGCGCGCGGCCGGCGACAAGTGGAACTACGGCACGCCGGGCGTGGGCACCGTGGCCCACCTGGGCATGGAGTTGCTCAAGAGCCGCGCCGGCATCGCGCCGGTGCACGTGCCCTACCCGGGCAACCCGCAGGTGATCGCCGCCATCATCGGCGGGCAGATCCAGATGTCGCTGCTGCCCCCCGGCCTGGCCATGGCGCAGGTGCGCGGCGGCAAGCTCAAGGCCATCGGCGTGACCTCGGCCGGCCGCAGCAGCCTGGTGCCCGACGTGCCCAGCCTGTCCGAAGCCGGCGTGCGCGACTTCCAGCTCGAGATCTGGAACGCGGTGGCCGCGCCCAACAGCATGCCCAAGGCCCACGTGAACAAGCTCGCCGCGCTGCTCACCGCGATCGTGCGCCGCGAGGACATCCGCCAGAAGATCTACGGCCAGGGCTGGCAGGTCGCCGGCACCGGCCCCGAAGGCCTGGCGCGGCGCATCAAGAGCGACACCGCGGCCATGTCCGAGGTGATCCAGCGCAACAACATCCGCCCGGGCTGAACCGGCCCTAGCCGGCGGCCGTGGCGGCCCGGGCCGTGCGCTCCAGCGGCGCCGGCATGAAGCGCACGCGCTGCGGGCGCTTGTAGCGCGCCAGCCGCTGCCCGACGAAGCCGATCAGCTCGGCCTCGGTCACCAGCGCCCCCGGCTTGAGCGCGCAGGTCGCGTGAACGGCCTCGCCCCAGTGCTCGTCGGGCGTGCCGAACACAAAGGCCTCGGCCACGGCGGGGTGCTCCAGCAGCACCTGTTCCACCTCGGCGGGGTAGACGTTTTCGCCGCCGGTCTTGATGAGCTGCTTGTGCGCCGCGCGGCCGGTGAACCAGAGCCAGCCGTCGGCGTCGAGGCGGCCCAGGTCGCCGGTGCGGTGCCAGGGGTCGGCCGGTCTGAACGGGCGTTGCGCGGCCGCGTCCCAGTAACCCAGGAACACGGTGGGGCCGCACACCGCGATCTCGCCGGTCAGGCCGGTGGCCAGCGGCTGACCCATGGCGTCCTGCACCCGCAGCTGCGACGGTGCGACGGCGCGCCCCACGGCGCCGGGGCGCTCGCGCTGCAGGCCCAGGCACACCATGCTCGACACCTCGGCCTGACCGTAGGCGGACCAGAAGCCGGCCGACGGGCACAGCCGGGCCAGGCGTTCGATCGTGTCGGGTGATTCCAGCCCCATGCAGATGCGCAGGCTGGCGAGCGACGCGCCGCCGGCGTGGGCCGCGTCGAGCATCGCACCGAGCATGGGCGCGAAGGTGGCGCAGACGGTGACGCGGTGGTTGTCCACCGCCGCCACCGCGGCCGCCGGGTCGAAGCGCGGCAGCAGCACGCAGGCACCACCGCCACCCAGCAGCGCCAGCGACAGCCCGATGCCGGCGGCGTGGAACAGCGGCAGCACGCCCAGCCAGCGGTCGTCCACGCCGAGCGACCAGACGGCCGCGATTTGCCGGGCCGATGCGGTGAGTTGCGACTGCGCCAGCACCGCGCCGCGCGCGTGGCCGTCCACCGCGGCGGTGTACAGCATGAGCGCGCCGAGTCCGGGTGCGTCCTGCCGCGGCACGGCCGCCGTGTCGCGTGGTCCGGCGCACACGAGCGATGGCGTGGTCGCGGTGGCCAGGATCACCGTGGCAGCACCGGGCATGCCGGCGGGCCAGGCGGCCTGCCAGAAGGGCGCGTTGTCCGCATCGACGACCGCGAGCACGGGCGCGGCGTCGCGCGCCTGTTGCGTCATTTCGGCCGACGAAAGCCGCAGGTTGAGCGGCACCAGCATGGCGCCGAGCCAGGCCGCCGCGCCCAGCAGCACCAGCACCTCGGGGCGGTTGCCGGCCAGCAGCAGCACGCGGTCGCCGCGCCGCACGCCGAGGGCCGCCAGCGCGGCCGCCTGGGCTTGCACCGCCGCGTACAGCACGGCATGGGCGTGGGTGTCGTCGCCGGCGATCACCGCCGCGCGGTCCGCATGCGCCTCGGCGTTGTGCGCGAGCAGGTCGATCAAGGTGGCGAACGCGGGGGTCATTGGGGTCATCCTTGAAAGCGTGAAGGCCCGGCGGGCGCGAGCCCGTGGCTGTGCCGCCGCGCGGCGTCGTATCCGGC
This sequence comes from Comamonadaceae bacterium, assembly GCA_003599455.1. Taxonomy (GTDB): domain Bacteria; phylum Pseudomonadota; class Gammaproteobacteria; order Burkholderiales; family Burkholderiaceae_C; genus Hydrogenophaga. Next base: position 38,753 of record QZKF01000024.1, read on the forward strand.
GGCGAGATCGTCCACCAGTGTGGCCACGGCTTGCACACCGTGCACGCCGGCGACCGAATGGCCGGCGCTGAAGAGTTCGGTCCAGCGCCGGGGGGAGCGGGCATCGCGCGTGCCGAAGAGCTCGGCGGCGCTGGCCTTCAGGCCGGCGGTGTCGAGCGCATCGGGATCAAGCCCGGCGGCGAGCAGGGAAGGGCGCAGCCAGTTGACCGGCAGGCCGGTGAACGCGCTGGACGACACGATGTCGTCCCAGTTCGCGTCGACCAGCATGCGCCGCTGCGCCTCGCTGGCCAGGCTTTCGGGCGTGGCGATGAAGCGCGTGCCCATGTAGCCGAGGTCGGCACCCAGGGCCTGCGCGGCCCACAGCGCGTGGCCGTCGGACAGGCCGCCGGCCACGACCAGCGGGCCATCGAACAGCGCGCGCACCGAGCGCACACCGGCGAACGGGCTGACCCAGCCGCTTTGCCCGCCGGCGCCCGCGCACAGCAGCACCAGGCCGTCCACGCCGGCGGCCAGCGCCTTCTCGGCGTGCGCGAGCGTGGCCACGTCGGCGAACACGCGGCAGCCCGCATCGTGCAGCGGCCCCACCAGCGCGGCCGGCGAGCCCACGCTGGTGATGACCAGTTCCACCTTCTCGCGGAC
>QZKF01000086.1 GCA_003599455.1 Comamonadaceae bacterium
AAATCAATTTTGAGTCCTTTCATTTTGGGAACCTGCTCATTGGCGAATCTCAGAATCCCGCCTCCGGCAGCTGGGACACCTACGAACCATTATTTGAGCGAGTCTTGAAAATATGAAGGTGCATACCCCTTTGGCAGGGAACGGCATGGGTCTGCGCGAGCGGCGCAAGACCGAAAAGCTGGACGCCATCAAGCGAGCCGCGCGGCATCTGTTTGAGACGCATGGCTTTCATATGACGCGGATGAGCGAGGTCGCGAGAGTGGCCGACGTCGGCTTCGGCACAGTGGCGGCCTATGCATCCGACAAGGCGGGCTTGGCCGTCATGCTTTTCGTTGACGATCTCGCGCAATTGCCGCCATTGTTCGTGGCGCCCATCAAGCCTGGTCGGCCATTGCTCGACCAGTTGATGGACGACTTCTCCATCAGCTTCCGGTTCTGGGCCAGCAAGCCTGAACTCAGCCGTGTCGTTCTGCCGTTGGTGAACCCGTCTGGCAATCCGCACGTGCAGATGATCCTGGAACGCCGCGCTCTGATGCGGCGGTGCCTTATCGAGTGGATTGATCGCGCCAAGGAGCTGCGACGCATGAAGAGCGACTTCGATTCCGAACAGGCCGCCGAAGTGCTCTTCTCGCTCTACATCCATTCGATACACGAATGGTTCAGTGCCGAGTTGACCGACCCCTCATTGGGTCTGGACCGGCTCCGCTATCTGCTGGAAATGCCCATGCAGCGGTTCGAGCTATAAGCCTTCTGACGCTGTCGCCGCGACAGCGTGCGCAACGCTTGACAGCGCAACTGAACCAGACCAACGCCAACGTCGAGATCGACCACCTCCGCTGGGTTCCGATCGCACGCCGTGCGGATCACATGCAACCGAGCGTTGGCTTGCCCAGCTTAGACCCTGTTCTCATTTCCGCTTCCTATGTCAACCACCACCACTCTTTCGCCCTTGTGGGTCCGCGTGCTTGCCAAGCGCGCAGAGGCCGAGGGCATCTGCAGCCTCGAACTGGTCGACGTCGACGGCCGCGAGCTGCCCCCCTTCTCTGCCGGGTCCCACATCGACCTGCACCTGCCCAATGGCCTGGTGCGGCAGTACTCGTTGTGCAACCACCCCGAAGAGCGCCACCGTTATCTTGTGGCCGTGCTGCGCGACCCCAGTTCCCGTGGCGGCTCCTCCGCCGTACATGAGCTGCTGAAAGAAGGCGACGTTCTGCAGATCAGCGAGCCGCGCAACCACTTCCATCTAGTGCCCGCCCAGCACGCCATCCTGCTGGGCGGCGGCATCGGCGTCACACCGATTTTGTGCATGGCCGAGCGACTGAGGCAGACCAACGTGCAGTTCGAGATGCACTACTGCACCCGCGAACCCTCGCGCACCGCGTTCCAGGCCCGCATTGCAGCCTCTTCGTTCGCCGACCGCGTGCACTACCACTTCGACAGTGGCGCGCCCGAGCAGAAGCTCGACGCTCGAACCACGCTCGGGACGCCGGAAGCCGGCAAGCATTTGTTTGTCTGCGGCCCTAACGGGTTCATGGACTGGATCATTGGCACCGCCAGGGAGCTCGGCTGGAGCGAAGACAACATCCACCGCGAGTACTTCGCCGCAGCCGAGGTTGACACCTCCTTCGACGGCAGCTTCCAGATCAAGATTGCCAGCACTGGCGCGGTGTTGACGGTGCAGAAGAACCAGACCATCACCCAGGTGCTGGAGGCCGATGGCTTCAATCTCCCCATCTCTTGCGAACAGGGCGTGTGCGGCACCTGCCTGACCCGCGTGCTTGAAGGGGCCATCGACCACCGCGACATGTTCCTGACCGACGCCGAACGGGCCCAGAACGACCAGTTCACGCCCTGCGTCTCGCGCGCCAAGACCGGCTGCAAGACGCTGGTCCTGGATCTGTGAGCATCTCCAGGATTGCGGGTCGAGCCACTGAGCGCTGCTCTAACTGAGCAGGTCCTTACCCCATTGAGCGTCAGCCGACACCGAGGGAATCTCCTAGGTCCAAGCCCCTTCACTTATGGCGAATTCTGATCAATAATGATTTCAATCATAGTTGATGAGCTTTGTGTAAATTGCGACGCATGAATACAAATCACATGGAGACACGGATCGTGAATGCGCCAATACAGACGTTGGTGGCCGACACCCGCGCCGCGCTGAACAGCAAGGGCGAGCTGATTGGCGGCCAACCCACCAGCACGCCACCTCGCTTCGAGCTTTTCAGCGCCGCCAGCTCGATTTGCTCGCAGAAGGTGCGCGCGGTACTGGCCCACCACGGCCTGACCTACCGTTCGCACATGATGAATCTGTTCGGTGGCCAGACCTATCTGCCGGCACATGTACGGCTGCGCATGCTGGGCTGCGAGCAGACGGGCACGAAGCTGGTGGACCGCCACACCGGCAGCACCTCGGTGGCATCGGGGGGCGGCTGCGACGCGGCCGTGGTGCCCACACTGGTGGACTGGGACACCGGCACGGTGGTGGTCGACTCCAAGCGCATCTGCCGCCATCTCGACGAAGCCGCTGCGGTCGATGGGGCCTGCAGCCTGCGCCCTGCCCACCTGGCGGCGGCGATTGACGCCGAACTGGAGATCATTGACAACCTGCCCAACTATCAAATGCTCAGCGGCAAGCCGCCCGGCGAAGACCGCCGCCCGGCCGGGCAGCGCGGCAAGAACGGCGTCGATTTCGCGATGGGCAAGGTCGAGCGGTGCGACCGCTACCTGGCCGAACATGCCGATGACCCGGTGCTGGTGCGTGGCTACAGCGCCAAGCGGGCGAAGGAGTTGAGCGCGGCACAGGACCTGTTCACCGAGGAACGCATGCGACAGGCCTACACCACCGCCGAAGCGGCCTGCGAGACCTTGGAGCGGCGGCTTCAGGCCGCCAGGACCGCATGGCTCCTGGACGATCAGGTGACGATGGCCGACATCTACTGGGCTATCGAGCTGCTGCGCATGGGCAACATGGGCGCTGACACCTTCTGGAAGGAGGGCAAGCGGCCTGCGGTGGCCGCCTACGCCGCGCGACTGCGTGAACTGCCAGCGGTTCAGGCGGCTGTCGTCAACTGGCCTGGCGCGCTTTTCAGTTGAACGATTCGTGCGCACTCGGCTACACCGCAACGCGGGCAAATTTCAGTCCCTCACCTCAACCCTGGCGCAGCCGTACACGCGTCACCATTCCTGATTTTCCATGGTCACGGTTCCCGTCCTTCACGATCACGCTGCGCCCCGCCCGCAGGCGGACAACAGTTTCCTGTGGTCAGACGCGCGCCTCCTCGGCTACAGCCCGATGGACGCGACACACGAGGAGTTCTACCAAGTCGCATTCCGCCTGCTCACCTGCGACGAATCGAACGCACTGGCGGCCCTGCTGGGCTTCGAAGAGCACGCCCGCACGCACTTTGCTCAAGAGGAAGAGTGGATGCGCAGCACCGCATTCCCTCCCTCGGATTGCCACATCAAAGAGCACGCCGCGGTGTTGAAATCCACCCGGGACGTGCGCGCCATCCTGGAAGGCCCCGGACTGCCCAACCTGGGGCTGGTGCACGATTTCGCGATGCACCTGTTCCAGTGGTTTCCCGGCCATGCAGACTATCTGGACTCCGCGCTAGCCGCATGGATGTCCAAGCGCACCTATGGCGGCAGACCGGTGGTGTTGCGGCGCAAGATCTGACGCCGTTGGCATGGGCCGATGGCTAGCGCCGCCCGGCACGCCAAGTGATGCAGAGTGCGGTCGCCGCGTGCATCAGCGCCAGCAGGCGCCCCGCACGATGGATGGTGCAAGTCGGCGTCGCACCTGCTTTTCAACTTCTCGCTGGTTCGCGCATCGTCACGAACTCTTCGGCCGCCGTCGGATGGATGCCGATGGTGCCGTCGAACACCGCCTTGGTGGCACCCGCTTTCATGGCCACCGCAAAACCCTGCACGATCTCGCCCGCCTCGGCGCCCACCATGTGCAGGCCCACCACGCGGTCGCTCTTTGTGTCCACCACCAGCTTCATCAGCGTGCGCTCCGTGCTGCCCGACAGCGTGTGCTTGAGCGATTTGAACTCGCTGCGGAAGATGGTCACCTCACCGTATTTCTTTCGCGCATCGCCTTCGCGTAGGCCGACGGTGCCGATGTTGGGATGCGTGAACACGGCGGTGGGAATGAACTCGTAGGCCATGCTGCGAGGCGCCTTGCCGGCGGCAGGGCCGAACAACTGGTCCACCACCACCATCGCTTCGCCCAGCGCCACCGGCGTGAGCTGCTCGCGGTTGGTGACATCGCCCACCGCGAATATCGAGGGCACGCTGGTCTGGTAGCGCTCGTCAACGACCACCGCGCCGTCCTTGCCCAGCGCGACGCCCGCCGCGTCCAGGCCCAGGCCTTTCGTGTGGGGCACGCGGCCGGTGACCTTCGCGGGGTCCGCCACCGCTAGCGCGAGCGATCGCTTGGTGCCAAGCAGCCTGAGTTCGCCCGTCCGAGTCGACCGGTTGAATCCCCCCTGCAAGCCAGCCCTTGAAGCAGAGTATCGCGAAGCCGCACGGACCTGATCCACATTGAAAGCTAACGAACAACGGCAGAGAAATTTGACTGGGCCACAGTCCAAGGGTCAAAAATGACGGCATCCGATCGTCGAGCCGTCAATGGCGGGCCATGAGTGGGCCATGGATGGGCCACAGGAAATGTTCAGGAGGGCCTCTGACTCTTGCCCGCCGAGCTTCTCAGGGCCCAATGCTCTTGCCAAACGAGTGGCTTCGGATTCAAGCGACTGCTGCATGGGCCATGAGAGGCACACGTAAGTCGTTGATTTTGGTGCGGCTGGCGGGGATCGAACCCACGACCCTCGGCTTCGGAGGCCGATACTCTATCCACTGAGCTACAGCCGCATGCTGTAAAGAGACCAATATTCGTTTCGTTGCTGCAGGCCGCCATGACGACAGCCTTCGGAGGCCAATACTCTATCCACTGAGCTACAGCCGCAACGCCAGTGATTCTATCAGCCGGGGGTCTCTCGCCGGGTCGGCGCAGGGGGGCTTGGCTATAATCCAAAGCTGTTTTGCCCTGCCCACGCAGGCACACCCCATTCCCATCCCGGCCCCGTTTCGCCACCCTTGAGGACACCATGAGCGACCACGCGCACGAACATCACACCGGCCCGATCAAGACGCCAGCCCAGCTGCTGTGGACGTCTTTCTTCGCGTTTGTCGCCCCGATCTTCATCATCATCGGTCTGGTGTACTACGTCACCTCGGGCGACAAGCCCGCGGCCGGCGCGGTGGACATGGAGCAGGCCACAGCGCAGCGCATCCAGCGCGTGGGCACGGTGGAGGTGCGCGATGCCAACCGCCCGCTGCAGTCGGGTGAGGCCGTGTACGCCGCGCAGTGCGTGGCCTGCCATGCCGCCGGTCTGGCCGGCGCACCCAAGTTCGGCGACGCCGCCGCCTGGGCACCGCGCATCGCCACCGGCTACGAAGCGCTGCTGACCTCCGCACTGAAGGGCAAGGGCGCCATGGGTGCGCAGGCCGGCGGGGCTTTCCGGGATCTGGAAATCGGCCGTGCCGTGGTGCACCTGGCCAACGCGGCCGGCGGCAAGTTCGAGGTGCCCCAGGCGCCTGCGGCTGCCGCCGAAGCCCCTGCAGCAGCAGCCCCCGTGGCCGCCGCAGCACCCGCACCGGCCGTGGTGGCCGCCGCCGCTGCCCCCGCGGCGGCTGCACCCGCACCCGCAACCACCACCGTGGCCGCCGGCGCTGGCGAGGCGCTGTACAAGCAGGCCTGCGCGGTCTGCCACGTGGCCGGTGTGGCCGGTGCGCCGAAGTTCGGCGACAAGGCGGCGTGGGCGGCGCGTGTCGGCACCGGTCTCGACGGCCTCACCGCCTCCGTGATCAAGGGCAAGGGCGCCATGCCGCCGAAGGGTGGCTCGGCCGCGTCGGAAGCCGAGATCAAGGCCGCCGTGCAGTACATGCTGGCTGCGGTGAAGTAAGCCTCCCCGCGCTCCCCGAAAAGCCGGTCAGTCGACCGGCTTTTTTGCGCCCGCATCGGGCTGGCGCGCCGCACGCTGCTGCGGGCTCTGCACGAACGCATGGCGCGCCGGCAGTTCACTCGCCCGCATGTCGCGCGGAACCCAGCGACCTGCCTCCACCGCGTCGGCGGCCAGTGCCATATCGGCACTGTGCACCAGGCCCAGACCGAGATCGGTCACCAGGTACAGCCGGCCGAGTTCGTCCAGCAGACTGTCCTGCACGTGGACCAACAACCCGCTGTGGGACAACACGCGCCCATCGGGCTGCAGGCGCCAGATCCATGGCGCGGCCTCCAGCTCGACGTAGACGCGCTGCGGCCCGTTCTGGAAGTACCACTGGCCCTCGGCGTCGGCGGCGTAGTTGCGCTGGATGAAGTCGATCAGCTTCTCGTGCTTGAGCAACGAGCCCTTGCTGGTGGGGAACGGGCCGGCGGCCTGTGCGCGGTCGTCGCGCATGTACCAGTTGCCGCGTGCGTCCAGGCCGAGCCAGCCGTAGCAGTCCGGCACGTTGGGCCACTTGGCCATCGCAGCCTTGACGATGTCGTCCATGGCGGGCACCTCAGAGATGGGCGAGCAACCAGTGTCCCACGGCCTCGGGCATGGCGCGCACATGACCGGGCAGGCCGAAGGGTCCGTGCGAGACCGGGAAGCCGACGTGTCCGCCCTGCGCGGGCTGCCACAGCGTCACGTGGGTGCCGGCGTCCTGCGCGGTGGGCAGTGAGTTCGCGGGCACGAAAGGATCGTTGCGCGCGTTGAGCGCGAGTGCGGGCACGCGGATGCGGTGCAGCACCGGCTTGGCCGAGGCACGCGACCAGTAATCGGCCGTGTCGCGAAAGCCGTGCAGCGGCGCAGTGAACAGGTTGTCGAACTCGTAGAGGTCGCGCGCGCCCAGCAGGGCCTCGCGGTCGAACAGGCCCGGGTGTTGCTCCAGCTTCTTGAGCGCCTTGGGCACCATGGAGCGCATGAACATGCGGGTGTAGACCAGCCGGTTGAAGCCGCGCCCGATCGCATGGCCGCCGGCGGCCAGGTCGAGCGGCGAACACACCGACGCGATGGCGCGCACCTGCTGCGCCGCGGCATCGCCGAGTTCACCCGCCCAGCGCATGAGCGCATTGCCGCCCAGCGAGACGCCCACGGCCAGCAGCGGGCGGCCCGGGTGCTCGCTCGCGAAGCGGCGCAAGATCCAGTCGATCTCGGCGAAGTCACCCGAGTGGTAGGCGCGCGGCGCGTGGTTGAGTTCGCCCGAGCAGCCCCTGAAATGCGGCACCGCGTAGGCCAGGCCGTGGGCGGCCGCGAAGTCGGCGAAGGCCACGGCGTACTGGCTGGCGGACGAGCCCTCGAGGCCGTGGAACAGCACCAGCAGGGGCGCGTCGGGCGCGCTGGGGTGCAGGGCCTGGTCGACGTCGACGAAGTCGCCATCGGGCGTGGTCCAGCGGCTGCGCTGCCAGCGCGGCGCCGGACCGAAATGGCGGCGGGCGGCCAGCGCGGCCCACAGCGTCTGAGCGTTGCCACCGGGCAGCCACCAGGGTGCGCGGTAGGGAAAAGCGTCGGCCTTCAATGGAGAACGGGCTTGACGGTGAGGACTTCTGGCGGCTCCGTGCGCGAGCCCGGGCTGGCGTGGTGGGCCACCATGCGCCAGCCCTGCGCGGTTTTGGCGTAGACGTTGGTGGCGACCACCCAGGCATGTTGCAGGCCGTCGTCGGTCATCACGGCCACGCGCTCGACCACGCTGTGCACGCTGCAGGCGCCGGCGTCGAGGCGGCGCACCTTCTCGGGGTGGGCCTGCACGCTGCCGTTGGAAAACATGGCCTCGAACGCGGCGCGCACCGCCGCATGGCCCACCAGGCGCGGGCCGCCGGGATGTACGCAGACGATGTCGTCCTCGTCGGCCCAGCAGGCCATCAGGCGTTCGATGTCGGCGTGCTGCAGAGCGTCGTAGAAGGCGGTCTCCGTGTCGTCCGGGGAACCGGGGGGGAGTTTGGGTTTGCGCATGCGGGCTATTTTGCCGCCTGTGCCGGGTCCGTGCCGGCACGGGATGCCCGTTTGCACACCGCAGGCGCAACAGCCCCCGGGGTATAGTCCCGCTGATTGCGGTTCCCATCCCGATGTCCAGCTTGAACGGCCCACGGGCCAGCGGAGGTTTTATGCGCGCATCCATTCGACGCCTGTCCACCTGGGTCGCCGCCCTGTTGCTCGCGACCAGTCTCACCGGCTGCGGCTACAACGACTTCCAGCGGCTCGACGAGCAGAGCCGCTCGGCTTGGTCGGAGGTGCTCAACCAGTACCAGCGCCGCGCCGACCTGATCCCCAACATCGTGGCCACGGTCAAGGGCGAGGCCAACTTCGAGCAGGAGACGCTCACGCGCGTGATCGAGGCGCGCTCGAAGGCGACGGCCATCCAGGTAACGCCCGAGACGCTGAACGACCCGGCCGCGATGCAGCAGTTCCAGGCCGCGCAGGGCGAGCTCGGCAGCGCGCTCAGCCGCCTGATGGTGGTGGTGGAGCAGTACCCCAACCTCAAGGCCAACCAGGGCTTCAGCGACCTGCGCGTGCAGCTCGAAGGCACCGAGAACCGCATCACCGTGGCGCGCAACCGCTACATCCAGACCGTGCAGGAGTACAACGTGCTCGCGCGCAGTTTCCCGACCAACCTCACGGCCATGGTGTTCGGCTACAGCCCGAAGGCCAACTTCCAGGTGGCCAACGAGGCCGCGATCTCGGCACCACCCACGGTGGACTTCAAGAAGCCATGACGCACCGCCTGGCCCGGTCGCTGCTGGCGCTGGGCCTGTGGTTGCTGTGCGCGCTGGCGCTGGCCCAGGGCCTGCAGCCGATCCCGGAACTGCGCGCGCGCGTCATCGACCAGACCGGCACGCTGGACGCCGCGAGCGTGGCGGCGATCGAGGCGAAGCTGGCTGCGTTCGAACAGTCCAACGGCTCGCAGGTGGTGGTGGTGATGGTGGCGACCACCGCGCCCGAAGACATCGCCGACTACACACAGCGCCTGGGTGACGCCTGGAAGATCGGCCGCGCCGACGTGGGCGACGGCGTGTTGTTCGTGATCGCCAAGGACGACCGGCGCCTGCGCATCGCCACCGCCAAGGCGCTCGAAGGCGCGATCCCCGACCTGATGGCCCGGCGCATCCTCGACGGCGCGGTCACGCCCGCGTTTCGCAGCGGCGACTATGCCGGCGGCATCCAGGCCGGGGTGGACCAGATCCTTGCGCGCATCCGGGGTGAAGACCTGCCCCTGCCCACCGCCCAGGCGGCGCGAACCGGTGGCGGCGCTGGCGATTTCGACGGCATGGAGGTGCTGGTCTTTCTGGTGTTCGCCGTGCCCATGGCGTCGGCGGTGCTGCGCGGCATCTTCGGCAACAAGATCGGCACCCTGCTCACCGGTGTGGGTGCGGGCGGGCTGGCCTGGGCCCTGACCGCGGTGCTGTGGGTCGCCATCGGCGCGGGCCTGCTGGGCATGCTGGCCGCGCTGTTCCTGCAGTTCCTGCCGGCCTCCCCGGCGGGTGGCTCGGGCCGAGGCGGTCGCGGCGGCGGTTGGGGCGGTGGCGGTTTCGGTGGCGGCGGTGGACGCAGCGGCGGCTTCGGCGGCGGAGGCGGCTTCAGCTCGGGGGGTGGCGGCAACTTCGGCGGCGGCGGTGCCTCCGGCGGCTGGTGAGGCGCACAGGTCCATGAACAAATTGATCCGCATCCTCAAGCACCGCTGGCTCGACGCGTCGGACACCGCGCGCGCCGTGCCGGACGACATGGCCGAGCGCCTGGCGCGGCGCGTGGCCGCGAGCGAGGGACGGCACAGCGGCGAGGTGCGCCTGTGCGTGGAGGCGGCGTTGCCGCTCAGTTACCTGTGGCGCATCGGCGCGGACACACCGCTGTCCACCGTCGTGCGCGAACGCGCGCTGACCTGGTTCGGCCGACTGCGCATCTGGGACACCGAACACAACAACGGCGTGCTGGTTTACCTGCTGCTGGCCGAGCACGCGATCGAGATCGTGGCCGACCGCGGACTGGCGCGCCGCGTGGACCCGGCCGAGTGGCAGGCCATGGTGGAGCGCCTGGGTGCGCGCCTGCACGAGGGCGCCTTTGAAGACGGCTTGACGCAGGCGCTGGAAGAGGTGTCGGCGTTGCTGGTGGCGCATTTCCCGGCCGACGCGGGAGCGGTGCGGCGCAACGAGCTGTCCGACAGCGTCGTGCGCCGCTGAGGCCGTCAGCCGCCGCGTCCGCGCTTGTCCTGGGCGGTGCGGCTGTTCAGCGCGACGTTGAGCTCCTGCTGCAAGGCCTTGTTCATCTGCGCGAAGGTCTTGAGCTTGCGCGTGGTCTCGCGCAGGCGGTCGGCCATGCGCTTGGAGATCGCCAGCAGCAGCCGCGCGCCCAGCCGCGGGTCTTCCTTGAGCAGGCGCATCAGGGCCGTGCGCGAGAGCACGGCCGCCGCAATGTCGGTGTTGGCGGTGCAGGTCGCCGAGCGCGGCGCGCCGTCGAGCACACCCATTTCCCCGATCAGGTGGCCTGGCCCCATGATGTTCACCACCATGCTTTCGTGCAGGCCCGGCAGTTCGTTCTCGACCGCGATGTCGCCTTCCAGCACGAGCAGCATGTAGTCGGTCTGCTTGACCTCGCCTTCCTGGATGATGACCGTGCCTGCCTTGATGAGCTTGGGCCGCATGTAGCCCACCACCTTCAACGCGTCGGCGAGGGTCAGGTCGGCCAGGGCAGACGAGGTGACCAGCAAGCGCGCCGCCACTTCTTCGGGGGCCGTGTCCGGGCTCTCAAATATCGATGACATCCAGTTCCCTTGCCTGTCTCTTGTATGGAGCCTTGATCGTATCCGGACTGTTACACATCAATCTGTAAAGGCCAAGAAAAAGACCGGCGCAGGGCCGGTCTATCTTCGGGAAACGACAGCACCGCGCCGTTTACTTCTTCTGGCGGTACTTGCGCAGCGCCGCGATCTGCGCGGCCATGACGGCGAGTTCCGACGTGGCCTTGGCCAGGTCGATGTCGCTGTGGGCGTTCTTGACGGCTTCTTCGGCTTGCTTGCGCGCTTCGATGGCCTTGGCTTCGTCGAGGTCGTGACCCCGGATGGCGGTGTCGGACAGCACGGTGATGTGATGCGGCTGCACTTCCAGAATGCCACCGGCGACAAACACGAACTCCTCGCCGCCATCGGCTTTTTCGATGCGCACGGCGCCGGGCTTGATGCGGGTGATCAGCGGAATGTGGCCGGGCAGGATGCCCAGCTCACCGGCCTCGCCCGGAAGCGCCACGAATTTGGCATCGCCGGAGAAGATGGATTCTTCGGCGCTGACCACATCGACGCGGATGGTGCTCATATGTACTCCTGTGAAAAGTCGACGGAAAGCAAGCAGTCGGGTGTCCGGCTAGGCGGTGCGCGGAGATGTGCTCTTGCACATCGAGCACTCCAACAACGCCGGGCGCCCGAATACGCCGCTTTACGCGACTTTTTTCGCTTTCTCGAAGGCTTCGTCGATGGTGCCGACCATGTAGAACGACTGCTCGGGCAGGTGGTCGCACTCGCCGTTGGTGATCATCTTGAAGCCGCGGATGGTCTCCGACAACGGCACGTATTTGCCGGGCGAGCCGGTGAACACCTCGGCGACGTGGAAAGGCTGCGACAGGAAACGCTGGATCTTGCGGGCGCGGGCCACGGCCAGCTTGTCTTCAGGCGCCAGTTCGTCCATGCCCAGAATGGCGATGATGTCGCGCAGTTCCTTGTAACGCTGCAGCGTGTTCTGCACGGCGCGGGCGGTCTCGTAGTGCTCCTGGCCCACGACCAGCGGGTCGAGCTGGCGGCTGGTGGAGTCCAGCGGGTCCACGGCGGGGTAGATGCCCAGCGAGGCGATGTCACGGCTCAGCACCACGGTGGAGTCCAAGTGGGCGAAGGTGGTGGCAGGCGACGGGTCGGTCAAGTCATCGGCGGGCACGTACACGGCCTGGATCGAGGTGATCGAACCGACCTTGGTGGAAGTGATGCGCTCCTGCAGACGGCCCATTTCTTCGGCCAGCGTCGGCTGATAGCCCACGGCGGAAGGCATGCGGCCCAGCAGCGCGGACACTTCGGTACCGGCCAGCGTGAAACGGTAGATGTTGTCCACGAAGAACAGCACGTCGCGGCCTTCGTCGCGGAACGATTCGGCGATAGTCAGACCGGTCAGGGCCACGCGCAGGCGGTTGCCCGGGGGTTCGTTCATCTGGCCGTAGACCATGGCCACCTTGGAGTTGGGCAGGTTCTCGAGGTCCACGACCTTGGAGTCGGCCATCTCGTGATAGAAGTCGTTGCCTTCGCGGGTGCGTTCACCCACACCGGCGAACACCGACAGGCCGGAGTGGGCCTTGGCGATGTTGTTGATGAGCTCCATCATGTTCACGGTCTTGCCCACGCCGGCGCCGCCGAACAGGCCCACCTTGCCGCCCTTGGCGAACGGGCAGATCAGGTCAATCACCTTGATGCCGGTTTCCAGCAATTCCTGCGACGGCGACAGTTCGTCGTACGCGGGCGCCTTGCGGTGGATCGAAGCGGTGAGCGCCTGGTCAACCGGGCCGCGCTCGTCGATGGGCGCGCCGAGCACGTCCATGATGCGGCCCAGGGTGGCCTTGCCGACGGGCACCATGATGGGGTTGGCGGTGTTGGACACCACCATGCCGCGGCGCAGGCCGTCGGACGAACCCAGCGCAATGGTGCGCACCACGCCGTCGCCCAGCTGCTGCTGGACTTCCAGCGTCAGCGCCGAGCCTTCCATTTTGAGCGCGTCATAAACGCGCGGCATCTGGTTGCGCGGAAATTCCACGTCCACGACGGCGCCGATGCACTGGACGATCTTGCCTTGTACTTGAGACATGATGGATACCTTCTGTTTTCTCTGGATTCTGTTGGGCGGCTGCTTCAGACCGCGGCGGCGCCGGCGACGATTTCCGAAAGTTCTTTCGTAATCGCGGCCTGACGGGTCTTGTTGTAGACCAGCTTGAGTTCACCGATGACGCTGCCGGCGTTGTCGGTCGCGGCCTTCATGGCCACCATGCGGGCGGATTGCTCAGAGGCCATGTTCTCGGCCACCGCCTGGTACACCTGGGCTTCGACGTAACGCAGCAGCAGTTCGTCGATGACGGCCGCAGCATCGGGTTCGTAGATGTAGTCCCAGTCGCGTCCACCAGCGTTGTCCTGCAGCGTACCGGCGTTGAGCGGCAACAGCTGCTCGATCACCGATTCCTGCTTCATCGTGTTGATGAACTTGGTGTAGCAGACATAGACCGCGTTGACGCGGCCTTCGGTGTAGGCATCGAGCAGCGCCTTGACGGGGCCGATCAGCTTGTCCAGGTGCGGGGTGTCCCCCAGACCGGTCACGCTGGACACCACCTTGGCACCGATGCGGTTCATGAAGCCCAGGCCCTTGTTGCCGATGGCAACGACCTGTGCGTCCTGGCCCTTGGCCTGCAGCGCCTTCAACTCGGTGGTCACGGCGCGCAACACGTTCGTGTTGAGACCGCCGCACAGACCCTTGTCGGTCGTCACGACGACAAAACCGGCGGTCTTGGCATCGTTGGTCTGCATGAACGGGTGCGTGTACTCCGGGTTGGCCCGGCTCAGGTTGCCGGTGATCTGGCGCACCTTCTCGGCGTAAGGCCGGGCCGCACGCATGCGTTCCTGCGCCTTGCGCATCTTGGAGGCGGCGACCATTTCCATGGCTTTGGTGATCTTCTTGGTGTTTTCCACCGATTTGATCTTGCCGCGAATTTCCTTGCCTGCTGCCATTGCTGCTCCTTTATCGGGTCAATGGGCCGGTTCAGTACGTGCCGGTTTTCTTGAACTCGGCAATGGCGGCCGACAGTTGGGCTTCAGCGTCCTTGTCCATGGCCTTGTCGGATTCCAGCTTGGTCAGCAGGGCCGCGTACTTGTGCTTGAGGTGGGCGTGCAGGCCCGATTCGAACGCGAGCAGCTTCTTGACTTCCACATCGTCCAGGTAGCCCTTGTTCACTGCGAACAGCGAAGCGGCCATCAGGCTGATGGACAGCGGGCTGTACTGCGCCTGCTTGAGCAGTTCGGTCACGCGGGCACCGCGGTCGAGCTGCTTGCGGGTGGCTTCGTCGAGGTCGGAAGCGAACTGCGCGAACGCAGCCAGCTCGCGGTACTGGGCCAGGTCGGTACGGATACCGCCGGACAGGCTCTTGATCAGCTTGGTCTGGGCGGCGCCACCGACGCGCGACACCGAGATACCGGCGTTGATGGCGGGGCGGATGCCGGCGTTGAACAGGCTGGTTTCCAGGAAGATCTGGCCGTCGGTGATCGAGATCACGTTGGTCGGCACGAAAGCGGACACGTCGCCGGCCTGCGTTTCGATGATAGGCAGTGCGGTCAGCGAACCGGTCTTGCCCTTGACTTCACCCTTGGTGAAGGCTTCGACGTAGTCGGCGTTCACGCGGGCTGCGCGTTCGAGCAGACGGCTGTGCAGGTAGAACACGTCGCCGGGATAGGCTTCGCGGCCGGGCGGGCGGCGCAGCAGCAGCGAGACCTGGCGGTAGGCGACGGCCTGCTTGGACAGGTCGTCGTACACGATCAGGGCGTCCTGGCCGCGGTCGCGGAAGTACTCGCCCATGGTGCAGCCGGAGTAGGCCGACAGGTACTGCATGGCAGCGGATTCGGAAGCCGAAGCGGCCACGACGATGGTGTATTCCATCGCGCCGGCCTGCTCCAGGGCACGCACCACGTTCTTGATCGACGAGGCCTTCTGGCCGATCGCGACGTAAACGCAGGTCATGTTCTGACCCTTCTGGTTGATGATCGCGTCGATCGCCACGGCGGTCTTGCCGGTCTGGCGGTCGCCGATGATCAGCTCGCGCTGGCCACGGCCCACGGGCACCATCGAGTCGATCGACTTCAGGCCGGTCTGCACCGGCTGGTCCACCGATTTGCGGGCGATCACGCCCGGAGCGACCTTTTCGATCACGTCGGTCATCTTGGCGTTGACCGGGCCCTTGCCGTCGATCGGGGCGCCCAGGGCGTTGACCACGCGGCCGATCAGCTCGGGGCCGACCGGCACTTCCAGAATGCGGCCCGTGCACTTGACGGTTTCGCCTTCGGAGATGTGCTCGTACTCACCCAGAATCACGGCGCCGACGGAGTCGCGCTCGAGGTTCAGGGCCAGGCCGAAGGACGGCACGCCGTCCTTGTTGGCCGGGAATTCAAGCATTTCGCCCTGCATCACGTCGGACAGGCCATGGACACGGACGATACCGTCGGTGACCGACACCACGGTGCCCTGGTTGCGCACATCGGTCGATGCGGCCAATCCCTCGATGCGGGACTTGATCAGTTCGGAAATTTCGGCGGGATTGAGTTGCATGACTCTTTCCTTCTTTCGTTAAATGGTGTGCAGGCGCGCCCGGGGAGACAGCCGTCAGGCCGTCAGGGCAATCTTCATTTGTTCCAGGCGGGCTTTGACCGAGGTGTCGAGCACCTCGTCGCCCACCACCACGCGAATGCCGCCGATCAGATCGGGCTGCAGTTCGACCTGGAGGTTGAGCTTGCGTCCAAAGCGCTTCTCCAGCACGCCGGAGAGATCGGCCAGCGCGGCGCTGTCCACCGCGAAGGCGCTGTAGACCACCGCATCGAAAGCCCCCAGCTGCGCATTTTTCAGCGCACGGAACTGGGCTGCGATTTCCGGCAGCGCGGCGAGGCGGCCGTTGTCGATCACGGTGCGCAGGAAGTTCTGCGCCATGGCCGGCAGGCTGCTCTTGAGCACCCCGGTCATGAGCGAGAACACCTGGTCGGGCTGGGTCTTGGGACTGTCGGCGAACTGACGCAGCTGCTCGTTGGCGGCCACGGCAGCCAGCTCGTCGAGCCAGACCGCAGCGCCGGCCGCGTCAGAACCCGCAGCCTGGAACAGCGCTTCCGCGTAGGGGCGGGCAATGGTGGCGATTTCTGCCATGGTTGTCCTTTGAATGCCGGTCGGTGGCGTCGGGCGGGATCAGAGCTCGGTCTTCAGGCGGCTGAGCAACTCGGCGTGAACGCCGGCGTTGACTTCGCGCTTGAGAATCTGCTCGGCACCCTTGACGGCCAATGCGGCCACCTGCTCGCGCAGGGCTTCGCGGGCCTTGACGACCTGCTGCTCGGCTTCCTGGCGGGCGGAGGCCACGATCTTGGTCGCTTCGTCGGTGGCGCGGGCCTTGGCTTCTTCGATCACGGCCTGGGCACGGCGCTCGGCGTCGGCCAGGCGGGTGGCGGATTCGTTGCGCGACTTGCTCAACTCTTCTTCCACACGCTTGTTGGCCACGGCCAGTTCGGACTTGGCTTTTTCGGCAGATGCCAGCCCTTCGGAGATCTTCAACGCACGCTCATCAAGCGCCTTGGCGATCGGGGGCCACACGAATTTCATCGTGAACCACACCAGGATCGCAAAAACGAGGGCCTGCGCAAAGAGGGTTGCATTGATGTTCATCGCAACGCCTTTCTGTGTGTTGACAAATGGGGCAATGAGTCTGCTGCGAGATCAGCAAGGAACCGGGTTGCGGGCCGCAGTGGCCCGCCCCGCAGGGCCTTGCCGCGCGTGGCAGCAAATCCCATCAAGCCAGCGTGAAGGGGTTGGCGAAGGCGAACAGGAGGGCGATGGCCACGCCGATCAGGAAGGCCGCGTCGATCAGACCAGCCAGCAGGAACATCTTGGTCTGCAGGTCGTTCATCAGCTCGGGCTGACGGGCGCCGGACTCGAGGAACTTGCCGCCCATCATGCCGATGCCAACAGAGGCGCCCAAGGCACCCAGACCGACGATAAGACCGCAAGCCAGTGCGACGAGACCCAGAACGTTTTCCATGATGACTCCTTTGAGATGAACGAAAAGTTGAGAAAGAAAGGGAAAGGGAAAAAACTCAGTGCGTGGTGAAACCGCGCAACTCAGTGAGCGTCATGCGCCTGGCCGAGGTAAATCAGGGCCAGCATCATGAAAATGAACGCCTGCAGGGTGATGATCAAAATGTGGAAGATGGTCCACACCGTGCCTGCGATCACGTGTCCGATGAAGAACAGGCCCCCACTGAGCGAGAAGGCGGCGAAACCACCCAGCAGCGCAATCAGCATGAACACCAACTCACCCGCGAACATGTTGCCAAACAACCGCATGCCGTGGGACACCGTCTTGGCCACGAACTCGATCATCTGCATGGAGAAATTGACCACCCCGAGCAGCAGCGCGGCGATCGGGTTCTTGCTGGTACCGAAGGGCGCCGTCACGAGTTCGTGCGTCCAGCCGCCCAGGCCCTTGATCTTGATGTTGTAGTACAGGCAGAGCACCAGCACCGAGATCGACATGCCCAGCGTGGTCGACAGGTCGGCCGTGGGCACGACGCGCAGGTAGTCGGCGAAGCCCATGGCGGGGCCAGCGGCGTGCCACAGGCCAGGAAGGGCGTCGACCGGCAACATGTCCATGAAGTTCATCAGGAAGATCCAGACGAACACCGTCAGGGCCAGCGGTGCGACCAGCTTGCGGCTGTGCGCGTTGTGGATCACGGACTTGGCCTGGTTGTCCACCATTTCGACCAGCATCTCGACCGCGGCCTGGAAGCGTCCAGGCACACCCGCCGATGCGCTGCGCGCGGCGCGCCACAACATGAAGCACGCGAAGGCGCCCAGCAGAACGCTCACCACGACGGAATCGATGTTGATCACCGAGAAGTCGACGATGGATTTTTGCGCCTCACCCGTGTTGTTGAGGTGAACCAGGTGATGCCGGATGTATTCACCCGGGGTCAGAGCATTTCCTTCAGCAGCCATGTTCGTTTGTATCCATCAACCGATTTATTTCAACGCCGGGTCTGGATCCAGAATCCAAACCAGTACACCTTCAACACAACCACCAGGCCCGCCAGCAAGGCGAGCCAGTTCAGATCGGGGACGATTCTGGGTGCGGACCACAACATGGCCACCGACAGCAGAAGCTTGACCCCCTCCCACAACACGAAACTCATGAACGCCGAGATCACATGCCCCGCCGCTTGACGGGACAAAGCGCTCGACGTCACCCCCCAGGCCATCAGGGCCGTTGGAATCACCACGGATGCCGCGCCATACAGGACAGAGAAGCCCACCGATGCGCGCTGGGTAAATACCCAACCCAGCACACCCGCGATCAACCCCACCAGCAACTGCACCCCCACCACCCGCCAAGCCGACAAACCGGGCTGGGCAGATCGCCACCGCACCGCTTCTTCGCGATCGAGGGGCTTGAATTCGGGATCCTTCTCCCCATCTTCCCAGTTGCCTGGAGAAGGCGCCTTCGACGTCACCGGGGGCATTGTCGACATGGCAAATTACAGATGGGTTACGGACGCATGCGTTTCAGCACAGCCGTTGATTATACGTAGAAACCCCATGCGGTCGTCAAGGCTCCCGGACGAATGACGCCCCGTGCCACCAGCGCCGCCGATAATCCCGTCATGAACCTCCCGACCCCGGACGATGCGCCCCCGCTCCCGGACACGCTGAGCTACCTCAATGGCGAGTACGCGCCCTTGCGCGACGCCAGAATCAGTGTGCTGGACCGGGGCTTCATTTTCGGCGACGGCGTGTACGACGTGCTGCCGGCCTATGGCGGCAGGCTGTTCCGCTTCGAGCAGCACATGGCGCGGCTGGACCGCTCGCTGGCCGGGCTGCGCATCCCCAACCCGCTGACGCGCGAGCAATGGCTGGCCATCGCCCGCCGCTTGATCGCCTCGCTGCAGACCAGCAAGGGCTTCGTGAACCAGCTGGTCTACATCCAGGTCACGCGCGGCGTGGCGGTGCGTGACCACGTCATGCCTCCCGGCCTCACGCCCACGGTGTTCGTCATGGCGGGCGAGATGAAGCTGGCCTCGGCCGCCCAGCGCGAACACGGCGTCGCCTGCGTCACGGCCGACGATTTCCGCTGGCAGAAGGCCCACATCAAAAGCACCAGCCTGCTCGGCTCCGTGCTGGCGCGCCAGATCAGCGCGGATGCCGGTGCGGTGGAAACCGTGATGTTCCGCGACGGCTTTCTGAGCGAAGGTGCATCGAGCAACGTATGGGTGGTGCAGGATGGCGCGGTGCTGGGCCCGCCCAGGGACCACCTGGTGCTTGAGGGCATCCGTTACGGCCTGATCGAGGACATCTGCCGCCAGCAGGGCCTGCGCTTCGAGCTGCGCCGCATCGCACGCGCCGAGGTGCTGGCCGCCGACGAGTTGCTGCTGAGCTCGGCCACCAAGGAAGTACTGCCCATCACCACCCTCGACGGCACGCCGGTCGGGCACGGCGCGCAACGCGGCCGACCCGGCCCGGTGTACGCGCGCCTCTACGCCGGCTACCAGCAGGCAGTGGCCGCGCAGTCGATCTGAAACTGGAACCCGGCCATGGACCTGCCTCCCGACATTCCCCCCGAGCAATCGCTCATCACCTACCCCAGCGACTTTCCCATCAAGGTCATGGGCGCCAACGTCGACGGATTCGTCACTGCCATGACCCACGTCGCGCGAGCCTTCGACCCCGCTTTCGACGCCAGCACGATCGAGTTGCGCCCGAGCAAGGCAGGCAACTACCTGGGCGTCACGCTCACGGTGCACGTGACCAGCCGCGAACAGCTCGACGAGCTGTACCGCACGCTCACCACGCACCCGATGGTCAAAGTCGTGCTGTGAACATCCACCCGCTGGGCCGGGTGGCCTACGTCCCCACCTATGAAGCCATGCAGGGCTTCACCGCGCAGCGCGGCGCCGATGCGCCCGACGAACTGTGGATCTGCGAGCACCCACCGGTCTTCACCCAGGGCCTGGCCGGCCGCGAAGACCACCTGCTCGCGCCCGGCGACATCCCCGTGGTGCCCACCAACCGCGGCGGCCAGGTGACTTACCACGGCCCGGGCCAGGTGGTGGCCTACCCGCTGGTCGACCTGCAACGCGCGGGCTACTTCGTCAAGGAATATGTGTACCGCGTGGAAGAAGCGGTGATCCGCACGCTCGCCGGCTTCGGCGTGACCGGCCACCGCGTGGCGGGCGCACCGGGCATCTACGTGCGGCTGGCCGACCCTGGCAGCCACGCCCTGCTGCCGCAACGCCCCCAGAAGAGAAACCCCGGCGAAACGCCGCCGCCGCCCGACTTCACCGGCCTGGGCAAGATCGCCGCGCTGGGCATCAAGGTCAGCCGCCACTGCACCTACCACGGTGTGGCCCTCAACGTGGCCATGGACCTGCAACCCTTCCAACGCATCAACCCCTGCGGCTACGCTGGCCTGCAGACGGTCGACCTTTCTACAATCGGGGTTGCCGTTTCATGGGATGAGGCGGCGCGGGTCCTGGGCCAGAAGCTCGTGGCCACGCTCGCCCCCTGACCCAACCGCGCCATCCGCGCCCACGCCATGACCCGCCTCGATACCCCACCGGCCGCCGACAGCAGCACCGTCCGCGAAGCCCAGCCCGCCGCGAGCTACGACGCGACCGCCAAGCAGAAAAGCCAGGCCAAGACGGCGCGCATTCCGATCAAGGTGGTGCCGGCCGAGGTGCTCAAGAAGCCCGAGTGGATCCGCGTGCGCGCTGGCAGCCCGACCACACGCTTCTACGAGATCAAGGACATCCTGCGCACCAACAAGCTCGTGACGGTGTGCGAAGAGGCGAGCTGCCCCAACATCGGCGAGTGCTTCGGCAAGGGCACGGCCACGTTCATGATCATGGGCGACAAGTGCACGCGCCGCTGCCCGTTCTGCGACGTGGGCCACGGTCGCCCCGATCCGCTGGATGTGGACGAGCCCGACAATCTCGCCAGGACGATTGCCCAGCTCAAGCTGAAATACGTGGTGATCACCAGCGTGGACCGCGACGACCTGCGCGACGGCGGCGCCGGCCACTTCGTCGCCTGCATCGAAAAGACCCGTGCCCTGTCACCGAAGACGCAGATCGAGGTGCTGGTGCCCGACTTCCGCGGCCGCGACGACCGCGCGCTCGAGATTCTGAAAGCCGCACCGCCCGATGTGATGAACCACAACCTGGAGACCGTGCCGCGCCTGTACAAGGAAGCGCGCCCGGGTTCGGACTACCAGTTCAGCCTGAACCTGCTCAAGAAGTTCAAGGCGCTGTTCCCGCACGTGCCGACCAAGAGCGGCCTGATGGTCGGCCTGGGCGAGACCGATGAGGAAATCCTGGCCGTGATGCGCGACATGCGCGCGCACGACATCAACATGCTCACCATCGGCCAGTACCTCGCACCCAGCGGCCACCACCTGCCGGTGCGCCGCTATGTGCACCCCGACACCTTCAAGATGTTCGAGGCCGAGGCCTACAAGATGGGCTTCACCCACGCCGCCGTGGGCGCGATGGTGCGCAGCTCGTACCACGCCGACCAGCAGGCGCACGGCGTGCTCAACCCCGGCTCGGTGAAATGACATGCCCGCCGCGCACGACCGCCTGAGCGTGCGCGACTACGGCGCCTCGCACGGCAGCCACGACCACGACCATTTCCAGATCCTCGTCGGGCTGGATGGTGTGCTCGAACTCGAGGTGGCGGGGCGGGGCCAGCGCATTGCCGCGGGCGATGGCTGTGTGGTGCCGCCCGGTGAGCGCCACGATTTCGAGGCGCGCGCCGGTGCGCGCTGCCTGGTGCTCGACAGCCACAGTCGCGACTGGGCCCGCGCGGCGGCGCCACAAGCGTCCACGCTCGACCTCGCGCGCTACCTCGCGCTGGCCTGCACCGCGCGGTTGCCGCGCGCGCAGCGACTCGGCCCGGCGCTGCTGCTCGAAGCCTGGTTGCCCGCGACCCCGGCCCTGCCGCATCGCCCGCGCCGCGCGATCGACTGGGACGCGCTCGCCCACTGGGCGCTGGACGGTGGCCCGGGCACGACGGTGGCCGAACTCGCGGCGCGCGTGCACCTGAGCGCGGCGCAGCTGGCCGCGCGCTGCCGCGATGAGCGCGGCCAAAGCACCCAGCAGTGGCTGCGCGATCTGCGGCTGGCGCAGGCCCGCGTCTGGCGTGAGCAGGGCCTGAGCGTGGCCGAGACCGCACGCCGCAGCGGCTACCGCTCGCCCTCGGCGCTCACCGCCGCGCAACGCCGCACCCGCGGTTGAGGGCACACGCGTCGCGCGACGATGGGCCCGCGCCGCGCGACGGCAAGGCGCGTTAATCTCGACGGCATGAACGCCAATCTGCTGGCCCTGGGCGCGATCGCACTGTGGGCTTCCCTGGCCGCCCTCGGGGTGGCGCTGTCGCACGTGCCCCCCTTCCTGCTCACCGGCCTGTCGCTGCTGGTGGGCAGCCTGATCGCGCTGCCGCTCTCGCGCTTCGACCTGCGCCAGTGGCGCGTGCCCGCCTCCACGCTGGCCCTGGGCATCTACGGCCTGTTCGGCTTCCACTTCCTGCTGTTCATCGCCCTGCGCCACGCGCCACCGGTGCAGGCCAACCTGGTGAACTACCTCTGGCCGCTGGGCATCGTGGTGATGGCGCCGCTGTTCCTGCCCGGCGTGTCGCTCACCGTGCGCCACGTGCTGGCTGCCCTGCTCGGTTTTGCCGGCGCGGCGCTCGCCATCCTCGGCGGCGCGGGCGCCACCGGTGGCGGTGGCTGGGCCTGGGGCTACCTGCCGGCGCTCGCCTCGGCCTTCATCTGGTCCAGCTACTCGCTGCTCACGAAGCGCGTGCGCGCCTTCCCCACCGCGGCCATCGGCAGCTTCGCGCTGGCCTCGGGCCTGCTCTCGCTGTTGTGCCACGCCTGGCTGGAGCCTGCCGTGAGCCTGTCGACACGCGACCTGCTGCTGATCGCGGTGCTGGGCCTGGGACCGCTGGGCGGTGCCTTCTTCCTGTGGGACGCGGCGCTCAAGCGCGGCGACGCGCGGCAGATCGGCGTGCTGAGCTTCCTCACGCCTTTGTTGTCCACCTTGACGCTGTTGCTGGTGCGGGGTGAAACCCCCAGCGCCGCGGTGGGTCTGGCGGCGCTGATGATCGTGGGCGCGGCCGTGATGGCCACTCGCGGTCCGCGCTGAAGCCTGATCAGTCGGTCATCAAGGCGGCGGGGTCTTCCGCCACCAGCACGCTCTGCGCCCATGTCTGCAGGCGCGTGGTGTCGCAGCGCAGGATCTGCTGCTTGACCGCCAGGATCTGCGAGGGGTGCATGGAGAAACTGCGCAGCCCCAGGCCCAGCAGCAGGCGCGTGAGGCTCACGTCGCCTGCCATTTCGCCGCACACGCTCACGCCCTTGCCCTTCTCGCGGCACTGCGCGATGGTGCCGGCCAGCAGGTGCAGCACGGCGGGATGCACCGGGTCGTAAAGATGGGACACCGCTTCGTCGGCGCGGTCGATCGCCAGCGTGTACTGGATCAGGTCGTTGGTGCCGATGGACAGGAAATCGAAGTGGCGCAGGAACAGCGGGATGGTCAGCGCGGCGGCCGGCACCTCGATCATCGCGCCGAGCTTGACATGCCCATAGGCCATGCTGGCGTTGTCCAGCTGCTCGCGGGCGCGATTGACCAGGGCCAGCGTCTGGCGGATTTCGCTGGCGTGGGCCAGCATGGGAATCAGCAGGTTGACCGGGCCGTGCGCGGCCGCGCGCAGGATGGCGCGCAGCTGGGCCAGGAACATGGAGGGCTCGGACAGGCTCCAGCGGATGGCGCGCAAGCCCAGCGCGGGGTTGAGGTGGTCGTCGCCGGCGCGCGAGGCGCCACGGTCCAGCGGCTTGTCGGCGCCCACGTCGACCGTGCGGATGGTCACCGGCAAACCCTGCATGCCCTCCACGGCGCGCCGGTAGGCGTGGTACTGCTCTTCCTCGTCGGGCAGCTTGCCGCTGCGGCCCATGAACAGGAACTCGCTGCGGAACAGGCCCACGCCCACGGCGCCGGCCTTGAGCGCCGCGGCGGCGTCCTCGGGTTGTTCGATGTTGGCCAGCAGCTCGATCTTCTGCCCGTCGAGCGTGACGGCCGGCGTGTTCTTCAGGCGCGAGAGGCGCTCGCGCTCGACCTCACCCTGGCGCTGCTTGAAGCCGTACTCGGCGAGCAGGATGGGCGAGGGATCGACCAGCACCACGCCGGCATCGCCGTCGATGATGACCCAGTCGTCCTGCTTGATCAGGTGGCTGGCCGAGCGCGCGCCGACCACGGCCGGGATGTCCATGCTGCGCGCCACGATGGCGGTGTGGCTGGTCTTGCCGCCCACGTCGGTGACGAAGCCGGCGAACACGCTCTGCTTGAACTGCAGCATGTCGGCGGGGGAGAGGTCGTGCGCGATCAGCACCAGCGGCACCTCGGCCGCGCTGTCGTGCGCGGGCCGGGAACCCCCACCGGCCACTGGCGACGCGACGCCGCGCATGAAGCGCAGCATGCGTTCGACCACCTGCTCCAGGTCGGCCTTGCGCTCGCGCAGGTAGGGGTCTTCCATCTCGTCGAACTGGCGCGCGATCACCTCGAGCTGGGTGGTCAGCGCCCATTCGGCGTTGTAGTGGCGCTCCACGATCCAGTGCTTCACGCCACTGGTGAGCTGCTCGTCCTGCAACAGCATGAGGTGCACGTCGAGCAGCGCGGTGAGCTCGGGGTGGGCGTCGTTCGGACCCAGTTCGTGCAGGCTCTGCTGCACCTTCACGATCTCTTCGGCCACCGCGTTGCGCGCTTGGCGCAGGCGCTCGATCTCGCGCTCGACCTGCTCCGCCTGCACGAAGTAGTGCGCCACGTCCACGCGGCTGGACGCCACGATCACGGCCCGCCCGATGGCAATGCCCCGGGAGACCGCCAGACCGTGGACGGAGATGGTCATCGCACCACCCGCGCTGAGCGACCTGGAGGCGTTTCACCGCCGGGCCGCCCCAAGGTGAAACCGCCCCCTCGGGGGGCAGCGACCCGCGCAGCGGCGGAGCGTGGGGGCACGTCCTTCATTCGCCTTCGCCGAACTTGTCGTTGATGAGGGCGACGAGCGCCTCCATCGCCACCTGCTCGTCGGCGCCGGTGGTTTCGATTTCCACCGTGCTGCCGATGCCGGCGGCCAGCATCATGACGCCCATGATGCTCTTGGCGTTGACGCGCCTTTCGCCACGCGACATCCACACGTCGCTGGCGAAGCTGCCAGCGAGTTTGGTGAGTTTGGCCGAGGCGCGTGCGTGCAGCCCGAGCTTATTGCTGATGGTCACGGTGGTCTTGATCATGGGTGGCTCGTCTGGCCTGGTTCTGGGGAGCGGTCACGGCCACCTGAATGACACCCTGCGTGGCGCCGATCATGGCGCGCGAAATCAGCGCGTCCAGCGATTCGTGGCGGTACGACACGGTGCGCAACAGCATGGGCAGGTTCACGCCGGTGATGAGTTTGGAGTTGACGCCGTCGATGAGTTTCTGCGCCACGTTGCACGGCGTGGCGCCGAACACGTCGGCCACCACCAGCGTCTGCGGCAGGTGCATCTGGCGCATCAGCGCGCGGGCCTGCGCGAGCGATTCCTCGGGCGGCACGTTGGGTTGCACGTCCAGCGCCGACACCGCGTCGGCGCTGTCAGGGAACACGTGCAGCACGCACTGGCGCAGTGCGGAAGCCAGCGGCGCGTGCGCCAGGATGAGGATGCCGTTCATGACCGCAGTTTAGCCCGGCGCGGCCGCCGCGCGGCGCAGGTGGGCACGCAGGAAGACGGCGTAGGCGAACACGCCACAGGCACCGAAGATCGCGATCGCGCCGCGGTAACGCGCGACCTCGCCGCCGCCGAACACGCCCAGGGCGTCGATCAGCAGGCCGATGCCCCACTGCACGACGAACACGCCACCGAAGATGACCAGGTTGTAGCCGGACAGCGCGCGCCCGGCGGCCTCGGCCGGCAAGGCCAGCGCCACCGCGGGCTGAGACAGGGAGACGAAGGTGCAGCTCACGCAGTACAGGGCCCACAGCGGCCAGCCGGCGTCCGCCCCCAGCATCACGATCGCGCCCAGCACCCCGAAACTCAGCGGCAGGCCCCAGGCGATCAGGCGTTCGGGCCGCCAGCCGTGGCGCGCCAGGTGCGGGTTGAGCACGCCCCAGAGCCAGAACGTGCACAGCATCGAGAGGTTGATGCCGAACAACCCGCCGGCCGCCTGCGCCGGCGTGTAGCCCGCCACCTTCACCATCCATGGCCCGGCCCACAGCGTCTGGACCGCGATCATGCCGCCGTAGTTGACGAAGCCGATCGGGACCATCTGGCGGAAATAGGGGTGGCGCCAGATCAGGCCGTAGCCGGGCGCCGGGCCGATGCTCGCGTCCACCGGTGCGGTCTGGCGCCAGCGCGGCACCATGAACCAGATGCCGACCATCGACAGCAGGATCAACCCCGCCAGGACCCAGAACAGGCCGCGCCAGCCGGTCAGCGGCATCAGCCATTGCACCGGCAGCGTGGCCGCCACCATGCCGAACGAGCCGGTCATGAGCATCCAGGAGTTGGCGCGCATCTGCGCGGCCGGCGTGAGCCAGCGGCGGTAGCCGGTGAGCGGCGCCATCAGGCAGGCGCTCACGCCCATGCCGGTGAGCACGCGCGCGGCCAGCAAGCCGGTGAAGTTGGTGGCGAGCGCGAACGCGGCGCAACCCGCCACCGCCACGCCCAGGAACCACAGGACCACCGTGCGCGGGCCGTGGCGGTCCAGCCAGTTGCCCAGGGGCAGCTGCGTGAGCGCGAAGCCGAAGAAATAGCCCCCGGCCAGCAGGCCGAGATCGCCGGCGTTGAGCGACATCTCGGCGCTCAGGGTGGGCGAGAGCGTGGCCGTGATGGCGCGCAGCAGGGCCGACAGGAAATACGCCAGCGCAAAGGTCAGGAACACGATGACGGCCGTGCGCGGTGCAAGCACGTCGATCATTTCGGCGCGCGGTGCCACCGCGCCGTCGTGGCGCACCGGGCCGGGCTGCGCAACCGGGCTCATGGCAGCTTGAGTCCGTCGAAGAAAGCGCCCGTGACTTCGTCGCTCGGCGCCGGGCCGTAGACCGCTGCCTGGTAGACCTGCGTGCCGCGCGCGAAGTGCGCCGCGCGCACCTGCACCGGCTGGCCCGCATGGTTGCTGCCCTGCGCGGTCAGGCCCTGGACCACGGTGGCCCCGGACACGGCCGCGTTCCACGCCATCGCGGGATCGTCGGCGCGTGCCGGGTCCACACGGACCGCGCCCAGCGACGCGCGGCGCCAGCCGCTCAGGGCGCCGGGCACACGGGCCGCATCGCCCAGCTCGGCCCAGGCCACGGCAAACGTGAGGCCGCCCGCCTCGCAGCTGTGCATGTGCAGGTCGGTGGGCGCGCCACCGTCCAGCGGCACGGGGCGCGTCGCGGTCTCTGGCTTGCAGGGCATCAGCGCCTGCAGGGGTGTGCCCTCGGGGCGCAACTCGCGCCAGTTGAAGGTGGGGTTACAGGCGCTCAGGACCAGCAGGGCGCACAGCGCGAAACCTGGGGAGCGCGGGCGGCGATGGCGCGGCGTGCCACCGAAAACAGGAAAAGGCATGGGGTTCCAGCGAGACACGCCACCGCCGGGACACCTCAGCGCAGGCGGCCTCGCGCACAATGGCAACATGAATGCTCTGGATGGTATCCGCATACTCGATCTGTCGCGCGTGCTGGCCGGCCCGTGGTGCACGCAGACCCTGGCCGATCTGGGCGCCGACGTGGTGAAGGTGGAGCGCCCACCGGGCGAAGGCCACCCGGGTGGCGACGACACGCGCGGCTGGGGTCCGCCCTTTCTGCGCGGGCGCGATGGCGCCGACACCGCCGAGGCCGCCTACTACCTGGGCGCCAACCGCAACAAGCGCTCCATCACCTGCGACATCGCCACGCCGGCGGGCCAGGCGCTGATCCGCGAACTCGCGACGAAGGCCGACGTGTTCGTGGAGAACTACAAGGTCGGCGACATGGCGCGCTATGGGCTCGACTACGCCGCGTTGCGGGCGATCAACCCCAGACTGGTGTACTGCTCCATCACCGGCTTCGGCCAGACCGGCCCCTACAAGGACCGCGCGGGCTACGACTTCGCGATCCAGGCCATGGGCGGGCTCATGAGCGTGACCGGCGAGCGCGACGACCTGCCCGGCGGTGGCCCGCAGAAGGTGGGCGTGGCGGTGGCCGACCTGTTCACCGGGCTGTACGCGACCGTGGCCATCCAGGCCGCGCTGCGCCACGCCGAGCGCACGGGTGAAGGCCAGCACATCGACATGGCGCTGCTCGATACGCAGGTGGCCATGCTCGCCAACCTCGGCGCCAACTACCTGGTGCGCGGCCGCGAGGACGGCAAGGTGCCGGGGCGCGCGGGCAACGCCCACGCCAACATCGTGCCCTACCAGGTGTTCGAGGTCGCGCCCGACGCGCAGGGCCAGGCGCAGCACATCATCCTGGCCGTGGGCAACGACGGCCAGTTCGCCAAGTTCTGCGCCGTCGCCGGCCAGCCCGGGCTCGCCACCGACCCGCGTTTCGCGCAGAACCAGAACCGCGTGCGCCACCGCGAGGAACTGGTGCCCCTGCTCGCGGCCCTGCTCAGGACCCGCGGCAAGGCCGACTGGCTGGCCGCGCTCGAAGCGGCCAAGGTGCCCTGCGGCCCGATCAACAACCTGGCCGAGGTGTTCGCCGACGAGCACGTGCGCTGGCGGGACATGGTGCACACCTGGGCGCACCCACTGAACGGGGCGGTGGACCTGGTGGCCAGCCCGCTCAAGCTCGGCGCCACGCCGGTGCGCAACGACCGGCCTCCACCGCTGCTGGGCGAACACACGGCCGAGGTGCTGGCCGACTGGCTCGACGCGCCACCGCAGCGGCTGGCCGAACTCCGGCGCAGCGGCGCGGTCTGACCGGCACCCATTGCCCACACCCGACATGAGCGACATCACCGCCCCCACGCCGGCCCCGGCGACCGCCCAGGCCCTGCCCACGCCGACCTCCCTGCGCGGTGCCGCGCAGGCCGCCGCCGCGCGCGGCGAGCCGCTGGTGGTGATGACCACGCTGGCCGGCTGCCCCTACTGCGAGATCGTGCGCAACCACTACCTGCAGCCGAT
This sequence comes from Comamonadaceae bacterium, assembly GCA_003599455.1. GTDB lineage: Bacteria > Pseudomonadota > Gammaproteobacteria > Burkholderiales > Burkholderiaceae_C > Hydrogenophaga. The sequence continues at coordinate 28,966 of QZKF01000086.1, forward strand.
GCGCCGCGAAGGCAAGGTGCGCGCGGTGCAACTCGACGTGCGCGACCGCAGCGGCAACCTGCAGGGCTTCGATGGCCAGATGACCACGCCGGCCGACCAGGCCCGGGCATGGAAGGCGCGGTTCACACCGACGGTGATGTTCTACGGCCCCGACGGGCGCGAACTCGCCGAGCGCCTGGTGGGCATCGCCGTGCCCGACTTCTATGGCGAGTACCTCGAAGCCCGCCTGGCCGAAGCGCGCAAGAAGCTCAAATAGAGCTGGCGCTCAAGGCGAGGGTGCGCTCACTTCAGGGCGCCGAACACTTTTTTCAGGATCGCGCTGCCGGTGCCGACCGGGTCCTGGCGGATCTTGCGCTCCTCCTCACCGATGATGGTGTAGAGCCCGTCGAGCGACTTGCCGGTGACGTAGCGCTGGATGTTCGCGTCTTCCGACTTGACCAGCCCGATGCCGGCCGCCTTGCCCGCCACCTTGTTGTACTGGTTGGCCAGGCCCACCTTTTCGGTGGCCTTGGTGACGATGGGCAGGAATTTTTCGCCCAGCGGCGTGCGCGTTTTTTCGGCAAAGAACTGGGTCACCGAGTTGTCGCCGCCACTCAGGATGTTCTTGGCGTCCGACACGCTCATGGACTTGACCGCACCCACCAGCAGGTCCTTGCCCATCGGCACGGCCGCTTCGGCCGCGCGGTTCATGCTGGTCACCAGCTCGTCGACCCGTTTGCCCTGGCCGGTGAGCTTGAGCAGCTTGGAGGCGTCTTCGAGAAATCCGGGCAAAGGAATCCGAACTTTTGGATTGCCCAGGAATCCATCGGTCTTGCCCAGCAAGGCCACCGCGGCCAGGGCGCCCTTTTCGAGCGCCACCTTGATGCCCTTGCTGGCATCGCCTTCGGTGAGATCGCCCAGCGACAAGGCCCTGGCCTGCTGATGGGCGGCGAGGACCAGCAGGCCGATCATCGCGGTGGTGGACTGGGTAAACTGGCGGCGCTGCATGGCGGTTCCTCCGGGCGACTGTTCAATGAAAGACGTGGGGCAATGTAGCCCCCGGGAAGTGAAAACACAATGACCGATCTCAGCCCCACAGGCCATGGCCGCCGGCGCACCCTGCAGGCCGCGGCCGCGCTGGGCGCCGCCAGCGTGCTGGGCCTGGCCGCGTGCGCGGGCCGCGATGCGGCCCCCGACTCCACCTTCGTGCTGCTCGACGGCAGCAAGGCCACCACCGCCGACCTCAAGGGCAAGGTGACGCTGGTGAACTTCTGGGCCACCACCTGCGTGACCTGCGTGAAGGAGATGCCCTCCATCGTGGCCACGTACCAGAAATACCAGGGCCAGGGCTTCGAGACCGTGGCCGTGGCGATGGAATACGACCCACCGGCCTGGGTGCTGAACTTTGCGCAATCGCGCCAGCTGCCCTTCAAGGTCGCGCTGGACAACACCGGCGACATCGCCAGGCAGTGGGGCGACGTGAAGCTCACCCCCACGACCTACCTCGTGGACAAGCAGGGCCGCATCGTCAAGCGCTTCGTCGGCGAGCCCGACTTCCCGGCGCTGCACGCCCTGATTGAAAAGCTGCTCGCCCAGGCGTGACCGCCGCCTGACGACCCGCAGGGTCGAAAAAAAGCCGGGCCCTTGGGCCCGGCTTTTTCGTTCCGGTCAAGCACCGGGAGCAACCGTGCTCAGTTCTTCTGGTACGCGTCGTGGCAGGCCTTGCAGCTCTGTCCCACGGCGCCAAACGCCGTCTTGATCGCGTCGAGGTTGCCCGTTTTGGCAGCCGCATTCAGTTTGGCGGTCTCGGCCTGCAGCTTGTCGGAGCCTTCCTTGAACTTGGCCTGCTCGGTCCAGATCGCCGGCAGCGCCCGGGTCTCGCCCTTGTCGGTACCCGGCCCGAACGCTTCCCACGGCAAGCGGCTCAGGGTCTCCAGGAGTGCCGCGCTGTCGGCTGCCGCCTTGGCGTCGAAGGGCGCGCGGCCATTGGCCATGGCACCGATGCGGCCGGCGTGGCTGCCCATGACCGTCATGACCGCCTTGCGGTACTTGACCGCGTCCTCCGGCTTCTGGAACTGCGCCATGGCGGGCGCGGACAGGGTGGCAAATCCGAGGGCAAGGGCGAGCGGGGCAATTATTCTCATGAAGACTCCTGAACAGAATGTGGGAGAGACGGCGTGGCTCGGGGGCCACCCGGGCAGGAGTGTGGCCCCCGTGGCAAAGTTCCGCTGGAACTGTCGCACCGGATTTCTTCTCCACTCCATCGTCGCTCCCTCTACCCACCCATTCCCCTCGTCCACCATGCACACCATCCGCGTCTGGGACCTCCCCACCCGCCTGTTCCACTGGCTGCTGGCAGCCTGCGTCATCGGCCTCGTCGTCACCGGCAGCGTCGGCGGCAACTGGATGAACGGGCACCTGCGCCTGGGCTACGCGGTGTTGACCCTGCTGCTGTTCCGCCTCGTGTGGGGCTTCATCGGCGGGCACTGGTCGCGTTTCGGCAGCTTCCTTTACGCGCCCTCGTCCGTGATCGCCTACCTGAGGGGTCGGGCCAGGCCCGAGCACAGCGTGGGCCACAGCCCGCTGGGCGCGCTGTCGGTGTTCGCCCTGCTGCTGATCCTGGCCGCCCAGGTCGGCACGGGGCTCATGAGCGACGACGAAATCGCCTTCTTTGGCCCGCTGGTGCGCTTCGTCTCGGGAGACACCGTGGCCATGGCCACCGCGTACCACACGAAGGTCGGCAAGTTCATCGTCATGGCGCTGGTGCTGCTGCACGTGGCGGCCATCCTCTTCTACAAGCTGGTGAAGAAGCAGGGCCTGGTGCGCCCCATGGTCGTGGGCGACAAGCAGCTCGCGCTGGACGCGCCCAGCGCGCGCGACACCGCCCTGACGCGCGTGCTGGCCCTGGTGGTGCTGGGCCTGTGCGCTGCGGCGGTGGCCTGGCTGGTTCGGCTCGGCAACGCCTTCTGAGGGCCCTGCCACCGGGCTGTCGTATAGTGACCGCCTCCCCATAGCCAGGGCCCAGCGCCCACCGACCCCGTCCCCATGAACGACAACGGAGCCGCCGCCATCTCGCTGAGACCGGCCCAGTTTCCCGACGACCTGCAGACCGTGCGCGATCTGTTCCTGGACTACCAGTCCGAGCTCGGCATCGACCTGTGTTTCCAGGGCTTCGAGGCCGAACTCGCCGGACTGCCCGGCGCCTATGCCCCCCCGGCCGGTTCGTTGCTGCTGGCCTGGGTGGACGGTGAACCCGCGGGCTGCTGCGCCCTGCGCGCGCTGCCCAACGCGGACCACCTCAACGCCTGCGAGATGAAGCGCCTGTTCGTGCGACGTGCCTTCCGCGGCTTCGGCCTGGGCCGCCTGCTGGTGGAGCGCATCCTGTCGGACGGGCAACTGGCCGGCTACACCACCATGTTGCTCGACACCCTGAGCGACATGGAGACCGCGCGGGCCCTGTACCAGGAAGCCGGCTTCGTCGAGGTCGCGCCCTACTACCACAACCCCATCCCAGGGGCGCACTACCTCAAGGTCGATCTCTAGCCACCAGCGTCAGACTGACGCCCAAAGAAAAAGCCGCCCGCGTCGCCACGGGCGGCTTTTTTTGCGCGTGGATCAGACGCCGGCTTTGGCCTGCGCCAGCAGCGTGGCTGCGTCGCTCACCTCGAACTTGCCCGGGCCTTCGACGTTGAGCGCCTTCACCACACCGTCCTTGATCAGCATGGAATAGCGGTTGCTGCGCAGGCCCATGCCGCGGCTGGTGAGGTCCAGCGTCAGGCCGGTGGCCTTGGCAAAGTCGGCGCTGCCGTCGGCCAGCATGCGCACCTTGTCGCCAGTCTTCTGGTCGCGCGCCCAGGCGCCCATGACAAAGGCGTCGTTCACGCTCAGGCACCAGATCTCGTCCACGCCAGCGGCCTTGAAGTCGGCGGCGTGCTGTACAAAGCCCGGCACGTGCTTGGCCGAGCAGGTCGGGGTGAACGCCCCGGGCAGGGCGAACACGGCAATCGTCTTGCCGGCGGAGGCCTTCTGGGCATCCACCGCGTTGGGGCCGATGCTGCAGCCGTTGCCTTCGACTTCGCTGTACTCCATCAGCGTGGCCGCCGGAATCTTCTCACCCACCTTGATCATGCTGTGCTCCTCGTTGTGTTGGCCCGCAGGCCGTGGCTGGAAGGCCCGGTCACACAACCAGGCCCGGAAAAAGAAAAAGCGACCGAATTGTCGGTCGCTTTTGCAAACCGCGCTGCGAGCAGCGCTATCGGGCTTACACCAGAGCGGCTTTTTGCACCAGGCGCGTGGCGACCCAGTTCTTCGTCTTGGACAGCGGACGGCTCTCGGTGATCTCGATCACGTCGCCGGTCTTGTACTCACCCTTTTCGTCATGGGCGTGGTACTTGCTGGACTTCGCCACGATCTTGTCGTAGAGCTCGTGCTTCACACGGCGCTCGACCAGGACCGTCACGGTCTTGGCGCGTTTGTCGCTGACCACCTTGCCGACCAAGGTGCGCTTGAGGGATGTTTTAGCTTCCGTCATGGTCACTCCTTATTTGGCCGTGGCCGCAGCGCGCTGCTTCTCGGCCAGGATGGTCTTGGCGCGCGCAATCGAGCGACGGGTGTCGCCCAGCACAGCGTTGTTGTTGAGTTGTTGCGTGGCTTTCTGCATGCGCAGGCCGAAATGGGCCTTCTGCAGAGACTTCACTTCGGCTTCGAGGCCGGCCACATCCTTTTGGCGCAGTTCAGCAGTTTTCATCTTGTGTTCTCCTGAATCACTGACCCAGCATGCGCGTCACGAACGTGGTGCGCAGCGGAAGTTTGGCGGCGGCCAGCGTGAACGCCTCACGCGCCAGCTGTTCGGGCACACCGACGATCTCGTAGAGCACCTTGCCGGGCTGGATTTCAGCCACGTAGTACTCGACCGAGCCCTTGCCGTTGCCCATGCGGACTTCGGCTGGCTTCTGGGAAATCGGCTTGTCCGGGAACACGCGGATCCAGATGCGGCCGCCACGCTTGACGTGACGGGAGATCGCACGGCGTGCGGCCTCGATCTGGCGGGCCGTCAGACGACCGCGGTCGGTGGACTTCAGGCCGAAGTCGCCGAACGCGACGGTGGCGCCACTGGTGGCGACGCCGGTATTGCGGCCTTTTTGTTCTTTACGGAACTTGCGGCGAGCGGGTTGCAACATGTTTATTCTCCTTTGCCGTCCGCAGCTGCAGATGCGGGCGCGGCGTCTTTGCGAACGCGCTTAACGGCGGGTTTGGTTTCGGCGCCGACGGTGGCTTCGGCAGGCTTGTCGCTGCCATCGGCCGGGGCGGCATTGGCGCCAGGGCGGCGAACCGCGGCGCGGGCAGGAGGACCTGCCGGACGCTCACGGCGCGGACCACGCGGGCGGCGCTCTTCTTCGGCACGCGGTTCGGCGGCCACGGGCGCATCGTTGCGGCCCAGGGTATCGCCCTTGTAGACCCAGACCTTGACACCGATGATGCCGTAGGTGGTCTTGGCTTCGGACGTGCCGTAGTCGATGTCGGCGCGCAGGGTGTGAAGCGGCACGCGACCTTCGCGGTACCACTCGCAACGGGCGATTTCAATGCCGTTGAGACGACCCGACGACATGATCTTGATGCCCTGTGCACCCAGGCGCATGGCGTTCTGCATCGCGCGCTTCATGGCGCGGCGGAACATGATGCGCTTCTCGAGCTGCTGCGTGATGCTGTCGGCGATCAGCTTGGCATCGATTTCGGGCTTGCGCACTTCCTCGATGTTGACCGCGACCGGCACGCCCAACTTGGCGGCCAGTTCCTTCTTCAGCTTCTCGATGTCTTCGCCCTTCTTGCCGATCACCACGCCCGGACGTGCCGAGTAAATGGTGATGCGGGCGTTCTTGGCGGGACGCTCGATAACGACGCGCGACACGGCGGCGTTCTTCAGCTTGCCCTTGAGGTACTCACGCACCTTGATGTCTTCGGCCAGCATGCCGGCGAAGTCACGGTTGCTGGCGTACCAGCGGCTGGCCCAGTTGCGGGAAACTGCGAGGCGGAACCCGGTAGGGTTGATTTTCTGTCCCATATTCCTGTGACCTCTTCAGTTGCCAACCGTCACGTAGATGTGACACGTGGGTTTGCTGATGCGGTTGCCGCGGCCTTTGGCGCGGGCCGAGAAGCGCTTGAGCGTGGTGCCCTGCTCGACGTAGATGGTCGTGACCTTCAGTTCGTCGATGTCGGCGCCGTCGTTGTGCTCGGCGTTGGCGATGGCGGACTCCAGCGCCTTCTTGACGATGCCGGCAGCTTTTTTCTGCGTGAACGCCAGGATGTTGAGGGCTTGGTCGACCTTCTTGCCACGAATCAGGTCGGCAACCAGTCGGCCTTTGTCGACCGAGAGGCGAACGCCTCGAACGATTGAACGGGTTTCCATGGTTTGTCCTTACTTCTTCGCTTTTTTGTCGGCCGGGTGGCCTTTGAACGTGCGCGTCAGCGAGAACTCGCCGAGCTTGTGTCCCACCATCTGATCGGTGATGTACACGGGCACGTGCTGCTTGCCGTTGTGCACGGCGATGGTCAGGCCGATGAAATCGGGCAGGATCATCGAGCGGCGCGACCAGGTCTTGACGGGCTTTTTGTCCTTGGTGGCTTGGGCTTTTTCAACCTTGGCCATCAAGTGGTGGTCGACAAACGGACCTTTTTTGAGTGAGCGAGTCATGTTGTCAACCCTTTACTTCTTGCGACGCGAGACGATCATCGACTGCGTGCGGCGGTTGTTGCGGGTGCGGTAACCCTTGGTCAGGTTGCCCCACGGATCCACCGGAGCGCGGCCTTCGCCGGTCTTGCCTTCACCACCACCGTGCGGGTGGTCGATCGGGTTCATCGCGGTACCGCGAACGGTCGGACGGATGCCCATGTGGCGCTTGACACCGGCCTTGCCCAACTGGCGCAGGCTGTGTTCCTGGTTGGACACTTCGCCGATGGTGGCGCGGCAATCCACGTGGACCTTGCGCACTTCACCCGAGCGCATGCGCACCTGGGCGTAGATGCCTTCGCGGGCCAGCAGCACGGCCGAGGCGCCGGCGGAGCGGGCGATTTGCGCGCCCTTGCCGACCTGCAGCTCGATGCAGTGGATGGTCGAACCGACCGGGATGTTGCGGATCGGCAGGGTGTTGCCCACGCGGATCGGCGACTCCGAGCCGGACAGCAGGGTCGCGCCCACTTCAACGCCACGCGGGGCGATGATGTAGCGGCGCTCGCCGTCGGCGTAGCACAGCAGCGCGATGTGCGCCGTGCGGTTCGGGTCGTACTCGATGCGCTCGACCTTGGCCGGGATCCCGTCCTTGTTGCGACGGAAGTCGACCACGCGGTAGTGGTGCTTGTGACCACCGCCCTTGTGGCGCGTGGTGATGTGACCGTTGTTGTTGCGGCCGGCCTTCTGGAACTGGGGTTCCAGCAGCGGCGCAAAACCTTCACCCTTGTGCAGGTGGTCACGCGTGACCTTCACCATGCCGCGACGGCCTGGTGAGGTGGGTTTCATCTTGATGACTGCCATGATTAAACGCCCTCTCCGCCGAAGTTCAGCTCTTGACCCGGCATCAGCGTCACATAGGCCTTGCGCACGTGGTCGCGACGACCCACGGTCTTGCCAAAGCGCTTGGACTTGCCCTTCTGGTTGAGCACGGAAACGCCCTTGACCTGCACCTTGAACATCAGTTCAACAGCGGCCTTGATCTCGGGCTTGGAAGCATCGCGCAACACCTTGAACATCACGGCATTGGTCTGCTCGGCAACCTGAGTGGCCTTCTCGGACACGATGGGTGCCACGAGAACCTGCATCAGACGGCCTTCGTCGTATTTTGTGACGCTCATGCGAACATCTCCTTGAGCTGGTCGATCGCCGCCTTGGTGACGATGACCTTCTTGTAGTGCACCAGCGACAGCGGATCGGCGTAACGCGGCTCGACCACCAGCACGTTGGGCAGGTTGCGCGAAGCCAGGTACAGGTTCTCGTCGACTTCCTCGGCGATCACCAGCACCGATTGCAGGTTCATGGCCTTGAACTTGTCGGCCAGCTGCTTGGTCTTGGGCGAGTCCACCTTCATGGAATCGACCACGGCCAGACGGCCTTCACGCACCAACTGCGAGAAGATGGACGCCATGCCGGCGCGGTACATCTTCTTGTTGAGCTTCTGGGTGAAGTTCTCGTCGGGGCTGTTCGGGAAAATGCGACCGCCTCCGCGCCACAGCGGGGAAGAGGTCATACCGGCGCGGGCGCGGCCCGTGCCTTTTTGCTTGAACGGCTTCTTGGTCGAGTGCTTGACCATCTGACGGTCTTTTTGAGCACGCGTGCCTTGACGGGCGTTCGCCTGGTAGGCCACCACGAGTTGGTGGATCAGGGCTTCGTTGTAGTCGCGACCAAACACGGTCTCGGGCACGTCCACGTTGGACGAGGCCTGGCCCTGGTCGTTCAGGAGTTCAACTTGCATCAGTTTGCTCCCTTGCCGGATTTGGCCTTGATGGCGGGACGCACGGTCAGGAAACCGCCGTTCGAGCCGGGCACAGCGCCACGGATCATGAGCAGTTGACGGGCTTCGTCCACGCGCACGATGTCGAGGTTCTGGATGGTCTTGGTGTCATCGCCCATGTGACCGGTCATCTTCTTGCCCGGAAACACGCGACCCGGATCCTGGGCCATGGAGATGGAGCCCGGCACGTTGTGCGAACGGCTGTTGCCGTGCGACGCGCGCTGAGACTTGAAATTGTGGCGCTTGATGGTGCCGGCGAAGCCTTTACCGATCGAGGTGCCTTGCACGTCCACCTTCTGGCCCACCGCGAAGATCGCGTTGGGGGCCACCACGGCACCGGGCTGGTACTGGGCAGCAACGTCGGAGGCGACGCGGAATTCCTGGATGATTTCACCCGCTTCGACACCGGCCTTGGCCAGGTGGCCCGCTTCGGGCTTGGTCACGCGGGAGGCACGGCGGGCACCAAAGGTGACCTGCAGCGCGTCGTAGCCGTCATGGGCCAGGGTTTTGACCTGCGTCACACGGTTGTTCGACACATCGACCACCGTGACAGGAACTGCGTCCCCGTCATCGGTGAACAGACGCATCATGCCCACCTTGCGACCCAACAACCCGAGGGAGTTGCTAAGACTCATTGTTTTCTCCGTTCCCGACTTCAATTGGCCGGGGCTGATGGTGCATCGACTCTCCCCGAAGGGCGCCGACACGTTTTAAAAGTACGGCCTGCATCATTGACAGACCGCATCGGCAAAGCCGAACTCCCCGGGCCGAAACCCGGAAAAGCCTGCCAGTATAACCGGCAGGCTTTGTTGCCGCAAGCCCGGCGGGGCCAAAGACCCCGCCGGACCTGCAAAGCAGCGCCTTATTGCAGCTTGATTTCGACGTCCACGCCAGCCGGCAGGTCGAGCTTCATCAGGGCGTCAACCGTTTTGTCGGTCGGGTCCACGATGTCCATCAGGCGCTGGTGCGTGCGGATTTCGAGCTGGTCGCGGCTGGTCTTGTTGACGTGCGGCGAGCGCAGGATGTCGAAACGCTTCATGCGGGTCGGCAGGGGCACGGGGCCCTTGACGATCGCGCCGGTGCGCTTGGCGGTGTCCACGATCTCGGCGGCGGAGCTGTCGATCAGCTTGTAGTCGAAGGCCTTGAGGCGAATGCGGATTTTCTGCTTGGTAGACATGTCCGCTCCTTACGCGATGATTTTTGCGACGACGCCGGCACCGACGGTGCGACCGCCTTCGCGGATGGCAAAGCGCAGGCCTTCTTCCATGGCGATCGGGGCGATCAGCTTGACCGTGATCGACACGTTGTCACCCGGCATCACCATTTCCTTGCCTTCGGGCAGCTCGATCGAGCCGGTCACGTCGGTCGTGCGGAAGTAG
>QZKF01000064.1 GCA_003599455.1 Comamonadaceae bacterium
TCTTTTCACCTATTTCGTGCAGGCCGGCGCCTTCCGCACGCCCGAAGACGCCGAGACCCAGCGCGCGCGCCTGGCCATGCTGGGCATCGACGCCCAGATCACCGAGCGCGAGCAGAACGGCCGCACCGTCTTCCGCGTGCGCGTGGGCCCGTTCAACCAGAAGGCCCTGGCCGACCTGACGCAGGAGCAGTTGCAGGTCAACGGCGTGGAAGCCGCGCTGGTGCGCGTGCAGCGCTGAACGGCGCCGCCCGCCGCCCGCGCGGTGGGAACTTTTGCCCGCCGGTGCCGCCCCAACCGGGTCCACAACAGGAGTCTGATTTCATGCAACGTCGCGATTTTTCCCGGTCCCTGCTGGCGGCCGGTACCACGGTGGTCGGCGCCAGCGCCGGCCTGGCGCTCACGCCCGCGCTGGCGCAGCGCGTCGGCCCCAAGGAAGGCGTGGACTTCGTCCGCCTGCCCAAGCCCGCCCCCGTGGAGAGCCCGGCCAGCCAGGTCGAGGTGGTCGAGTTCTTTGCCTACACCTGCATCCACTGCTTCAATTTCGAGCCCCTCTTCGAAGAGTGGATCCAGAAGAAGCCGGCCCACGTGACCGTCAAGCGCATGCCGGTCGCGTTCAGCCCGGCCTTCGTGCCGATGCAGCGCCTGTACTTCACGCTCGAGGCTATGAACCTGGTCGACAAGCTGCACACCAAGGTGTTCAAGGCCATCCACGAAGAGCGCCTGCCGCTGACCACGCCGGCCGCGATCACCGACTGGGTGGCCAAGCAGGGCGTGGACCGCGCCAGATTCAGCGAGCTCTACAACGGCGGCCCGGTGGGCGAGAAGGCCAACCGCGCCGTGCAGCTGCAGGACGCCTACAGCGTGGAGGGCACGCCCTCGCTGGGCATCGCCGGGCGCTATTACCTCAATGGCCAGGGCCCGCGCACCCTGGTGGTGGCCAACGCGCTGATCGCCGAGCTGCGCAAGGGCTGACAGCCCGCCGCGCCCCCGCACCGCCGAGGCCCGCCGCGCGCGGGCCTTGTTGTTTCCGAACCGGGCCATCCCGCGTGACCCGCGTCGCGCTGTGGCGCAAAGAGCGCTGACAAAGTGCGCTGTCCACCCGTGAAAACGGGTTGTCACCGCTACAATGAATGCAAGTTTCGTGCCCTCACATCCCATGCCTGCATTCCCCACTTTCCGCCGCGCTCTCCCCTGGACCGCCTGCCTGGCCGCCGCCCTTTGGTGCGCCGGCGCCGCCCAGGCGGAAAAAGCCGACCGCAGCCTGCCGCTGAACGCCGAGGCCGACGCCCTGCGCTACGACGACGCGCGCCAGACCAGCGTGTTCACCGGCAACGTGGTCATCACCAAGGGCAGCATCGTGATCCGGGGCGCCCAGGTCGAGGTGCGGCAGGACGCGCAGGGCAACCAGTTCGGCATCGTCAACGGCAGTCCGGGCTTCTTCCGGCAGAAACGCGACGGCGTGGACGAGTTCATCGAAGGCACGGCCCAGCGCATCGAGTACGACAGCAAGGCCGACACCGTGCGCTTTGCCGGCAGCGCGGTGCTCAAGCGCTTCAAGGGCACCCAGCTCAACGACGAGACCACCGGCAACGTGATCGTCTACAACAACACCAGCGACGTGTTCACCGTGGACGGCGGCATCGCCAACCGCACGCCCTCCAACCCCACGGGCCGGGTGCGCGCCATGCTCACACCGGTGCCCAAGGACGGCGCACCGGCCGGTGGCACACCTGCGCCCACCCCGCCGGCCAACCTGCGATCCAGTCCCCAGCTCGAAGAGGGTCGCCAGTGACGGCCATGCCCTCCAGCACGGCGACCGGCTCCAGCGGTCGCCCCGCCAGCCCTGTGGTCAGCCGCCTCGAGGCGCGCGGCCTGCAAAAGGCCTACGGCAGCCGCAAGGTCGTCAAGGACGTGTCGCTCGCCGTGTTCAAGGGCGAAGTGGTCGGCCTGCTCGGCCCCAACGGCGCGGGCAAGACCACCTCCTTCTACATGCTGGTCGGGCTGCTGCGCTCCGACGCCGGCCAGATCCTGCTCGACGGCCAGCCCATCGAGGGCCTGCCGATCCATCGCCGCGCGCGCCTGGGCCTGGGCTACCTGCCGCAGGAGGCCTCGATCTTCCGCAAGCTCAGCGTGGCCGACAACGTGCGCGCCGTGCTGGAGCTGCAGGTGGACGACAAGGGCAAGGCCCTGAGCTCGTCGGCGATCGAGGCCCGGCTCGACGAACTGCTGAAGGACCTGCACGTGGACCACCTGCGCGATTCGCCCGCGCCCGCGCTCTCGGGTGGCGAACGCCGCCGCGTCGAGATCGCGCGCGCGCTGGCCACCGACCCGCGCTTCATCCTGCTCGACGAGCCCTTCGCGGGCATCGACCCGATCGCGGTGATCGAGATCCAGCGCATCATCGGTTTTCTCAAGTCGCGCGGCATCGGTGTGCTGATCACCGACCACAACGTGCGCGAGACGCTGGGCATCTGCGACCGCGCCTACATCATCAACGACGGCCACGTGCTCACCAGCGGCACGCCTTCCGAGATCGTGGAAAACGCCGACGTGCGCCGCGTGTATCTCGGCGAACACTTCCGGATGTAGGGTCGATGAAGCAAGGCCTGTCCCTACGCGTCTCGCAGCACCTGGCGCTCACGCCCCAGCTGCAGCAATCGATCCGCCTGCTCCAGCTCTCCACGCTGGAGATGGCGCAGGAGGTCGAGCAGATGCTCGACGAAAACCCCTTTCTCGAACGCTCGGAAGAAATGGCCGAGCGCGAGACCTTCGGGCTCGAGCAGACCGACGTGCCGGTGAGCGCGGGCGAGCAGATCGCCGAAGCCTCCTTGCCCGATGCGCCGGGTCCCTTGCTCTCGCCGTCCGACACCAGCAGCAGCGCCAGCACCAGCACCGATGCCGGTGAAGGCGATGGCCTGGAAAGCAAGCTCGACGGCGCCACCCCGGTGGAAGAAAGCTGGGAGGGCGACGGCACGGTGGAGATGGCGCCCGACGACAGCGAGTGGGGCGGCGACGCGCCCGCGCGCAACAGCGGCTCGGGCGACGGCGACGAGACCGCCAGCGCGGCCGACCTGGCGCGCGCGCCGGTCAGCCTGCAGGACTTCCTGCACGACCAGGCGCGTTGCCTGCGCCTGTCCGACGAGGACCGCGCCGCGCTGTACTTCCTGATCGAATCGCTCAACGACGACGGCTACCTGGAAGAGAGCCTGGCCGAACTCGCCGGCGCCTGGCTGCACCTCTCGGGCGTGCCGCAGCTCGCCGGTGATCCGCACGACGGGCTGGAAGAGCGCGAGGCGCTGGAGCAGCGCCTGTCGGTGGCGCTGCAACTGCTGCAGCACATGGAGCCCTCGGGCGTGGGCGCGCGCGACCTCGGTGAATGCCTGCGCCTGCAGATCCTGGAGCTGCGCAACACGGCCGAGGCGCGCGCCGCGCTCGCCATCTGCAGCCAGCCGCTGGAGCTCATGGCCAAGCGCGATGTGAAGCGCCTGTGCAACCTGTGCGGGCTCGATGACGAGACCGTGCGCGCCGCGCTCGGCCTGATCGCCCGGCTGGAGCCCAAGCCGGGCCGCCGCTTCGTCGATGTGGAGCGCAACGTGGTCGTGCCCGACGTGATCGTCACGCGCGCCGGCCGCGGCTTCAAGGTCATCCTCAACCCCGACGTGATGCCACGTCTGCGCGTGCACGACGTGTATGCCAACGCCATGCGGCAGAACCGCGGCGGGCGCGACAACGGCGGCGAGGCCGGTCACGCCGCCATGCAGCAGCGCCTGCAGGAAGCGCGCTGGTTCATCAAGAACATCCAGCAGCGCTTCGACACCATCCTGCGCGTCTCCAGCGCCATCGTGGAACGCCAGCGCAACTTCTTCATGCACGGCGAGCTCGCCATGCGCCCGCTGGTGCTGCGCGAGATCGCCGACGAGCTCGGCCTGCACGAGTCCACCATCAGCCGCGTGACCACCGCCAAGTACATGGCCACGCCCTTCGGCACCTACGAGCTCAAGTACTTCTTTGGTTCCTCGCTCGGCACCGAGACCGGCGGCAACGCGTCGAGCACCGCCGTGCGCGCGCTGCTCAAGCAGTTCATCGCCGCCGAGGAAGCCGCCAAGCCGCTGTCGGACAACCAGCTTTCCGACCTGCTGCGCGAACAGGGCATCGAGTGCGCGCGCCGCACCGTGGCCAAGTACCGCGAGGCGCTGCGCATCGCGCCCGCCAATCTCCGAAAATCCCTTTGAACCAACTTCAAGTTTTCCTGCCCTGCGCCGCCGGCGTCGAGGACATGCTCGCCGCCGAGGTGCAGCGCATCACCGGCGAGGCCGCGCCGCACAAGGCGCGCGGCGGCGTCGCGCTCAACGCCTCGTGGCGCGACGCCATGCGCCTGAACCTGCACAGCCGCCTCACGCAGCGTGTGCTGGTGCAGCTCTGGCATGGCGGCTACCGCAACGAGCAGGACCTCTACAACGCCGCCGGCGAGGTGGCCTGGGAAATCTGGTTCACGCCGGCGCAGACCATCAAGGTCGAGATCACCGCGCAGCACAGCCCGCTGACCTCGCTGAATTTCGCCGCGCTCAAGGTGAAGGACGCGATCTGCGACCGCTTCCGCGCCAAGCGTGGCGAACGCCCGAGCGTGGACACCACCTGGCCCGACGTGCGCATCTACGTGCACCTGACCACAGAGACGGTGAGCCTGTACATCGACACCTCGGGCGAGCCGCTGTTCAAGCGCGGCTGGCGCGAGGACAAGGGCGATGCGCCCCTGAAGGAAACCCTGGCCGCGGCCATGATCGCCGCCACCGGCTGGGACGCCTGCGCCGGCCAGCCGCTCGACGAGATCGCGCCGCTCTACGACCCCTGCTGCGGCAGCGGCACGGTGGTGATCGAAGCGGCGCAGATCGCGCTGAACATCGCGCCCGGGCAGTTGCGCCGCTTTGCATTCGAGAAACTGCTGCCGTTCCAGCCGCACGTGTGGCAGGCCATCAAGGACGACGCGCTCAAGCAGCAGCGCGAGTGGCCAGCCGGCCATGCCCCCATCGTCTTCGGCAGCGACGTGTCGTTCCGCATGGTCGATTTCGCGCAGCGCAACGCCGAGCGCGCGGGCGTGGCCCACGCCATCGAGCTGCGCGGTGGCGACGCGCTGCAGCGCCTGCCGCCCAGCGAGCGGCCCGGCGTGATGCTGCTCAACCCGCCTTACGGCGAGCGCATCGCCGCCGCAGGCGTGGCCGGTGAAAACGCGAGCGCGCGCGCCCAGCGCATGGCGCCGCGCGCACCGCGCACCTTCACCGTGGGCCAGGCCGCGCCGCCCACCCCCGGCCAGGGCCGCGAGAGCGCGCAGATGGCCGACGGCGGCGACGGCAGCGATTTCTTCAACCAGCTCGCCGCGCACTGGAAGAGCCACTACGCGGGCTGGAGCGCCTGGCTGCTCACGCCCGACCTCAAGCTGCCCGGCAAGATGCGCTTCAAGGAGTCGCGCCGCGTGCCGCTGTGGAACGGGCCGATCGAATGCCGCCTGTTCCGCTTCGACATCACTGCGCGCAAGCCGCGCACCGAACCCGAGGCCTGACGTGCGCGCGGCGCCGGAGACGACCACCGACGTGCTGGTGCTCGACACCAACATCGCGCTCGACCTGTTCGTCTTCCAGGACCCGGCCACCGCGCCGCTGCGCGAGGCGCTGGACCGCGCGCCGGGCGAGTGGCTGGCCACCGCCGCGATGCGCGAGGAACTGGTGCGCGTGCTGGCCTACCCGCAGATCGCGCGCCGCCTGAGCGCGCAGGCCCGGCCCGCGCAGGACGTGCTCGACGCCTTCGACCGCTGCGCCCGGCTGGTGCCCGCGGCGGCCAAGGCGGCCTACACCTGCAAGGACGCGGACGACCAGAAGTTCATCGACCTCGCCGCGGCGCACCGCGCCACCCTGGTGAGCAAGGACGACGCGGTGTTGTGCATGGCAAAGCGCCTGGCGCGCGTCGGTGTTCACGTGTGCCGAGAGTGGAGCCCCGGCCATGTCGATTGAAGCGCGCCTGCTGTCGCTCTGCTTGATCGCCCTGTGTGGCGCCAACGCCTGGGCCATCCCGAGCTGCGAACTCAACGGCGAAAGCGTCAACCCCAACAACGGCCACACCACCGCGGGCAAGAGCGGCGTGATGCGCTGCACCGACCCGGACGGCCAGGTGCGCCGGCGCGAACAGACGCTGCGCGAGGGCCGCTTCGTCGGTCCGGTGGTGGTGCAGCTGGCCAGCGGCGAGCGCCGCGAGTACAGCGTCAACGAACGTGGCAACCGCGACGGCGTGGCGCGCACCTATGACGCCAGGGGCACGCTGCGCCAGGAAGAAAACCTGGAAGACGGCAGCGCGGTCGGCGTGCAGAAAACCTTTGCCGAGGCCGGCCACCTGCAGACGCTGCACTTCGCGGCCGGCCGGCGCACCGTGCTCACCATGGGCCTGCTCGCCGACGGCACGCTCAGCGAGCTGCGCTGCGCACCGGTGACGCTGGTGCCGCAGGACCGCGAGCCGTGTGGCCACACGGGCCGCGCGAGCGCGGTCACGCTGTACCGCGAACCCGGCAAACCCTCGGGCACGGTGAGTTACCTCCAGGGGCAGATGCAGCGCCAGACCGTGCTCGACCGCGAAGGCCGGCTGGTGCGCAACGAAGAACTCAAGGACGGCCGGCGCATCAAGCGCGTGTTCTACCCCTCGGGTCAGGTGCGTTCCGAAGCCGACTTCATCGAGCGCGACCCCAACAGCGCCGAAGGCCGCGAAGGCGTGTCGCGCGAGTGGGCCGAGAGCGGCCAGCTCACGCAGGAAACCACCTGGGCCGACGGCTACGAGCAGCGCATCCACCAGTGGTACCTCAACGGCAAGCCGAAGCTGCGCCAGCAGATCCGCCGCGAAGGCCGCCACCAGGAACGCAGCACCGAGAGCTTCTGGGACAACGGCAAGCCCGCCGCGGTGAACGGCGAGCGCAACGGCCGCCTGTGGGGCTGGCAGAAGTATTTCAGCGAAGACGGCGTGCTGCTGCGCGAGGACGAACACGGCGAGCGCGGCCTGCTGCTGCGCCGCAAGCGCTACAACGAACAGGGCGCGCTGGAGCGCGAGGAACGTTTCCTGGAAGACGGCTCGCGCATCTGAGCCGCGGCTGGCGGTCGGTCGGGGTGGCAACAACACGAGGAGAGCAGCATGGTCATTCGCGTGGTTCGGCTGGGCAGCGACAGGGTCGCGGGCGAGGGCACCCGCATCGGCACCGTGCGAAGGCCGCCGCGCGGCGTGCCGAAGGCTGCGTTCGCATCGGGCAACTGGTACGACGTGTGGTTCCCCAACCTCGCGCCCAGCGTGGACACCATGAAGCTGGGCCAGGAAGCCCGCACACCCGCGCAGTGGCTGGGCTTCACGCGCAAGTACCGCGCCGAGATGGCCACGCCCGACAGCAGCCACGCCATCGCGCTGCTCGCGGCGCTCTCGCACCAGACGGATTTTTCCGTGGGGTGTTACTGCGAAGACGAGGCGCATTGCCACCGCTCGGTGCTGCGCGAACTGCTGCTGGAAAAAGGCGCAAAGGTGGCGCCATGAGCCTGGCGGCGCTGGCCTTGCTGGTCTGAAGCGCCTCAGGCTAGGCCGAACCGCTCAGCGCTCGCCCGCTCCCAGTAGAGGGTGAACACCGCGTGCTGGGCGGCGAGGTCGGTGAGCAGGGCGCCTGGCGGTGTGTTGGGCAGCAGGTTGGCGAGCAGGCGCACCTCGTTCTCGCTCACGCGGCGCACCAGGTGGTGCGAGGTGATCTCGCGCGGGTGCTGCAGGCCGGCGGCCTGCACCAGTTCCTTCAGCGCCTTCAAGGTCTGCTGGTGGAAATTGAACACGCGCTCGGCCTTGTCGGGCACCACCAGCGCCTGCTGGCGCACCGGGTCCTGCGTGGTCACGCCGGTGGGGCACTGGCCGGTGTGGCAGGTCTGGGCCTGGATGCAGCCGAGCGCGAACATGAAGCCGCGCGCGCTGTTGCACCAGTCGGCGCCGATGGCCATGGCGCGGACGATGTCGAAGGCGCTGATGACCTTGCCCGCGCAGCCGACCTTGATGTGCTCGCGCAGGTTCACGCCGACCAGCGTGTTGTGCACCAGGCGCAGGCCTTCCTGCAGCGGCGCGCCCACGTGGTCGGTGAACTCCAGCGGCGCCGCGCCGGTGCCACCCTCGGCGCCGTCGACCACGATGAAGTCGGGCGTGATGCCGGTGGCCAGCATGGCCTTGACGATGGCGAACCATTCCCAGGGGTGGCCGATGCAGAGCTTGAAGCCCACCGGCTTGCCGCCCGAGAGCTCGCGCAGCCGCACGATGAAATGCATCAACTCGATCGGCGTGGAGAACGCGCTGTGCGCGGCCGGCGACACGCAGTCGACGCCGACCGGCACGCCGCGCGCGGCCGCGATCTCGGGCGTGACCTTGGGGCCTGGCAGGATGCCGCCCACGCCGGGCTTGGCGCCCTGGCTGAGCTTGATCTCGATCATCTTCACCTGCGCGTCCATCGCGTTGGCCTGGAAGCGCTCGGGGCTGAAGTGGCCGGCCTCGTCGCGGCAGCCGAAGTAGCCCGAGCCGATCTCCCAGATCAGGTCGCCGCCATGCAGCCGGTGCCAGGCCGAGATCGAGCCTTCGCCGGTGTCGTGCGCGAAGCCGCCGCGTTTGGCGCCGGCGTTGAGCGCCTGGATGGCGTTGGCCGAGAGCGCGCCGAAGCTCATGGCCGAGATGTTGAACACACTCGCTTCGTAGGGCTGCGTGCAGGCGGCGCCGCCGATGGTGAGCCGGAAGTCGTGCGTGGCGATGTGGCTGGGCGCGAGCGAGTGGTTGAGCCATTCGTGGCCGTCGGCCTGCTGGTCGCGCTGGCTGCCGAACGGGCGCTTGTCGGTCTCGCCCTTGGCGCGCGCGTACGCCAGGCTGCGCTGGCTGCGCGAGAACGGCGTGGCCTCGGTGTCGCTCTCCAGGAAGTACTGGCGGATCTCGGGGCGGATCTTCTCCAGCATGAAGCGCAGGTGGCCGATCACCGGGTAGTTGCGCAGCACCGAGCTCTTCGTCTGGCGCAGGTCCCACAGGCCCAGCGCCGACAGGCCGGCGAACACCAGGAAATTCAACCCTCCCTCGCCCACGGCCACCCAGGTGAACAGGCTCAGCAGCGCGACCAGCACACACAGCGCAAGCGCGGTGTAGCGCACCGGGTAGAGGGCATTGAGGCGGTCGAGCATGCGGGCTTTCAGGGGGCAGGGCGGGAATACACTGCAGGGCATCATAAAACTCCGGTCCCCGTGGGCCACCCGCTTCCATGAACACCCCCACCGATCCGGCCGCCGCGCTGGACCACGACGATTTCGACGCGCTCGACGCCATCCTCGACGACCTGCGCACACGCGGCGACGAGGTGCCGCAGTGGGAATTCTGCGAAGGCGCGATGGCCGCGCTGCTGTGCACCCGCCGCCCCGTCGAGCCCGCCGAGTGGCTGCCCCTGCTGCTGGGCACCGGCCCGCTGCCCACCGCGCCGCAGGAAGACGGCACGCATTTCAGCAACTCGGCGCAGTACGCGCGCTTCATGGACTTGTGGGCGCGCCGCAGCGCCGAGGTGGCGGCCTCGCTCGCCGCGCCGGTGGACACGCTGGAAGACGAGCGCAGCTACCACCCCGAGCTGATGGACGTGCGCGGCGCCGTGGCCGCGCTGCCCGAGGCCGAACGCGCCGACTTCGCCGACCAGGAACTGCCCGCCTACGCGCAGGTGTGGGCGCTGGGCTTCATGTTCGTGGTGGAGAACTGGGGCGAAGACTGGGAGCCGCCGCGCGACAAGGAAACCGCGGCCTGGATGGACGAAGCGCTGGACCGCATCGTCGCCCTGACCGAAGACGACACCGGCAAGCCCACGGTGAACATGCACGCCGAGGACGGCCCGCCCAGCGTGAGCGACGAGCGCCTCAACGACTTCGGCGCCGCGATCTGGGCGGTGTACGACCTGCACCAGATCGGCCGAAGCCTGGGCCCGCGCATAGAGCCGGTGCGCAAGGAAGCCACGCCGGGCCGCAACGACCCTTGCCCTTGCGGGAGTGGGAAGAAATATAAGAAGTGCCACGGGGCTTGACGCGCAGGTTCAAACACATCTTTGGGATGCCTGCTACTTGGTTTAACGACCGCGATGGTGGTTGTCCTGTCCTTTTTCGCTCAAGTCAAAGTCAGGCCGCATGTCAGATTGGTCAGATCTGCTGAAGGATTTCAACTTTCCGCATACGCGGCGCGGCGGTGTCACGCTGGTATCGAGGACCGATGCTCCAGGCTGCATCGACCTCATCTACTCGCAAGGCTGGAGATTCTTGGGGTACGAGTCTTTTACGGTCACAGATGAGTTCATCCAGCCGCATCTGGAGTGGAGCCCCGACTGGAGTCGCTCTGGCGCTCCTGCCAAAGAGATTGTGCTTGCAGAGATTGCGCAGCATCCTAATGACGTCACACACTATGAGTTCGTGTTCAACGTTGCAGCCTGACAATTCATTCAAGCCGACGTCGCTCCGCGACACGGATTAACCCAAGCGTTGGGCGTCGCAAAGACACCGCTCGAGAATCAACCGCATGACCCCTCAATTGCTACTCATCAAGCGCCTTGCGACAGAGTCGACGCAGTTCGCCAAACGTGTCGATCCTATTTCTTCCGGCATCGCGATCTCGTTGCTACAGGACGCAGTTGAGTTGTACGTGTGGACAACGCTCAAGGAGAAGGGTCTCGCAGTCAAGGATCAATCATCTTTCACAGCAAATCTCGAAGCATTGGAGAAAGCAGGCTTTGCCATGCCTCAAGTGGCGAAACTTCTGGAGTTGAACAAAGCGCGAGTCAACTTCAAGCACTACGGCAACCTTCCGGCCCCGGGTGAAGCGGTAAAGTTTGAGACCTATGCAATCGACTGCCTGACTCAAGCTGCCCGAGATCACTTCGGAATTGACTTTGAGCAGTTGTCGCTCGTTGATCTTGTCGCCTTCCCTGACGTTAAAGCGCACCTCAAGGCAGCTGAAACTCACATTGCGGCTGATGAACTGGCAGACGCGGCGAAGGAAGCAAGCATCGCCAGAGGGCTGCTGTTTGGGAAGCTCGACAAGTACCTCCCGCATGTAGACCACAACTTGAAGGACACGGACAGAATCCTCAACTCCATCGAAGGAGTCCAAGGGGTAAACCCCTTCCACTACTTGACCGATTACTTGGACGGAGTTCGCCAACTGGTGATGTTGTCACTTGCTCGAGTCCCGCTGGAAACGGCCATTCTCTTTCGCAATGTGCTCCCGCCAGCCACTCAGTTTGAAGCTGGCAACTGGCGAGTCCGGTCGCAGAGAGCTGTGCACGACAAGGCGCACCTAACCGAAGTTGTTCGAGCGCTAGTCGATATCAGCTCTCGCATTCAGGAACTGGTCCGCTGAAGGCGACGCTAACCCCTCGTATATGGACTCCCCATCAACAGCAAGGGACTGACCGATTGGGGGCCAGTGGGTGGAGCACCTGCAGTCGCATGCCCGGCATCTGGAGTGGGATCGTGAATGTCCCGTGCCGACATGGCATCTGCGTCACCGCATCGCCACACGCTTGGCGCGGGGCCACTTTGACCATTTTTGCCTGGCCGGAAAAATCCCCCGCGTTTCGGTTGACGGATGAACATTCATTCGCTTAAGATCGCGCACCCATGAAACCCAAGGACGACGACAAACAACAGGCCATCGCCGCCGCCACCTTCGCACTGGTGGAGCGGGTGGGCCTGAGCGGGTTGACCATGGCCGGTATCGCGCGCGAGGCCGGCATCGCCACCGGCACGCTGTACGTCTACCACCGCTCCAAGGAAGAGCTGCTCAACGCCCTGTACGAGCAGGTCAAGGGCGCGCTGGTCGCCCTGATCGACGCCGGCATCGACCCGGCCACGCCGTTTCGCAGCCGCTTCCAGCAGAACTGGACGCGCCTGGTGCGCCACCGGCTGGCGCACTACCCCGAGACGGTGTTCATGGACCAGTACTACAACTCGCCCTGGTTCAGCGAGGCCTCGCGCCAGTTTTCGGCGCGGTTTGCCAGCGGTTGCCTCGGTTTCTTCGACGAAGCGCGGGCGCAGCAGATCCTGAAGGACGCGCCCACCATGTTGCTTATTTCCAGCTTCTTCGGCTCGGTGCGCGACACCGCCAACCTGTTGCGCAGCGGCGATCTGCCCGACACCAAGTCCGCGCTGGCGCAGGCTTTCGGCGTCTGCTGGGACGGCATCAAGGCCTGACGCCCCATGCCCCCCAGCGCCAGAATCCCCTCGGAAAACGAATGAACATTCATTCATAACCCCCCGATTCCCCACCCACCACAGGAGAACACCCGCCATGCCCACCACGCTCAACATCAACGGCAAGGACGTGCGCGTCGATGCCGACGAGTCCACCCCCATCCTCTGGGCCCTGCGCGACACGCTGGGCATGACCGGCACCAAGTTCGGCTGCGGCGCGGCGCTCTGCGGCGCCTGCACCGTGCACATGAACGGCGCGGCCATCCGTTCCTGCGTCACGCCGATCTCGGCCGCCGCCGGCCAGAAGATCACCACCATCGAAGCCGTCGCCACCGACCGCGTGGGCAAGGCCGTGCAACAGGCCTGGGTGAAGGCCGACGTGGCCCAGTGCGGCTACTGCCAGAGCGGCCAGATCATGAGCGCGACCGCGCTGCTCAAGGCCAACAAGAAGCCGAGCGACGCCGACATCGACGCCGCCATGGCAGGCAACATCTGCCGCTGCGGCACCTACGCGCGCGTGCGCATCGCCATCAAGGACGCGGCCAGCACGCTGGCCTGAAGGAGACACCACCATGCACCTCACCCATTTGTCCCCGGAACAGATCCAGTCCATGCTGCCGCCCGCGCTGGCGCACCGCCTCGCGTCTGACGACGCGGTGGAAGGCGACGCCGGCCTCGCGCGCCGCAGCTTCCTCAAGCTCGCGACCGCCTCGGGCTTCGCGCTGGGCGCTTATCCGCTCATGGCCACCGCGCAACAGCCCGCGGCGCCGGCCGCCACCGGCCTCAAGCCCGACCAGCAACCCGCCGCCTTCGTGAAGATCGCGCGCGACGGCACGGTCACGGTCACCGTCAACCGCCTGGAGTTCGGCCAGGGCACGCACACCGGCCTGGCCATGGTGCTGGCCGAAGAACTCGACGCCGACTGGAGCCAGGTGCGCGCGGTGCACGGCAACGCCGACCCGGCCTACAACGACCCGGCCTTCGGCATGCAGATCACCGGCGGCTCGACCGCGGTGAAGCACTCCTACACGCAGTACCGCGAACTCGGCGCCCGCACCCGCGCCATGCTGGTGGCGGCCGCGGCGCAACAGTGGAAGGTGCCGGCGTCCTCGCTGGCCACCGAGCGCGGTGTCGTGATCGGCCCCGGCGGCAAGAAGCTGACCTATGGCGCGCTCGCCGACGCGGCGATGCAACAGCCGGTGCCGGTGCAGGTGACGCTGAAAGACCCGTCGCGCTTCAAGATCATCGGCCAGCCGACGACACGGCTCGATGCCAATGCCAAGTCCAGCGGCACGCAGGCCTTCGGCATGGACGTGCGCCTGCCCGGCATGCTCACCGCCGTGCTCCAGCACCCGCCGGTGTTCGGCAGCAAGGTGGCGTCGGTCGATGACGCCGCCGCGCGCGCGGTGAAGGGTGTGAAGGCCGTGCTGCGCGTGCCGCTGCACGATGGCGGCGAAGGCGTGGCCGTGGTGGCCGAAGGCTACTGGGCCGCCAAACAGGGCCGCGATGCCTTGAAGGTGCAGTGGAACGATGCCGGCCGCGAAAAAGTGGACAGCGCGAAACAGCTCGCGAGCTACCGCGCCCTGGCCGCGAAGACGGGCAACATCAAGCACGACGCCGACATGGCGCCGCTGGCCGGTGCGCCTAACAAGATCAGCGCCGAGTTCGTGTTCCCCTACCTGGCGCACGCGCCCATGGAGCCGCTGAACTGCACGGTGCAGCTCAGCGGCAGCGGCGCCGCCGCGAAGGCCACGGTGTGGACCGGCACGCAGATGCCGGGGCTGGACACCGCGGCCGCCGCGCGCACGCTGGGCATCAAGCCCGAGCAGGTGACGATGAACGTGCAGATGGCCGGCGGCGGCTTCGGTCGTCGCGGTCTGCTCACCAGCGACTTCGTGACCGAAGCCTGCACCATCGCGAAAGCCGCGCAGACCGCGGGCCTCACCGCGCCGGTGCGCACCGTGTGGAGCCGCGAGGACGATGTGCGTGGCGGTTACTACCGGCCCATGCACGTGCACCGCGCCGAGATCGGCTTCGACGCGCAGGGCAAGGTGCTGGCCTGGGACCACGTGATCGTGGGTCAGTCCATCATGGCCGGCAGCTTCTTCGAACCCATGATGGTCAAGAACGGCGTGGACGAGACCATGGTCGAAGGCATGGGCAAGCCCTACAGCGTGCCCATGCGCCTCTCGGCCCACCACCCGAAGCTGAACGTGCCGGTGCTCTGGTGGCGCAGCGTGGGATCGACGCACACCGGCTACGTGATGGAGACGCTGATCGACGACATCGCGCGTGCCACCAAGCAGGACCCGGTGGCCTACCGCATGAAGCTCATGGACGCCAAGGCCGTGCGCCACCGCGCCGCGCTGCAACTGGCGGTGGACAAGAGCGGCTACGGCAAGAAGACCCTGCCCGCCGGCCGCGCCTGGGGCGTGGCGGTGCACGAGTCCTTCGATTCGGTGGTGGCCTACGTGGTCGAGGCCTCGGTCGAGAACGGTGCGCCCAAGCTGCACCAGGTCACGGCCGGCGTGCACTGCAACCTGGCGGTGAACCCGAAGAGCGTGGAAGCGCAGATCCAGGGCGGGGCCTTGATGGGCCTGTCCATGTGCGTGCCCGGCGCGGCCATCACCCTGAAAGACGGCGTGGTCGAGCAGAGCAACTTCGGCGACTTCGCGGTGCCGCGCATCACCGACATGCCGGCGATCGCGGTGCACATCGTGCCCAGCGCCGACGCGCCCACGGGCGTGGGAGAACCCGGCCTGCCCCCGCTGGCGCCCGCGTTCGCCAACGCCATCGCGAGCCTGACCGGCAAGCCGCTGCGCGAGCTGCCGTTCAAGCTGGCGTGAGCCCGCTCAGAAGGTCGTGAGATCGAACGGCCCGCCCTGTTCCAGCGCACGCTGGTAGGCGGGCCGCTCGTGGATGCGCCGCAGCCAGTCGGTGAGCTTGGGGCGGTTCCTCAGCAGGCCGCGCGCGGCGGCGGCTTCGATGCCGAAGCTCATCTGCACGTCGGCGGCGCTGAACGAACGCCCCGCGAACCAGGGTCCGTGTTCCGTCAGCTCGGCTTCGAGGTAGTCGAAGTGCCGCTTGAGGTTGGGCGTGACCAGCAGCCCCTTGACCTTGGCCGAGATGCCCATGGCGATGGGCCGCACGATCAGCGGGCTCTTGCGCTCGATCTGGTCGAACACCAGCTGCAGCAGCAGCGGCGTGGCCAGCGAGCCTTCGGCGTAGTGCATCCAGTAGCGGTAGCGCAGGAAGGACGGCGTGCCGTGCTCGGGCGCGAACTTGCCTTCGCCGTACTGTTCGACCAGGTACTCGAGGATCGCGCCCGACTCGGCCAGCGTGGCCTTGCCGTCGGTGACCACCGGCGACTTGCCCAGCGGGTGCACCTTCGTGAGCGAGGCCGGCGCCAGCATGGTCTTGGGGTCGCGGTCGTAGCGCTCGATCTGGTAGGGCACGCCAAGTTCTTCGAGCAGCCAGAGCACGCGCTGCGAGCGCGAGTTGTTGAGGTGGTGGACGGTGAGCATGGAGGTCGGCCTTTCAAGGTGTGTCGGTGTCGTCGCGCATGAAGGCGCGCAGCGCCTCGGCGGTGTCGCCGGGCAGTTCTTCGGGAATGAAGTGGCCGGCGGGCAGGGCCTGGCCGCTCACGCGCGCGGCGCACTGCGCCTGCCACAGCGCGAGCGGGTCGAAGAACTTCTGCACCACGCCGCGCGCGCCCCAGAGCACCAGCGTGTCGCAGGCGATGCGCTCGCCGCGCGCGCGGCTCTCGCGGTCGTGTTCCAGGTCGATGCCGGCGCTGGCGCGGTAGTCCTCGCAGGCGCTGTGGATGTTTTCGGTGCGGCAGAAGCAGCGTTCGTAATCGGCCAGCGCCTGCGGCTCGATGTGCGGCAGCGGTGCCGCGCCCTCGGCCGCCGCGCTGCTGCCCCAGCCGCCGAGCTTGGTGTGCAGGTAGGCTTTTGCGTTGCCGCCGATCATGAGCTCGGGCAGCGGCGCGGGCTGGATCAGGTGGAACCAGTGGTAGTAGGCGCGGGCGAAGGCCATGTCGGTGCGCGCGTACATGTCCAGCGTGGGCGCGATGTCGATCACGCAGAGCCGGCGCACGCGCGCCGGGTGGTCCACCGCGAGGCGGTGCGCCACGCGGCCGCCGCGGTCGTGGCCGCAGAGGTAGAAGCGGCCGATGCCCAGCGCGTCGACCACATCGACCACGTCCTGCGCCATCGCGCGCTTGCTGTGGTGGCGGTGGTCGGGCGGGCCCGGCGGGTGCGACACGTCCGAATCGCCATAGCCGCGCAGGTCGGGCAGCACCAGCCGGAAGTGCGGCGCCAGCGCGCGCGCCACGCGGTGCCACATCGCATGCGTCTGCGGGAAGCCGTGCAGCAGCACCAGTGCTGGCGCGTCGGCCCGGCCGCCCACGCGCACCTGGGCATCGGCTCCCTGGGTCTTGACGCGGTGCAGTGTGAATCCGGCAAACCAGTCGGTGTCCATGGCGTGTCTCCTGGGCTTCAGTGTAGGGGCCGCGTTCAGGCGAGGGCGGGCGGGAGCGCCTGCGCGAGAAAGTCCCACACCTGGCGGATGCGCGGGTTGCTGCGGATCTCGCGGTGCACCGCCAGCCACACCGGCAGCGGCGGGATGTGGAGCATGGGCAGCAGCGGCACGAGCTCAGGGTTGCGCCGCGCCACGTAGCGCGCGAGAAAACCCACGCCCAGGCCCGCGTCCACCGCGGCCTGGTAGGCGTTGAGGTCGTCGGTGCGCACGGCGAAGCTCTCGCGCTGCATCGGGTAACCCATGGCCGCGAAACCGCGCAGGATGTCGGTGTTGCGGTCGTTGCCCACCAGGTCGTGCGCCAGCAGGTCCTCGGGCACGCGCGGCGTGCCGCGCCGGCGCAGGTAGTCGCGGTGCGCATAGGTGCCGATGGCGACCTGTCCCACCTTCCGGCACAGCAGCGTGGCCTGGTCGGGCCGCACCATGCGCAGCGCGATGTCGGCCTCGCGCTGCAGCAGGTTGCTCACCGCGTTGCTCGACACCAGCTCGATCTGGATCTCCGGCAGCGCCAGGCGCATTTGCGCCAGCACCGGGGGCAGCAGCACGCAGGTGACGGGCTGGCTCGCGCTGATGCGCACCGAGCCGCGCGCCTCCTTCTGCGCGCCCGAGGCCTGACGAGCGAGCTGGTCGGCCGCGCTGGCCATGGCGCGCGCCGCCTCGGCCAGCCGGTGCGCATGGGCCGTGGGCACCAGGCCGCGGCCGGTGCGTTCGAACAGCAGCACGCCGAGCTGCGCCTCCAGTTCGCCGATGTGGCGGCCCACGGTGGGCTGGGTGGTGGCCAGCGCGCGCGCCGCGCCCATGAGGCTGCCGCGGTCCAGCGCCGCGAGGAAGGAGCGGATCAGCGTCCAGTTGAAGTCGCCGGTATGCATTTCTGAATGGCTGGTGTTCGGTTTCCGGCAATTGTGTATGTCACCGGAGATTTCCACAATCCATCCCATGGCGCCGGTGGTCGGTGCCGAACGGAGTCCTTCATGAACGCAGTTCCTTCTTCTTCATCCCCGGCCGGCACCGTGCTGGTGCTCGGCGGCCGTGGCCGCTTCGGCCTGGCCGCGGTCCAGGCCTTCGCCCGCGACGGCTGGCGCGTGCTGGCGCAGATGCGTCCGGGCGCGCAGGCTCCCGCCGTGGCCGGCGTGCAATGGCTGGCGCAGCCGGTGCACGAGGTGGACGCGCTGGTGGCCCGGGTGCGGCAGGCCGGTGGCGCCACCGTGGTGGTGCACGCGCTCAACCCCAGGCAGTACACCCGCCCGGCCTGGGAGCGCGAGAACGGGCCGCTGCTGCAGGCCGGCATGGCGGTGGCGCAGGCGCTGGGCGCCACGCTCATGCTGCCGGGCAACGTCTACAACTTCGGCCAGGGCATGCCGGGCGTGTTGCTCGAAGGCGCGCCCTACCGGCCGACCATGGCCATGGGCCGCATCCGCAGCGAGATGGAGACCCGGCTGGAGGCCGCCACGCAGCGCGGCGGGCTGCGCGCGGTGGTGGTGCGCGCCGGCAATTTCTACGGCCAGGGCCAGGGCACCTGGCTCGACAAGGCCATGCTCACCCGCATCCAGCGTGGCCAGCTGGTGTTCCCCGGCGCCATGGACGTGGCCACGCCCTGGGCCTACCTGCCCGACCTGGCGCAGACCTTCGTGGCGGTGGCCCGGGAACGCCATGCGATGCCGGCGTTCGAGGAACTGCACTTCAGCGGCCACACGCTCACCGGCCACGACTGGGTGGGCGCGCTGCAGCCGCTGGCCCGGCAGCAGGGCTGGTTGCGTCAGGGCGAGGCGCTGCGCGTGGGCGGCATGCCCTGGTGGGCGATCCGTGCGCTCGGCACGGTCATGCCCACCCTGGGCGCGCTGGCCGCGCTGCGCTACCTGTGGAACCAGCCGCACCGGCTCGACAACCGCCGCCTGCGCGCGCTGATCGGTGAGGAGCCGCACACGCCCTGGCCGCTGGCGCTGCAGCGCACACTGCAGGGCCTGGACCTGCTGCCGGCCGCAGCGGCCACCGCGTTGCCCGTGCCTGTGCGCGCCTGACTTCATCCACCCTCATCCCCGGGAGATCACCATGGACCGCCGACTCTTCATCCGCCTCGCGGGCGGTGGCGCGATCGCCGCCGCCACCGCCACCACCCTGGCCGGCTGCAGCAGCGCGCTGCCGCCCGAGGCCATCGCCGCCTGGCAGGGACCGGGCGAGCAGGCCGACGTGCGCCGCTGGCTGGTGGGCCACGCGCTGCTCGCGCCGCACTCGCACAACCTGCAGTCCTGGCTGGTGGACCTGGGCGTGCCCGGCGAGATCACGCTGTTCATCGACCGCGGCCGCCTGCTGCCCGAGACCGATCCGTTCTCGCGCCAGATGATGATGAGCCAGGGCACCTTCATCGAGCTGCTCGACCTGGCCGCGCGGCAGAAGGGCCTGCGCGCGGACATCACGCTGTTTCCGCAGGGGGCTTTCAGTCCGACCACGGTGGACGCGCGACCCACCGCGCGCATCCGCCTGCTGCCCGACGCGGCGGTGCAGCCCGATCCGCTGTTCGCGCAGGTCTTTCGCCGCCGCACCAACCGCGAGGCCTACGAGGCGCGCGAGCCCGATGCCGCCGCGCTGCAGGCCATCACCGCCAGCGTGCAGCCGCACGCACTGCGCACGGGTTTTGTCGGTGCTGCGCAGCCCGAGGCGCTGGCGCAGCACCGGCGCATCGCCAAAGAGGCCTGGCGCATCGAACTGGTGACACCGCGCACGGTGCTGGAGTCGTTCCGGGTGTTGCGCGTGGGACCGAAGGAGATCGCCCAGCACCGCGACGGCCTTTCGCTCAACGACCCCATGGTGCGCGCGCTCGACGCCGTGGGCCTGTTCGACCGCAGCGTCGCGCCCGGCCCCGACGACTTCGCGACCACCAGCCAGATCCAGGACTTCAACACGAAGATCGACACCACACCCGCGTTCTTCTGGCTGGTGAGCGAGGGCAACGACCGCGCCACCCAGGTCAACGCGGGCCGCGCCTACGTGCGCGCCCAGCTCGCCGCCACCGCCGCGGGCCTGTCGATGCAGCCGCTGTCGCAGGCCTTGCAGGAGTACCCGGAGCAGACCGTGCCCTACACCGACATCCACCAGCTGGTCGGCGCGCCCGCGCCGCGCTTCACGGTGCAGATGTGGGCCCGGCTGGGTGTCGCGCCCGCCATCGAGCCCTCGCCCCGGCGCGGGCTGGAGGCGCACATCCTCAAGGCTTGAGTTCGAACGCCGCCTCGGCCAGCGCCACGCCGTTCACCAGCACCTCGATGCGGTGCGTGCCCGGGTACAGCGTGCGCGTGGTCACGGGCTTGAGGCTGTGGCGTTTCTCCAGCGAGCGCTGCTCGCCGGCCTCGAGCGTGAGCTTCCAGCCCTTGAACACCTTGGGCGAGGTGCCGCCGTTGGCGCGCACGTGGTGCACCGCGTAGTCCACCACCAGCCGCTGCGGCTGGCGCGCGCTGGACTGCAACTGCACGCGCAGGCCGATCTCGCCGCCCACGGCCGCGCGCTTCGCCGACAGCGCCAGCACGGCCTGGCCCTTGAGGCCGCTGGCCAGGCCCCAGGCCGCGAGCGTGGGCGCGTGGCCCTGCTTGATGAGGCTGCGGCTGGCGTGGCGCAGCAGCGCGCTTCGCGAATCGGGCGCGTCGACCAGGTGATCGCGCACCCAGGTCGCCACCAGGTCGGGGTGGTCCTTGGCGATATCGTTCAGGTGGTTGGCTACGCTGCGGCGCACGTAGCTGCTGGGGTCGTCCTGCAGCGCGCGCAGCAGCGGCAGCGTGGGCGAGGGGTCGGCCACCAGCGCCTGCAGCCGCAGGCCCCAGGGCAGGCGCGGGCGGCTACCTTCGCTCACCAGCCGGCGCACGTGCGCGCTCGGGTCTTCCACCCAGTCACCCAGGGTCTCGAGCGCGAGCGCGGGGTGCCGCTGGATCAGCGGGCGGATCGCGAACTCGGCCGTGAAGCGCTGCGTGACCGCGTGCAGGCAGGCCAGGCCGCGCCGCGCCGCCGCCGCGTCCTGCACGCCGCGCCGCGCGACGAATTCGCCCACGGCCCACAGGGCCCAGCCCGCGACACCGCTGCCGGCCTGCGCCTCGCCGAGCTTGAGCGGTTCGCCCTGCGTGTCGATCGCCAGCGGCGGCGCCAGGCTGGCTTCGATCAGCTCGCAGGCGGCGGTGAAGTCGGCCGGCAGCGTGGCTTCCAGCGCGTCGGCCAGCTGCATCGCGCGGGCCTTGAATTCCAGGCCTTCGAGCCCGGTCGCGGCCTGGGCTTCGAAGCGTTTTTGATCGAAGCGCGGCCAGGCGCGCCGCAGGTGCCGGCCGGTGTGGACCACGGTGTCGCGGTTGATGAGGTTCTTGAAGGGTTCCATGGATCGATCAGGTGGCGGGCAGGCGCTGCAGCAGGCCGGCCAGCGCGTGGCGCACGGTGGCCTGGCGCACGGCGGCGCGGTCGCCGTCGAAACGCCGGTGTTCCGTGAACACGCCATCCGGCGTGGCCCAGCCGAACCAGACCGTGCCCACGGGTTTGTCGGCGCTGCCGCCGGTGGGGCCGGCCACGCCGGTCACGGCCACGGTGAGCTGCACGGGGGCGTGCGCCAGCGCGCCGGCGGCCATGGCGCGCGCCACCGGCTCGCTCACCGCGCCGTGCGCTTCGATCAGCGCCATGGGCACACCGAGCAGCCCGTGCTTGGCCGCGTTGGAGTAGGTGACGAAGCCGCGTTCGAACCAGTCGCTGGAGCCCGAGACCTCGGTGCAGGCGCCGGCGATCAAGCCACCGGTGCAGCTCTCGGCCGTGGCCATCATCCAGCCGCGCGCCTTGAGCTCGCGCGCGAGGGCGGTCACCAGATCAGCAGGGTGTTCCATGGTTCAGACGCGCCACAGGGCGATGACGATGAGCGTGCAGAAGGCAGCGGCGAAGTCGTCGAGCAGGATGCCGAAGCCGCCGCGCGGGCCGAAGCCCTTGAAGGTCTGGTCGGCCCAGGCCATGGGGCCGACCTTGACCATGTCGAACAGGCGAAACAGGCCGAAGGCCGCGAGCTGGCCCCAGAAGCCGGTGGGCGAGATCAGCCACAGCACCAGCCAGAAGGCGACCACCTCGTCCCACACGATGTGGCCGGAGTCGGCGACGCGCAGGTGCTGCGCCGTGACGGTGCAGGCCCACCAGCCCACCAGCGTGGCCACCGCGATCAGCAGTCCCCAGCCCAGCGGCGACAGCAGCGGCTGCAGCACCAGGAAGGCGACCCAGGCCCAGAGCGTGCCGGCCGTGCCCGGCGCGAAGCGGCTCATGCCCGAACCCGCGCCGAGCGCGATGAAGTGGGCGGGGTGGGCGAACAGGAAAGCCCAGGTCGGGCGGACCATGGGCGCGTCGGCGGCGGTGTCGGGCATGGGGCGATTATCGGGCGGCCGGTGCTTGTCCCCTGCCGCGCCCGGCGCGATACTGCGCCGGTGCCGGGCATGCATCCGGCGCGGGGAGTTGGTGGCATGGAAATGAACACCGGGGCCATCCTCACGGCCATGATGCTGGGGGTGCTGCTCACCGCCATCGCGTCGTGGGCGGTGTCGGGCCTGTACCGGCGCCGCATGCTCGCGCTGATGCGGCGCGCGCCACCGCCCAGCGATGCGCACGCCACCGCCGTGCCCCGGGCCGGCGACATCACCGCCGACCGGCCCCGTGCCCGGCTCGACCTCGACGCCAACCGCCGCGCCGGCTGGCGCTACCTCGCCGCGGTCAGCGCGCTGAGCCTGCTGATCGGTGTCACGCAGTCGGTGCTGGCCCTGCTCTTCGTGTACGGCGACGACATGCTCAGCCTGGGCCGCGCGCTCACGCTGGGTGCGGTCTACGCCTGGCCCATGGCGCTCACCTGGGGCCTGCTGCGGCGCTGGTCGTGGCTGCGCACGCTGGGCGCGATCGGCCTGTACCTACTGGTCATGCTCGCGCTCGTCACCTGGCGCTCGATCTCGCCGCAGCCGCTGGCCAGTTCGCTCACCTGGCTCGGGGGCCTGGTGCTGATCCCGGTCACCGTCACGCTGCTGATTGGCGCGAGCGGCCGCATCCGCGCGGTCGCGCCCTACCTGCTGCCGATCTTCCTGCTGCTCGCGGGCTCGTCGGTGATCGCGCTGCAGATCATGGTGAGCGGCGTGAACGACCCGCCGCGCTGGCTGATCGCGCTGGTGACCACCGCCGGCGCCTGGCCGGCCATCGTGCTGCTCGCGCTCGCACCCTGGCTGCTGCTGGCCTGGCCGGCCTGGGTCATCGCCCGCGCGCTCGCGCGGGCCTACCGCGCCAAGCGCTTCTCCGACCTCTGGTACCTGCTCGCGGCCTACTGGTTCGTGGTGCTGGCCGCGACCTTGCTGCCCTCGCTGCAGGGCGCGGGGCTGATCGCGCTGACCCAGTTCATTCCCTGGCTGTGGATACCGCTGGCGGGCTGGGCGCTGCGCGGCTGGCTGGCGCCGCAAGGCGTGCCGCCCACGCTGCTGGTGCTGCGCGTGTTCCAGCAGGACGCGGGCGTGCAGACCCTGTTCGACCGCGTGGTCGAGCGCTGGCGCCTCTCGGGCAACACGGTGTTGATCGCCGGCACCGACCTGCTCAGCCGCACGCTTGACCCCGACGACCTGTTCACCTTTCTCAACGGCCGCCTGGCCGATCGCTTCGTGGCCAGCGCGGCGCAGGTGGACGAGCGCCTGCGCGACTTCGATTTCGCGCCCGACCCCGACGGGCGCTACCGCGTCAACGAGTGCTACTGCTTCGACAGCACCTGGCAGCAGGCGCTGGCCGCGCTGGTGGGGCAAGCCGATGTGGTGCTGATGGACCTGCGCGGCTTTCGCGAGAAGAACCGGGGCTGCCGCCACGAGCTCGGTGTGCTCGCGGCGGCACCGCACCTGCAGCGCGTGGTGCTGCTGTTCGACGGCACCACCGAACGCGCGCTGGCCGAGGCCGACGTGGCGGCCGCCCCGCCCGGGCGTTTCGTGTGGGTGGATGCGGCGCGGCTGGATCAGCGGCGCGTGCGCGAAATCACCGCGGCGCTGCTGGGCCCGTGACGCGCCGCCGCCGGGCGACGGCGCCCCCCAGCAGGCCCAGGCCCGCCAGCATCATGGCGTAGGTCTCGGGCTCGGGCACGGGCGCCGCGAGCACGAACAGGCGCGAGTTGCCGGTGTTGCTGTCTTCTGCCACCAGGTACAGGTTGCCCAGGTTGTCCACGGTCACGCCTTCGATCGCTTGCGAGGTGATGCCGGCCAGATTCAGGCTGCTCAGGATCTGGCCTGTGCGGGTCACCTCCAGCAGCGTGTTCGAGGTCAGGCTCAGGACCAGCAGGTTGTCGGCCGCGGCTGTGCCGGCCAGTGCGCTGATGGGCGAGAGGGTCTGGATGTCGGAGAAGCTGGACAGGCCCAGCAGTGCCGGGTCGAACAACGCGGTCATGGTCGAGACACCGGTGCTGAAGTCCAGCGTGCCGCCCAGGATCTGCATCGGCGACTGCTGCTTGACCGACACGAAGCTGCCGTTGCGCGGGTCGTACGAGAGGCCTTCCAGGCCATTGTTGCCGTACTCGGCATCGCTGATGGACGCCGACGGCGCATTGGCCAGGTTCACGCTGCCACCGGCCACGTAGCCGAACTGGAAGGCGTCCTGCAGACGCTCTTCCGCGACGACGAGCATGCCGTTGCCGACGTAGGTCAGGCCTTCCGCGTCGTTGTGACGCGTGGTGGTGGGCCAGCCGCTGAACGCCATGGCGCCCAGGGTCTGACCGGTCAGCGAGATCTCGACCACACCGGTGCCCTCGTCGCCCACGTAGAACAGGGTGCCGCGGTCGGCGGCGAAGGTGATGGCCGAGGCTTCCAGGCCCGAGACCCCGTTGCCGGGGTTGGCGTCGAGCGCATGGTTGCCCGTGACCTGGTAGGTCGACAGGTTGATGCTGGCGAACGCGTTGAAGCTGAGCGCCGCGGTGGCAGCGAGCAGCAGGCAGGACAGTCGTTTCATGGTGCTGTTTCCTGCCGGGCTCAGGCGGCCAGGCTGCCGTTGTTGCGGCGTCGGCGGGCGATCGAGCCGAGCAGGCCCAGACCGGCGAGCAGCATGGCGTAGGTCTCGGGCTCGGGCACCAGCGAAGGCGAGCCGATCTCGAAGCCGCTGGCCGTGAGGTAGGCGCCGTTGGTCCCGACCACGCTCAAGGGGCTCAGGGTCACGTTGTTCAAACCGGCCGAGTTGTCGAAGGTCTGGAACGGCGAGCTGGCGTCGGACGCGCCGAAACTGACATTGGCCTGCAGCACGCCGCTGGCGTTGTAGATGTTGACCGCATCGCCGCTGGTGCTCAGGCCGATGCCGGAGCCGTTGTAGTTGCCGATCACCACGCCGGCGTAGCTGGCCGAGCCGAACCAGTTGCTGCGGAACAGGTCGTTGGCCGCACCGGTGCTCTCGATGAAGATGACCGACTGGCCCGCACCGATGCTGGTCACGCCGTTGAGCGCCAGGCTGGCGCCGAAACTGGCGGAGCTGTCGTCCACGCGCCAGCCGGTGATGTCGACGGCGCTGCTGCCGAAGTTGGTCAGCTCGAACCAGTCGGCTTCGACCGCGGAGTTGCCGCTGCTCCAGGGCGCGACTTCGGTGATGCGGACCTGGGCCGTGGCGGCCGTGGCCGAGAACAGCAGGGCGGTGAGCAGGGCGGACGCGGTAAGGGATGAGCGCAGCGACATGGAGGCCTTCGAAGGGAGGGGGGGTGAAGTGCGAGGCAGGGGCGCCGGCACACGAAGCCCCGAGGCTAGACGGGCCATGTCACAGCTCTTTGACACGGCGCCCCATGGAGCATGGTCCGAATGGACCATGCCCTGCGGGAACGCCTCAGGCGCCTTGGAAGTGGTCGAACCCGCGCGCGGCGAAGGTGACCGGTCGACCCGAAGCATCCACCACGCGCAGGCCTGGCGCCTGGGTGATGCGGCCGATGCGCGTGACCGGCGTGCCGCAGGCCTGCGCCACCGCGTCGATGGCGGCGCGGGCGATGGGTGCGGCGGTGAACAGCAGCTCGTAGTCGTCGCCGCCCGCGAGCAGGCATTCCAGGCGCTGCGCCTCGGGCAGGCGCTGCAGCGCGGGCGCCACCGGCAACTCGGCCAGCGCGATCTCGGCGCCCACGGCGCTGGCCTGCAGGATGTGGCCGAGGTCACCGGCCAGGCCGTCGCTCAGGTCGATGGCGGCATGCACCGCCCCGGTCAGCACGCCCAGCAGTCCCCCGAGGCCGTTGCGCGGCGTGGGGCGCTCCAGCCGCTGGCGCAGCTCGGGGTGGCGCGCCAGCGCATCCCCGCCCAAGGCGGCCAGCGCCCAGTCCGCGCCACGCAGCAGCTCCAGCGCCAGCCGCGCTTCGCCGGTGCGCCCGCTCAGGTACAGGTCGTCGCCGGCCTGCGCCGCGCCGCGCCGCATCGCCTGGCCGGGCCGCAGCTCGCCCATCACGGTGATGCAGATGTTCAGCGGGCCGCGCGTGGTGTCGCCGCCCACCAGCGGGCAGGCGTGGGCGTCGGCCAGCGCGAACAGGCCGCGCGCGAAGGCGCCCAGCCAGGCCTCGTCGGCCTCGGGCAGGGCCAGCGCGAGCGTGAAGCCCAGCGGGCGCGCGCCCATGGCGGCGAGGTCGCTCAGGTTCACCGCCAGCGCCTTGTGGCCGAGCGCCTCGGGGTCCACGCCGGGGAAGAAGTGTCGGCCCTCGACCAGCATGTCGGTCGAGACCGCGATCTGGTGGCCGGGGCTGGGCTGCAGCAGGGCGCAGTCGTCGCCGATGCCGAGCACCATCGAGGCCGGAGCGGGCACACCAGCGCGCTGGAAGTGCCGCCGGATCAGCTCGAACTCACCCATTCGAGGTGGGCGTGCCGGGCGCCGCGGTGGCATCGGGCGGTGGCGACAGGTCGTCTTCGTCGACCACCGCGCCACGCGGCGGCAGCAGGAAGCTCAGCGGCGCAACGCGGATGCGCCGCCTGATTGCGGTGCGGATCAGCTCGCGGTTGACCTCGCTGATGGCCTGCGCCTGCAGCGCGAGCCGGAACGCCAGGTAGAAGCTCACGCCGAGGTTGATCGGACCGATCGCGAGCACGCCGGCCACGGCCCACCAGAAGGCCGGCTCCGCGAACACCGCCCAGCCCAGCGCCACGGCCGCGGCGCTGACCTGGCCGGCCGACAGGGTGACGTGGCGCACATCGAGCCCGATGCCGAAGAAGGCCATGAAGGCGGGCACCAGGCCGAGCATGAAACCCAGCGAGATGTTGGCCGCCAGGCCCGAGATGTTCTGGCGCGTGAAGCGGGCCCAGCGCGCGGCGCGCTCGCGCCCGAGCACGGCGGTGAAGCGCGGGTTGTGCGTCATGGCCGAGTCCAGGTTGTGGAACACGTACCAGTTTTCGACCCAGCCCGCGATGATGCTGGAGGCGAACAGCAGCACGCCGGTGAAGGCCGCGAACAGCACCAGCGGGCCGAGCAGGCTGATGTCCTTCAGCACCTGCCGCGCCTTCTCTTCGTCCACCATGGCCTGGCCGGTCACCAGCTGCATGGCCAGGCTGATCAGCACCACCACCGGGATCACCATGCCGATGTTGCCCACGATGGAGGCCACCTGCGAGCGGAACAGGTTGGCCACCTCGTCAACGAAACGGCGCACCGCGCCGGGTTCCTTGATGTCGCGCAGCTTGGCCACCATGGCCGGCGCGGTCACGGCGGGCTGCTTGGTGGCGAGCGTGAGGTGCAGCAGCATGATCACCACGAACGAGGTCGCGTAGTTCACGCCGTTGGCAAAACCGCCCCAGAACGCGGTGAGGCCCAGGCCGACCATCAGGAACTTGACCCAGACGGTCACGCCCACGATGGCACCGCCGCCCGCGGCCTTGCGCAGCATCTCGCGGTACTCGGTGCCGTTGCGGGTGATGTAGTGTTCGCCGCTTTCGGCGCTGCGCTCGGCGACCTTGGCCGCGGTCAGGTGCGAGCTGGCGGCGACCAGCGAGCGGATGCTGCGGTTGTCGATACCGACCTGCGCCAGGTCGGCCAGCAGCGCGGCGGTGGCGCGTTCGGGCTGCTCGGATTGCAGGCAGTCGAGCAGTTCCTTCACGCGCACGATGCGCTCGCGCAGCTGGCGCAGCCGGAACACGATGCCCACCGACACGCCATGCTCTTCGAGGTGCGAGTACACGGTGTAGGCGGCGTGGCGGCAGGAGTCGAGCTGCAGGCGCAGCACGTCGGCCGCGGCCACCGCTTCGGGGCTGCGCGCGCCGTGTCCGTTGACCGCTCGCCGCAAGGCCTCGAAGTCGGCCGGCAGCTCGTGGAAGGGCCGCTCGGCCTGCGCCTCGGGCGACATGCGGCTGCGGATTTCGGAGGCAAAACCGGTGGCGCTGATCTGGCTCACGCAGAACACCAGCGCGTCCATCAGCGCGCTCTGCCAGAAGCCGCTGGCCGCTGCCGCGGCGTTTTCAGGCACCGCCTCCGACGGCGCGACCAGCTCGCTGCGCAGGCGCCGGAGCGTCTCGCTGTCCAGCGCCTTGAGCCAGCGTACGTCGAAGCGCGAGGACAGCAGCAGGTCGAACAGCTCGGCCATGTCGGTGGTTTCGGGCGTGCCGGGCAAGACCTTCTTGCGCAGGCGGTTGCCGAACTCGCTGAGGAAGGCGGTGCGCGGCGCAAAGCCGTGGTCAGCCAGCAGCGGCGTGAGGTCGACCGTGCCGATGAAGTGGCCCCACCAGCGGCGCCAGCGCGCCTGCGCCTCGGGCGTGGCCTGCACCGCGTCGAGGAAGGCGCGCACGCGCGACACGCAGGCCTGCACGTCGCTCTCGTCGCCGCGCACCCAGCGCAGCGCGTCGATCAGCCACAGGTGGCGCCACGCGAGCGGGGCGTCGGGGTCGAGGCTGTCGAGCGGGGTGGCGGTGGGCATGCGGTCGGTGGGAAGTGGGCCGCGGGCGGGGGCGGCGGGCGTCAGTGCAGCACCCGCGCGGGGGCCTCGCCGGCGCCCGGTGCGCGCAGGTCGAATTCGGCCACCTCGGCCTCGAAGCGTTCGCCGTCTTCGGCCACGCAGAAGAAGCTGCCGCGCATGGTGCCGGTGGGCGTGGCCAGCCGCGTGCCGCTGGTGTACTGGAAGGATTCGCCCGGTCGCAGCAGCGGCTGGTGGCCGACCACACCCAGGCCCTTGACCTGTTCGGTGTGCCCGCGCGCGTCGTCGATGATCCAGTGCCGCGCGATCAGCTGCGCCGTCACCTCACCCGCGTTGGTGATGGTGATGGTGTAGGCGAAGGCGTACTGGTCTTCCTC
This sequence comes from Comamonadaceae bacterium, assembly GCA_003599455.1. Classification (GTDB taxonomy): domain Bacteria; phylum Pseudomonadota; class Gammaproteobacteria; order Burkholderiales; family Burkholderiaceae_C; genus Hydrogenophaga. The sequence continues at coordinate 29,022 of QZKF01000064.1, forward strand.
GGGCGCGGACTGTTCGCTCAGGTACTGGGGCTCGACCTCGCAGGTGAACAGGTATTTCGGCATGGGCGGCATGTTACCCCGCCACCGCATGACCGCATCGGCCCTGCGAGAATGTGGGTCTTTGGCCCGCCGCCGTCCCGCCACCCCATTTTTTCGCCAGGTCCCCCATGTCCCCTGCACCCGTCCAGCACCGCATCGCCCCATCCATCCTGTCCGCCGATTTCGCCCGCCTGGGCGACGAGGTGAAGAACGTCATCGCCGCCGGCGCCGACTGGATCCATTTCGACGTGATGGACAACCACTACGTGCCCAACCTGACCTTCGGCCCGATGGTCTGCCAGGCGCTCAAGCCGCACGCGAAGAAGCCCGACGGCACGCCGGTGCCGATCGACGTGCACCTGATGATCCAGCCGGTGGACGCGCTGGCCGGCGCCTTCATCGACGCCGGCGCCGACCTCGTGAGCTTTCACCCCGATGCGAGCGCCCACGTGCACCGCAGCGTGCAGGCCATCAAGGCCAAGGGCGCCAAGGCCGGCCTGACCTTCAACCCCGGCCAGCCCCTGGACGTGCTGGACTGGCTGATCGACGACATCGACCTGATCCTCATCATGAGCGTGAACCCGGGCTTCGGCGGCCAGAGCTTCATCGACTCGGCGCTGCGCAAGATCGAGGACGCGCGCCGGCGCATCGAGGCCAGCGGCAAGGACATCCGGCTGGAGGTGGACGGCGGCATCAAGGTCGACAACATCCGCCGCGTGGCCGACGCCGGCGCCGACACCTTCGTGGCCGGCAGCGCGATCTTCGGCAAGCCCGACTACAAGGCGGTGATCGACCAGATGCGTTTGGCACTAAAGTGATGCAGGGCATCCGCGCCGCCATCGTCGACCTCGACGGGACGATGGTCGACACGCTGGGCGACTTCGATGTCGCGCTGAACGACACCCTGAAGGACCTGGGCCGCCCGGCCGTCACCCGTGCCGACATCGAGCGCATGGTGGGCAAGGGTTCTGCGCACCTGATCCGATCGGCGCTGCTGCACGGCGGCCTCGGCGCCGACGAAGCGGCCGCCCTGCAGCCCGAGGCCTGGACGCGTTACCAGGCGCACTACCTCGCGGTCAACGGCCAGCACAGCGCCGTCTACCCCGGCGTGCTCGAAGGCCTCGCGGCGCTGCGCGCGCGCGGCCTGCCGCTGGCCTGCCTGACCAACAAGCCGCTGGGCTTCGCGCGCCCGCTGCTGCTGGCCAAGGGCCTGGACGGCTTCTTCGCCCACGTGTTCGGCGGCGACAGTTTCGCGCGCACCAAGCCCGACCCACTGCCCCTGATCAAGACCTGCGAGGCACTGGGCACGCCGCCCGCGCAGACGCTGATGGTGGGCGATTCACAGAACGACGGCATCGCCGCGCGCGCGGCCGGTTGCCCGGTGGTGCTGGTCACCTACGGCTACAACCACGGCGACCCGATCGCGCAGGCGCCGCACGACCGGCTGATCGGCTCGCTGGCCGAACTGGCGTAGCGACCCTCGCTGCGGGCCAGCCGCCGGGCCGCCCCAAGGCGGGCCCAGCCCCCTCGGGGGCAGCGACCCGCGCAGCGGCGGAGCGTGGGGGCCTTACTTCCTGGCTTTGCCCAGCAGGGCGTCCTTCAGCATCCAGTCCGCCGGCTTGGGGCCGAGCCAGATGCGCATGAGGGCGTTGAAGAACTCCGGCTCCTTGAAGGGCTCGCCTTCCACCTGGCCCTTGATGGTGAGCACCGTGCCGGTGCCCGGGATCCAGTCGATCAGGAAGGTCTCGCCTTCCTTGAGCTTCTTGTGGTCGCTGAACACCTGGCTCATGCGCAGCACGCCGGGGATGAGCTTGGAGAAGGCGGCGCGGTCCATGTTGTCTTCCATGCCACGCGAGAACAGCTTGCCCAGCTCGGCCGAATCGATGTCGCGCAGCATGGTGATGGTCATGCGCCGGGGGCCGGTGGCGGCCAGCACGGCTTCGGTGGTCTCGGCCTTCTGGCCCAGGTACAGGCCGGCGGTGTAGACCTTGAACACCGCCTTGTAGCGCACGCCCGCGCCGTTGAGCACCAGCGGGCTGCCGGCCACGGTGACGCGGTCCTCCAGCTTCACGCCGGAGACGTCCACGGTGGCGGCCTGGGCCAGCGGGCTCAGCAGCGCGAGCGTGAGGGCGGCGGCGCGCAGGCGGCCGGAAGAAGGGAGCAGGCGTGTCGGTGTCATGGCGGGTGTGGATGCAAAGGGATGGGCGGCGGCTCGCAGAAAAACGAACAACCGTTCTATTTTTCCGATTGTCCCGGCATGCCGCGCCGCGGGCATCAGGGTTTCGCCGTAGAACCAAAGCTTGGGTGCGTGACATGGGACACGTCCGCGGCGGCTTTGCTACACTGCGACCACCATGTTCCACCCACGCACGTCCTTCACAGGTGATCTGCCGAGCCGCAATGGCCGGGGAGCCTGGCCCTGGCGCAAGCCAGCGTAAACGTGCACCTTCCCCCGGGGTTTGCACAGCGCGCGCGGGTCCTCCCGCTCCCTGTGGCACCCCACCCAAGCCCGGCAGCGCGCCTGACCGGATGGCATGGACCCCAGCGCCCCGCCCGATGTGTCGATGACCCGACGCGTGGCCGATGGAAAGAACGAACATGATCACGGAACTGGAATTCAAGAGCCTGGCCCAGCAGGGCTACAACCGCATCCCGCTGATGGCCGAAGCCTTCGCGGACCTGGAAACTCCGCTCTCGCTCTACCTCAAGCTCGCGCACGGGCGCGGCGACGGCAAGCACAGCTTTTTGCTCGAATCGGTGGTGGGTGGCGAGCGCTTCGGGCGCTACAGCTTCATCGGCCTGCCCGCGCGCACGCTGTTGCGCGCCACCGGCTTCGGCGCGGAAGCGAAAACCGAGGTGGTGCGCGACGGCGCGGTGGTGGAGACCCACCACGGCAACCCGCTCGACTTCATTGCGGCCTACCAGCAGCGTTTCAAGGTCGCCCTGCGCCCGGGCCTGCCGCGGTTCTGCGGTGGCCTGGCCGGCTACTTCGGCTACGACGCGGTGCGCCACATCGAGAAGAAGCTGGAGAAGACCTGCCCGCCCGACACCCTGGGCTGCCCCGACATCCTGCTGCTGCAGTGCGAGGAGCTCGCGGTGATCGACAACCTGTCGGGCAAGCTCTACCTGATCGTTTACGCCGACCCGGCACAGCCCGAGGCCTACGCCAGCGGCAAGAAGCGCCTGCGTGAACTGCGCGAGGCGCTCAAATATTCGGTGAGCGCGCCGGTGGTCAAGCCCAGCCAGGGTTACCCGGCCGAGCGCGACTTCGCCAAGGCCGACTACTTGAAGGCGGTGGACCGCGCCAAGGAGCTGATCGCCGCCGGTGACTTCATGCAGGTGCAGGTGGGCCAGCGCATCAAGAAGCGCTACACCGAGTCGCCGCTGAGCCTGTACCGCGCGCTGCGCTCGCTCAACCCCTCCCCCTACATGTACTACTACCACTTCGGCGATTTCCACGTGGTGGGGGCCTCGCCCGAGATCCTGGTGCGCCAGGAGAACACGGCCGAGGGCACCAAGGTGACGATCCGCCCGCTGGCCGGCACCCGGCCGCGCGGCGCCACGCCCGAGCAGGACAAGGCCACCGAGACCGAGCTGATCAACGACCCCAAGGAGCGCGCCGAGCATGTGATGCTGATCGACCTGGCGCGCAACGACATCGGCCGCATCGCGAAGATCGGCACCGTCAAGGTGACCGAGGCCTTCGCGGTGGAGCGCTACAGCCATGTGATGCACATCGTGAGCAACGTCGAGGGCATGCTGGTGGACGGCATGACCAGCATGGACGTGCTCAAGGCGACCTTCCCGGCCGGCACGCTCACCGGCGCGCCCAAGGTGCACGCCATGGAACTGATCGACCAGCTCGAACCGACCAAGCGCGGCATCTATGGCGGCGCGTGTGGTTACCTGAGCTACGCGGGCGACATGGACGTGGCGATCGCGATCCGCACCGGCATCATCAAGGACCAGACGCTCTATGTGCAGGCGGCCGCTGGCGTGGTGGCCGATTCGGTGCCCGAGATGGAATGGAGGGAAACCGAGCACAAGGCGCGCGCGCTGCTGCGCGCGGCCGAGCTGGTCGAGGAGGGTCTGGAATGAACACGCCACTTCAAGTGCTGATGGTGGACAACTACGACTCGTTCACCTTCAACATCGTGCAGTACCTCGGCGAGCTCGGGGCCGAAGTGACCGTGGTGCGCAACGACGAAGTCACTGTCGATGAACTGCAGCGCCGTCTCGACGAGGGCCGCATGGACCGCCTGGTGATCTCGCCCGGCCCGTGTTCGCCCGCCGAAGCCGGCATCTCGGTCGCGGCGATCCAGCACTTCGCCGGCAAGCTGCCCATCCTGGGCGTCTGCCTGGGCCACCAGGCCATCGGCGCCGCGCTGGGCGGCACGGTGGTGCGCGCGCAGGAGCTCATGCACGGCAAGACCAGTGTGATCACCACCACGCAGCAAGGCGTGTTCGCGGGCTTGCCGCCGCGGTTCACGGTGAATCGGTACCACTCGCTGGCGATCCGCCGCAGCGACTGCCCGCCCGAACTGGAGGTGACCGCCTGGACCGACGACGGCGAGATCATGGGCGTGAAGCACAAGACGCTCGCCATCGAAGGCGTGCAGTTCCACCCCGAGAGCATCCTCACCGAGCACGGCCACGCCATGCTCAGGAATTTTCTGGAACAAGCATGAAAACCGTTGATCTGCGCAGTGACACCGTCACGCAACCCACTGCCGCCATGCGCGAGGCCATGATGGCCGCGCCGCTGGGCGACGACGTGTTCGGTGACGACCCCTCGGTGCTGGCCTTGCAGGAACGCATCGCCGCCATCACCGGCAAGCAAGCCGCGCTCTTCATGCCCAGCGGCACGCAGAGCAACCTGTGCGCGATGCTGGCGCACTGCGAGCGTGGCGATGAATACATCGTGGGCCAGAACGCCCACACCTACCGCTACGAAGGCGGTGGCGCGGCCGTGCTGGGCAGCATCCAGCCGCAGCCGCTGGCGCAAAACGCCACCGGGCAGATGCAGCTGGCCGACATCGCCGCGGCCATCAAGCCCGACGACCCGCACTTCGCGCGCACGCGCCTGCTGTGCCTGGAAAACACCTGGAACGGCCACCCCATGCCCGTCGACTACCTCGATCAGGCGACCGCGCTGGCGCGCGAACACGGGCTGGCGGTGCACCTGGACGGCGCGCGCGTGTTCAACGCGGCGGTGGCGGCTGGGGGTGATCCTTACGCAGCCGTGCGCGGCATCGTGGACCGCTTCGACAGCGTCTCCGTGTGCTTCAGCAAGGGCCTGGGCGCGCCCGTGGGCTCGGCCCTGTGCGGCTCCAAAGACCTGATCCGCCGCGCGCTGCGCTGGCGCAAGATGCTGGGCGGCGGGCTGCGCCAGTCGGGCCTGCTCGCGGCCGCGGCGCACCACGCCCTGGACCACCACATCCACCGCCTGGCCGACGACCACGCGCTCGCGCAGCGCCTGGCGCAGGGGCTGGCCGGCATCGACGGCCTGGCGGTGCGCTCGGCGCAGACCAACATCGTGTTCGTCGATGTGGCGAACGGGCGTGGCCCCGATCTGCTGGCCCACCTGGCGCGCGACGGCGTGCTCGCCACCGGCCTGATCGGCCTGCGTTTCGTGACCCACCTCGACGTGGACGCGGCCGGCATCGACCGCGCGATCGCCAGCGTCAGGGCCTTCTTCGCGCAGGGCGTTGCGGCGGCCTCCGTGCGGCCCACCGGCACCGCCGTCTACTGAGCCGGAGGTCGCCATGCCCGAGCTGCCGCAACTCCTGCTCTTCATCGCGGCTGGCTGGCTGCTCAACCTCACGCCCGGCCCGGACGTCCTCTACATCGTCACCAACGCGCTCCGGAGCGGTGTGCGCGCCGGCATCGTGGCCGCGCTGGGCATCGTCAGCGGTTGCTTCGTGCACGTGTTCGCCGCCGCCATCGGTGTGAGCGCGCTGCTGGCCACGTCGGCCACCGCGTTCGCCGTGCTCAAGTGGATCGGCGCGGCCTACCTGCTGTGGATGGGCGTGCGCCTGCTGCTCTCGAAGGCCACGCCGCTGGACCTGAGCGCGGGCACGACCGAAGTGAACCTCTGGCGCGTGTACCGCCGCGGCTTCCTCACCAACGTGCTCAACCCCAAGGTCGCGCTGTTCTTCCTGGCCTTCGTGCCGCAGTTCATCGCGCCCGAGGCGCCGAACAAGGCGCTGGTGTTTTTGCTGCTGGGGTTGATCTTCAACCTCAACTCGCTGCCCATCAACTTCGGCTATGCCTGGCTCGCCGCCTGGGCCGCGCGCCGCGTGCAGGTGGTGCAGCGCGCCATGCACTGGATGGACCGCGCCGCCGGCCTGCTGTTCGTCGGCTTCGGCCTGAAGCTGGCCATGACCGACAATCCCGCCCAGTAAAAAGAGAAGCCCTGGAGACCCCCATGCCCCACACCGCGACCGCGCACAAGATCACCCCGCAGGAGGCCCTGCAGCGCACCATCGAGCACCGCGAGATCTTCCACGACGAGATGCTGCACCTGATGCGCCTGATCATGAGCGGCGAGATGTCGCCGGTGATGATGGCGGCCTTCATCACCGGCCTGCGCGTGAAGAAGGAAACCATCGGCGAGATCACCGCCGCCGCGCAGGTGATGCGCGAGTTCTCCACCAAGGTGCACGTGGCCGACAAGACGCACCTGGTCGACATCGTGGGCACCGGTGGCGACGGCTCGCACACCTTCAACATCTCCACCTGCAGCATGTTTGTCGCCGCCGCGGCCGGCGCGCGCGTGAGCAAGCACGGCGGGCGCAGTGTCTCGAGCAAGAGCGGCAGCGCCGATGTGCTGGAGAGCCTGGGCATCAACATCAACCTGCCGCCCGAGGCCATCGCGCGCTGCATCGAACAGGTCGGCGTGGGCTTCATGTTCGCGCCCAACCACCACCCGGCCATGAAGAACGTGGCCCCGGTGCGGCGCGAGCTGGGCATCAAGACCATCTTCAACATCCTGGGCCCGCTGACCAACCCGGCCTCGGCACCGAACATCCTCATGGGCGTTTTCCACCCCGACCTGGTGGGCATCCAGGTGCGCGCGCTGCAGCGCCTGGGCGCCGAGCATGCGGTGGTGGTGTACGGCCGCGACGGCATGGACGAGGTCTCGCTCGGCGCGGCCACGCTGGTGGGCGAACTCAGGAACGGCGAGATCACCGAGTACGAGATCCACCCCGAGGACTTCGGCATGACCATGGCCAGCAGCCGCGCGCTGCGCGTGGAAACGCCCGAGGCCTCGCGCCAGATGCTGATGGGCGTGCTGGAGGGCCGCGACGACCCGGCCTTCAAGGCCGCCAGCGAGATCGTGGCGCTCAACGCCGGCGTGGCGCTGTACGCGGCCAACGTGGTCGCCGACATGGGCGCGGGCATCGCGCTGGCGCGGCGCACGCTGGCCTCGGGCGCGGCGCTGGCCAAACTCGAACAACTCAAGGCCTTCGCGGCCTGACCCGGAACACCCCATGAGCGACATCCTGCAGAAGATCGTGGCCGTCAAGCACGAAGAAATTGCCGCCGCCCAGCGCAAGAAACCGCTCGACGCGGTGCGCTTCGACGCCGAGAGCCGCGTGCTCACGCGCGATTTCGAGGGCGCGCTGCGCCGCAAGATTGCCGCCGGCCAGGCCGCGGTGATCGCCGAGGTCAAGAAAGCCAGCCCGAGCAAGGGCGTGCTGCGCGAAGACTTCATCCCGGCCGACATCGCCCAGAGCTACGCCGAGGGCGATGGGGTCGTGAGCGCGGCCTGCCTATCGGTGCTGACCGACCGGCAGTTCTTCCAGGGCAGCACCGACTACCTGAAGCAGGCACGCGCCAGCTGCGACCTGCCCGTGCTGCGCAAGGACTTCATGGTCGACCCCTACCAGGTCTATGAAGCCCGCGCGATGGGCGCCGACGCCATCCTGCTGATCGCCGCCTGCCTGGACGACGCCCGCATGGCCGAGCTGGAGGCCATCGCGCTCGGCCTGAACATGTCGGTGCTGGTGGAGGTGCACGACCGCGCCGAACTGCAGCGCGCGCTCAGGCTCAGGACGCCGCTGGTGGGCATCAACAACCGCAACCTGCGCAGCTTCGAGGTGACGTTGCAGACCACGCTGGACCTCATGGCCGATGTGCCGGCCGACCGGCTGCTGATCACCGAGTCCGGCATCCTGGGCCGGGGCGATGTGCAGACCATGCGCGCCGCCGGCGTGCACGCCTTCCTGGTCGGCGAGGCCTTCATGCGCGCGCCCGAACCGGGCCTGGCGCTGGCCGAATTGTTCGCCTGAGGGGGCGGTGGTGCAGGCCGGTTTCGACTGGGACGCCCCTGTGGCGGCGACCCGCCTGGCTTCGGCCGATCCCGCCGGCTGGCCGGTCCAGCCCGGCTGGGCAGGTCTGGTGTCCGGCTTCCAGGCGTCGCCCGAGGGGCGCGGATTGCTGCGTTTCCTGGATGAGCGGCTGGCGCAGGGCGCGGTGGTCTACCCGCCGCAGCCGCTGCGCGCCCTGGACCTCACCCCGCCCGAGGCGATCCGGGTGGTCATCCTGGGCCAGGACCCGTACCACGGGCCCGGACAGGCCGAAGGGCTGGCGTTTTCGGTGGCGCCGGGCGTCAAGATTCCACCCAGCCTGCGCAACATGCTGCAGGAACTGCAGCGCGACCTGGGCACGCCGGCGCCGACCGATGGTTCGCTGGTGCGCTGGGCGCAGCAGGGCGTGCTGCTGCTCAACACCGGCCTGACGGTCGAAGACGGCCAGCCGGCCAGCCACGCCGGCCGGGGCTGGGAGGCCTTGACCGATGCCGTCATCCGCCACTGCAGCGAGGCGGACGGCCCCAAGGTGTTCCTGCTCTGGGGTGCCCACGCGCAGAAAAAGGCGCCTCTGATCGATGTACGGCGCCACCTGGTGCTGAGCGCGAACCACCCCTCGCCCCTCTCGGCCCGGCGCGGCCCGGTGCCGTTCGTCGGCTGTGGCCATTTCGGCCTGGCCAATCGCTGGCTGGCCGGTCAAGGCCTGCCGCCCGTTCTCTGGTGACTCGGTCGTCCGTGGGGCTGCAGGCGCTTCGCCATAAATCCATGGCATAATCGCGGGCTGCGCTATGGAGGGGTGGCCGAGTGGTTAAAGGCAGCAGACTGTAAATCTGCCCGCTTACGCGTACGCTGGTTCGAATCCAGCCTCCTCCACCAGCGATCGATGTGATGTGTGTGCGAATGGGAAGTCGCGCCCCAGTGTTCCGGCGCCGTGTGGTGCCGGTTTGTTCGGGCGGGAGTAGTTCAATGGTAGAACCCCAGCCTTCCAAGCTGATGACGCGGGTTCGATTCCCGTCTCCCGCTCCACATCCCGTCGGCGGTCAGATTTGAATTCCGGGGTGGTCGGCTTGCCGGCCTCCTTGGCCCTTGTGGCTCAGTGGTAGAGCACTCCCTTGGTAAGGGAGAGGTCGCGGGTCCGATTCCCGCCAAGGGCACCAGTTGTGGCAGATGTTTTGGTTGTTTCGGCAGTTTTGATTTGGAGCTGAAAAATGGCAAAAGAGAAATTTGAGCGGACCAAGCCGCACGTGAACGTGGGCACGATTGGTCACGTTGACCATGGCAAGACGACGCTGACGGCGGCGATCACGACGGTGCTGGCGGCCAAGTTTGGCGGTTCGGCCAAGGCCTACGACCAGATCGAC
>QZKF01000062.1 GCA_003599455.1 Comamonadaceae bacterium
TGGCTGCGCGCTCGCCGCGCGCCGTGCTGGCCGCGGCCGCCACGGCCGCGGTGGTGCTCGCGCTCGGCCTCTGGGGCCTGCTGTTTCCGCCGGCGGCCGTGCGCGAAGCCGGCACCACGGCACTGCTCGGCTGGGCCGGCTTGTTGATGGCCATCACCTACACCGCCTACAGCGTGGTCTCGGTGGCGCACCAGGCCTGGGGCGCGCGGCTCGGTGGCAACGAAGCCCAGCGCAGCCGCGTGGTGGCCTGGCGCGAAGGCCTGTCCCTGCTGGGCGTGCTGATCGCCGCCGTGCTGCCGGCCACGCTGGGCCTGGGTGCCACGGTGGCGGCGTTCGCGGTGCTGCTGGCGCTGGGCTGGTGGGCCTGGAGCGGCTCGGCCACGCCGATCACCCTGCAAGCCACCGGCACCGCCATGGCCCTGGGCGCGTCGCCGCTTCGCCAGCCGGCGTTCCTGCGCCTGCTCGCGGTGTTCGTGATCAACGGCACCGCCAGCGCGGTGCCGGCCACGCTGGTGCTGTTCTTCGTGCAGGACCGGCTGCAGGCCGCGCCCGCGGTCGAGCCCGCGTTCCTGGCCACCTACTTCCTGTGCGCCGCGCTGTCGATCCCGCTCTGGGTGCGGCTGGTGGCGCGGCTCGGGCTGGCGCGCACCTGGCTGGTGGGCATGGGCCTGTCGGTGGGGGTGTTCATCTGGGCCGCCACGCTGGGTGCGGGCGACGTGGCCGCCTTCCTGATCGTGTGCGCGCTCTCGGGCGTGGCGCTGGGCACCGACCTCACCCTGCCCGGCGCATTGCTCGCCGGCCTGATCGGCCAGCTCGGTGAGCGCGGCCGGCGCGAAGGCGCGTACTTCGGCTGGTGGAACTTCGCCACCAAGCTCAACCTGGCGCTGGCCGCGGGCCTGGCGCTGCCGCTGCTCGCGCTGTTCGGCTACACGCCCGGCGCGCGCGACCCGGCCGCGCTGCAGACCCTCACCGTTGCCTACTGCCTGCTGCCCTGCGCGCTCAAGCTGCTGGCCGCCGCCGCGCTGTACGCCCTCGTCATCCGGCCGGCGCAGCGCCTCGCGCCCGCGCCGTCCACCCCTTCCGCCCCGTCCACGCCCTGAGAGACCCCCCATGCAAAGACGCCTTCTGATCGCCGCCGGCATCGCCTCGGCCGCCACCCTCTCCGGCTGCGCCGGCCCTCAAGTGGCGCAGTACGCGAACGACAAGCCGGTGCTGGACCTGCGCACCTATTTCAACGGCACGCTGGACGCATACGGCGTGTTCACCGACCGCTCGGGCGCGGTGGTCAAGCGCTTCACCGTGGTCATGCGCTGCAGCTGGAACGGCGACGACGGCGTGCTCGACGAGGATTTCGTGTACTCGGACGGCACGACGCAGAAGCGCGTCTGGCGCATGAAGCACCTGGGCAACGGCCAGTTCAGCGGCACCGCCGACGACGTGGTGGGCGTGGCGCGCGGCGAGCAGAAGGGCAACGCTTTCCGCTGGGGCTACACCTTGCTGTTGCCGGTGGATGGCAAGGCCTACGAGGTGCAGTTCGACGACTGGATGTACCTCGTGGACAACCGCGTGATGCTGAACAAGGCCGAGATGAGCAAGTTCGGCATCCGGCTGGGCGAGGTCACGCTGTCGTTCGTGAAACGCGCGCCATGAACGCGCCGCGCGCCTTCGTCGAAGCGCCGGCCGCGGCCTCGCCGCGCACGGCCGCCGTGCCGCGCGGCTTTTCGCTGTTCAGGCCCATGAACCCGCCGATCACCGACTGGCGCGGCCTGCGCGTCTGGCTGGTCGGCGCCTCCAGCGGCATCGGCGAGGCCACGGCCTCGGCGCTGCACGCGCGCGGCGCGCAGGTGCTGGTGTCGGCGCGCAAGGCCGGGGCGCTCGATGCCTTCGTGGCGGCGCACCCGCCGCGCGACGGCGCGGCGGCGGCGCAGGCCTGGCCGCTGGACGTGACCGATGCTGCGGCCGTGGCGCAGGCCGCGCGCGAGATCCTGGCCCAGGGAACGCTCGACCTGGTGGTGTACTGCGCCGGCCACTACCGCGAGATGCGCGCCAGCGACATGGACCTGGCCGACCTCAGGCGCCACCTGGACATCAACTACAGCGGCGCGCTGCACGTGCTCGACGCGGTGCTGCCGGCCATGACCGCGCGCGGGCGCGGCCACATCAGCCTGATCAGCAGCGTGGCGGGCTTTCGCGGCCTGCCCAAGAGCCTGGCCTACGGGCCGACCAAGGCCGCCCTCACCAACCTCACCGAGACCCTGTACCTCGACCTGCAGCCGCTGGGCCTGGGCGTGAGCGTGGTGCACCCCGGTTTCGTGCAGACACCGCTGACCGCGCAGAACGACTTCACCATGCCGGCGCTGATCACGCCACCGCAGGCGGCGCAGGCCATGATCGAAGGCTGGGGCCAGGGTGCGTTCGACATCCACTACCCCAAGCGCTTCACGCGCTGGATGAAGCTGCTGCGCCTGCTGCCCTACCGCGCGTATTTCCCGGCGGTGCGCCGCTTCACCGGGCTATAACGCGTCCATGCACACCGACGACACGCCCGACCTGCGCCCCGCCATCGACCGCCTCTGCAACTGGTTCGAGGCAATCTCGCCGCGCACGCTGGACCAGCTAGATGCGTTCTACACCGCCGACGCGCGCTTCAAGGATCCGTTCAACGAGGTGCAGGGTATCCCGGCGATCGCGCGCATCTTTGCCCACATGTTCGAGAGCCTGCACGGGCCGCGCTTCGTGGTCACGGCGCGCATCGTGGACGGGACGCAGTGTTTCCTGGCCTGGGAATTCCGCTTCCGCTTCAAGCGCTTCGACACCACCACCGAGCAGGTGGTGCGTGGCGGCTCGCACCTGTTGATGACGAACGACGGCCTGATCCGCGACCACCGCGACTACTGGGACGCGGCCGAGGAGCTGTACGAGAAGCTGCCGGTGGTGGGAGGGCTGATGCGCTGGCTGAAACAGCGAGCGAACAGCTGAGTCGCTTCAGTTCGGCCTGGTGTCCACGAAGCTCTGGCGCTGGTTGAGCTTGTCGCCCAGGCGCGCCAGGTTGGGGTAGGGCGTGCGCCAGTCGATCACCGGGAAACGGAAATCGAGGTAGCCCAGCGCGCAGCCCACGGCCACGTCGGACAGGCTGAAGTGGATGCCCGAGCAGAACGGCTTCTCGCCCAGGCCCTGGCTCATCGACTTCAGGCTGGCCTCGATCTTGGCGAGCTGGCGGTCGATCCAGGCCTTGCTGCGCTGCTGGTCGGTGCGGCCCGCCCAGGTGGTTTCCAGGCGCGCGAGGATCGCGGCGTCGAGCACGCCGTCGGCCAGCGCCTCCCAGGTCTTCACCTCGGCGCGCTCGCGGCCCTGCGAGGGAATGAGCTTGCCCACCGGCGAAAGCGTGTCGAGGTATTCCACGATCACGCGCGAGTCGAACACCGCCTCGCCGCCTTCCATCACCAGGCAGGGCACCTTGCCGAGCGGGTTGGAGGTCATGATCTGCGTGTCGGCCGACCACACATCTTCGAGGATGAACTGGTAGTCCAGTTTCTTCTCGGCCATGACGACGCGCACTTTTCGCACGTAGGGGCTGGTGATGGCGCCGATGAGTTTCATGGGGAGTGGGGTGATCGGTTGGACGTGGGAACACGATTCTAGCGAGCACGCGCCCACGCCCGGCTGACGCGGGCCATGGCGCCCAACGGCGGGCGGCGCGCCGGATGAGCCTCCTACAATCGCGGGATGCGCCCGACCACCCCTTCACCCGCCGCTTCCTCCCACGCCGCTTCCACGACGCCCAGCGCCATCTCGGCCCTGTCGCCGCTCGACGGCCGCTACGCCGGCCGCCTTGCCAGCCTGCGCCCCTTCATGAGCGAGCAGGGCTACATGCACCGCCGTGTGCAGGTCGAGATCGCCTGGTTCATCGCCCTGTCCGACGCCGGCCTGGCCGAGTTCAAGCCGCTTTCGCCCGGCGCGCGCACCTACCTCATGGGTCTGGTGAAGAACTTCAGCGAGGCCGACGGCCAGGCCATCAAGGACATCGAGAAAGTCACCAACCACGACGTGAAGGCGGTGGAGTACTGGATCAAGTCGCGCTTCGAGGCGCGCCCCGAGCTGGAGAAGGCGGCCGAGTTCGTGCACTTCGCCTGCACCAGCGAGGACATCAACAACACCAGCCACGCGCTGCAGCTCAAGGGCGGGCGCGACGCCGTGCTGCTGCCCGCGCTGGACGCGGTGATCGACAAGCTGCGCGAGATGGCCCACGCCTACGCGGCCGTGTCCATGCTCAGCCGCACGCACGGCCAGACCGCCAGCCCGACCACGGTGGGCAAGGAAGTCGCCAACGTGGTGGTGCGCCTGGTCGCGGCGCGCGAGAAGATCGCCAGCGTGAAGCTCATGGGCAAGATGAACGGCGCGGTGGGCAACTACAACGCCCACCTGAGCGCCTGGCCCGAGTTCGACTGGGAGGCCTTCAGCCGCAACGTGATCGAGCAGCCCGAACCGCTCGGCCTGGGCCTGACCTTCCAGCCCTACAGCATCCAGATCGAGCCGCACGACTACATGGCCGAGCTGTTCGACGCGGTCGCGCGCACCAACACCATCCTGATCGACCTCGCGCGCGACATCTGGGGCTATGTGAGCCTGGGCTATTTCAAGCAGCGCCTGAAGGCCGGCGAGATCGGCTCGTCGACGATGCCGCACAAGGTCAACCCGATCGACTTCGAGAACGCCGAGGGCAACCTGGGCCTGGCCAACGCACTGCTGCGCCACCTGTCCGAGAAGCTGCCGATCAGCCGCTGGCAGCGCGACCTGACCGACTCCACCGTGCTGCGCAACATGGGCGTGGCGCTGGGCTACGCCGTGCTGGCCTACCACTCCCTGGGCGTGGGCCTGGGCAAGCTCGAGCTCAACGAAGAGGCGATCGCCGACGACCTGAACGCTTCTTGGGAAGTGCTGGCCGAACCGATCCAGACCGTGATGCGGCGCTACGGCGTGTCGGGCGCGTACGAGAAGCTCAAGGAGGTCACACGCGGCAAGACGGTGACCGCCGAGGCCTTGCACGAACTGATCCGCAGCCTGGAGATCCCGCAGCCCGAGAAGGACCGCCTGCTGGCGATGACGCCGGGCAGCTACGTGGGCAAGGCCACCGAGCTGGCCCGGCGGGTCTGAAACGCCGGGGCTTGACATGGCTCAAGCGGGCCCGGGCCGGGTCCGCCTAAAGTCCGGCCTGCGCATTTCTGCGCGGTCCCGGAGATGCTGGCCATGGCCATCGAACTGTTCAATGAAGATGGCCACGTCTGTCTCATGTTCACCCACCTCGCCGACGAGGGCGGCGAAGCCGTGCAGGCCAACCAGTTCCTGGTGATCCACGGCGACACCGGTGCCGTCATCGACCCGGGCGGCAACGTGGCCTACAACGAGCTGCTGCTGACCATCGGGCGCTACTTCCCACCCAGCAGGCTGTCCATGATCCTGGCCTCGCACGCCGACCCGGACATCATCGCCTCGCTGGACCGCTGGATGACCAGCACGCAAGCCACGCTCTACATCTCGAGGCTGTGGGAGCGCTTCGCACCGCATTTCTGCAAGCCCGGCAAGACGCAGGGCCGCATCGTCGGCATCCCCGACCCGGGCGCGCGCATTGCGCTGGGCGGGAGCGAGCTGGTGGCATTGCCGGCGCACTTCATGCACTCGGAGGGCAACTTCCAGTTCTGGGATCCGGTGAGCCGCATCCTGTTCTCGGGCGATCTGGGCGTGTCCATCGGCAGCTCGGCCGACGCCGCGCGGCCGGTGACCTCGCTGGCCGGGCACATTCCCAAGATGGAGGGCTTCCACCGGCGCTACATGGTGTCGGCCAAGGTGCTGCGCCTGTGGGCCCACATGGCGCGCACGCTGCCGATCCGCATGATCGTCCCGCAGCACGGCGCGCCCCTGGCCGGCGCGGCCGTGGGCGAATTCATCGACTGGGTGAGCGACTTCAGCTGTGGCGTGGACCACCTGACGCAGGCCCACTACGCCGTGCCCGCGTGAGGCCCTAGCGACCCGACTCTTCCAGCGCCCGCTCCGCATAGCGGTTGAAGCGCCAGGCGTCCCCTTCGATGGTGATGCGCCGCCAGCTCGCGCGCTTCTCGGCCGGCGTCATCTCGGTCCAGCGCTGCACCTCGTCGAAGCTGCGGCCGCAGCCCTTGCAGACCTCGTCGCCCTGGCTCGTGGAGCAGATGGCGATGCAGGGCGTGTCGGGCATGGTGTCGTACCAGGCCATCCACGCCGCGCGGGCCCTGGTCGGCAGCGTGGCCTCGTCGGCCTCGGTTTCGTGGAACCACACCATCAGCGCATAGACCTCGGCCAGCGCGCGCGTCTCCTTCGGCAGCGACACACCATCGGGCGAGGGTGAGCGCTCACGCCAGAAGTTGATCGCGGCTTCGATGTCGGTGATGTGGATGCCGGCCATGGGGTGTGGATCATAGCCAGTCCAGCGGCGTTACGACCTCGCCGGATGCCGCAACACCGCTTCAGCCTTGTGGTAACTGCGTACCCCGCCGGACGGCTGCGCGCCGTGACGGGCCGGTACAATCGCGGGTCTCGAAGGGGAGTAGCTCTCCGATCCAGCGCAGAGGGGCCGCAATGCCCACCACCGGTGGACATTCGGGTTGTCGTCAGTACGAAGCCCCCGGCTTCCGGCAGCCCGGGCCCGGCGATCACGTCGCCAGGCCGAGCCAGACCTTTGATGGGCCCCCACGGGCCGATCAAGGCATGTCCATCCCCTTCGCCAGCGCGGTTGCGCCATCGTGGGCAGAGAAGACAGCGCCTTCTGATCGCCGGTGGTGGTCAAGACGTGAGAAGGCGGGGCAGACGGCGGGGAAAGTGCCCCGCGTCCTGCCCCTGTGAACAAACGACAACGAGGAATTTATGGATTTCCTGACATCGCCTGCGTTCTGGGTCGCGCTGGGACAAATCATTCTGATCGACATCCTGCTGGGCGGCGACAACGCGGTCGTGATCGCGCTGGCCTGCCGCAAGCTGCCTCCCGCGCAGCGCACCAAGGGCATCATCTGGGGCACGGCCGGCGCCATCATCCTGCGTGTCATCCTGATCGCCTTCGCAATGACGCTGCTGACCGTGCCGTTCATCAAACTCGTCGGCGCCATCCTGCTGGTGTGGATCGGCGTCAAGCTGCTGGCACCCGATGACGAGGCTCACGGCGATATCCAGACCAGCGACAAGCTGCTCGCCGCCATCAAGACCATCATCGTGGCCGACCTCGTCATGAGCGTGGACAACGTCATCGCCATCGCTGGCGCCGCCCAGAACGCGGGCGAGCACTCGTTCCTGCTGGTGGTGCTGGGCCTGTTGATCTCCATCCCCATCATCGTCTGGGGCAGCACGATGGTCATCAAGCTGATGGCGCGTTTCCCCATCATCATCACCCTCGGCGGCATGCTGCTGGGCTGGATTGCGGGTGGCATGCTGGTCACCGACCCAGCCTTCGTCAACCCGGACAAGTGGCTGTGGATGCCCAAGCTCGGCACGCTCGATGCACAGGGCGCGGCTGTCATCTCCAACACGCTGTACTGGACCGCTCACATCGTCGGCGCGTTGCTGGTTCTGGCGCTCGGCAAGTGGATATCTTCCCGCCGTCCGCCGGTCACACACGAGGCCTGATCGAGGTAGCCGCGCTTCCATCCAAGGGGCGGTGTCCGCAAGGGCATCGCCCCTTTTCTTTTCCGGCGAGCGCCACCACCGGCTGGTATGCTGACCGCATGAAACTCATCCTGACCTGGCTGCTCGCGGCCTGCGCCCTGCTGCTGGTGGCCTACCTCTACCCCGGCGTGCAGGTGCAGAGCTTCACCTCGGCCCTGATCGCCGCGGCGGTCATCGGCCTGTTCAACGCCGTGTTGCGGCCCATCCTGGTGATCCTGACCCTGCCGGTCACGGTCATCACGCTCGGCCTCTTCCTGTTCGTGATCAACGCGCTGCTGTTCTGGGCCGCCGCAAGCGTGCTCGACGGCTTCCAGGTCAGCGGTTTCGTGGCGGCGCTGCTGGGATCGCTGATCTACTCGGTGCTGATGCTGGTGGTGAACACCGCCACGCGTTCCATCCTGCGCTGAGCGCAGCCGCCGGCCCGCCAGAACGGCGGTCCTACCGGTCCGATTCTTCCCGCACCGATTCGCGCAGGAGCGCCTCCACCTCGCGACGACGGCTGTCCACGATGGCGAGTTCCATCGCGTCGGCACTGCGTTGCGCCGCGGGCAGGCCCTGCGCCACCTTGAACCGGTCGGCAGCGCCCGCGAAATCGAGGTGCGCCGCGCGCGCTTCGGCCTCCGCACGGATGGCGCGCAGCGACTGTCCCTGCACCGCATAGGCCCGCGACAGCGTCTGCCACGCCAGCGCATCGCGCGGCTGCAGCGCCACCCAGGCCTGCAGGCGGGACACGGCGCGCTGCGGCTGCCCGGTGGCCAGGGCGGCCTGCGCGCCCAGCAGGACACTCGCGCGCGACGTGCCGCCCAGGGCCTGGTCGCGCAGCTCGGCAAGCAGGGTCGACTGCGGTGCAGGCAAGGACGCCGCAGCGGCTGTCGGCGCGAGCAGCAGTTCAAGCAGCAGGGCGTCGACCGTCGGGCGGGCTTCGGCAGAGACCGCCGTGCGCAAGCGCTGCGCCAGGTCCAGCGCGAGGTCGCGCTGCCCCAGCCGCAAGGCCGAGAGCGCGGCGGCATAGCGGTCCCCCGGGGACGCGCTCGCCACCTGGCCATTGGCCAGCCAGGCGCGCTGCCGGTCCGGGCTGTTCTCTGCCAGCACCCGGGCCCGGGCCGACAACAGGGCGTGCACGGTGCGCGCGGGCATGGGCAGGCTACCGCCGGCCATGGGCCCCAACGTGCCGCGGGTGCCACCGCTCGGCAGGTCCAGGCGCAGACCGGCTGCGCCCATGATCGAACTGCCGATGGCCACAGGTGCCGGATTCACCGGACCGGCGCTGGAACCCGGCGCGGCGGCCGGGCCTTGCGGCAGGCGGGCGCGCATGTCGGCGATGCGCTCGCCGGTCAAAGGGTGGCTGCGCAGATAGGGGAAGGAGCCATCGTCGTACCGCGAGGCCTGCTGCAGCTTGTCGAACATGCTCACGAAGCCCTGTCCGTCAAAGCCCGCGCCGGTCAGCACGCCAAACCCCACGCGATCGGCCTCGCGTTCCATATCGCGCGAAAAATTCAGCTGCGACTGCGCGGCCACCGCCGAGCTGCCCGCGATGGCCGCGCCGGCCACCTGCGAGTTGGCGCCCGCCGCCAGCGCGCCCAGGATCATGGCGCCCATCATCCAGGGTGCCATGCGGTCTTCGCGCGTCATCATGCGCGCGATGTGGCGCTGCGACACGTGGCTGAGTTCGTGCGCCATGACCGAGGCGAGTTCCTCCGGCCGGTCGGTCATCGCCAGCAGGCCGAGGTTGACACCCATGTAGCCCCCTGGCAAGGCGAAGGCGTTGACGCGTTTGTCGCGCGAGATCATGAGTTCCCAGGCCATGCGCTCCGCGAGTTCGGGTGCCACGTCGCCCCGGTCGCGCGCCGCGCCGAGCAGGGGCTGCCACAGCGCCTGCAGGTAGTCGCCGATCACCGGATCGTCCAGGTAGTCCGGGTCGCGGTAGATGTCGCGCGCGATGCGGTCACCCAGGCGCCGCTCGGCCGCGATCGACATGCCCTGGCCGTCGCCCAGGCTGGGCAGGGACGCCGCGGACGGGTTGTCGCGCACCGGCTGGGCGATCGACGCGGGCGCGGGCAGCAGCAGGGAGGCCATGGCGAATGCGCACAGGGCCACAGCGCCGCGTCGGGAAGGGGGCAGCAACGACGTCAGGGGAAAACGCATCCCCGTATGATGCCGCCAAGTCCCGACGGTTCTGTAAAGTCCGCGAAACAAGTCCCCATGACCGATACAAAGCCTTCATCCCCACTGACCCACTTCGACGCCCAGGGCCAGGCCCACATGGTCGACGTGGCGGCCAAGGCCAGCACCCACCGCATCGCCATCGCCGAAGGCCGCATCACCATGCTGCCGGCCACATTGGCCCTGATCCAGGCGGGCACCGCCAAAAAGGGCGACGTGCTCGGCATCGCGCGCATCGCGGGCATCCAGGCCGCCAAGAAGACCAGCGACCTCATCCCCCTGTGCCACCCGATCGCCCTGACCCGCGTGGCGGTGGAGTTCGACATCGAGCCCGACGGCCACAGCGTGCGCTGCCGCGCAACGGCCGAATGCACCGGCCAGACCGGCGTGGAAATGGAGGCATTGTCCGCCGTGTCGGTGGCCCTGCTCACCATCTACGACATGTGCAAGGCCGCGGACCGGGGGATGGTGATGGACGGGGTGCGGTTGATGGAGAAACGGGGGGGGAAGAGTGGGGCGTTTGTGGCGGGGTGAAGCGATTCCCACCCGATCGCTCAGTCGCAACGCGACCGGCTACTCGCGCCACACGACCGCAAGAAACGCCGGATCCTGCGTCCCGAGGTAGCGCCATCGCGCGGCGAGCGCCTTGCGTTCTTTGCCTTGGGTCAGCAAACGCCCCATGTCGGCCGTCCTTTGCGCTGCAGCAATATCACCACGACCCAACTGGAGTTCAGCGAGATGTTGCAGGGCCGCCGCTGAGGGCTCCAGGAAGACCGCTTGTTCAAATTCGCGCAAGCTGTCGCCCGTCATGCTCTCCGGCGTGCCACGCAGTCCCACCAGAAGCGCTTCTGCCTGATTGAGCAGCAAGGTGTCCGGTACATCCATGGGGTGATTGCGTCCGACGTTGGCCTGCTTGAACCGCCATGTGTAGAAGGCTGATTCGATTTGCAGGTAGTCGTGGGTGATGACCCCGAGCATGGCGATCAAACCCACAAGAACGGTTGCGACGCCTGCCCTTGGCAGGGGCAGAGCAAACACCTTGAGGCCGGCGAGCATGGCGCCAGCCATCAGACTGGCTGGCAACAGGAAATAGGCATACGCCAGCGGCAACTCGACCATGCCGTGCAGGAACACCACGCAAGTGCCTGCAAAGTAGACAGCCCGTTTCATGTCAAACGGGCCACGCAGCACGGCCACCAAGCTCACGGCGACTGCGGCCATCGCCAGCAGAGCCACCGGTATGCCGAACCAGGTGGCCAGATCCAGAAAGGCGTTGTGCGCCCAGGTAAACAACCCCGGCAGCTGATGCCCGAGCGCCGCAGACGCCAGTTGGGTCACGGCGCCCTGCTCGAATCCGTAGCCCAGCCAGGGGCTTGCCCAGGCCGCCTCCAGGTACGCGCGATACACCAGCAGTCGCGCGCTGGTCAGGTTGCGCTCGAACGGTTGCTGGGCAAATGCCGTCTCGCCGCCCCAGTCGCGGGTCACCAGAAAAACAAACAGGGGAAACAAGCCGAGCAACAACGCGAAGGCGCCGCGCCAGGGACGAAACTCAGCGCGACGCCACCCCATGAACAAGCCCAGCAGGGTGACGACCAGTAACGACAGGTAGCCGCTTCGCGAACCGGTGAGCACGACAAGGAACAGCAGGTAGGCCGACCCGACACCCCAGACCACCTTGCCGATGCGGCCTTGAACAGCGAACCAGAACAGGGACACCATGCCCAGAATCAACAAGGTCGCCGCGTTGTTGGGTTGCACCAGATTGCCATACGGACGTCCCCACGAGGGCAGCGGGTTGACCCATACATCGTTCACGTCCAGGCGCAGCCATTGGGCAAGCATCAGCCAGGACGTGCCCAGGGCCGCCAACAGCAGGGCCAGGAAAAGAAAGTCTCCAGGCTTGCCAGGATCGCTTTGCTCCCAAGTCCGTCCGATCAGACAGGCAAGAGCCGCGGCGGAGAAGTAACCGAAACCGACCGCCGCATGGCCCGAAAAATGGACGACACCCAAGCCCCATTGCACCACCGGCAGGACTGCCAGCAACAGCAGCACAGCCACCATCGGATCGAGGTAGAACCCCCGAAATCCACCTGTCTGGCGCCTGAACACGACGACTGCGGCCACCAGGCAGAACACGAATGCAGACCAGGCATCCTTGTGGAACGCAGGCCACGGTGGGGAAGCGTTCGGCAACAACCAGGCCAGCGCGAGCAGTATGGATGCGAGTGGCGTCCAGATGGGAAGTTTAGACATGGTGGGCATCCTGCCAGACAACAAAAAAAGGCCCCGCGGGGCCTTTTTCTGGACACTGCCGATTAGCGGCAGGAAGCCGGACGGTACTTGGACAGGATGGTGCCGCCGCACACCCAAGCCACCTGACCATTGCCACCGAGCGTGCCGGTGAGCGTGATGGTGGAGGCGTTGATCTTCGGATCACCCTGGGCGGTCGCGGTGATAACGCCGACCGAATCGCTGGTGTATGCATAGACCACAGACGCGACGTACGTGGAGTTCTGGCTGTCGATCACCGCTGCAACGCTGGCGGACGTCGGCATCACACCGATCGTCTGAGCAGCTTCGCTCACCGAGGTGCGGGCGGCAGACGCCGCCAGAATCACTTCGCTGACCTTCGCACGGGTGGTGTAGTCCTGATAAGCCGGCAGGGCCACGGCAGCCAGAATACCGATGATGGCCACCACGATCATCAGTTCGATCAGGGTGAAACCTTTTTGCAGGGAACGCTTCATGGGGAAACTCCTTGGAGACAGGGGGTTGGGTTACGGACGCTTCCCTATCAGCAGACGCCGTGCCAACCTGAAATGGCGGCCTTTTCGCGGCCTATTTCACGCTTCACCCCCTCCCAGTGACATTTGGTGACCACTGCGCCGGAATGTGACCGACATTTTTTGTCAGCCCCGTTGCGGCGGACAGGAATTGTCACAGCTCGAAGGTCTGGCCGGCGCTGAGCCAGCGGATGTCGTGGCGCTGGTCTTCCCCTTGCGGGGGGACGTCGTCGAAGCGGCGTATCTCTTCCATGATCAAGCCGGTTTCTGCGGGCTTGGTGTGGGTGATGTAGATCGGATACCGGCGGCGGGGATCGATCTGGTCAAGCTCGAGGGCCAGCAAACCGGGGGCCAGGTGCAGGCTGCGCAACGCGAGCGCGTGCTCGCGGTCGCTGAAGGCGGTTTCGATCACCAGCAGGGCCACGGGCAGCTCGTTGACGCGCTGCCAGAACGCCGGGTTGCGCCCGGTGTCGCCACTGAACACCCAATGGCCGGAAGCGCTGGCGGCCGCAAAGCCGACCGCGGGCACGGTGTGCACGGCAGGCAGCACCTCCACCGCCTTGCCACCCACCTGCAGCACCTCGCCCACGGCAATGGGCACGAAGCGCATGAGCGGCGTGTCGGCGCTGGGGATGGCGGAGAAGTCGGGCCAGATCAGGTTGTTGAAGATGTGCGTCCGAAGCGCGTGGATCGTGCCAGGCAGCGCATGCACCTGCAGCGGCGCACAGCCGCCGGCCATGCGGCGCGCGGCCACCGCGTCCAGCATGAGCGGCAGCGCGGCGACATGGTCCAGGTGGGAGTGCGTGAGCAGCACATGGTCGACACGCGCCATTTCGTCCAGGGTCAGGTCGCCCACGCCAGTGCCCGCGTCGATGAGGACGTCGTCATCCAGCAAGAAGGAGGTGGTGCGACAGCCATGGGAGATGGCGCCTGAACACCCCAGTACACGGACCCTCATCGGCAGCTTTGGCTGTGGCATGGCCGGGGCCACCGGCACATGGGGTTGGAATCTGGTCGGCCCGACCCCCGCTGGGATCGAGTGGCAACCGCCTGCCGAAGGCTACCCGTTTGGCACGGCGCCGGAAAGGACTTTTTTGGCACTTGTGCCTGCGGTCTGTGCCCCAGACCGTGGTCCGCGCCCACCGGGCACGGGAGTGGCTCAGTGCTGGACGAACTGCATCTGCGTGCCAGCCAGCTCCAGCAGATCGCCGTGGTGCAGGTGGACGGCGTCGGTCCCGATGGGATTGCCGTTGATGGTCGGCTTGAGGGTGCCCTCGACCAGAGCCACCACATAGCCATGCGGTCGGCGCGTGATGGCGGCCACCGCCACGCCGGGTTTGCCGATGGTGGTGACCACCTTGACCAGCGGCACCTCGCGTCCGGCGGCGGTGCCGGACATCACCTTGATCGCGGCGTTGCCCAGCGCAGCGTTCTGCGACTCGCCCGCTTCGACCACGGCGCCCGCGTTGATGACCATGGTCTTTTCGTAGTTGTCCGTCGCACCCTCGTGCACGAACTTGATCTTGTACTTGCCGATCTCGACGGTGTCGCCATTCTGCAGCTGCTGCTTCTTGATCGCCTTGCCGTTGACGTAGGTGCCGTTGGTGCTGTTGAGGTCTTCCAGAAACACGTCCACGCCGGACATCTGCATCACGGCGTGCTCGCCACTGACCGCGAGATTGTCGATCACGATGTCGTTGTACGGACGGCGGCCGAGCGTGGTGCGGTCTTTGGTGAGCTGCACTTCCTTGATCACGACACCATCAATGGAAACGATCATTTTCGGCATGGCCGACTCCTCTGGAACCTGTTGGGTGATTTCTGAAATTCTGGAAATTCGGACTAATTCCCGAGCATGCGCGAGAGCAAGCCCTTGCGCACCGGCCTCGACCTAGCATACGCCAGTATCACCGAAATATTGTCGCGCCCGCCGGCGTCGTTGGCCGCGTCCACCAGGGCCTGGCTCTTTTCTTCAAGCGTTCCCGCCGTCACCAGGATGGCTGCCATGCGCTCGTCGCTCATCATGTCGCTCAGTCCGTCCGAGCAGAACAGATACAGGTCTTCATCCTCGACCCGGTACTCGTTGACTTCAAGCAACACGGTGTCCTCGACCCCGAGCGCACGGGTGACCAGGTTCTTGTGGGTGGCGTACTGCGCCTGCTCCAGCGAGATGAGCCCGGCGTCGATCTGCTCCTGCAACAGCGAGTGGTCGCGCGTGATCTGCACGAAGCTGCCGGCCCGCATGCGGTAGCAACGCGAATCGCCCACATGACCGATCATGGCGCGCGTGCCATGGAACACGCCCATGACCAGGGTGGTCCCCATGCCGGCGTACTGCGCGTTGGAATTGGCGGCGTTGAAGATGGATCGGTTGGCGTTGTCGATGCAGATTTCCATCGCGCGCTTGAGCTCACGCGCACTGGCTTCGTGGCCACCCTCGGACATCCAGCGTCCGAGTTCCGTCTTGATGAAGGTGGTCGCCATCGCACTCGCGACCTCGCCCGCGTTGTAGCCGCCCATGCCATCGGCCAGCACCGCGATCTGGTTGTCGGGATCGAGCGACACGGAGTCCTCGTTGTTGTCCCTGACGAGCCCCGGATCTGTCAGACAAAAATACTCAAAAATCATATTGTTCGATTTATAAGCGGATATCGGGGCTGGTGCTTTGGGCCGCCATCGACGAAACCGGGGCCGGCGTGACAACTGTGGCAAGCATGGCGTCTTCGTCATCACGCCCGGCCAGGACCGGCACGTTGGCAGGTGCCCCGTCGGCGTCGCCGGACAGGGACAGCACAGCGGCCACCCGGCGCAGATCGGCAGCCAGTTCGCCCCCCGTCTGGTACCTCTCCAACGGCGGTTTGGCCAGGGTCTTGCCCAGTATATCGGCCAGCTCCTGCGGCAGTTCGGGCCGCAGTGTGCGCACGCTGGGCGCGGGCTGGTTGGCGATCTGGTACATCAGCGCAGCCATGGAATCGCCCCGCAGCGGCAAGGCACCGGTGAGCAGCTGGAACAGTGTCGCGCCCAGCGAATAGAGGTCGGAGCGCCCATCCACGTGTTGGCCGGCGAGCTGCTCGGGCGACATGAAGCTGGGCGTGCCCAGCACCATGCCGGTCTTGGTCTTGCTCGAACCGGTGATGCGCGCGATGCCGAAATCGGTGACCTTCACCGCATCGGTGGCCGGGTCGTACATGACGTTGGCCGGCTTGATGTCGCGGTGCACCACCTGCTGGCGGTGCGCGTGGTCCAGCGCCAGCGCGACCCGCTCGCCAATGGACAGCACGGTCGCCACGGGCAGCAGGTGGCCCGCCTTTGTATGCTCGACCAGATCGTGTCCCTGCAGGAATTCCATGGCGATGTAGGCCAGGTCGTGTTCTTCGCCGGCGTCGAAGATGGTGACGATGTGCGGGTGCTGCAGCCGCCCGGCGGTTTCGGCCTCGCGGAAAAAGCGTTCGCGCGCGTCCACCAGCTCGGCGCCTTCGAACTCGGCGCTCAGCGCCAGTGTCTTGATGGCCACGGTGCGCCCGATCTTCGGGTCACGGCCCAGGTAAACCACGCCCATCGCGCCCTTGCCCAGTTCCTTTTCCACCTGGTAGCGGCCCAGCATGGGTTTCTCGACGCCACCGCCCGTGAGCAGCAGCGTGCCGCCAGGATGCGACGACCCGCCGCCGAGCACCACGGTTTCCGACAGGTTGCGGGCGCGCTTCAGGCGCGACTGCACATCGGCGTCGGTGTGGTCGAGCCGGGCCATGTGCTCATACACCGCCTCGGCCTTGTTGAACTGGCGCTTGCGCTCGAAGTCGAGCGCCAGGTGCTTGAGGTTGTCCATCAGCGCTTCGCTGTGCGGCACCCGGCGCAGACGGTCGAATGCCATGTCGAGCTGGCCCTGGCCTTGCAGCGCCAGACCCATCATGCGGTTGGTCTCGGCCGACTCTTCGTCCGACTTGAGCTTGCCCGCCTCGGTGGCCAGGAAACGCCGGGTGGTGAGTGCCAGGTGCCCGATCAGCAGCAGCGCGGCCGGAAACACCAGCTGAAGCCAGGTCGCGGCGGAGGCCAGCAACCCGTACTCGGCGCCCAGCAGCAGCACGAACAGCGCGCCGGTGATCCCGGCGCCCGCAGCCGCCGACAGCCGTGGCAGCACCAGCACCAGGTACGCGGACACCAGCAGCAACACCCCCAGCACCGTCAGGCCACCCCAGACCGGTTGCGCGATGAAGTGGCCGCTGAGAAGGCTCGACGTGATGTGGGCCAGGATGGCCGCGGGCGACATCGCCGCCGACACCGGCGTGGTGAACAGCGTGCCCACGCCCGCCGCGGTGGCGCCGATGATGACGATCTTGTCGGTGTACTTGCTCGCGGGAATGCGCCCCGAGATCACGTCGTAGAACGAATCCACCGCAAACGCGGACCGGCCATCGCGGTCGGCATAGAACTGGGGCAACAGCCGCGCGGACGCATCGGTGGGAATGAGGGTGCGGCCCAGCTGCACGCCCACACCGGGCAACAGCCGGATGTCTGCGCTGCCGAGATTCAGGCTGTGGGCGGCCGTGGCCAAGCCCATCGAGGGCACGGCAAAACCGTCGAACTGGACCAGCAACGGCTCCTGGCGCACCGCGCCATCGATGTCGGGAAACTGGTTGAGGTGGCCGACAGCGCGGGCGGCATCGCCAATGGCGGGCAGCGGCTGTTGCGTGCGCAGGGCCGGCACGCCAAAGCCGCTGTCGTCGGCCACCGCGCTGCGCTGGGCAAACGCGGGCAGCGGTTCGTCGGGCCGCCCCTGGGGTTCGCCCAGGCCGAACACCGAGGGCACGACCACATTGCCCGCGCGCGCCATGCTGGCGACGAGCCGTGCGTCCGAATCCAGCTGCTGCTCGGCCTCGCCGATGAAACCCAGCAGACGCTGGCGTGAGATCTCGCCCAGATCGGGCAGCGCCGCCGCGCCGGGCGCCGAGCCATCGAGCTGACCCCGCAGCTCGCGCAACCGGGTCAGGCCACGGTCGGTCTGGGGTTCGAAGAAAAAGGCGGTATGGGCCACGGTTTTGGCCTTGGCCGCGCTGAGCTGGTCGATCAGTTCGGCGTGGACCTCGCGAGGCCAGGGCCAGCGCCCGATGTTGGCAATGCTCTGGTCGTCGATGGCAATGATGGCGATGCGCTCGCTCGGCTGGCGGCTGCTGGCCGAGCTGGCCAGGTCGTAGAAGCGGCGCTCGAGACCGCCAAACAGGTCGGTCGAGGCGTGCAGCGCGAACACGGCGAGCACCACCAACAGGCCCATCAAGGCATCGGATCGCCAGATCCGGCCTCGGCCTGGTGGGGATTTCGTCTTGATTCTGGACACGACGCGCATTCTCCGGGTGGGTTCGCCTGCTGGTCGCCGCGAACTGCCCGGAGGTCAGAGACAAGCGCACCGTCGGTGGCGGCACATGCGCCGGCACCCAAGATGTAGCATTTTGTTTCAGACGCAGGCGGGCGATCAAGACCTTTGTGTGGGTTTGGCGCCTCAAACCCACGCGGCCATGAAAAAAGGCAACGCAAGCGTTGCCCTTTTCACGGTGCCGGCAGGTCGCTCAGAGCTGCGCCTTGAGCAGCTTGCCCAGCTCGGACGGGTTGCGCGTGATGATGAAGCCGGACTCTTCCATGATGGCGAGCTTGGCATCGGCCGTGTCGGCGCCGCCGGAGATCAGCGCACCGGCGTGGCCCATGCGCTTGCCGGGGGGGGCGGTCACACCTGCGATGAAGCCGACGATGGGCTTCTTCATGTTCGCCTTGCACCACAGGGCGGCTTCGGCTTCGTCCGGGCCACCGATCTCGCCGATCATGATCACGGCGTCGGTGTCGGGATCGTCGTTGAAGGCCTTCATCACATCGATGTGCTTCAGGCCATTGATCGGGTCGCCACCGATGCCGACGGCGCTGGACTGGCCCAGGCCCACTTCGGTCAGCATGGCCACGGCTTCATAGGTCAGCGTGCCCGAACGGGACACGACGCCGATGCGGCCCTTGCGGTGAATGTGCCCGGGCATGATGCCGATCTTGATTTCTTCCGGCGTGATCAGACCGGGGCAGTTCGGGCCCAGCAGCAAGGTTTTCTTGCCGCCGGCAGCTTCCTTGGCCTTCATGCGATTGCGCACTTCCAGCATGTCCTTGACGGGGATGCCTTCGGTGATGCAGACCGCCAGATCCAGGTCGGCCTCGACGGCTTCCCAGATGGCTGCGGCTGCGCCGGCGGGCGGCACGTAAATCACCGAGACCGTCGCGCCGGTCTGCTGCGCGGCTTCCTTGACGGAGGCGTAGATCGGGATGTTGAAGATCGACTCGCCGGCCTTCTTCGGGTTCACGCCGGCCACGAAGGCGTTTTTGCCGTTGGCGTATTCCTGGCACTTTTCGGTGTGGAACTGACCGGTCTTGCCGGTGATGCCCTGGGTGATGACCTTGGTGTCTTTGTTGATGTAGATCGACATGGTTTCTTCCTAGTCAGTCGGGGACAGAGCTAAAGATCTGTCCCCAAGGTCATTACTTAACGGCAGCGACGATCTTGGTCGCGGCTTCGGCCATGGTGTCGGCTGCAATGATCGGCAGGCCGGATTCGGCCAGCATCTTCTTGCCCAGCTCTTCGTTGGTGCCCTTCATGCGCACGACCAGCGGCACGCTGAGGTTGGTCGCCTTGCAGGCGGTGATCACGCCGGTGGCGATGGTGTCGCACTTCATGATGCCGCCGAAGATGTTGACCAGGATGCCCTTGACCTTGGTGTTCTTGAGCATGATCTTGAAGGCTTCGGTGACCTTCTCGGCGGTGGCGCCACCGCCCACGTCGAGGAAGTTGGCCGGCTCGCCACCGAACAGCTTGATGGTGTCCATGGTGGCCATGGCCAGACCGGCACCGTTGACCAGGCAGCCGATGTTGCCGTCCAGGCTGATGTAGGCCAGGTCAAACTTCGAGGCTTCGACTTCGGCCGGATCTTCTTCGTCCAGATCGCGATAGGCCACGATCTCGGGGTGGCGGAACAGCGCGTTGGCGTCGAAGTTGAACTTCGCGTCCAGGGCCATCAGGTTGCCCTTGGAATCGCAGTTCAGGGGGTTGATCTCCACCAGGGACGCGTCGGTGTCCATGTAGCACTTGTAGATCCTGGCGAAGATGTCCACGGCCTGGTCCACGGAGGCGCCGGTCAGGCCGATGGCCGCGGCGACCTTGCGTGACTGCGCTTCGGTGATGCCGGTCAGCGGATCGATCATCTCGGTGACGATCTTCTCGGGCGTGGAGTGGGCGACTTCCTCGATGTCCATGCCGCCTTCGCTGGATGCGATGAGCGCCACCTTCTGGGTCGCACGGTCGGTGACGAGCGACACGTACAGTTCGTTCTTGATGTCGGCGCCGTCTTCGATATAGAGGCGGCGGACCTTCTGGCCTTCAGGCCCGGTCTGGTGCGTCTTGAGCTGCATGCCCAGAATCTCGCCGGCCAGGCGCTTCACGTCGTCCACCGACTTCGCCACCTTCACGCCACCGCCCTTGCCACGTCCGCCGGCATGGATCTGGGCCTTGACCACCCAGACCGGGCCGCCCAGCTTCTGCGCGGCTTCCACCGCCTCCTGCACCGTAAATGCCGCAATGCCGCGGGGCACGGGCACACCAAACTGGCGCAAGATTTCCTTGCCTTGGTATTCATGGATCTTCATGAGGTCTCTCTCAGGGACAGGTAAAAGAGTGACGGCCGACCCGGGGCGACCGTAAGGAGGGCACTGAAAACAGCAACCGGGGACTGTATCATGGTGCAACGCACCAAAAGCGCGCAGCACAGCCTGCGATTGTTGGACTTCCTCCTGAATCCTCACTGACAAGGCAGAACGACCATGGCCAAGGTATTCATCGACGGCGAAGCGGGCACCACCGGGCTGCAGATCCGCGAACGCCTGCAGGGCATGCCGCAGGTCGAGGTGGTGAGCATCGCGCCCGAAAAGCGCAAGGACCCCGCGGCCAAACGCGAACTGATGGCGCAGGTCGACCTGGTCATTCTGTGCCTGCACGACGACGCGGCGCGCGAATCGGTTGCCATGATCGACGCCCTGCACGGCCAACAACCCCGGATCATCGACGCGTCCACCGCGCACCGCACGGCGCCGGGCTGGGTGTTCGGCTTTCCCGAACTCGCGCCCGGCCAGCGCGAGGCGGTGGTGAAAGCCCGCCGCGTGGCCAACCCCGGCTGCTACGCCAGTGGCGCCATCGCCTTGCTGCGCCCGCTGATCGACGCCGGCGTGCTGCCCGTCGACCACCCGGTCTGCTTGCCGGCCGTCAGCGGCTACTCGGGCGGCGGGCGCTCCATGATCGAGGCCTACGAAAAGGGCGAAGCCCCGGCCTATGAGCTGTACGCCCTGGGCCTCAAGCACAAGCACATCCCCGAAATCATGGCCTGCACCGGCCTGAAGCGCCGGCCCATCTTCCTGCCTGCGGTGGGCAACTTCGCGCAAGGCATGCTGGTGCAGTTGCCGCTGCACCTGGACACCCTGCCCGGCCAGCCCACGGCCGCCGACCTGCACGCCATCTACGCCGCGCACTACGCGGGCAGCGAATGGGTGAGCGCCGAGCCGGCCACCGACAACGGCAAACTGGACGCGCTCGCGCTCAACGACACCAACCGGCTCGAAATCCGCGTCTTCGGCAACCCCGAGGCGCAACACGCGGTGGCGATCGCCCGCCTCGACAACCTGGGCAAGGGCGCCAGCGGCGCCGCGGTGCAGAACCTCAAGCTGATGCTCGGTTTGTAGTCCCCACTGGGGTTGTCGAAACCCGGGGCCCTCGTTCGTCGTTCGTTCTGATGGCGCCGGCACATGGTTCGGTGCGGTCCACCGCCGAACCCCGAGGAGACCCCATGTCCGCTGCCCTGCCACCGACCGAGATCGCCCCGCCCCGGGCCACGCGCCGCGAGTGGATCGCCCTGGCGGTGATCGCCCTGCCCTGCCTGGTCTATGCCATGGACCTCACGGTGCTGAACCTCGCCCTGCCCGCGATCAGCGCCGACCTGCAGCCCTCGGCCGCGCAGCTGCTGTGGATCATCGACATCTACGGCTTCATGGTCGCGGGCTTCCTGATCACCATGGGCACGCTGGGCGACAAGCTCGGGCGTCGGCGCCTGCTGATGATCGGCGCAGCCGCTTTCGCGGCGGCGTCCATCGCGGCGGCGCTGTCCACCACCGCGCACGCGCTGATCGCGACCCGTGCGCTGCTCGGCATCGCCGGCGCCACGCTGGCGCCCTCCACGCTCTCGCTGATCTCCAACATGTTCCGCGACGAGCGCGAGCGGCGCATCGCCATCGGAATCTGGATCTCCAGCTACTCGGTGGGCGGCGCGATCGGCCCGCTGGTGGGCGGCGTGATCCTGCAGTATTTCGCCTGGCCGGCCATCTTCTGGGCCGCCGTGCCGGTGATGTTGCTGCTGCTCGCGGTCGGGCCTTTCCTGCTGCCCGAGTACCGCGACCCCCAGGCCGGCCGGCTCGACCTCGGTAGCGTGGCGCTCTCGCTCACCGCCGTGCTGGGTGGCGTGTTCGCGCTCAAACAGGCGGCCGAGGGCCATCCGGGCGCCGCCACCTGGGCCGCCGCGGTGCTGGGCCTGGTGGCGGGCGCCACTTTCGTGCGCCGCCAGCGCCGCATCGACTATCCGCTGCTGGACCTGAAGCTGTTCGGCCAGCCCCGCTTCGCCGCGGCCATCTGCACCTACGCGCTGACCTCGTTCGCGATGTTCGGCGTCTACATCTTCATCTCGCAGCACCTGCAGCTCGTGCTGGGCCTGTCGCCGCTGGTGGCGGGCCTGTGCACCGTGCCCTGGGCGCTCTCGTTCGTGGTGGGCTCGATGTGCACGCCAGCGATCGCGCAGCGCCTCTCGGCACCACAGACCATGGTGGCCGGGCTGGCGGTGGCCGCGCTGGGTTTTGCCGGCATGGCGCTGGTGGAGGGCGCGCACGGGCTGCTCTGGCTGATCGGCGGCATGGTGCTCATGGGCCTGGGCATGGCGCCGGTGTTCACGCTGGGCAACGACATCGTCATCGGCTCGGCGCCGCCCGAGCGCGCAGGGGCCGCCTCAGCGCTGTCGGAAACCAGCTCGGAGCTCTCGGGTGCGCTGGGCATCGCGGTGTTCGGCAGCCTGGCCACCGGCCTGTACCGCGCCGGCATGGCAGGCCAGGTGCCGGCCGGACTGTCGGCCGAGGCGCTCGCGGGCACATCCACGCTCGGCGGCGCGCTCACGGTGGCCGAGGGCCTGCCCGCGCCGCTGGCCGAGGCCCTGCGCAGCGCCGCGCGCGCGGCTTTCGTCGACGGCCTGCAAGCGGCCGCGGTGCTCGGCACGGTGATCATGGTCGCCAGCGCCCTGCTGGCCTGGCGCATGCTGCGCACACCCAAACCCCCGATGGGCTTGTCGTCGGCCCAGCCGCGCTGACGCGTGCGATCAGTCTTCCGCGTCCTCGGCGGGCGCGCCGCGCAGCACGCGCCGCACCGCCTCGGCGCTGAAACCGCGGGTGAGCAGAAAGCGCATCTGCTTGCCGCGCTCGTTGGCGTCACCGGGCGTTTCGCCGAACTTCTTGCGCCAGACCTCGCGCGCCCGCGCTTCTTCTGAATCCTGCAGGCCGGCCACCGCCTGGGCCACGGCCTGCGGGTCCAGGCCCTTGGCCTGCAGCTCCTGGCGCACGCGCGCCGCGCCCAGGCGCGCCGCGCGCCGGTGCACCACCGACTCGAGCACGCGTTGTTCGTTGATGAAGCCTTTCGCCTCCAGCTCGTCCAGCGCCCTGGCCAGCTCGCCGGGCTCGGTTTCGTGCGGGCTCAGCTTGCGCTGCAGCTCGGCGCGCGAATGCTCGCGCCCGGCCAGCAGCCGCAATGCGCGGCCCTTGAGGGAAATCTGGTCAAAACCCATGCGATGAACGATGAAGCCCGCCGCGGACGCGGCGGGCGGGCCGCCTTATTCGGCCACGGACGCGGTATCGACGTCCTTGGCCTTCTCGGCCTTGGCCGCTTTCTCCGCCTTGCCAGCCTTGGCGGGCGCGGGCGCCTCGTCCACCGGCAGCAGCGGCACACCCAGCTCGGTGCGCACCTTGTTCTCGATCTCGACACGCAGTTCGGGGTTCTCGCGCAGGAATTCGCGCGAGTTGTCGCGGCCCTGGCCGATCTTCTCGCCGTTGTAGGCGTACCAGGCGCCCGACTTCTCCACCACGCGGTGCAACACGCCCAGGTCCAGGATCTCGCCCTCGCGGCTGATGCCTTCACCGAACAGGATGTCGAATTCGGCGGTCTTGAAAGGCGGCGACACCTTGTTCTTGACCACCTTGACCTTGGTCTCGTTGCCGATCGCCTCTTCGCCCTTCTTGATGGTGCCGGTGCGGCGGATGTCCAGGCGCACCGAGGCGTAGAACTTCAGCGCGTTGCCGCCGGTGGTGGTTTCGGGGCTGCCGAACATGACACCGATCTTCATGCGGATCTGGTTGATGAAGATGACCATGCAGTTGGTCTTCTTGATGTGGGCGGTGAGCTTGCGCAGCGCCTGGCTCATCAGGCGGGCCTGCAGGCCGGGCAGCGAATCGCCCATCTCGCCCTCGAGCTCGGCCTTGGGCGTGAGCGCGGCCACCGAGTCGACCACGATCAGGTCGACCGCGCCGGAGCGCACCAGGCTGTCGACGATTTCGAGCGCCTGTTCACCGGTGTCGGGCTGGGAGATCAGCAGGTCCTGCAGGTTCACGCCGAGCTTCTGCGCGTACTGGATGTCCAGCGCGTGTTCGGCGTCGACGAAGGCGCACTGGCCGCCGAGCTTCTGCATCTCGGCAATCACCTGCAGGGTGAGCGTGGTCTTGCCCGAGGACTCCGGGCCGTAGATTTCCACCACCCGGCCGCGCGGCAGGCCGCCGACGCCCAGCGCGATGTCCAGGCCCAGCGAGCCGGTGGAGACCACCTGGATGTCCTCGATCACCTCGCCTTCGCCCAGCCGCATGATGGTGCCCTTGCCGAACTGCTTTTCGATCTGGGCCAGCGCGGCCTGCAGGGCCTTGGCTTTTTCGCTGTTGAGGGGGGTCTTGACGGCTGCGTCCATGGGGGGCTCCTGAGCGGGGTTGTGAGGGTTCGCAGTGCCTGTAATTGTGTACAGGCTGGATGCTTGAGCAGCAGTTTACAGCCGAGCTGGAATCCAACAAGCAGTTATTTGGTCAGTTTGCCTTACCATCAGGTCATGCCCGACATCCCGCTGGAACCGCCGCCCGAGCACACGCCCGACGACCGCTGGCGCGGCGGCCACCTGGGCCGGCTGATGGGCCTGGCGCTGCGGCGCTTCGACGAACGCGTGCTCAGCCTGATGGCGCACGACGCCAACGTGCCGCTGGCGCTTTCGCACCTGGCCGCGCGCGCGCAGGTCGGTGCCGCCCACATCCACATCACGCGCCACCTCGGCCTGCACGGCTCGCGCCTGACCGAGCTGGCGCACCAGGCCGGCATGAGCAAGCAGGCCATGGGCGACCTGGTGACGCAGTGCGAGGCCTGGGGCCTGGTGCGGCGCGAGCCCGACGCGCGCGACGCCCGGGCGCGGCGCATCGTGTTCACCGACACCGGCCTGCTCTGGCTGGAGGCGTTCCGCCAGGCGGTGGCGCAGGCCGAGGCCGAGTTCCGGTCGCAGGTGGGCGACGCGGTGGCCACCGTGGTGGCGCTGGGCCTGGAGGCCTATGGGTCGGAGGCGCAGGGCGCCCGCCCCGCCGTGCCACCCCGGTGAGATCGGGCCAACGACAAGGCCGCCACCACGGAGCGGGCGGCCTAAAATGAACCGGCAGGCGCATCCCGCCTGCCGCCACACCAAGAGCTGTCCCGCCAGCCACCGAGGAGACTCCCATGCGCATCCTGATTGCCGAAGACGATCACGTGTTGGCCGACGGCCTGTTGCGCAGCCTGCGCGCGGCGGGCGCGGCGGTGGACCACGTCACCAGCGGCAGCGAAGCCGACGCGGCCCTGCTCACCAACAACGAGTTCGACCTGCTGATCCTCGACCTGGGCCTGCCCAAGCTGCATGGCCTGGAGGTGTTGCGGCGCCTGCGCTCGCGCGGCTCCACCCTGCCGGTGCTGATCCTCACCGCGGCCGACAGCATCGAGGAGCGCGTCAAGGGCCTGGACTACGGCGCCGACGACTACATGGCCAAGCCGTTTTCGCTGCAGGAACTCGAAGCCCGCGTGCGCGCCCTGACCCGCCGGGGCATGGGCGGCACCACCAACACCATCCGCCACGGCCCGCTGGAGTACGACCAGGCCGGCCGCGTGGCGACCATCGACGGCAAGATGGTCGAGCTCTCGGCGCGCGAACTCGGCCTGCTGGAGGTGCTGCTGCAGCGCGCCGGCAGACTGGTCAGCAAGGACCAGTTGGTCGAGCGGCTGTGCGAGTGGGGCGAAGAGGTGAGCAACAACGCCATCGAGGTCTACATCCACCGGCTGCGCAAGAAGATCGAGAAGGGCCCGATCCGCATCGCCACCGTGCGCGGCCTGGGTTATTGCCTTGAAAAAATCACCAGCTGACGCCAAGGTGCTCTCCGAGGCGCTGCCGCCGGCGGACGGCCGGCTCGGGCCGATGTCGTTCGGGCTGTTCCAGCGCGAGCAGCGCAGCCTGTTCGGCGAAATCCTGGACTGGATGCTCACGCCGCTGCTGCTGCTGTGGCCGCTGTCGCTGGCGCTCACCTGGTTCGTGGCGCAGGGCATCGCGAGCAAGCCATTCGACCGCGCGCTCGAGTTCAACCTGCAGGCCCTCACCCAGTTCGTGGTGGGCCAGAACGGCCAGGTCAGCTTCAACCTCAACGCACAGGCGCGCGACCTGCTGCGCGCCGACGACAGCGACCTCGTGTACTACCAGGTGCTCGACTCGCGCAGCCAGCTCATCAGCGGCGAGCCGGACTTTCCGCCACCGCGCGACTTCGAGACCCCCGAGCCTGGCCGCGTGCTGCTGCGCGACGACCTGGTGCGCGGCGACGAGGTGCGCGTGGCCTACACCTGGCTGGCCCGCCCCGACCCCGAGCGCCTGGTGCTGATGCAGGTGGCGGAAACCAAGGGCAAGCGCTCGACGCTGGCGGCCGAAATCATCAAGGGCGTGATGGTGCCGCAGTTCGTCATCCTGCCGCTGGCGGTGTTGCTGGTGTGGCTGGCGCTGGTGCGCGGCATCCGCCCGCTCAACGAGCTGGAGCAGCGCATCCGCGCGCGCAAGCCCGACGACCTGAGCCCGATCGAGGAGTCGGCCATCCCCCAGGAGGTCGCGCCGCTGGTGTCGTCGATCAACGACCTGCTGGCCCGCCTGACCACCTCGCTGACCACGCAGCGGCGCTTTCTCGCCGACGCGGCGCACCAGCTCAAGACACCGCTGGCGGGCCTGCGCATGCAGGCCGAGCTGGCCCAGCGCGAGACCGACCCGGTGGAGATCCGCGGCTCGCTGCAGCAGATCGCGCGCTCCAGCGCGCGCGCCACCCACACGGTGAACCAGCTGCTCGCGCTGGCGCGCGCCGAGACCACGGGCCGCACCCTGCCCAGCGCGCGCATCGACCTGGCCAGGCTGGTGCGCGGCGTGGTGCAGGAATCGGTGCCGCGCGCGCTGGAGCATGGCATCGACCTCGGCTTCGAAGGCCCGGACCACATGCCCGACGACTGCCTGATGGACGGCAACCCCATCCTGCTGCAGGAAATGGTGCGCAACCTGGTGGACAACGCGATCAACTACTCCGGGCGGGGCGGCGTGGTGACGGCGCGTGTGCTGCTCGACCCCTTCAGCGGCGTGCAGATCCTGCAGGTGGAGGACAACGGCCCGGGCATCCCCGAGAACGAACGCGAGTTCGTGCTGCAACCCTTCTACCGCGCGCTCGGCACCAACGTCGACGGCTCCGGCCTGGGGCTGGCGATCGTGCAGGAGATCGCGCAGCAGCACGGCGCGACGGTGCTGATGGAGGACGCCCACACCGACCGCAGCCAGCGCGGCCTGCGCGCCGCGGTGCGCTTCATGCCCAAGACGCCGCGGCAGGAGTGATCAGGCCGCGGGCTTGTACACGTTGAGCTGCAGGCGCTCGCGCTCCACCGCGCGCGCCACCGCCGGCAGCGCGGCGAAGCGCTGGGCCAGGTCCCAGGCGGCGGGCAGGCCGGTGGGATCGATGCCGGCGTAACCACCCCAGCGCAGCAGGGTGAGCGTGTAGGCGTCCAGCGCACCGGGGCGCTCACCCATCATCCAGGGCGAGGCCTGAGCGGCCAGGGCTTCGATCTCGCCCAGCAGGCCGCGGTAGCTCTGGGCGCCGTAGGCGCGGATCGCCTGCTTCGCGGCTTCGTCGTCAGTGAACTTCTCCGGCATGAACACGTGCGTGAACGTGGGGTGCACCGTGTTGTTCATCCAGGCCAGCGTCTGCAGCGCGCGGGTGCGCGCCGGGCCCGGCGCGGGCAGGATGCCGGCCTGCGGCAGCTTCGCATCGAGGTGCAGCAGGATGGCGACGATCTGGGTGATCACCTGGCCGTCGTCCACCAGCACCGGCACCTGGCCACGCGGGTTGAGCGCCAGGTACTCGGCGCTGCGCTGCTCCCCCTTGTGCAGCTTCACGCTGGCGGGTTCGAATTCAACACCGGCGAGTTCGAGCATGCTGTGCGGCACGAAGGAGCAGGCACCGGGAGCGAAATAGAGTTTCAGGCTCATGCGAAAGATTCCTTGGAGAAAGTTCAGCTCAGGTGCTGGCCCACGATGCCGGCGATTTCGAACATGGTGACCTGCGGCTTGCCGAACACCAGGGCGAGCTTGGCATCGGCGTTCACGCGGCGCTTGTCCGCCGCGTCCTGCAGGCCGTTGGCCTTGATGTAGTCCCACAGCTTCTTCACCACCTCGGGGCGCGAGACGGCGCCTTCGCCGATCACCGCGGCCAGCGCGGCGCTGGGCTGCTTGCCGGTGGCGGCCGTGGTCTTGCGCGGGGCCTTGGGCTTGGGCGTCCTGGCGGCAGCGGCCTTCTTCGCCGCCGGTGCCTTCTTGGCCGGTGCGGCTTTCGCCGCCGCCTGCTTCGCGGGGGCTGCCCGGGCCGGTGCGCCCGCCGCCGTCTTGCGTGGCGGGAACTTGGAGGGCGCGAACTCGAAATTGACCTTGCCGGCTTCCTTGTCCCAGGCCAGGAAGGCCTTGAACGCGCGGCGCGTGCGCATGGAGACGAACTTGTCGAGCAGGTCGGTCTTGCCGGTTTCCAGCAGCTTGCTCATCTGCTCGCGCGCCACCGGCTGCTGCAGGATGATCTTGCCGCTCTTGAAGTCGCAGCTCGGCGTGGGCTGGGCCATCGTGGGCACGGAGCGCTCGCACACGTAGTTGCTGCCGTGTTCGTGCACCGCGCCGCCACACTTGGGGCATTTGCCCAAGGCTTCGCTGCCGCTGAAGTCAACCAGCTCGCCGCTTTCTTCGCCCTTTTTGTCGTCGCCGAAGTCGAACTCGAGCTTCCAGTTCTTGTCGTCCTCGCTGTACTTGAGCACGATCTCGGCCACGAAGGGCCAGCCGGCCTTGGAGCGAAAGCCTTCGAGCGGGCCGATCTTCTTGTCCTTGAGCAGCTGCTCGGACTCGTCGGGCTCGAAGGTGCGGCCCGCCGGCGACTTGCCAAACGAGAAGCCGCAGCCCTCGCTGCTGCCGTCCACGCCGGTGCAGCCATAGCGGCGGTAGTTTTCCTTCACCACGCCACCGCAGTTGGGGCAGGGCGTGGAGAGGGTCGCGTAGTTGCCGGGAATGGTGTCGCGGTCGTATTCCTTGGCCTTCTTCACCATGCGCTCGGTCATGGCCGCGATCTCGCCCATGAAGGCGGCGCGGCTGAGCTGGCCATGCTCCATCTGCGCGAGCTTGTATTCCCACTCGCCGGTGAGCTCGGGCTTGGAGAGTTCCTCCACGCCCAGGCCGCGCAGCAGCGTCATCAGCTGGAAGGCCTTGGCGGTGGGAATGATCTCGCGGCCTTCGCGGAACATGTACTTTTCGGTCAGCAGGCCTTCGATGATGGCCGCGCGCGTGGCCGGCGTGCCCAGACCCTTTTCCTGCATGGCCTCGCGCAACTCGTCGTCGTCGACCAGCTTGCCCGCGCCTTCCATCGCGCCCAGCAGCGTGGCTTCCGAATAGCGCGCGGGCGGCTTGGTCTTCAGGCCCTTGGGCTCGACCGTCTCGGTGCGCACGGTCTCGCCTTCGCGCACCGGCACCAGGTTCTGGCCCTTGTCGCCTTCCTTGGCGTCGGTCACGTCCTCGGCGGCTTCCTTGCCGTAGACGGCCATCCAGCCCGGCTTGACCAGCACCTTGCCCTCGGTCTTGAAGTGGTGGCCCACCGAGGACGTGATGCGCGTGGTCACCATGAACTCGGCGCTGGGGAAGAACACCGCGAGGAAGCGGCGCACCACCAGGTCATAGAGCTTCTGCTCGGCGTCGCTCAGGCCGTGCGGCGCCTGCAGCGTGGGGATGATGGCAAAGTGGTCGCTGACCTTGCTGTTGTCGAAGATGCGCTTGCTCGGGCGGATGTAGTTGTTGTTGAGTGCGGTGAGGGCGTGCGGCGCGAGGTGCTTCATGCCGCTGCTGGCCAGCATCTCGAAGGTTTCCTTGACCGTGGGCAGGTAGTCCTCGGGCAGGGCGCGCGAATCGGTACGCGGGTAGGTCAGGGCCTTGTGGCGCTCGTACAGGCTCTGCGCGAGCTGCAACGTGGTCTTGGCCGAGAAACCGAAGCGGCCGTTGGCCTCGCGCTGCAGGCTGGTGAGGTCGTACAGCAGGCCACTGGCCTGCGTGGTGGGCTTGCTTTCTTCCTTCACGCTGGCGGCCTTGCCGCGCACGGCGTCGGCAATCGCGAGCGCCTCGCGCTGGCTCCAGACGCGGTCGCCGCGCAGTTCGGCATCGGCGTCGTCGCCGGTGGGCTTCTTGAACGCGGGGTCGAACCACTTGCCGGGGTACTCGCCGGCCTCGGCCAGGAAGGACGCGTGGATTTCCCAGTAGTCGCGGCTGCGGTGGGCGCGGATCTTTTCCTCGCGCTCGACCACGATGGACAGCGTGGGCGTCTGCACGCGGCCGACGGTGGTGAGGAAGAAGCCGCCGTCGCGCGAGTTGAAGGCGGTCATGGCGCGCGTGCCATTGATGCCGACCATCCAGTCGGCCTCGGAGCGGCTGCGCGCGGCGTCGGCCAGCCCCAGCATCTGCTCATTGCTGCGCAGGTGCTCGAAGCCGTCGCGGATGGCCGCGGGCGTCATCGACTGCAACCACAGGCGCTGCACCGGCTTGCCCAGCGCCTGGTAGCTGCCGCCCTTGAGGCCGCCGGCGTACTGCTCGATCAGGCGGAAGATGAGCTCGCCCTCGCGCCCCGCGTCGCAGGCGTTGATCAGGCGGGCCACGTCCTTGCGCTTGACCAGCTTGACCACCGCGCCCAGGCGCGACTTGGTCTTGTCGATCGGCTTGAGCTCGAAATACGGTGGCAGCACCGGCAGGTGGGCAAAGCTCCACTTGCCGCGCTTGACGTCGAATTCTTCCGGCGCGGCGATCTCCACCAGGTGGCCCACGGCGGAGGTGACCACGTAGGTGTCATTCTCGAAATGGTCATCGTGCTTCTCGAACTTGCCCGCGACCGGGGTCAGCGCTCGCACGATGTCCTGGGCCACGGATGGCTTCTCGGCAATGACCAGCGTTTTGGCGGAACCTTCAGTTTTCATCTCTACAATCGACTTTCCACGCGCGTGTACACGCGCACAAGGGCACGCGCACACTCGCGCGCACCTGCATGAAACAACCTTACCAAATATTTCGGCCGTGAAGAAAAGCCCCCGCCAGACGCAGCCGCGCACCAAATCTTCCCCCAAGGCCACCGCCACGCCGAGCCGTCGCATCCAGACGCGGCGCTCCGGCGTGCACGGCAAGGGTGTCTACGCGGTCACGGACCTGGCCGAGGGCGAGACGCTGATCGAATATGTGGGCGAGATCATCACCTGGGACGAAGCGCTGCGCCGCCACCCGCACGACCCGAGCGACCCGAACCACACCTTCTACTTCCATATTGACGAAGAGCACGTGATCGACGCCAAGGTCGGCGGCAATTCGGCGCGCTGGATCAACCACAGCTGCGCGCCCAACTGCGAAGCCGACGTGGACGACGGACGCGTGTTCATCCGAGCCCGCCGCAACATCAAGGCCGGCGAAGAGCTGTTCTACGACTACGGCCTCGTGATCGACGAACCCTACACGCCCAAGCTCAAGGCCGAGTACCCCTGCTGGTGTGGCGCCAAGGGCTGCCGCGGCACCCTGCTGGCCCCCAAGCGCGCCGGTCGCGCCTCGAAACTGGGATGACCGGCCCATGGCAGACACCCTGACCCGTCACGCGGAAGCGGTGTGGCAGGCCGTGGTGCCCACGCTGCCCGGCTTCACCGTGGAGGTGCTGCCCAGCATCGACTCCACCAGCAGCGAACTCATGCGCCGCGCGCGCAGCGGCCTGATGGAGCCGGTGCTGCTGACCGCCGAGGACCAGACCGCCGGGCGCGGCCGGCTCGGCAAGGGCTGGCACAGCAAGCCTGGCCAGTCGCTCACGTTTTCGCTCGCCCTGCCGCTGGCACCGGCGAGCTGGTCGGGCCTGTCGCTCGCGGTGGGTGTGAGCCTGGCGCACAGCCTGCACCCGGACGTGCGGCTGAAGTGGCCCAACGACCTCTGGCTGCACCAGCGCAAGATCGGCGGCATCCTGGTCGAAACCGCCAGCACCGGCGAGGCCACGCAGGGCCTGCGCATGGTGGTGATCGGGGTGGGCATCAACATCGCCCGGCCCGATGTCTCGGCCGTCGCGGCACTGGTGCCCGACGGTGCGGCCGCGGGCGCCATGGCGCCGGCCGGTCTGGCCGAGGTGCTGGTGGGCGTGACCCCCGGCGAGGTGCTGGAGCGTGTGGCGCCCGTGCTGGTGCAGGACGTGCTGGCCTTCGCCTCCCAGGGCTTTGCCGCCTTCGCGCAGCGCTTCGCGCGGCTCGACGCGCTGCAGGGCCAGGCGGTGCAGCTCTCCGACGGCACCCGGGGCACGGCCTGCGGCGTCAACGACGACGGCGCCCTGCAGGTGCTGACCGACCAGGGCATGCAGACCGTGACCAGCGCGGAAGTGAGCGTGCGCCCATGCTGAGGTGGGCGATCACCCTGCTGTTGCTGGCCAACCTGGCTTACTTCGCCTGGACGCAGGGTCATCTGGACGGCCTGGGCATGTCGGCGGCCGACCCGCGCGAGCCGCAACGCATCACCAGGCAGGTGAAGCCCGAGGTGCTGCGCCTGCTCAACGGCCCCAAGGGCACGGGCGATCCCGACATCCCCGCCGCGCCGACCACCGAAGCACCGCCCGCCGTGCCCGAGCCAGCAGCGGCCGCCCCCGCCGCGGTCCCCGCGTTGCCGTCGGCGACCAGCGTGGCGTCCGCGCCCGCCACCGCATCGGTGCCACCCTCCAAACCGTCGACCCCGCCGCCCGCACCACCACCTCCCGTGGCCAGCAACGAGCCCCGCGCCTGCTGGATGGCCGCCGGGTTCACCGAGGCACAGACCGAGCTGCTGCGCGCCGAGCTCGCCCTGCTGGGCTTGTCGGCCGCCAGCTGGCAGCTCACCGAGAACCGCAGCGGCGGCCGCTGGATCGTCTACATGGGGCGGTACGACAACACCGAGCAGGTGGAACGCAAGAAGGCCGAGCTGCGCGGGCTGGGCGTGAGCTTCCGCGAGATCACCGCCGCCGGGCTGGCGCCTGGACTGGCGCTGGGCACCTACTCGACGGAGGCAGCGGCGCGGGTGGCGCTGCAAAAGACCGAGCGGGATGGTGTGCGCACCGCGAAGGTGGCGCAGGAGCGGGCCGAATCCCTTTCGTTCACCTTGCGCCTGCCCGCGATCACGCCGGCCCAGCGCGCCGCGGTGGATGGTCTGGGCGAGGCCATGGCGGGCAAGGCACTGCGCCCCTGCAGCTGATGCGCTGACGGCGCTGGGTCAGGCCCGGCGGCGGCGGCGCTGCATCGCCAGCACCGCGAGCACCCAGGCCCACAGGCTGATGCCCCAGAGCTGCCCCGTCGAGCCGCCCCCACCGCCCGAGGGCGGCGGCATGGCAGCGACGCCCTGCACGGTGTCCTCGCCGACGCGGCCGAAGTTGTCGGTCGCGGTGAGCGAGAACACATAGGTCGCCTCGCGCGCCAGCGTGGCCGTGGCGACAGCGTTGCCGGCCGACGAGATGGCCACCGGCGGGCCTTCGACCTGCACCCACTGGAACGACGTGATGCTGGCGCCGGGAATGGCCACGCTCCCGCTGCCGTCGAGCGTGACGATGGTACCGGGCTCGA
Organism: Comamonadaceae bacterium; assembly: GCA_003599455.1. Classification (GTDB taxonomy): domain Bacteria; phylum Pseudomonadota; class Gammaproteobacteria; order Burkholderiales; family Burkholderiaceae_C; genus Hydrogenophaga. The sequence goes on from QZKF01000062.1 coordinate 33,916, forward strand.
CCTGGGCCAGCGGCTTGATCACGACCGCCGGGCCCGTGGCCAGCTGCACCGAGGTGTGGGCATCGAGCAGGCCACTGCCACAGGTGCTGGTGTTGCAGTTGCACAGGCCCGCGCCGGGCGTGCCGCAAAGTGGCACACCGCCCAAGCTCGGCACGGTTGACCAATCCCGCGCGCCCGCCCTCATGCGTTCGATGAGCTGCCGCGGACTGAGCAGGGGATTGACCGCCAGCATCAGGCTGGCGACGCCCGCCGCCTGCGGGGCGGCAAAGCTGGTGCCCTGCTTGTAGCCGTAGGTGTCAACCAAGGGGGTGGTCGTGCCGGTGTTGTCGGTGGAGAGCAGCAATGAGGCGTTGCCGGCTTCGGTCGACCCGCCCGGCGCGGCCAGGGCCACCCGGCTGCCGAAGCTGGAGTAGGACGCCTTGGCGCCATCCTTGCGCACCGAGGCCACCGTCATCACGCGGCGGCAGTCGGCCGGGCGTGTGAGCGTGGTGTCGGCGTTGCCGGCGGCCACCACCACGAGCGCGCCGGCGTTGGTGACCGCGTCGATCGTGGTCTGGTAGGCCCAGGAGCAAGGCGCGTCGCCGCCAAAACTGAGGTTGATCACGCGCGCCGGGTTGGGGTTGGCGGGCAGGCCCGAGACCGGCAGGCCGGCGGCCCAGCGCAGGCCGTCGAGCAGGTCGGACACCAGGGCGCCGCACTTGCCCGACACGCGCACCGGCAGCACGCGGGCGCCCCAGTTCAGCCCCGCGACGCCCAGGGTGTTGTTCGTGGCGGCGGCGATCTGCCCCACGATGAAGGTGCCATGCCAGGAACTGTCGGAGAGATCACAGCCGGCGAACAGCGGGTTCAGCAGGTCGGTCGGGTTCACCCAGTCGCCCGGGTCGCTGGGGTCGTTGTCCCGGCCGTTGAAGTCGTTCGCCACGGACAGCTCGCTCACCAGGTCATAGCCCGGCAGCAGGCGTGGCCCCAGTGGCGCGAGGTCCGGATGGCCGAAGCGCACGCCACTGTCGACCACCGCCACCACCACCCCGCTGCCGGTGGTGTCCGCCCAGGCGGCGGGCATGTTGAGCCCCGAGATGTTGGTCGTGCCGTTGGGCGCTTCCAGATGCCACTGCTGGCCCAGCAAGCTGTCATCGGGCACCTGCAGGCGCGGCACCAGCACGTCGGGCTCGACCCAGGCCACGTCGGGGTGCAGGCGGGCGCGGCGCAGGGCGTTGTCCAGCGCCTTGCCACTCAGCGGGCGGTCAAAGCGCAGCAGCTGGGCATTGCCCGCCTCGCGTGCCACGCCCTGCGGCAGCCCGGCTTCGCGCGCCAGGCGCGTCAGGCGCTCGCGGGCCTCGCGGGTGGACCTGTCCCACCGGGCCTGGACCTGTTCGCGCCCGGATGCCCAGGGCCTATGGCCAGCGCCAGCCGCTTCCTCATCGGCCGCGGCGTCCTTGAACCCGATGATCAGGCCGGTGGCTTCGGCTTGCGACAAGGGCTGCGCCGCCACGGCAGTGGTACCCGCCAGAACGGCGAAGCACAAGAGCGTTCCTGAAAGCCAGCGGCGCATGGTGGTGAGGTGCACGAGCCGGTCGACTCATGCGGGCAAGGGGGTAAGAAGTAACGACACATTCTGACATGTCAGTCTTTGTTATCGACCCTGTCACCCGCCGTTTCGGCAATTCCGCACAGCTTTACATCGCCCACGCTCAACGGCCAAGGGCGACCACACCGCGCGGCTGGGCCTCGAACCAGTCCAGCGCCGCGTTCCACAGCGGCAGCGCCCGGGGCCGGAAGTAGCCCATGTGGCCGATCGGGCCCAGGCCCGCGCTGCGCGGGTCGATCGTGACGGCGCGCACCGCGGTGTTGCGGTACCCGGCCATGAAGGCGTCGCGCGAGGCGGGCGGCGCCCAGGCATCGTCCAGCGCGTTGACCGCCACGATCGGAAAGCGCACATCGCCGAAGCGCTCGGTGGTGGCCTTCATTTGCGGGTCGTCGAAGAAGTAGCGCGGGTAACTGCACCACTGGCGCCACTGGCGGTACACGTCCAGCGGCAGGTCTTCGCCCATGCCGAGCCGGCTCCAGGGCAGGTAGCCAGCCAGGCGTGTCCACACCGGGCCGAGCACGCGCCACATGAAGAGCACGCGCAGGCGCTCCAGCGGCGGCATCCAGCCATGCCAGCCGGCGCCGGTGGCAAACGTGTACGCGCCATCCACCGCGCCGGGGTCGGGCAGCAGCCCGAGCGCGTGGCCGCCGTAGGAATGGCCCACCAGGTACAGCGGCATGCCGTCCTGGCGCATCGCCTCGACGCCAGCGGCCAGGTCCAGCCGGCCCCAGTCGAGGTAGTCCATGCGAAAGCCCTTGAGGGTGGACGGGGCCGATCGGCCGATGCCGCGGTAGTCCAGCGTGAGCACCTCGAAGCCGCGCCGCGCGGCGTGTTCGGCGAAGCGCCGGTAAAAGCCTTGCGGCACGCCGGTCGCGCCGCCGACCACGAGGTGGGCGCGCGCGGGCACCGTGCTGCGGTAGCGCTGGGCCGACAGCAGATAGCCGTCGGCGGCGCGCAGGTTGAGGGGTTCGGCGTGCACAGGGTGTTCGGGGAGGGGGCTCATGGGTGTGCTCCGGTGGGTCGTTGGGCGAGCAGGCGCAGCAGGGTCTGCGTGGCCTGGGCGATGGGGGCGGTGCTCTGGGCGACGCGCGCCTGCAACAGGCCGCCTTCGTAGGTGGCGACGATCAGCGCCGCGATGCCCTGGGCGGATTCGTGCGGCTCGCCGGCCTGCTCCAGCGCCCGGGCGATGCGTTCGCGCAGGCGGGCGAAGGCGGCGTCGAGGGCGCTGCGCAGCAGCCTGTCGTCGGGCGTGGTCTCCAGCGCCACCGTGGCCAGCGGGCAGCCCGACTCGAAGCCCGTGTCGCTCAGCCGTGCGGTGGCGCCAGCCATCCAGCGCCGCGTGGCCTCGATCGGATCGGGCGTGGTCGCGAGCAGCGTGTCGAGGCCACGCAGCATGCGCGCCACCACGTCGTCGATCGCCGCGGCGGCGAGCTCGGCCTTGCCGCCCGGGAAGTGGTGGTACAGCACGCCCTTGGGCGCGCCCGCCTGGGCCAGCAGTTCGGTCAGGCCGATGCCGTGCAGGCCGCGCCGGCGCAGGGCGTCGGTCATGGCCGCGATCAGGCGCTCGCGGGTGCCAGGGGTGGGGGCAGGGTTGGACGTGTCGGCCATGGGCGCAATCTATAGACCGGTCGGTCTAGTGTCAAGCCACCCCCTGTCGCGTGGGTGTGCCGGACAACAAAAAAGCGCCCGAAGGCGCTTTTTTGTTTGAGTGAGCATGCGCTTACTTGGCGACCACGCGAACCATTTCGAGGCACTTGTTGGAGTAGCCCCACTCGTTGTCGTACCAGCTCACCACCTTGATGAAGGTCTTGTCCAGTGCGATGCCGGCGTCGGCGTCGAAGATCGAGGTGCGGGTGTCGCCGCGGAAGTCGGTGGCCACCACCTTGTCCGTGGTGTAGCCCAGCACGCCTTTCAGGGCGCCTTCGCTCTGCGCCTTCATTTCGGCGCAGATCTCGGCGTAGCTGGCCTCGCTGTTGAGCTCCACCGTCAGGTCCACCACCGACACGTCGCTGGTGGGCACGCGGAAGCTCATGCCGGTGAGCTTCTTGTTCAGCTCGGGGATCACCACGCCCACGGCCTTGGCCGCGCCCGTGCTGCTGGGGATGATGTTCTCCAGGATGCCGCGCCCGCCGCGCCAGTCCTTGTTGCTC
>QZKF01000044.1 GCA_003599455.1 Comamonadaceae bacterium
AAGCCCTCGAAGTGGGGAATCTCGCCGTGCTGGCGCAGCGCGCGGTTGCCCGCCAGGCGGCGCAGCAGCACGTAGAACACCGGCGTGAGGAACAGGCCGAAGGCGGTCACGCCGATCATTCCGGCGAACACGGCCACGCCCATGGCCGAGCGCATCTCGGCGCCCGCGCCGGTGGCCAGCACCAGCGGCAGCACGCCCATAACGAAAGCCAGCGAGGTCATGAGGATGGGGCGCAGCCGCAGGCGGCTGGCTTCGATCGCGGCCTGCACCGGCGACCTGCCCGCAAACTCGAGCTCGCGCGCGAACTCCACGATCAGGATCGCGTTCTTCGCCGACAGCCCCACCAGCACGATCAACCCGATCTGCGTGAACACGTTGTTGTCACCCCCGTCCAGCCACACGCCGGTCATGGCGGCGAGCAGGCCCATGGGCACGATCAGGATGATGGACAGCGGCAGCGTGAGGCTTTCGTACTGCGCGGCCAGCACCAGGAACACCAGCAGGATCGCGAGCGGGAACACCCACAGCGCGGAGTTGCCGGCCAGGATTTCCTGGTAGGTGAGCTCGGTCCATTCGAAGCCGATGCCCTGCGGCAGCGTCTCGGCGGCGATGCGCTCGATCGCGTCCTGCGCCTGGCCCGACGAGAAGCCGGGCGCGGGGCCGCCGTTGATGTCGGCCGAGAGGTAGCCGTTGTAGCGCATGGCGCGCTCGGGGCCGAAGCTGGAGTTCACCTTCATCAGCGCCGACAGCGGCACCATCTCGCCCGAGTTCGAGCGCACCTTGAGCAGGCCCACGTCTTCGGCGCGCGCGCGGTAGGGCGCATCGGCCTGGGCGCGCACGCTGTAGGTGCGGCCGAACTGGTTGAAGTCGTTCACGTACAGGCTGCCGAGGTAGATCTGCATGGTGTCGAAGATGTCCGTCACCGGCACGCCGAGCTGGCGCGCCTTGGTGCGGTCGATGTCGGCGTAGAGCTGCGGCACATTGACCTGCCAGCTGGTGAACATGCCGGCGAGCTCGGGTGTCTGGTAGGCCTTGGCCATGAAGGCCTTGACCGCCGCGTCCATCGCTTCGTAACCCAGCGAGGCCTTGTCTTCCAGCTGCAGCTTGAAGCCGCCCGTGGTGCCCAGGCCCGCCACCGGCGGCGGCGGGAACATCACGATGAAGGCGTCCTGGATGCTGCCGTAGGCCTGGTTCAGCTGGCCCGCGACGGCGCCGCCGCTCTGGTCGGCGCGCTGGCGCTCGGCAAAGGGCTTGAGCGTGGCGAACACGATGCCGGAGTTCGAGCTGTTGGTGAAGCCGTTGATCGACAGGCCGGGGAAGGCGATCGCGTCTTCCACGTTCGGGTTCTGCTTGGTGATCTCGCCCATGCGGTGGATCACCTCTTCGGTGCGGTCCAGCGTGGCGCCGTCGGGCAGCTGCGCGAAGCCGATCAGGTACTGCTTGTCCTGCGCGGGCACGAAGCCGCTGGGCACCGCCTTGAACAGGCCGAAGGTCACGCCGACCAACGCGAGGTAGATCACCATCATCAGCGCCTTGCGCGAGATGACGCGCCGCACGCCGCCGCTGTAGGCCTCGGAGCCGCGGTGGAACAGGCGGTTGAAGCCGCGGAACAGCGGGCCGAAGACGCGGTCCATGCCGCGCGTGAGCGCGTCCCTGGGCGCGTCGTGGCCGCGCAGCAGCAGGGCCGCGAGCGCGGGCGAGAGCGTGAGCGAGTTGACCGCCGAGATCACGGTGGAGATCGCAATGGTGACCGCGAACTGCTTGTAGAACTGGCCGGTGAGGCCGCTGATGAAGGCCAGCGGCACGAACACCGCGACCAGCACCAGCGCGATCGCGATGATGGGCCCGGACACTTCCTTCATCGCGCGGTAGGTGGCGTCGCGCGGCGACAGGCCGGCCTCGATGTTGCGCTCCACGTTCTCCACCACCACGATGGCGTCGTCCACCACGATGCCGATCGCCAGCACGAGGCCGAACAGCGACAGCGCGTTGATCGAGAAGCCCAGCAGGTGCAGGACCGCGAAGGTGCCCACCACCGACACCGGCACCGCCAGCAGCGGGATGATGGAGGCGCGCCAGGTCTGCAGGAACACGATCACCACCAGCACCACGAGCGCGATGGCTTCGAGCAGGGTGGTGATCACCGACTTGATCGAGGCGCGCACGAACTGCGTGGGGTCGTAGGCGATGCGGAATTCCACGCCCTCGGGCATGTTCTTCTGCAGTTCGGCCATGGTGGCGCGCACCTGGGCCGAGATGTCGAGTGCGTTGGAGCCCGGTGCCTGGAACACGCCCATGCCGACGGCGGGCTTGTTGTTGAGCAGCGAGCGCAGCGAGTAGTCGGCCGCGCCCATCTCCAGCCGGGCGATGTCGCGCAGCCGGGTCACGGCGCCGTCGCCACCGGTCTTGACGATGATGTCGCCGAACTCCTCTTCGGTCTGCAGGCGGCCCTGGGCGTTGATGGACAGCTGCATGTCCACACCCGGCAGGCCTGGCGAGGCGCCGACCACGCCGGCCGCGGCCTGCACGTTCTGGCCGCGGATCGCTGTGACCACGTCGCTGGCCGAGAGGCCGCGCTGCGCGACCTTCTGCGGGTCGAGCCAGACGCGCATCGAATAGTCACCACCACCGAAGATCTGCACCTGGCCCACGCCCTGGATGCGGGCGAGCCGGTCCTTGACGTTGAGCACCGCGTAGTTGCGCAGGTAGTTGATGTCGTAGCGGTCGTTGGGCGAAACCAGGTGCACCACCATCGTGATGTCGGGCGAACTCTTGACCGTGGTCACGCCCAGGCGGCGCACTTCCTCGGGCAGGCGCGGCTCGGCCTGCGAGACGCGGTTCTGCACCAGCTGCTGGGCCTTGTCGGGGTCGGTGCCGAGCTTGAAGGTGACGGTGAGCGTCATCACGCCGTCGGTCGTGGCCTGGCTGCCCATGTAGAGCATGCCTTCGACGCCGTTGATGGATTCCTCCAGCGGCGTGGCCACGGTTTCGGCGATCACTTTCGGGTTGGCGCCCGGGTACTGGGCGCGCACCACCACCGAGGGCGGGGCCACCTCGGGGTACTCGGAGATCGGCAGGCCGCGCAGCGCGACCAGGCCGGCGATCAGGATCAGCAGCGAGAGCACGCCCGCGAAGATCGGCCGATCGATGAAGAATTTCGAGAGGTTCATGGTGTTCTCTTCAATCGCATGGCTCAGGACTTGGCCACGGCCACCGCGGGGGTCTCGGCGCGCGCATTCATGGGCACGACCTGCGGTTGCACCACGTCACCGGGGCGCACGCGCTGCAGGCCGTTGACGACGATGCGTTCGCCGGGTTTCAGGCCACTGAGCACGGTGCGCAGGCCATCGACGGGGGCGCCCAGCGTGACGGCGCGGTACTCGGTCTTGTCGCCCTCGCCCACCACCAGCACGTACTTCTTGTCCTGGTCGGTGCCGACGGCGCGCTCGCTCACCAGCAGGGTGCGCGCGGTCTGCGGCTGGCCCATGCGGATGCGCGCGAACTGCCCGGGCATCAGGCTGCCGTCCTTGTTGTCGAAGACGGCGCGCACACGCACCGTGCCGCTGCGCGGGTCGACCTGGTTGTCGATCAGCTGCAGCTGGCCGGCATACGGGGTGTCGCTCGTGGCCGAGGTGCCCATCTGCACGGGGATGCGCTCGACCGCCGGGCGGGCGCCGCCCGACAGGCCCTTGAGCGCGCCGGTCACGGTTTTTTCGTCGGCGTCGAAGCTGGCGTAGATCGGGCTGACCGAGACCAGGGTGGTGAGCACGGGCGCGCCCGGGCCGGCGGCGATCAGGTTGCCCACCGTCACTTCCAGCTTGCCGATGCGCCCGGCCACCGGGGCCCGCACCTGGGTGTAGCCCAGGCTCAGGCGCGTGGTCTGCAGCTGGGCCTGCGCGGCCTTGAGGTTGGCCTCGGCCTCGCGCAGCGCGTTCTCGCGGTCGTCCAGCTCGCGCTGGGCGATCGCCTTGTCGTCCCACAGGCGGCGCGCCCGGGCGTGCTCGTTGCTGGCGTGGGTCACGCGGGCCTGGGCCGCGACGGTCTGCGCCTCGGCGCGGGCCACCTCGGCTTCATAAGGCGCGGGGTCGATGGAGACCAGCAGATCGCCCTTGGCCACCAGCGCGCCTTCGCGGAAATGCGTGGCCTGCACCACCCCCGCAACGCGGGAGCGGATGTCCACGCGCTCGACCGCTTCCAGCCGGCCGGAGAACTCTTCCCAGGCTGCGATGTCGCTCTCGGTCACGGTGGCCACGGACACCGGCATGGGCGGTGGTGCACCCGCCGGCGCGCTGGCCCGGGCGACGCCGGCTTCCTGCACGAGTGCGATTCCCGCGAGGGTGACGGCGGCCAGGACGGCGGCGGTCGGCCACCAGAGGCGGCGCTTGAAAGTGGGCAGCTTGGACATGGTTTTTCCTTTTTGAGGGCGAGCGGGGCCGCCCCCGGTGGATGACCGGGGTGGGCGTTTCTGGGGTGGAGGGAAAGGGGGCGGCGTCCGTCAGGACGGCGGTGGTGGCGTCGCGGCCTGGAAGAAGGCGCGAAAGTGTTCGCGCACCTCGACGGCACACGGACATTCCTGGGCGGGCTGCTCGCTCAGCGAGTCGGGCCAGCCGGTGGTGGAGGGCAACACACCGCTGTGCACGGCGATGCCCGCGCCGCGCAGGCGCTCGGCGTAGGCCAGTGCCTCGTCGCGCATCGGGTCGTCGCCGCCGGTCAGGATCAGCGCCGGGGGCAGGCCGGCGAGGCGCTGCGCGCGGCCGGGCACGGCATAGGGGTGTTCGGCGTCCATCGGGCCGCGCAGGTACTGCTGCCAGCCGTCCATCCATTTGCAGCCGGTGGCTTCGCCCATGGTCTGCCGCAGCGAGGCCGTGGCGTTGCACGGGTCCAGCATGGGCGCGACCAGGATCTGCCCGGCCAGTGGCGGGTGGGCGCGGTCGCGCGCCATCAGCGCCACCGCGGCGGCAAGGTTGCCACCGGCCTCTTCACCGGCGAGGAACAGCGGCGCGGTCGAACCGGCCAGCCGGGTGCGCTGCTTGTGCAGCCACTCCAGCGCCGCGTAACCGGCTTCCACCGCGTCGGGGAAACGGTGCGCGGGCGCCAGCGGGTAGGCCAGCGAGGCCACCACCGCGCCCGAGCTGGCCAGCAGCTCGGCCAGGCAGGCGCCGCTGTCCAGGTCGCCCGAGACGAAGGCGCCGCCGTGGAAGTGCAGCACCAGCGGCGCCGCGCCGCCGCGCGGCTTCCTGCCCCAGACGCGCAGCTCCAGCGGCGGCGTGCCCGGCACCCACAGGGTCTGTGCCGGCGCCAGCGGAGCGGAGGAAGAGGGAGTTGAAACCATGGACTGGACTATAGGCATACCTTTTCTGCGGATAAAGCCACCTTCAACCAGTTGTCTGTTTCCATTGCGTGAACAATCCGGCCATAAAACAGCAGATCACGGAGTGAGGGCATGGACCAGATTCAATCGATACGCGTGTTCGCGCGGGTGGTGGAGGCCGGCACCTTCACCAAGGCGGCGGAGTCGCTGGACCTGCCCAAGGGCACGGTGACCAAGCTGGTGCAGCACCTCGAATCGCGCCTGAAGGTCAAGCTGCTCAACCGCACCACGCGGCGCGTGACCGTCACGCCCGACGGCGCGGCCTACTACGAGCGCACGGTGCGTGTGCTCAACGACCTCGACGACATCGAGGCCAGCATGACCAACGCGCAGGCCAAGCCCAGCGGTCGCCTGCGCGTGGACGTGGGCACCTCGGTGGCGCAGCACATCATCATCCCTGCGCTGGCCGACTTCTACCGCCGCTTCCCCGACATCCAGCTCGACCTGGGCGTGACGGACCGCTCCATCGACCTGCTCGCGGACAACGTGGACTGCGTGATCCGTGGCGGTGAGCTGCTGGACCAGTCGCTGGTGGCGCGGCGCGTGGCCAACGTGCCGCTGATCGCCGTCGCCTCGCCCGCCTACCTTCAGGCGCACGGCACGCCCACGCACCCCGAGCAGCTGGAGAGCGAACACACCACGGTGAACTACTTCTCCACCCGCAACGGGCGGCCGTTCCCCAACGAGTTCGAGAAGGACGGCCAGACGCTGGAGATTTCAGGCCGCTACAAGCTCTCGGTGAACGAGAGCAACGCGATGACCGCGGCGGTGCTCGCGGGCCTGGGCGTGGCGCAGATCGGCGCCTTCACCGCGGAGCCGCTGATCGAGCGCGGCGAGCTGGTGCAGGTGCTGCCCGACTGGACCTGCACCAGCATCCCGCTCTACGTGGTGTATCCGCCGAACCGGCACCTCAGCGCGAAGGTGCGGGCCTTCGTGGAATGGGTCGCGGACCTGTTCTCGAAGCACCCGCAGATGTCGACCAGGGCCTGAGCCTCAGGTGGCGCCCTGCGTCTTCGCGGATTCCTGCTCCTGCAGCAGGCGCCACATCACCTTGCCGCTGCCGCTCTTGGGCAGCGCGGTGACGAACGCGACCGAGCGCGGGCACTTGTAGACCGCCATGTGCTCGCGGCACCAGTCCAGGATGTCCTGCTCGCTGGTGCTGCCGCGGGCCGATTCGCGCAGCACCACCACCGCCTTCACGCTCTCGCCGCGGTAGGCGTCGGTGGTGGCGATCACGCAGGCCTCGGCGATCGCCGGGTGCTTGAACATCAGCGCCTCGACCTCGGCCGGCCAGACCTTGAAACCGCTCGCGTTGATCATGCGTTTCAGGCGGTCGGTGATGAAGAAGTAGCCTTCCTCGTCCACGCGGCCCAGGTCGCCCGAACGGAAGAAGCGCTTGCCTTCGAATGTGATGAAGGCGGCCTCGGTGGCCTCGGGGCGCTTCCAGTAGCCGTCGAACACCTCGGGGCCGTGGATGATGATCTCGCCGGCTTCGCCCTGCGGCATTTCCTCCAGGCTGATCGGGTCCACCACGCGCGCCTCGGTGCTCATGAAGGGAATGCCCAGGCACTGCTGCTTGGGGTGGTCGGGCGGGTTGTTGTGCGAGGGCGCGGCGGTCTCGGTCAGGCCGTAGCCTTCGGAATAGCGCAGGCCGAACTGCTCGAGCAGGCGCTGCGCCACCGCCTGCGGCATGGCCGCGCCGCCACCGCCGATGAGCACCAGGCTGGAGAGGTCGTACTGGTCGAAGCTCGGGCTGGCCAGCAGGTCGATCACCATGGTCGGGATGTTGGTCCAGTGCGTGACGCGCCAGCGCGAGATCAGCCGCCCGGCCAGCTCGCGGTCCCAGCGCGGCATCACCACCATGGTGGCGCCCATGTAGATGCTCGCGTGCATCACCACCGCCATGCCGGTGATGTGGAACATGGGCACCACCAGCAGGCCCACGTTTTCCGGCGTGCTGTTGCTCCACAGGCCGCTGGCCACCGCGTTGTGCATGATGGTGCGGTGCGGGTGCATGCAGCCCTTGGGCAGGCCGGTGGTGCCACTGGTGTAGGGCAGCACGGCCAGGTCGTCGGGGCCGCGGTTGTGCGCGGGCGCGCTGCCGGTGCAGGCCAGTGCGCCGGCCCAGTCGCTCACCGTGCCACCGGGCGGCGCGGGCGTGGCGTGGCGCGCGCCCAGCCAGTCGAGCCAGGCCGGCGGTATCTCGGCCTGCGGGCCGATGGTGTCGCTGTAGTGCGAGACCACCAGGTGGCGCAGGCGCTCGCCCTCGGGCACCTCGGCGTTGGCCTTGAGCAGTTCGCCGGCCAGGTCGGCCGCGGCAATGGCCACGCGCGCATCGGGGTCGGTGATGTAGTGCTTGAGCTCCTCGGCGCGGTTCATCGGGTTGACCGGCACCACCACCGCGTTGGCGCGCAGGATCGCGAAATGCGCCACCACCCACTGCGGGCAGTTCTGCATCAGCAGGATCACGCGGTCGCCGTCCTGCACGCCCTGCTGCCGCAGGTGGGCCGCGAGGCGCTCGGCCTGGTCGTGCAGCTCGCGGTAAGTGATCACGCGGTCGAAGAACACCAGCGCGGGCTTGTCGGGGTAGCGCAGCGCGCTCACCGCGAGGTTGTGCCAGAGCGAGGTGGCCGGCGGCGTGATGCGGTGCGGCAGGCGTTTGGGCCAGACACGGTGGTGCGCGTGGGGGTCGGGCGCGGTGGTCCCGCCCGCGCTCGGGGTGCTGCTGCTCATCGCTTGTCTCCAGGGGTGCGTTGTTGTCGAACAAGCATACGGGCCGGCTTCCACCGCGGTAAACCGCGTTTGTCGCGCGAGAGACCGCCCCCGCGGTGGCACGGAATCTGCAACGTGGTACGGGCCGGTGGCCGTGCATGGGCGAAGCACGATAGTGTCATGAGCAATTTGCATGGCTCTCCCACGTAAACCCCGATCCCCCGCGCAAAAACGCGGGGCTACATTCGGTGGCGGTCGCGGGCATGCACCCAACAGGTGCATGCCCGGCCCGGCAGATTCCCTTTCAAACACCAACGGAGAGACCCGATGAAGATGACTTCCCTGAAGATGACGGCCCTGGGCCTGAGCGCAGCCGCCACCCTGGTCAGCCTGCCCGCCCACGCCGGCAAGGACCTCGAAGCGATCAAGAAGCGCGGCGAGCTGATCTGTGGTGTGAACACCGGCCTGGCGGGCTTCTCGGCCGCCGACAGCCAGGGCAAGTGGAGCGGCATGGACGTGGACGTGTGCCGCGCCGTGGCCGCCGCCATCCTGTCGAACGCCGACAAGGTGCGCTACGTGCCCCTGACCGCCCAGCAGCGCTTCACCGCCCTGCAGTCCGGCGAGATCGACATGCTCGCGCGCAACACCACCTGGACCCTGACCCGCGACGCCTCGCTGGGCATGCACTTCGCCGGCGTGAACTTCTACGACGGCCAGGCCTTCATGGTGCCCAAGAAGCTCAACGTGAAGAGCGCCAAGGCGCTCAAGGGCGCCACCGTGTGCGTGCAGTCCGGCACCACCACCGAGCTGAACCTGACCGACTTCTCGCGCGCCAACAAGCTCAACCTCAAGCCCGTGGTGTTCGAAAAGGTCGAAGCCGCCACCGCCGCCTACGTGGCCGGCCGCTGCCAGGCCTACACCACCGACGCCTCGGGCCTGGCCTCGATCCGCGCCAAGGAAACGCCCAAGCCCGAAGAGCACGTGATCCTGCCCGAGCTGATCTCCAAGGAACCGCTCGGCCCGGCCGTGCGCCGCGGCGACGACGAGTTCTTCAGCATCGTGAAGTGGGTCGGCTATGCGCTGATCGAAGCCGAGGAATACGGCGTGACCCAGGCCAACGCCGACTCGATGAAGTCCAGCACCAACCCCAACATCATGCGGCTGGTCGGTGCGGGCACCGAAGACACCGGCAAGGTGCTCGGCCTGGACAAGGAATGGGCGCTGCGCGCGATCAAGGCCGGTGGCAACTACGGCGAGCAGTTCGAGCGCCACGTCGGCCCCAAGACCTCGATCGGCCTGCCCCGCGGCACCAACAACCTCTGGACCAACGGCGGCCTGATGTACGCCCCGCCGGTGCGCTGATTCGCGAGCCCCCCGCCGCCGGCTCCCCGCGGGGCCGGCGGCCACGATATTCCTCCGTTCCACAGGCCCTGGGTCGCGCACCCCGGGCCTGTGGCGCAAACGACCCCTGAATACCGGATGGCGAGGCCGCATTGAACACGCAACCCCCCCCGAAAAATCGCACCTGGTCGCTCAACAGCCGGGCCACGCGCGGACTCATCTTCCAGGCCATCGCCCTCGTCCTGATCGCCGCCGGCGTCTGGTTCCTCGCGCACAACACGCAGGAAAACATGCGCATCCGCGGCATCCAGAGCGGCTTTGATTTCCTGGGTGCGGCCGCCGGTTTCGACATCGGCGAAACCCTGGTGCCCTACGACCCCAGCGAGAGCTACGGCAAGGCGATCTGGATCGGCGTGCTCAACACGCTCAAGGTCGCCGTCATCGGCATCGTGCTCACCACCATCCTGGGCGTGCTGATCGGCGTGGGCCGCTTCTCGCGCAATGCGCTGGTGCGCGGCCTTTGTTATGGCTATGTGGAGACCTTCCGCAACGTGCCCATCCTGCTGCAGCTGCTGATGTGGTACCTGGTCTTCATCGAGGTGCTGCCCGCGTCCAACGAGGCCTGGAACGCGGCCAACCTGTTCTACCTGAGCAAGGGCGGCTTCTCCTTCCCCTTCCCTTCGGCCGGTGTCGGCCAGGTGCTCGCGGGCGTGGGCATGGGCCTGATCGCTGGCTGGCTGTGGCGCCAGCGCATACAGAAGCGCTTCGAGCTCACCGGCCAGGACGGTGACCGCGTGTGGGGCCCGATCGCGCTGATCGGGGTGTTCGCGCTGGTGGGCTGGCTGGTCGCCGGCATGCCGATGGCCTGGAACATCCCGGAGCAGCTGCCCTTCATGGTGGAAGGCGGCGTCAGCGCCACGCCCGAGTTCATGGCGATCCTGATCGGCCTGGTGATCTACACCGCGGCCTTCATCGCCGAGGTGGTGCGCGGCGGCATCCAGTCGGTCAGCCGCGGGCAGGACGAGGCCGCCGCGGCGCTGGGCCTGAACCAGAAGCAGAAGATGAACCAGGTGATCCTGCCGCAGGCCATGCGCGTGATCATCCCGCCGCTGACCAACCAGTACCTCAACCTCACCAAGAACTCCTCGCTGGCGGTGGCGGTGGGCTATCCGGACGTGGTGTCGATCGCCAACACCACCATCAACCAGAGCGGCCGCGCGGTGGAATGCATCGCCATCATCATGCTGGTCTACCTCACGACCTCGCTGTCCACCTCGGCCTTCATGAACTGGTACAACCAGCGCATGGCCATCAAGGAGCGCTGAGCATGGCCGACACCTTCATCCCCATCGCTCCCCGGCCCTCGCCGGTCAAGACCTCGGGCTTCGTGCCCTGGGCGCGGCGCAACCTGTTCGCCGACGTGCGCAGCACGGTCACCACGCTGTTCGTCGCCGCCCTGCTGCTCTACGTGCTGCCGGGCCTGGCCAACTGGGTCTTGCTGCGGGCCATCTTCGTCAACGATGCGGACGCCTGCCAGGCCGCGCGCGGCATCGGCGCGTGCTGGGGGGTGGTCACCGAGAAGTACCGCATCATCCTGTTCGGCCGCTACCCGTACGAAGAGCAGTGGCGCCCGCTGATCGCCACCTCGGTGATGCTCGGCGGCCTGGTGCTGAGCTGCATGCGCGCCTTCTGGAAGCCCTGGCTGGTGCTGCTGTGGGTCGGCGTGCTGGCGGTCTTCTTCGTGCTCATGCTCGGCGGCGTGTTCGGCCTGAGCCCGGTGCGCACCGACCTGTGGGGCGGCCTGCCGCTCACCGTGATGCTGGCCACGCTCTCGATCTTCATGGCATTTCCGCTCGCCATCGTGGTGGCGCTGGGCCGGCGCAGCCACCTGCCGGCGATCCGCTCGGCCTGCATCGTCTACATCGAACTGATCCGCGGCGTGCCGCTGATCTCGGTGCTGTTCATGGCCTCGTTCATGTTCCCGCTGTTCATGCCGCAGGGCGTGACGCTGGACGTGCTGGTGCGGGTGATCGTGGGCATCACGCTGTTCGCCGCGGCCTACATGGCCGAGATCATCCGCGGCGGCCTGCAGGCCATCCCCAAGGGACAGCTGGAAGCGGCCGACACGCTGGGCCTGAGCTACTGGCAGACGCAGCGCAAGATCGTGCTGCCGCAGGCCCTGGCCATGGTGGTGCCCAGCATGATGAACAACTTCATCTCGGTGTTCAAGGACACCTCGCTGGTCACCATCGTCTCGCTCTACGAGCTCACCGGCGCGCTCGCGCTCGCGCTGAACTCCGACGTGGACTGGCGGCCTTTCAAGATCGAGGCCTACATCTTCATCACCCTCGTGTACTTCACCTGCTGTTTCTCGATGTCGCGTTACAGCCTGTGGGTCGAAAAACAACTCAGCGCCAGCAAGGCCCGTTGAAGGAACCAGAACATGTCCGATCCCATCATCCGTTTCGACAAGGTCAACAAGTGGTACGGCAACGACTTCCACGTGCTGCGCGACATCGACCTCGACGTGGCCAAAGGTGAGCGCATCGTGGTCTGCGGCCCCTCGGGCTCGGGCAAGTCCACGCTGATCCGCTGCATCAACCGGCTGGAAGAACACCAGCAGGGCCACCTGATCGTCGACGGCATCGAACTCACCGACGACATCAAGGCGATCGACCAGGTGCGCAAGAACGTGGGCATGGTGTTCCAGCAGTTCAACCTGTTCCCGCACCTGACCGTGCTGGAGAACCTCACACTGTCGCCGATGTGGGTCGGCAAGATGCCCAAGAAGGAGGCCGAGGAAAAGGCCATGGTGCAGTTGCAGCGCGTGCGCATCGCCGAGCAGGCGGGCAAGTACCCGCTGCAGCTCTCGGGCGGCCAGCAGCAGCGCGTGGCGATCGCGCGCGCGCTGTGCCTCACGCCCAAGATCATGCTGTTCGACGAGCCCACCTCGGCGCTCGACCCCGAGATGATCAAGGAGGTGCTCGACGTGATGATCGAGCTGGCCAACCTGGGCATCACCATGATCTGCGTGACGCACGAGATGGGCTTCGCCAAGGCCGTGGCCGACCGCGTGATCTTCATGGACCAGGGCCAGATCGTCGAACAGAACACGCCGACCGAGTTCTTCAACCACCCGCAGAACGAACGCAGCCGCGATTTCCTCTCCAAAATTCTCGGGCATTGAGCTGTCTTGCATCGGTCATGGGGCGCTGTCACACTGCGCCCCATGACCGAAACCACCCTGCCCGAGGTGCAGCGCCTGACGTGGATACGCTGGAGTTGCACCACCGCCATGGGCCTGTCGCTGTGGTGCGCCAGCGCCGCGCTGGCGTTCGATGTGCAAGGCCACCGCGGCGCGCGCGGCCTCGCCCCTGAAAACACCCTGGCCGGCTTCGAACGCGCCCTGGCCGTGGGCGTCACCACGCTCGAACTCGACGTGGTGCTCAGCGCCGACGGCGTGCCGCTGATCTCGCACGACACCGCGCCCAACCCCGATCTCACGCGGGACGCCAGCGGGCGCTGGCTGCAGGCGCGCGGCCAGCCCTTCAACCGCCTCTCGCTGGCCGAGATCGGCGCCTGGGACGTGGGCCGCATCAACCCGGCCAGCCGCTACGCGCGCGATTTTTCCGAACAGGCGCCGCACGACGGCCAGCGCATCCCCACCCTGGCCGCGCTGTTCGAGCGGGTGCGCCAGCTCGGCGCCCACCATGTGCGCTTCAACATCGAGCTCAAGCTCAACCCCGCCCGCCCCGACGAGTCGCCCAGCCCCGAGGCCTTCGTGCGCGCGGTGCTCGACGTGGTCGCGGCCCACGGCATGACCCCGCGTGTCGGCCTGCAGAGCTTCGACTGGCGCATCCAGAAACTCGCCCGCGAGCTCGCCCCCGGCATGCCGCTGTCCTACCTCTCGGCCCAGCTGCCGCGCTTCAACACCCTGGCCGGCGGCGAGTGGACGGCGGGCCTGCGCCTGGCCGACTTCCAGGACGCCCCCGGCATGGTGGCCGCGGCGGGCGGCAAGGTCTGGTCGCCAAACTTCAACGACCTGAACCAGCAACTGCTGCAGCGGGCGCGCGCCCTGGAGCTGCGCGTGATCCCCTGGACCGTGAACGAGGTGCAGGACATGGCGCGCCTGATCGACTGGGGCGTGGACGGCCTGATCACCGACTACCCCGACCGCCTGCGCACGGTGATGCAGCGCCGGGGCATGGGCACGCCGCCACAGGTGGCCAAAGCCGCCGTAACGCCCGCGGCGGCAGAGCCCCCGCCCGAGCCGCCGCGCTTCGGCGTCGCGCCGCAATAGCCCCGCGCTGCCGGCGCCCTGCTCGCCAGGCCAGACCAGTCGCTGATCTAGCGGCAGGTGTAGCTGGATGCCACGTTGGGGTTCGCGCCCGTGAGCACCGCCTTCTTCGGATGTGAGCAGATGGGCAGGCTCAGGTGGCCCGACGCTGCCGTGAGTTCGATCCGCTCGGGCGCGATCCCTTTTTCCACCCAGTTGCGCAAGGCGTTGAACAGCTCATCGCGGCCGGTGGCGGGCTGCGGGAGTGGTACCGCGCTCGGGGGGGTGATCGCGCCATCCAGGCCCACCGACGCCGTGCCGCCGAAGGCGCCGGTATGGCCGAGTCCCGGGATGAAAAACAGTCGGTTGAAGGTCTGGACCTTGTCCACGCCACCCATGTGCTGCACCAGGCGATCAAAGTAATTGAGCGACCCCTGGGGCATGATGAGCTGGTCGGAAAGACCGTGGTACGAGAGCACCTTGGCACCACGGTCGCGAAGACCGGAGAGGTCGGGCGAATCGGTGTTGATGTGCGAGAACCGCGCTTGCATCGCCAGGCCGCGCTCATAGGCGGAAACCAGGTCGGAATAGGACAGCGCCTTCCAGCCGTCTTCTGCGTTGCCTGTGGCGTTGCTGAACATGCCCTTTTGAGCGATGCGGGGGTTCTGGAGCGACAGGGCCACCACTTGCGAGGCGATGGGAAAGGGTTCCTTCTCGCCAGCCAGCGCGGTCAGGTCGGTGCCGCGGGTCAGCCCCCACCAGAGCTGCCCGCGCTGGGCGGCCAGGCTGCCGGTGCGGCCGTTGTCCTGCGCCGGGTCTGGCGCACTCCCGTCGCGCGTCATGCCGTACCAGATTTTGTTGAGGGCCTGTGCTTCCTTCAGGCCAAGGCAGGTGCCTTGTGCGTTCGTGCCCTGAACGCCCGCCTCACCCGCTTCGCCTGCGCACAGGGCCGCGGGATCGCGCGCCGGGTTGTAGGTGCAGGCCAGGGGATCGAGCAGAAATCCCCAGTTCGCCTGTGCGCCGCCGCAGGACCGCAGCGCCAGCGCACTGGCGGCGTGCAGTTTGGCGTTGGGGATGGTTCGACCCAGGTCCCGCTGCATCACGACCTGTGGATACAGCTCCGAGGTGATGAAGCGGGTCCAGTTGAAGGCGGGCGCGCCCGCCAGAATGCCGTCGTATTGCCCGTGGAACTTCTGAGCGAGCTTGTAGCCTTGTCGCCCTCCGGTGGAGAAACCGTCGAAGTAGGCTCTGGAATGGGCCTTGCCGTAGTAGGCCTTGACCACCGCCTTGGTTTTGACCGCCTGCTCCAGCAGGCTGCGTTCGGCGAAATCCTGCCACAGCACGGTGTTGACCGAGCCGTCCGGATTCATGGTGAACGACGCATTGCGGCCCGAGACCGAGCCACCGTGCCCATGGTCGGTTCCGCTGACGGCATAGCCTTTTTGTACGGCGCCCAGAAACATCGCATTGCCGCCTCCCCCCTGGCCGATGCGCGTGGGGTCGGCATAAAAGCCGCCTGCCCAGCCACCGCTGCCATAGGCACGGATGGTCTGGTTCCACTGATCGCGCGCGGGCAGCCACACCTCCATGCCGATCCCCGGCGACGTGGAGGGTGCGCCCGCCGGCCCTGGATGGCCAGGGCCCACCACCAGCTTGACCATGCACACATCCACTGCCGTTTTCACATGAGGCGCAGGGGAATTGGCCAGACGCACTTCGTCGCCCGCCTTGAAGTTCTGCACCGCAATGATTCGTGTCTGCGCATCGAGTGCGAGCCGCCCGATGCCCTGCATGTCACAGGCCATCGGAGCCTGGGTGGTCGGCGTTTTTTCAACGCTGGAGCAGCCGGTCAGCAAGGCGAGTGCGGACAGGACCGCCAGGCGAGTGGCCCACGGGTTGGGTACAGGGTTCATGGAAAGTCTCCGCAGTTGTGATGGTCAACAGGGCTCGAAGTACATGCATGATAGTGCACGTATTCAGGGCCAAACACCCGTGTTAACCCGGGAACCCGGCCTGCATTCAGGATGTATAGTGCGCGTCCGCCAGCGGCTGGAATACGGTGGGCGCAAGCGGATCGACCACCGGGTCGTGGTCGAAATCGACATGAAGGTCACGTCGAGAGCGCCAGGAGTCCGCCCATGGTCCGCAGAAGTGCGCGTGGAATCGCGGATGCGGGCGCCACTTGGAAACGGGCTGGGACCTTCACAACTAGCGACCGGTCATGGCCGCATCTCGAAACCTGGGGTCGTAGTAATGGGCCGCCTCCCGCAGGGCGATACCTGCCCGGCCGTGCCGGGCGCGCAGCCGGATGACGGTTTCGACGCCCTGCAGGTTGATCTGCGCACCCCGCTGATAGCCTTGCGCTTCGACAAGAATGGCGCGGTACGCCGTTTCAGCGGCCTGCGGCGGCGTGCCGGGCGGCATGCGCGACCAATAGATTCGCTGGGCTTCTGCCTTGTTGGCCGGGTCATGCAGCCAGTCGATGGCACGCGCGCCGGCCCGGATAAAGCCGCTCAGCTGCGAAGCGTTTGCGCGCCCCCAGCCCTGACGCACGGCCGCCACTGCGCCCTGGTAGGGACCGAGCACCTCGTCCGCTTTGCCCAGCACGTTGAAGCCTTGCTGTTGCGCCAGCAGATCGAACGGCGCCAGCAGCATGGACGCCACATGCTTGCGATGCAGCAAGGACTCGTAGCGCTGCATGGCCCCGCCCGCCGACACGACCTCGTAGTCGCGCCCCAGCACCAGGCCGTTGCGCTCCATCATTTCCAGCAGCACGAAGGCATAGCCGGTGGTCAGCGCATCCACCGCCAGGACTTTTCCGCGCAGTGCGTCATAGCTGCGAATCTCTGGATCCGCGACGACGCGAAGCCATCCCGGGTCCACACCCATCACGGCCACGAGGTCCGGGCCGATCACTCCGGCGGCGCCCTGCCCTTCGCGGTACGCGATCACGTTGTCCATCGAGGTGATCGCGATGTCGAAATCACCCTTGATCAGGCCCTTCATCTGAAACGTGGAGTCGGGCGTCGGCGTGATAGCCACCTTCAGCTTCTCCGCCGTGAAGAAGCCCTTGTCCATCGCAACCCAGACGGGCCAGTTGGAACCGCCGGGGAAAGCCACAACACGCAGCGATGGCTCCGCGGGCGCAAGTGCCGGTCGCGCGGCCGTGCAAGCTGACAGGAGTGCCGCCAGGCAGACTGTGAGGATCGAACGAATGGACATGTGTCACCCTCAGAAGCGATGGCGCATGCCCAGCGCAAGCATGTTGCCCCGCGCGGAAACAGCCCTGCCGGGTGCCGGCAAGGTGTTGGTGACTGTCCTGTCCAGCGTGTAGGCAGCGTAGAGATCGGTCCGCTTCGACAGGTAGTGGTCGTAACCCAGCGTGAACACTTTGCGTTCCAGGTTGCCTCCGCTCGCGGTCGCAGGGACCGGGCCCACGGCGTCACGGGTCTTCCGGTTCGCGTAGCCGATCAGGACACTGCCAGTGCCACCGACCGGGATTGCAGCGCTCAGATCCCAGATCCTGTAAGTGACGTTCAAGCGCGCCGTCTCCGTGCCATTGTTCTTGATCTCGCCCAGGTGCGCGAACAGTTTGACAAGCTTGAAGTCGTACGAACCCGCGAGTTGCCAGGCCGTGGTGTCGTTTGGCGAGGTACCGTCCGCGAACGTGAGGGGGTTTTTCTTGACCTTTTGCCACGCGAGCGAGGTGCTGAAATCGCCTTGCCGGTATTGCGCGCGGCCGCCCAGGTTGTTGCCGCCCTGGTTCTCCGAGGCCGAGCCCAAAAGGGCGAAGGAGAACCCCGACCAGTTCGGGCTGTCGTAAGCGATGCTGTTGGCCCAGCCGGTGCCGCCCGACAGCGGGCCGCCGGCGAACGTCACCAGCTGGATCGGTGACAGCGCCATCGAGTCGCCGAACGCGTTGGAGGTGATGGAATTGATGAACATCGGCGTCGTGATCAGCCCCATGCGCACACTGCCCCACGACTGGTTGCGCAGACCCAGGTACGACAGGCGGGAGAAGAAGGGATCCGCCCCGACGTTGACCGGCGGTCCGATGGCGTCGCTGCGGCCGGCGTTCCCCGTGTCCAGTCGAATGAAGCCAGACAACTCGAAGAAGGCGGACAGGCCATCCCCGAGGTCCTCGGAGCCTTGCAGGCTCCAACGGCTCGTCGTCATGCCTCCGTTGAGCAGGCCCTTGCGATTGCCGTCGGCGGCCTTCACGCCGGTGCTCTCGCCCTTGCCGCTGAAGATGGCGGCGTCGGCCACGCCGTTGATGGTCACTGCCGGCTGAGCGCTGGCCGCGCCGCACGCCATGGCTGTGCCGGCCGTGATGAGGGCGTTCTTGAGAATGTTCACAGTTGTCTCCTTTGTTGTTGGCGGTAGTGGGTCGGTCAATGAGGGCGGGCTACACGATCCGTGTCTCCAGCTCGCCCAGCCCTTCGATGGACACCTTCAGCACGTCCCCGCGCTGGAGGAACACGCCCGACTCCGTGCCGGTGCCCGCGGGCGTGCCGGTCAGGATCACGTCCCCGGGCAGCAGGTCGATGCGCGAACTGAGGTGCGCGATCTGGTCCGCCACGCCATACAGGTGATTGCGCGTGTTGGAGTCCTGCTTCAACTCCCCGTTGCGCCACAGGCGGATGTCCAGGTTCTCGGGCGACCCGACGAACTGCGCCGGGGTGAACACGGGCCCCAGCGGGCAGGAGCCGTTGAAGCACTTGTGACCGACCCAGTCGAAGCGGAACGGCGAAGTCGGGTCAACGCGCGTGCGCACGCCGAGGTCGCGCGCGGAAAGGTCGTTGGCGCACATGTAGCCTGCGACATGCTCCAACGCGTGATCGACGCTGACGGCCCGAGCGCGCCGGCCGATCACGACGGCCAGTTCGGCTTCCCAGTCGAGACGCTCCGCGTTCGCGGGGGCGATGACCTCGCCGCGATGTCCTGCCAGGGTCGCCGGCCCCGCCTTCAGAAAATGCCAGGGCGGAATCCCTTGCGCTTTGGGATCTAGGACCACCTTCTGATTCAGCGCGCGTCCCATGGCCTCCACATGGTCGCGGTAGTTGGCGCCAGCAGCGTAGATCGCACCGGGTCGCACCAGGGGAGAGCGAAACACCAGTTTCTCGGCGTCAAGCGTCTCGCCCGCAAAGCGGTCGCGGTTCGCTTCGACATCGGCCACCAGTGCATCCAGCTGGAGTGCCGTGGCGTGCCATCGGGCCACGATATCGTCGACGCCGACGCCTGTGAGTTCCTTGTGGCCGGTGATGCCCGCCAGGCGGGCGAGGTCGAACCAGTCGGAGCCGAGGGTGAGGCCGGCGCGCGAGAGCCCCTCGGTGTCGTATGTGAACAGTTGGTATTTCATGTCGTGCGTTCTGAATGAGCAGGATTTGGGCAAAGCGCTGCCCTGACCCACCGCGAATGCGGTGAGTTCTGTCAGGGGAGCGGGTGGTCAGGCGGGGCGCGGGCTCTACGGGACTGGGTCTTCGCCCGCCGATCGGACTTCGTTCGCCAGGACCGAGCCTTGGTATCGGTCGCCGAAGTCGAACATGTCGTCGTGCTGAACCCCGTCGTAGAACTGGAACTCCCACCAGTTGTGGTCGAAGTCTTCCAGGTAGAACCCGTACACGCCGTGGCGCTTGACGGCGTCGAAGATCTTGCGGATACCGTACTTGTCCTTCAACTCGTGCGCGGCGCGCCAGACGCGGTCCACCTCATCGGCCGAAGAGAGGTCGAACCCCCAGTGGTTGTCGATGGATGCGGGCTGCAGCTCGTCACCGGCTTCGATGCACACGACGTGAAATCGAATGCCGCAACGCAGGGCCATCGAGGCACTGGAATGGCGCACGCACTGCAAGCCCAGGAAGTTCTCGTAGAACGGCCGTGACCGCGCGAAGCTGTAGCACTGCAGCGTGCCGTGCGACAGGTACTCGGGGTTCACCACCGAGGCGGGGTTTCTCCACTCGACGAGTGCGTCCGTGATCCTCATGCGATGGCTCCTTCGGCGATGTGGCGCTCGCGCTCGGTGATGAATGCATCGGAATGGAAGGCAGTCTCCAGGAGACCGCCGTCCTCAACAAGACGCTCGCGTGCCGACGCAACCATCGCCGGCGCGCCGCATGCGTAGACCTCGAACTTGCGCAGATCCGGATGGTCCTTGAGCGCGGCGTCCTGGACATGGCCGGTGCGCCCGGTCCAACTTCCGTCCCGCGGCGGGCGCGACAGCACCGGTACATAGCTGGCGCCCGCCTGCCCGGCCAGTTGCCGGAAGGCCTGATCGAAGTAGAGATCCTCCTCCTGGCGCGCACCCCAATAGACGGAGACCTCGCGGCGTATGCGATGGCGCGCCATGTATCCCAGGATCGAGGCGACGGGGGCGATGCCCGTGCCCGTCGCGAGGAAAATCACGCGAGCCTCTGTCTCTTCGCGCAGGTAGAAGGTGCCCAGCGGACCGCGGATGTTCATGATTTCACCTTCCTTCAGGGAGCCGAACACCCGATCCGTGAACAAGCCCCCGGGCAAGTGCCGCAAGTGAAGTTCCAGGTTGATCACGCCCTCCGGCGAGGGCACGCTGGCGACCGAGTAGCTCCGGGTGACGCCTCCCGGCAGGATGAATTCGATGTACTGGCCGGCCGCGAACATCAGGTTCTCGTTCAAGGGCAGCCGCAGTTCCACAATGGCCACGTCCGGGGCTGGCCGGCGGATGCGCTTGATCCGGCACGGCATCGTGCGCGGCCTGGTCAGGTGCAGGACCAGTTCCTGAACCTGGATGACAACGTCGGACAGCGGCTTTGCGCAGCACAGAAAGGTGTAGCCGGCCGCTTTTCGAGCCTCCGTGAGGTAGGCGGGATGCGCCGCGCCATGGTCGACCTTGCCCTGGACAACGCGCGCCAGGCAACTGCCGCAGTTGCCGGCGCGGCAGCTGTGCGGCAGGTTCACGCCGGCATCCAGGCCCGCGTCGAGGACTCTCGAACCCGAGGCGCACTCGTAGGTCTTCCCGCTGGGGGACAGGGTGATCTGGAAGTTCATGGTCGGTGTGTCATTCAGTCTTCATGCCGATCCGCTTGATGAGGTCCGCATAGAACTTGTCGTCCTGCTTGATCAGCTGGGCGAATTCAGCAGGTGTGCTTCCGGCCGGCGAGTAGCCCGCGGCCACATAGCGCTCGGTGATTTCAGGCGAAGCGAGTGCGCGGCGCACTTCCTCGTTGACACGCCGCAGTACGTCGGCAGGAGCGCCTTTGAGCGCGACCAGGCCAACCCAGGATTGCACGACGAGTTCCTTGGGGCCACCGGATTCCTCCGCCGTCGGGACATCGGGTTCCACGCGCGAGCGCGTCGGCTGGGCAATCGCGAGCAGCCGCAGCTTGCCTCCCTTCACGAGGGGTGCGAGCGAACCCAGCGTACCGATCGTGAAATCGACTTCGCCGGTCATCACCGAGGTCATGAGCTGAGCGTCCTTGTACGGGATCGCCAGCATCTTTGTCCCCGTCAGGTGCTCCAGCAGTGCGCCCCCCAAGTGCGGCGGGCTGCCGATGTAGGGGACCGAGTACATGAGGCGCCCCGGATCCGCCTTGGCTTGCGCCACCATCTGCGCAAGAGACCTGAACGGGCTCCCCGCAGCCACGGCGATGTAAAACGGTGCCCGGTACGTGGTGGAGACCGGCTCCAGAAAGGCGTCCACCTTGTAGGTGGGAGAAGAGAACAAGTGGGGATTGATCGTGAGGTGTGCGTTGCTCACGAAGAGGAGCGTGTATCCGTCCGCTGGTGCCTGTTTCAATGCGTTGATCGCAACAAGCCCGTTGCCGCCCGGTCGCGCATCCACCACCACCGGCTGGCCCGTCTGGCTCGAGAGCTTCTCGGCCAGCATGCGCACCGTGCCGTCGGGTCCGAGGCCTGCGCCGTAGGCCGAGATGATGCGGATCGGTTTTGAGGTCGCGCCCTGCGCCAGAGCGCGCCCCGCTGCACCAGCGATCAGCGCAAGCCCGCCGAGGTGCCTCAGGGCATCCCGGCGCATGAACGATGTGTTTGTCTTGATCATCTTGTGTCTCCTGTCGATGGCAGTGAGCGTCTGCCGGATGGGTTGTTGGGATGGATTCTTCCGCTATGCATCCACTTGCACAAGACTGGCAAAATGGAAATCCATGTTCCACTGGATGAACAACCGAAATGCTTTTCCGGAGACCAGCTAGACCTCATGAAGCCTGACTTGCTGCGTGGTATCGCGGTGTTCACCGAGGTGGCACGACTGAAGAGCGTCTCGCGCGCGGCGGCGGCATTGGAAATGCCAAAGTCGACGGTGTCGCGGCGCGTCTCCATGCTGGAGGCCGAAGTGGGCTTGCGCCTTCTGAAGCGTACGACCAAGAAGATCGAACTGACTGACGAAGGCCTGGCGTACTTCGCGCAATGCCAGCAGATCCTGGAGGCCGTGGAGAACGCACACGAGGGGTTGCTGGGCAGCCGCATTGAGCCCAGCGGTCATCTGCGCGTTGCGATGACGCCCGACTTTGCGTTGAGATTGGTCAAGACCCTGCCGGCGTTTCGGGCGCGGCATCCGAGGATGCTGCTCGAGTTCGACCTCACGGCACGCCGCGTCGACCCGCTCAGCGAGCAATGCGACATCGCCATCCACGTCGGCCAACTTGCCGACTCGGGCCTCACCGCATACAAGCTGACCGACGTGGTGTTGCAGCTCTATGCAGCGCCTTCCTACCTGGCCGGCCGGGGACCCATCGCCACGCCCCACGATTTGTCTGAGCACGCGTGCATCGTGGCGCGCCCGCACGCTGGCGAGGCGCTGGCCACGTGGGACCTGCATCGCGGCCGCGAGCGGCTTCTGGTGAAGGTCGAAAGCGGGCTTGTTCTCAACAGCATCGGCGTCATCCAGCGGCTTGCGATCGCTGGGGCAGGCATTGCGCTTCTTCCGGAAGACCTGTGCCGCGACGAAGTGGCCGCCGGCCGGCTCGCCCTTGTGCTTGACGGCTGGCGCTCGACGGCACTTCCGATACACGCCCTCACGGCCACGCGGTTTCTGCCTGCAAGGACGCGCGTGTTTCTGGACTATCTGCGCGACGCGCTTGGACAGGTTTGAAGAGAAGCCCCCGTCGAGCGTTTCGTCGCCATCCTTGACAGGGGTCACACCCACGGCCGGGCCGATGTCGGTGCCTGGCAGGCGCGCACCGTCGACCTTCAGCGTCGCCATCCTGTGCGCCATCGCTGCGATGAAGCGGTCGTGGATGCGCCCGGTCACGATCACGCGCGACGACGCTGTAAGTTGGCGGCCGCGGCGCCGACCAACCGCCATCACCCCCAGGAGATGGCCATGCCCCGCAGCCCCCACCGACACGTCCTGCCACTCATCCCCGCCCTTGCCGGCGCCCTGCTCGCCACCGGCGCCGCGGCGCAAGTCTGCGAGCTGCGCGCCGGCTCCAGACCGCCCGCGGTGGTGGAGCTCTACACCTCGGAAGGCTGCAGCTCCTGCCCGCCGGCCGACCGCTGGCTCTCCACCCTCAAGGCGCAGGACGGCGTGCTGGCCCTGTCGTTCCACGTCAACTACTGGAACCACCTGGGCTGGCGCGACCCCTTCGCCACCCCCGAGACCACCGCGCGCCAGTACCGCCTGAAGGAAGCCCTGGGCGGCAAATACGTCTACACGCCGCAGGTGGTGCTCAACGGCAAGGACCACCGCGACTGGAGCGGCCAGACGGCGCGCGAGCTCACGCCGCTGCCGGCCGCCGCCGCACCCGGCCTGCGCCTGAGCCGCCAGGGCAACCAGGTCACCGCGCAGGTCGCCGCCAGCGCCGCACCGGCCATGCTTGCGGGCTACTGGGCGGTGCTGCAGGACGGGCTGGTGAGCAAGGTCACGCGCGGCGAGAACGCCGGCGAGAACCTGAAACACGACCACGTGGTGAGCCTGTACCAGCCGGTCGAACCCTGGCCCGCCGGTCAGGCCCACACCACCCATCTCACGCTGCCGGCCGGGGGCAACCCGCGCGTGGCTTTCGTGGTCACCCACCCCGGCCTGACCCGGCCCGTGCAGGCGCTGGTGCTGCAATGCCCCTCGTGACACGCGGAACCATTTCAACGGCGCCGTATCATTCAGTGCCATGCGCCACCTCTTGCTCGCCCTCCTGATGGCCCTGCTGCCGATCCGCGGCTGGGTTGGCGACGCCATGGCGGTGGCCATGCTGGCGCCCCCGGCGCACAGCATGGGCCCGGCGGCGATGGCCGACGCAGCGCCCTGCCCGGACCACGCCGCCCCGGCCAGCGCGGCCCTGCACGGCGAGGCCACGCCGGACATGCAGGCCGGCGCCGACACCGATCACTCCCACAGCAGTTGCGACGTGTGCAACGGCCCGGCCATGGCGCTGTCCGCGCCGGCCCTGCTCGCCCTGGCCCCCGTGCTCGGGCTGCACGTGCCACCGGCCGAGCATTTCGCCAGCTCCGAACCGCACCGGGGCATCAAACCGCCCATTTCCTGAGTTCACACACCCGAGGTGCGTCCGCCGCCGCCCGATGAGGGCCCACGCGGGCGCTGGTTTGTGTTCTCAGGAGATTCCCATGACGGTTTTCCGGCGCGCTTCACCGCCCCCACCCGCCACCCGAACCCGAGCCGTGCTCTGCATCGGCCTGGCCCTGGCCTTCGCATCGGCCCAGGCCCAGGACGCCGGCGCCCTGCAGGCGGCCGACCCCGCCCACGCGGGCTCGGCGCCACCGCCCCTGCGGCTGCCCGACCCGGGCAGCGCCGACGCGCAGGCGCAACCCGCCGACATCGCCGCCGCGCGCGCGATCTGGCAGCGCGCCAACGCGCGCGTGGCCGAGTTCCCGCGCGGCCACATCGACCTGCTGCGCCAGGAGGCCGGCGACACCGGCCCCGCCGCGACACCTGGCGCCAGTGCGCCGCCGCCGCTGGACCTGGCGCAGGCCTTGCGCCTCTCGCTGCGCCAGCGGCCCGAGCTGTTCACCCACGCCGACATGAACCCGCTGGCGCTCGCGCAGGTGCGGGTGGCCTACGCGGTGCACGTGCGCGAACTGCAGCGCACCTGGATCGACGCGGTCACCACGCGCCAGCGCGCGCGCCTGCTCGCTGACATGCTCGACGCCACGCGCACCGGCAGCGAGCTGGGCCGGCGCATGGTGGTGGCGGGCAACTGGAGCCAGGCCCGTCAGGTGCGCGAGCAGCTGCTGGAGGCCAGCGCCTGGCAGGCCGCGGTCGCGGCCCAGGGCGAGGCCCTCGCCGCGCAGGAACAACTGGCACAACGGCTCGGCCTGTGGGACGCCACCGACGTGGCGCGGCTCGGCGAGCGCCTGCCCGAAAGCCTGCCCGCACCACCGCCCACGCCCTCGCCGGGCCCCGGGCTGGATGCCGGTTCGATCGAAGCGGCGGCCTTGCGCAGCCACCCTTCGCTGGCGCTGGAACGCATCGAAGCGCAGCGCCAGCGCGCCGCGCTGGGCGACGACCGCCGGGCCGCCTGGCAACGCGCGGTGGAAGCCGCGCTGGACGCCCTGCCCGACCCGGGCAGCGCACCGACGCCCCCGCACATTGGCAACCTCAGCCTGCTGCGCGACCACACGCTGGAGCGCGCGGTCGAGACCGACGCGAAGCTGCTGCGCCTGGCCGCGGAGCGCCGCGCCATGGCCCGCCAGGCCTGGGCCCACCTGCAGGTGCAGCACGCCGCCGCGCTGCACGCGCAGAACGTGGTCGGCCCGCTGCAGGCTTCGCTGGCGCAGGAGACCCTGCTGCGCTACAACGGCATGCTGCAGAGCAGCTGGGAGCTGCTGGCCAGCGCGCGCGAACGTTTGGCCTCGCTCGACGCCGCGCAGCAAGCCCGGCGCGGCTTCTGGCTCGCCCAGGCCGACTGGCAGGCCCTGCTCGCCGGCGCCGACTACGCCGGCTCCGCAACCGCCCCTTCTTCCACCGGTGGCGGCAGCGCCGCGCCCGCAGGACACTGACATGACCAACGCACTCAACCGACGACATTTTTTTGCCGGCGCGGCCGCCACCGCCGTGGCCGCCGCCAGCGTGAGCCGCGTGGCGCTGGCCGCGATTCCCGAGGCCGTGCAGCAGACCTCGGCCGACACCGCCGCACCCTGGACGCCGCCCGGCGTGACCGGCGCGGGCCGCCCCTACAACCCGGTGGTCACGCTCAACGGCTGGACCCTGCCCTGGCGCATGAAGGACGGCGTGAAGGAATTCCACCTGGTGGCCGAGCCCGTGGTGCGCGAGATGGCACCGGGTTTCCTGGTCAACATGTGGGGCTACAACGGCCAGAGCCCGGGCCCCACCATCGAGGTGGTCGAGGGCGACCGCGTGCGCCTGTACGTGACCAACCGCCTGCCCGAACACACCACCATCCACTGGCACGGCCAGCGCCTGCCCAACGGCATGGACGGCGTGGGCGGCCTGAACCAGCCGCAGATCCCCGTGGGCAAGACCTTCGTCTACGAGTTCACCGCGCGCCGGCCCGGCACCTTCATGTACCACCCGCACGCCGACGAAATGACCCAGATGGCCATGGGCATGATGGGCTTCTGGGTCACGCACCCGAAGCAGAAACACCCGCTGATCGAGGACGTGCAGCGCGACTACTGCTTCCTGCTCAACGCCTTCGACGTCGAGCCCGGCAGCAGGACGCCGCAGGTCAACACCATGCTCGACCAGAACATCTGGGCCTGGAACAGCCGCGTGTTCCCGGGCATCACGCCGCTGGTGGCGCGCCTGGGCGAGCGCGTGCGGGTGCGCGTGGGCAACCTCACCATGACCAACCACCCGATCCACATCCACGGCATCGAGTTCGAAGTGACCGGCACCGACGGCGGACCCACGCCCAGGGGCTCGCGCTGGCCCGAGGTGACGACCGACGTGGCCGTGGGCCAGATGCGCCAGCTCGAGTTCATCGCCGATGAACCGGGCGACTGGGCCATGCACTGCCACAAGAGCCACCACACCATGGGTGCCATGGGCCACGGCGTACCGACCATGATCGGCGTGGACCACAGCGGCCTGGTCAAGCCGATGCAGCGCGCCGTGCCCGACTACATGGTGATGGGCGAGCGCGGCATGGCCGACATGGGCGAGATGCAGATGGAGCTGCCCGCCAACACCTTCCCCATGATGACCGGCACCGGCCCTTACGGCCCGATCGAGATGGGCGGCATGTTCACCACACTCAAGGTGCGCGCCGAGCAGAAGACCGGCGACTACAGCGACCCGGGTGTGTACAAGATGCCGCCCGGCACCCAGGCCCGCCTGGTCGAGACCGGCAGCGCGCCCACAGCCACGCGGCCCGCGCCCGCCGCCACCAGCACCACCACCCCACCCACCAGCGCCACCGTCCGCAAGCCGGCCGGTGGGCATCAACACTGAAGCCAGGAGAACCCATGCCACACCCGAATCGACGCCACCTGATCACGATCCCGCTCGCGCTGGCACTGCCACGCGCCTTCGCCCACGGCGAGAAGGCCCACATGGCCGGCCCGGTGGTGAAGGAACAGAAACCCTGGGGCATCGCCGGCGACGCACGCGACGCGAAGCGCACGGTCGAGATCCGCATGACCGACGACATGAAGCTCAGCCCCAACCACCTGCAGGTGCGCGAGGGCGAGACGCTGCGCCTGCGCGCCGTGAACAAGGGCCGCGTGATGCACGAGATCGTGATCGGAACCGGCGACGAACTCAGGGCGCACGCCGAGCTCATGAAGAAGCACCCCGGCATGGAACACGACGAGCCCTACATGGCGCACGTGCCGCCGGGCCGGCGCGGCGACATCGTCTGGACCTTCAACCGGCCGGGCGATTTCGAGTTCGCCTGCCTGATCGCCGGCCACTTCGAAGCGGGCATGCGCGGCACCATCCGCGTGCAGCCCAAGGCCTGACCACCTCACCCCAGGAGCACACCACCATGCAAAGACGACACCTGCTCAGCGCCGCGATCGGCCTGTCCCTCATCGGCACCGGCGCATTCGCCCAGGCCACCCCGCCCACGCTGCAGGTCTGGAAAGACCCCAACTGCGGCTGCTGCAACGACTGGGTCGCGCTGCTGCGCGCCGACGGTTTCCAGGTCCAGGTCCTCGACAGCGGCAACACCGCGGTGCGCCAGCGCCTGGGCCTGCCCGCGAAGTACGGCTCGTGCCACACCGGGCTGGTCGGTGGCTACGTGATCGAGGGCCACGTGGCCCCCGGCGAGATCCGCCGCCTGCTGGCCGAGAAGCCCGCGGCCATCGGCCTGGCCGTGCCGGGCATGCCGGTCGGCAGCCCCGGCATGGACGGCCCCGAATACGGCACGCGCCGCGACGCCTACGACGTGCTGCTGGTCCAGCGCGACGGCACATCCAGCGTGTTCCAGCACCACGCGGGCAACGCCGCCAGCGGCTTCAAGCGCACCGCGGGCGAGGCCGCGGGCGCCTTGCCCATGGCCGAGGCCGAGGTGCGCAAGGTGGATGCCGGCGCGGGCAAGATCACGCTCAAGCACGGCGACATCAAGAACCTGGACATGCCGCCCATGACCATGGTGTTCCAGGTGAAGGACCCTGCCCTGCTGGGCAAGGTGAAAGCCGGCGACAAGGTGCGCTTCACCGCCGACAAGCTCAACGGCGCCTACACCGTGATGAGCATCGAAGCCGCGCCCTGAGCGGTGCGCGCGCAGGGGACTTGATCTGGATCAAACCCCCTGCGCGCCAGGCGGAAAGCGGGGCACGCGGCCCTTGGGTTTCGGGAGGAAGTGCCGACACAGAAGGCACCAGGCATGCGTATGCCTGTACGAGTCACCCCATGCGAACCAACCTGCCCGTCACCCACAACGAATTCCTGCTCCCCGAGGGCACCATGCTGGTCTCCACGACCGACCTGCAAAGCCGCATCACCTACTGCAACCCGGCCTTCGTGGCGATCAGCGGCTACGAGCGCAGCGAGCTGCTCGGCCAGCCGCACAACCTGGTGCGACACCCGGACATGCCGTCCGAAGCCTTCCGCGACATGTGGGCCACGCTGGCCAGTGGCTCGCCCTGGTCGGCGCTGGTGAAGAACCGGCGCAAGAACGGCGACCACTACTGGGTGGTGGCCAACGCCACCCCGGTGGTGGAAAACGGCCAGACCGTGGGCTACATGTCGGTGCGCACCCGGCCCACGCGCGAACAGGTGCAGGAGGCCGAAGCGCTCTACGCCCGCCTGCGCAGCGAGCACGCGGCGGGTCGCCAGGCCATTGCCCTGCAGCGCGGCCGCGTGGTCCGCACCGGCCTGGCCGGCCGGCTGCAAGGCTGGGTGCGGCCCACGCTGGGCAAACGCATCGGGCTGTCCTCGGTGGGTCTGGCCGCGGTCGGCATGGCCCTGGGCGACCACGCCGCCGGCCACGGCACCAGCGCGCAGCTGGCGGCCGCCGCGGTGCTGCTGGCGATTGCCGCGCTGGCCGCGCTGAGCCTGCGCAGCCAGGTGCTCAGGCCGCTCATGCAGTCGGTCGCCTTTGCCAACCGGATGGCCGCGGGCGATCTCTCGGCCCGTTTCAACGGCGCCCGCGGCGGCGAGTTCGGTGAACTC
Organism: Comamonadaceae bacterium; assembly: GCA_003599455.1. Classification (GTDB taxonomy): domain Bacteria; phylum Pseudomonadota; class Gammaproteobacteria; order Burkholderiales; family Burkholderiaceae_C; genus Hydrogenophaga. Next base: position 29,224 of record QZKF01000044.1, read on the forward strand.
GCGCGCGCGCTCGACCAGCTCAACGTGAACCTGCAGGCCGTGGTGTCCGACGTGCGGCACGAGGTCGAGGGCGTGCAGGTGGCATCCAGCCAGATCGCCAGCGGCAACCAGGACCTGTCCTCGCGCACCGAGTCGCAGGCCAGCAGCCTGGAGCAGACCGCGGCCTCGATGGAAGAACTCGGCAGCACGGTGCAGCAGAGCGCGAACGCCTCGCGCGAGGCCTCGGTGCTCTCGCAGCGCTCGGCCGGTGTGGCGCGCGCGGGCAACGAGGCCATGGCCCGGGTGGTCAGCACCATGGACGACATCAGCCAGTCGTCCAGCCGCATCGGCGAGATCATCGGCGTGATCGACGGCATCGCCTTCCAGACCAACATCCTCGCCCTCAACGCGGCGGTGGAAGCCGCGCGCGCGGGCGAACAGGGCCGCGGCTTCGCGGTGGTGGCCGGCGAGGTGCGCAACCTGGCCCAGCGCACCCTGAGCGCGGCCAAGGAAATCAAGCTGCTGATCGACGAATCGGCGCGCAAGGTGGCGGCCGGCAGCGCGCTGGTGCACAGCACCGGCAAGACCATGGCCGAGGTGGTGGGTTCGGTGGAGCAGGTCAATGGCCTGATCGCGGGCATCACCGGCGCCACGCAGGAGCAGGCCCTGGGCCTGGCCCAGATCAACCAGGCCGTGGGACAGCTCGATGCGGCCACCCAGCAGAACTCGGCCATGGTCGAGGAACTGGCGGCGGCGGCCAGTTCGCTGCAGGCCCAGGCCGGCGTGATGCACGACGCGGTGCGCATCTTCCGCCTCGACAGCCAGCGCGCACACGCGGCCTGAGTCCCCCGCGCGGCGCGCGCATCCTGTCACCGGCGCCCGCGCAGGGCGTGCTAATGTCGCGCCATCATGCCCAAGACCCTGCGTTACACCCTGCTGTCGCTGCGCGAAATGCTGCTCTCCGCAGGCCCGTTTGCGCTGCTCACCGTCGCCCTGCTCGTGCTCACCTACTGGTGGCTCGACCCCAACCCGCCCAAGCGCGTGGTGCTGGCCACCGGGCCGGCGCAGAGCGCCTACGACGAGTTCGGCAAGCGCTACGCCGATGCCCTGGCGCGCTACGGCATCCAGGTCGAGCTGCTGTCCTCCGAAGGCTCGTCGGCCAACCTGGAGCTGCTGCGCACCGGCCAGGCCGACCTGGGTTTCGTGCAGGGCGGCACGGCCGACATCGGCTACGACGAGGAAGACGCGATCACCTCGCTGGGCAGCCTGTTCGTGGAGCCGCTCTGGCTGTTCTACCGCGAAGAGTCGGCCAGACGGCTGAACAAGGTGCCCACGGTGAGCAAGCTCGCCGAGCTCAAGGGCTGGCGCGTCAACGTGGGCACGGCCGGCAGCGGCGTGCCGCGCCTGTTCTCCACCCTGCTCGACGTCAACCGCGTCGAAGCAGAGCAGATGAAGCTGAGCGAACTCGAGCAGACGCCGGCCACGGTGGCCTTCCTCAACGGCGAGATCGACGCCGTGGTGTTCGCCTCGGCGCCCGAATCGCTGATGGTGCAGATGCTGCTGCAGACGCCGGGCGTGAAGCTGCTGGACTTCGCGCAGAGCGAGGCCTACTCGCGGCGCTTCGGTTACCTCACGCCGGTGGTGATGCCGCAGGGCGTGGTGGACCTCGCGGCCAACATCCCGGCGCGCAACGTGCGCCTGGTCGCGTCCACCACCAGCCTGCTGGCCCACAGCGACACCCACCCCGCCATCCTGCAGCTGTTTGCCCAGACCGCCACCACGCTGCACGGCGGCGCCAGCTGGTTCAGCCGGGCGCGCGAATACCCCAGCCTGGAACACAGCGAGGTGCCGATCTCGCCCGAGGCGCAGCGCGCCATCAAGAGCGGCGCGCCCTTCCTGCAGCGCTACCTGCCGTTCTGGCTGGCCAACCTGATCGAGCGCATGTGGCTGGCCATGGGCCTGATCATCGCGCTGGCGCTGCCGCTCTCGCGCATCGTGCCGCCGCTCTACACCTTCCGCATCCGCTCGCGCGTGTTCCGCTGGTACGCCGAGCTGCGCGAGGTGGAACAGCACCACGAGGACAACAGCACCAGCGTGCAGGAACTGCTCGAGCAGCTCGATGCGATGGAGTCGAAAGTGGAGAAGATCGTGGTGCCGCTGTCGTACACCGATGAGCTCTACGCGCTGCGCAACAACATCCAGCTGGTGCGCAAGAAGCTGCTGCGCAAAGCAGCCTAGAGACTGTCCACCCGGGCGCTGTTGAGCCAGGCCTGGCGGGTCACCTCATCGAGCGCCTCGTCGACCACGCCGTGGTCGGCCACCACGCGCAGGCGGTTCTGTTCGATCAGGCGTTCGAGCCCCCGCTTGGTCATGGACAGCGAGCGTCCGCTGGCCCCGGTGAACAGGAACAGGGTGCCGTGCGGGCTGGCCCAGGTGATCTGCCAGCGCATGGCGTGGCCGTCCTGAGAGATGTCGACCCAGGTGCCCACCGGCAGCGTGGCACCGTGCTGCCCCGACATCTCGGCCTTGAGATCGGCCCAGTCGCGCTGCATCGGCTGGGTGTCGATGAAGGCCGGCTGGGTGGAGATCTGGGTGTCCCTGGGCAGGTCATCCATCAGGCAGGAATCGCGCGCCTCGGTGCGCTGCATCCAGGGCTCGTCGTCCACTTCCGGCTGGATGCTGGGCTGCTCGTCGGGCGGGGGTTCGTTGCGCTGCGTCTTGTAGGCCGCCTCGTGCAGGCCCATGAGCGCCTGGAAGAAGGCCTCGGCCTGTTCGCGCGGGTAGTCGATGGCATCGAGGCCTTCACGCAGCGTGCGCAACACACCGGGGATCACCTTGACCAGGCGCGGGCGGTTCAGGCTGGCCAGCGACAGCTGGCTCGACCACAGCAGGTCGGGCAGGATGTCGCTGTAGCGCATCGCGGCCGACCTGGCCGGCGACACCGAAGCACCTTCCGACACCTCCAGGCGGGCCTGCGCCACCACCTGCGACCAGGGCCCGGTGAGAAAGCGCCGCACCACACCGGGTGCCTTGTCGAAATCGTTGCGGGCGCGCATCTCGGCGGCCACGCGTTCGGCCAGCAGGTTGCGCTGCTCCACGCGCACCAGCGTCTGCACGGCCAGGCCGCGGGCCTGCACCTGCGCCGGCGCGACGGCCGCGGCCTGCGAGCGGGTGAGTTCTTCGAGCAGCCCGGGGAAACGCTCGGCCAGGTCGGGCCCCGGTTTGAGCAGGGTGCGCACGATGCCGCGCACCTGGTTGGAAAACGGGCCGAAGCCGGGGTCCAGTTCGTTGGTGAAGGCCAGGCTGCGCTCGGTGATCGCATCGAGCAGGCGGCGCGCCGGGTTCTGCCTGTCGGCAAAGAAACGGGGTTCGGAACGCGCGAGCTGCAGCAAGGCGGGCTTCATGTCCTGCAGCAGGGTCCGCACCGGCGTGAGCAGGCGTTCGTCGGCCGCGATGCGCTTGAGCATGAGGGTGACCACCTCGCTGGCCAGGGTGCGCACCATGGCCGTGCTCGAGCCCGAGGCACCCCAGTCGCCCGGCGCGTCACCGACCTGGTCGAGGTTGCCCACCAGCAGCTGGTGCAGGTGGTCCAGCGTGAGCAGCGCATCGCCGCCCAGCACCTCGTTCATCGGCACCGCATCGCTGCGGCTGCCGGCCGTGGGCGCGGAGGTGCGGCTGGTCGCGGTCTGGGTCACGACGTAGCCGGCGGCCTGCACGCCCATGCGGTCGAGCTGCTGGCTGAGGTGGGCGTACATGCCGCGCAGTTCGTCGCCGAGCGAGATGGCGCCGACCTGCAGCCAGCGCGCGCGCACCGCGGCTTCCACGTGCAGGCCCTTGAGCGCCTTCATCAGGGCCCCCACGACCACCTCGGTGCGCAGGGGGTTGGCGTCGGGGTTCACCACCGCCAGGCCCTGGGCGCCGTTGAGGCGTGCGGTCAGGGTCACGAGTTCCTCGTCGACCGCCATCTTCACGACCTGCTGCACGCGGGCGAGTTCCACGGTTTCCTGCACCTGGTCGTCGCCCATGAGCTCGAGTTCGTCAAAGCTCACCGTGGGAGAGCGGCGCGAACCGCTGCCGGTGTGGGGCAGCGCGTTTTCCATCGATTCGGCGAAGGCCGCCAGAAAGCGCGTGGCCACGAGGTCGCGGTGCGATTCCAGCGTGGTGCGGGCCTGCACCAGCGCCTGCTTTTCGCTCAGCTGGCCGGCCGATTGTTCCCGGTCCTTGAGCGTGGCGTGCAGCTTGCCCAGCCAACGCGGCACCCACTCGCGGGTCTGGGCGAGGGCCTCTCTGAGGCAGGCATCAAAGGCCTGGGTGTTGCGGGCGTCCATGCAGACGGGCTCTTTCGTGGGCGGTGAGGAATGGGGCTATGTGTCGGTCATTGTGACCAACAGGGTACTCCCACAAAACCGGAAAAGAAACCCGGAAAGCCCGCCAGTTCAGGGCTTTGACATCAGCGCGCGCCAGCCTTCGGCGCCCAGATCGCGCAGGGTCTGCAGGTTGCGCTCGACGATGGCCTCGGCATCGCCGCCCTCACTGGCCACGGCGCGTTCCACGCTGTCCTCGCGCAGCAGGTGCAGGGTGGGGAACGGCGCGCGGTTGGTGCAGTTCGTCACGTCGTCCGCTTCGGTCCCCTCAAATTGAAACAAAGGGTGAAAGGGTGCCACCTGCACCACACCGTCGAGTTCGTGCTCGGCCACCACGTCGTCGACCACGTTGAGGAAATCGTTGAACACCTCGAAGTCGGGAAACAGCGTGGCGTGCACCAGCAGCGTGGTGTCGATCTCTTCGGCCGGCGTGTTCACCAGCAGGTCGAGCTCGCGGTCGAGGTCGTCCAGGAAGGCGTCGAGATGGCGCGCCTGGCTCACCACGATGCGCACCTGGTTCTTCACATACACCGCACGCGCGAACGGGCACAGGTTCAGGCCGATCACGGCCTTCTCCAGCCAGTGGCGCGTGGCGGCTTCGACTTCAGTGATGTTGTTCATGGAGACTGTTCCGCCGCCGGGCCGCCCCAAGGCGGAACGCGCTCCCTTGGGGGGCAGCGACCCGCGAAGCGGTGGAGCGTGGGGGCTCTATTTCAGGGCTTTGAAGCGCATGCGTTTCGGTTTGGCGCCCTCTTCGCCCAGGCGCTTCTTCTTGTCGGCCTCGTACTCCTGGTAGTTGCCGTTGAAGAACACCCACTGGCTGTCGCCCTCGGCGGCCAGGATGTGGGTGGCGATGCGGTCGAGGAACCAGCGGTCGTGGCTGATGACCAGCGCGCAGCCGGCGAACTCGAGCAGCGCGTCTTCCAGCGCGCGCAGGGTTTCCACGTCGAGGTCGTTCGAAGGTTCGTCCAGCAGCAGCACGTTGCCGCCTTCGGCCAGGGTCTTGGCCAGGTGCAGGCGCCCGCGTTCACCGCCCGAGAGGCTGCCCACGCGCTTTTGCTGGTCGCCACCGGAGAAGTTGAAGCGGCCGCAATACGCGCGGCTGGGCATCTGGAACTTGCCCACGGTGATCATGTCCAGTCCACCCGAGACGTCTTCCCACACCGTCTTGTCGTTCTGCAGGTCGTCGCGGCTCTGGTCCACCACGGCCATGCGCACGGTCTGGCCGATCTTGACCTCGCCGCTGTCGGGCTGCTCCTTGCCGGAGATCAGCTTGAACAGCGTGGACTTGCCCGCGCCGTTGGGGCCGATGATGCCGACGATGGCACCCGCCGGGATCTGGAAGCTCAGGTTGTCGATCAGCAGGCGGTCGCCGAAGCTCTTGCTGACGTTCTTGAACTCGAACACCTCGTTGCCCAGGCGCTCGGCCACGGGAATGAAGATCTCGTTGGTCTCGTTGCGCTTCTGGTAGTCGACATCGCTCAACTCTTCAAAGCGCGCCAGGCGCGCCTTGCTCTTGGCCTGGCGGCCCTTGGGGTTCTGGCGCACCCACTCCAGTTCCTTCTTCATGGCCTTGGTGCGCGCGTCTTCGGTGCGCTGCTCCTGCTCCAGGCGGGCTTCCTTCTGCTCCAGCCAGGTCGAGTAGTTGCCCTTGTACGGAATGCCGTGGCCACGGTCGAGTTCGAGGATCCACTCGGCCGCGTTGTCCAGGAAGTAGCGGTCGTGGGTGATGGCCACCACGGTGCCCGGGAAGCGCTTGAGGAACTGCTCCAGCCAGTCCACCGATTCGGCGTCCAGGTGGTTGGTGGGTTCGTCCAGCAGCAGCATGTCCGGCTTGGACAGCAGCATGCAGCACAGCGCCACGCGGCGCTTTTCACCGCCGGAGAGCACGCCCACCTTGGCGTCCCAGGGCGGCAGCCGCAGCGCGTCGGCCGCGATCTCCAGCTGGTGTTCGCCGTCGGTGCCCGAGGTGGAAATGATGGCTTCGAGCTGCGCCTGTTCGGCCGCCAGGGCGTCGAAATCGGCGTCTTCCTCGGCGTAGGCCGCGTACACCTCTTCCAGGCGCTTCTGGGCGGCGCGCACGCCGCTCATGCTGTTTTCCACCGCTTCGCGCACGGTCTGCTCGGGGTCGAGCTGGGGCTCCTGCGGCAGGTAGCCGATGCGGATGCCCGGCATCGGGATGGCTTCGCCTTCGATTTCCTTGTCGAGGCCGGCCATGATCTTGAGCAGCGTGGACTTGCCCGAGCCATTGGTGCCGAGCACGCCGATCTTGGCGCCAGGGAAGAACGAGAGCGAGATGTCCTTGAGGATCTGGCGCTTGGGCGGCACGATCTTGCCGACCCGGTTCATGGAAAAGACGTATTGAGCCATGGGAGTGTTTTGCCTGAGAAATCTGCGCCGCGAACCGGCACGAAACCGGCAATTATCCGCGCATGCGACAATACGGCCTGTCGGGCACTTCAGTTGGCCCGGCAACGGCACTTCGCCGGGGTGTGCGCAAACCGCTTGCGGTCACCGACTTCCTGAATCCATCTGCCCCAGACTGACCGGGCGCCGCTGCCAGCAAGGCATCGGCAACCGGAGTGGCCGATGCCCCCAGCGCCCTGGACGGGCGCCTCATCTACATGACCTTTGACGATCTGAACCTGGCCCCGGCCATCGTGCAAGCCGTGCGCGAGCACGGTTACGAAACCCCCACCCCCATTCAGGTGGAAGCGATCCCCGCCGTGCTGGCCGGTCGCGACCTGCTCGGTGGCGCCCAGACGGGCACCGGCAAGACCGCCGCCTTCACCCTGCCCATGCTGCAGCGCCTCTCCAGCACCGAGCGCGCCAAGAGCCGCTTCGGCGGCGTCGGCATCCGCGCCCTGGTGCTCACACCCACCCGCGAACTCGCGGCGCAGGTCGAGGAGTCGGTGCGCGTCTATGGCAAACACCTCTCCCTGACCTCCACCGTCGTCTTCGGCGGTGTCGGCATGAACCCGCAGATCAGCGCCATGAAGCGCGGCGTGGACATCCTGGTGGCCACCCCCGGCCGCCTGCTCGACCTGCAGCAGCAGGGCTTCCTGGACCTCTCGGGCGTGCAGATGCTGGTGCTCGACGAAGCCGACCGCATGCTCGACATGGGCTTCATCCACGACGTGAAGAAGATCCTGGCGCTGGTGCCCAAGGACAAGCAGAGCCTGCTGTTCTCCGCCACCTTCAGCGACGAGATCCGTGACCTGGCCAGCGCCCTGCTCAAGGACCCGCTGCACATCCAGGTGACCCCGCGCAACACCACGGTGCAGCGCATCACCCAGGTGATCCACCCGGTGGGCCGCGGCAAGAAGAAGGCCCTGCTGGTGCACATCATCAACCAGCACAACTGGAGCCAGGTGCTGGTGTTCACCCGCACCAAGTTCGGCGCCAACAACGTCGCCGAGTACCTCACCAAGAACGGCATCCACGCGATGGCGCTGCACGGCAACAAGAGCCAGGGTGCCCGCACCCAGGCGCTGGCCGGCTTCAAGAGCGGCGAAATCCGCGCCCTGGTGGCCACCGACATCGCCGCGCGCGGCATCGACATCGATGAGTTGCCGCACGTGGTGAACTACGAGATCCCCAACGTCTGCGAAGACTATGTGCACCGCATCGGCCGCACCGGCCGCGCGGGCAACAGCGGTGAAGCCGTCAACCTCGTGAGCCTGGACGAAGAAGGCTTCATGATGGAAATCGAGCGCTTCACCAAGCAGCGCATTCCGGTGCAGATGTTCCCCGAATTCATGCCCGAGCCGGGTGAGAAGGCCGAGCCCATCGCCATGGGCCGCCAGACCATCTGGGGCGGCGCGGGCAAGCCCCCGAGCCGCGACGTGATGGCCGCGGCCGCCAAGGCCGCGCGCACGGAAATGCTGCAGCGCGTGCGTGAAAAGAAAGCCGGCGAACCCCAGCAGGGTCGCGGCAACGGAGGTGGCGGTGGCCAGCGCCAGCGCCCCGCCGGTGACGGTGCCCAGATCGACGGTCCGCGCGGCGAAGGCCGCCGCGGTGGCGGTGGTGGCCAGCGCGCCAACGGCGGTGGTGGCAACGGCCAGCCGCGCGGCAACAACG
>QZKF01000103.1 GCA_003599455.1 Comamonadaceae bacterium
AAGTCGAAGCGGCGCACGGTGATGCCGTGCGGGCGCCAGCCGTCGCGGCGCGAGAACGGGTCGGCGCTTTCGTTCGCGCGTTCGGCCAGCAGGGTCTGCGCCACGGCGGCGGCCACGGCCAGCGGCTTGCCGACCTTGTCCTGGTGGAACAGCGCCGCCGCCTCGCGCGGGATCAGCGCAGTGTCCAGGTCGGCCTGTGCGAACGAGCGGCTGTTCACCACGTGGCGCAGGAACTGCACGTTGGTCGAGAGGCCGACGATGCGCGTCTCGGCCAGCGCGGCGTCCATGCGCGACAGCGCTTCTTCGCGCGTGGCACCGTGCACGATCAGCTTGGCGACCATGGAGTCGTAGAAGGGGCTGATGGTGTCGCCCTCGCGCACGCCGTCGTCCACGCGCACCACGCCACGCTCGAAGGCGGTGCAGGCGGGCTTGCGATAGACCGTGAGCGTGCCGGTGGCGGGCAGGAAGTTGTTGTCCGGCGTTTCGGCGCAGATGCGCGCCTCGATCGCGTGGCCATGGATGCGCAGGTCTTCCTGCTGGAGGGGCAGTGGCTCGCCGCCGGCCACGCGCAGCTGCCACTCCACCAGGTCCAGGCCGGTGATGGCCTCGGTGACGGGGTGTTCGACCTGCAGGCGCGTGTTCATCTCCATGAAATAGAAACGCATGCCGCCTTCGGGCGGCTGTTCGACGATGAACTCCACCGTGCCGGCGCCGACGTAGTTCACCGCCTTCGCCGCGGCCACGGCCGCCGCGCCCATCTGGGCGCGCAGCTCGGGCGTCATGCCCGGGGCCGGCGCCTCTTCCAGCACCTTCTGGTGGCGGCGCTGCACCGAGCAGTCGCGCTCGAACAGGTAGACGCAGTTGCCCTGCGTGTCGCCGAACACCTGGATCTCGATATGGCGCGGGCGCTGGACGTATTTTTCGATCAGCACGGCGTCGCTGCCGAAGCTGTTGCGCGCCTCGCGCTGGCAGCTGGCCAGCGCGGCCGCGAAGTCCTCGCTCCTGTCGACCGCGCGCATGCCCTTGCCGCCGCCGCCAGCGCTGGCCTTGATCAGCACCGGATAGCCGATGCGGTCGGCCTCGTGCTTGAGCATGGCGGGGTCCTGGTCGCTGCCGTGGTAACCGGGCACCAGCGGCACGCCGGCCTTCTCCATCAGTTGCTTGGACTCGGCCTTCAGGCCCATGGCCAGGATGGCGGAGGCCGGCGGGCCGATGAAGGCGATGCCGGCCTCGGCGCAGGCGTTGGCGAAGGCGTCGTTCTCGCTCAGGAAGCCGTAGCCGGGGTGGATGGCCTGCGCGCCCGTGGCCTTGGCGGCCTCGATGATGCGCTCCCAGCGCAGGTAGCTGTCCTTGGGCGCGCTGCCGCCGATGTGCACCGCCTCGTCGCAGGCGGCCACGTGTTTGGCGCTGGCGTCGGCGTCGGAGTACACGGCCACGGAGCGCACACCCAGGCGGCGCGCGGTAGCGGCGACCCGGCAGGCGATCTCGCCCCGGTTGGCAATCAGGATCTTGGTGAACATGGAACTTCCTAGGCGGTGGCGGTAAAGAAGGAGCGCGCGCGGCGCAACACCGCGCGCAGGAACTTGAAGAGCATCCAGGTGGCGATCCACATCAGCACGACGGTGATCGCGAGCAGGACGGCGAAGGCCAGCGGATGATTCGTGGCGAGCCAGACCGCGCCGACCACGAGGCCGTCTTCGACCAGGCTCATCGCGAGGTTGGAGAAGGGTTCGGGCGAGGCATTGATGGCCGCGCGCGTGGTGGTCTTGGCGGCCTGGCTGGTCGCGGCCAGGGTGCCACCCATGAGCGCGGCGGCGAGCGCCAGGGTGCCGCTGTCGGCGCCGAACACGCCGGCCGCCAGCGCCGCGCCGGCGGGAATGCGCACCACGCTGTTGACCATGTCCCAGAGCGAGTCGACCACCGGGATCTTGTCGGCGAAGAACTCGACGAACAGCATGAAGCCGCTGGTGCCGAGCAGCACCGGGTGCTGCAGCACCTGCAGGCCGGCGGGCAACTGCATCCAGCCCGCGGCGCCGGCCATGCCGACCAGGAACACCACCGCATACAGGCGGAAACCGCTGGCCCAGCCCAGCGCCGCCGCGAGCGCGAGCAGCTCGGGTGTGCCCAGGGTGGCGAACCAGTCGGCCATGGTGGCGGTGTGCCTCAGCCGGCCGGCAACCAGGCCGGTGGGCGCTTCTGCAGGAAGGACTGCAGGCCTTCGCGGCCTTCGTCGCTGGCGCGCACGTCGGCGATGCGGCGCGCGGTCTCGCTGCGCAGCGCCTCGGTGATCGGCGCGTGGCTCACATCACGCACCAGGCGCTTGCATTCGCGTGCGGCCTTCGGGCCGTTGGCCACCAGCGTGGCGACGATCTCGTCCACCTTCGCATCCAGCGTCTCGGGCGTGGCCAGCTCGTGCACCATGCCCAGCGCGTGCGCGCGCACCGCGCTGAAGCGCTCGGCCGTGACCATGTAGCGGCGCGAGGCCTGTACGCCCAAGGCGCGCGCCACGTAGGGGCTGATGGTGGCGGGCAGCAGGCCCAGGCGCGCTTCGGACAGGCAGAAGGTCGCACCCTCGACCGCCACCAGCACGTCGCAGATGGCGGCCAGCCCCATGCCACCGGCGTAGCAGTCGCCCTGGATGCGGCCCACCACCGGCACCGGGCACTGGTCCAGCGTCCACAGCATGTCGGCCAGCCGCTGCGCGTCGGCGCGGTTCTGGTCCCAGCTGTAGCCGGCCATGGTCTTCATCCAGTTGAGGTCGGCACCGGCGCAGAAGGCCTTGCCGTGCGCGCCGAGCACCACGACGCGCAGGTTCTCGTCCTTCGACAGCGCCGTGAACGTGGCCGTGAGCGCGGCGATCACGTCGTCGTTGAAAGCGTTGCGCACCTCGGGCCGGTTGAGCCACACGTGCGCCACGTGCGGCGTGGGGCGGGTCACATCGATCACATTGCTCATGGTCAATCCCTGCGTCAGTAACGTTTGGCCACTTCTTCCAGCATCACCTCGGTCGCGCCACCGCCGATCGCGAGCACGCGCGCGTCGCGCCACAGCCGTTCAATGGCGGTCTCGCGGATGAAACCCATGCCGCCATGGAACTGCTGGCAGGTCTGCACCACCTCGTTGACCAGCTCGCCGGTCAGTGCCTTGAGCATGGAAACCTCCTGCACGATGTCATGGCCCTGGGTCACGCTCCAGGCGCAGTGGTACATGAACTGGCGCGCCGCGCGCACCCTGGCGTCCAGCATGGATATGCGCTGGCGGATGGTCTGCTTGTCCCAGAGCGTGCCGCCGAAGGCCTGGCGCTGGCGCACGTGGTCCAGCGTGAGCTGCAGCGCCTGCGTGCAGTGGCCGATGGCCATGGCACCGAGCGCGATGCGCTCGGTCTGGAAGTTCTTCATCACCGAATAGAAGCCCTTGCCCACCTCGCCGAGCAGGTTCTCCTCGGGGATGCGCACGTTGTCCAGGATCAGCTCGGCCGTGTCGCTGGAGAGCCAGCCGGTCTTCTTGAGCGCGCGGCCGACCGAGAAGCCCGGCGTGCCCTTCTCGACGATGAACATCGTCATGTCGTGGCGCGCGGTGCCGGTCTTGGCGGCGATGAAATACAGGTCGGCGTGCACGCCGTTGGTGATGAACATCTTGGTGCCGTTGAGCACCCATTCATGCCCTTCCTTGCGCGCCGTGGTGCGGATGCCCGCCACATCGGAGCCCGCGCCGGGTTCGGTGATGCCCACCGCCGTGATCATCTCGCCCGAGGTGACCTTGCCCAGGTACTTCGCCTTCTGTGCCGCATTGCCCGCGTGGTGCAGGTGCGGACCGGCCATGTCGGTGTGCACCAGCACGGTGATGATGAAGCCGGCGAAGGTGGATTGCGACAGCGTCTCGGCGAACACCAGGTTGGTCATGGCATCGGCGTCGCCACCGCCGTACGCGCCCTCGAACGCAATGCCCAGCAGCCCCGCCTGGCCCATGCGGCGCAACACCTCGCGCGGCACCATGCCGGTCTCTTCCCAGGCGGCGGCGTGCGGTTCGACCTCGCGCGCCAGGAAGCGCGCGACCTGGTCGCGCAGCAGTTCGTGGTCTGGGTTGTCGTAGATCGTTTTCGTCATGCCCATGTCTCTAGCTGTTGTGCCGTCGGTGAGCCACGCCCCATCCAGAAACACCGCGGAACCGGCTCTGCCGGGCCGCAGGTGTTGCCCCCCGGGGGGTGGCGCCGAAGGCGACGCGGGGGGTGTCCATGTCTACATCCGGAAGATGCCGAATTTCGGTTCGCCGATCGGTGTGTTGAGCGCGGCCGACAGTGCCAGGCCAAGCACGCGGCGGGTGTCGGCCGGATCGATCACGCCGTCGTCCCAGAGGCGGGCGCTGGCGTAGTAGGGATGCGACTGGTGGGCGAACTGGTCGAGCAGCGGCTGCTTGAAGGCCGCCTCTTCGTCGGCGCTCCAGCTGCCACCCTTGGCCTCGATGCCGTCGCGCCGCACGGTGGCCAGCACGCTGGCGGCCTGTTCGCCGCCCATGACGCTGATGCGCGCGTTGGGCCACATCCAGAGGAAGCGCGGGCTGTAGGCGCGGCCGCACATGCCGTAGTTGCCGGCGCCGTAGCTGCCGCCGATGATCACCGTGTACTTGGGCACCTGCGCAGTGGCCACGGCCGTGACCATCTTGGCGCCGTGGCGTGCGATGCCTTCGCTCTCGTACTTGCGGCCGACCATGAAGCCGGTGATGTTCTGCAGGAACAGCAGCGGCGTCTTGCGCTGGCAGCACAGCTCGATGAAGTGTGCGCCCTTCTGCGCGCTTTCGGAAAACAGCACGCCGTTGTTGGCGATGATGCCGATCGGCATGCCCTCGATGTGAGCGAAGCCGCAGACCAGCGTGGCGCCATAACGCGCCTTGAATTCGTGGAACTCGCTGCCGTCGACGATGCGCGCGATGATCTCGCGCACGTCATACGGTTTGCGCGTGTCAACCGGAATCACACCGTAGATTTCCTGCGGGTCGTACAGCGGGGCGCGCGGCTCGCGCAGCGCCTGCGTGGCGATCTTGCGGCGGTTGAGCGTGGCCACGGCCTGGCGCGCCAGCGCGAGCGCGTGGGCGTCGTTCTGCGCCAGGTGGTCGGCCACGCCCGAGAGGCGCGTGTGCACGTCGCCGCCGCCCAGGTCTTCGGCCGACACGATCTCGCCGATGGCGGCCTTCACCAGCGGCGGGCCGCCCAGGAAGATGGTGCCCTGGTTCTTGACGATGATGGTCTCGTCGCTCATGGCCGGCACGTAGGCGCCGCCCGCGGTGCACGAGCCCATGACGACCGCGATCTGCGCGATGCCGTTGGCGCTCATGTTGGCCTGGTTGTAGAAGATGCGGCCGAAGTGCTCGCGGTCGGGAAACACGTCGTCCTGGTTCGGCAGGTTGGCGCCACCCGAGTCCACCAGGTAGATGCACATCAGGTTGTTCTGCATCGCCACCTCTTGCGCCCGCAGGTGTTTCTTCACCGTCATGGGGTAGTAGGTGCCGCCCTTCACCGTCGCGTCGTTGCAGACGATCATGCAGTCGACCCCGCTGACGCGGCCGATGCCGGCGATCACGCCGGCGCAGGGCGCGCTGTCGGTGCCGTCGCGGTCGGGGTACATGTTGAGCGCGGCCAGCGGGCTCAGTTCGAGGAAGGGTGTGCCCGGGTCCAGCAGCATCTGCACCCGGTCGCGCGGCAGCAGCTTGCCGCGCGCGGTGTGCTTGGCGCGCGCCGCCTCGCCACCCCCCAGGGTGGCTTTCTCCACCTGCGCCCTGAGGTCGTCGACCACCGCGCGCATGGCCTGGGCGTTGGCCTGGAAGTCGGCGGAACGGGCGTTGAGTTGTGTCTCCAGGATCGACATGGCGGCATCCGTTGTGGTGTTTCGGGGCATTGTGGAGGATAGACACCCGGCCCGGGCCCTGTCGGCCATACAGGTTGCAAATACTGCCAGCATGCGTGAAACTTGAGGCATGCCTTCCGCCCCTTCCCGTCGACCGCCGCCGTTGGACCCGGCCCAGCTCCGGGCTGGTCCAGCGATCACGCCCATGGCGTTCGTTCGCGCCATGGTGTCGGCGTACGGTGCGCGCGGAATGGACCCGGCACAAGCGCTTGCGTCGGCACAAATTCCGCCAGAAGAAGTCCGCAAGGCAGACACCCGCATCACGGCCGCGCAGATGGAGGCCGTGTCGGACGCCGCCATGCGCGAGCTCGACGACGAGGCCCTGGGCTGCTTCACCCGGCCCCTGCCCTGGGGCAGCTACGGCATGCTGGCGCGCGCCTCGCTCTCGGCGCCCACACTGGGCATGGCGCTCAGGCGCTGGTGCCGCCACCACGGCCTGCTGACCGACGACGTCGCCCTCTCGCTGGAAACCGCGGGCGAGCGCGCGCGCATCGTGATGCGCCCGCACCGCCACCCCGGTCCGCTGGCCGAGTTCTGTGTGGTCTCGGTGCTGCGCAACGTCCACGGCCTGGCGAGCTGGTATGTGGACTCGCGCATTCCCTTGCAAGGCGCCCGTTTTCCCTATGCCCCGCCTGTCCATGTGGACGCCTACCGCGTGCTGTTCGACGGGCCGACCGCGTTCGAGGCGGACGATGCCGCCATCGAGTTCGACGCGCGCTACCTGGCCCTGCCGGTGCGGCGTGACGAGACCGCGATGAACCAGATGCTGCAGCGCGCGCTGCCGCTCACGGTGCGCTCCTACCGGCGCGACCGCCTGCTGGTGCAGCGCGTGCGCCAGGCACTGGCCTCGCAACCGCTGGACACGCACAACGCGGACGACCTCGCCGCGCTGCTCAACGTCTCGGCCCGCACCCTGCACCGGCAGTTGAAGGACGAAGGCGCCTCGCTGCAGGCCTTGAAGGACGAGGTGCGCCGCCAGCGCGCGACCGAGCTGCTGCTGCGCACGCGCCGCCCGATCAAGCAGGTGGCGCAGGCCAGCGGGTTTCAGAACGAGAAGAGCTTCATCCGCGCGTTCCGCGGCTGGACCGGGCGCTCACCGGGCGAGTGGCGCGGCGAACAGGTCGCGTAGCTCGTCCATGTGGCCGAACACCCGCGCCACGTCCAGCCCCTCGAACGCCCGCCCGTGCCCTTCGGGGCAATAGCCCCAGACCGTGGCGCCGGCCGCGAGACCGGCCTGTGCGCCGGTGGCCGTGTCTTCCACCACCAGGCAGCGCGCCGGGTCCACGCCCAGGTGGGCCGCCGCCGCCAGGTAGACGTCGGGCGCGGGCTTGGAGCGCGGCTGGTCGTGACCGCTGAAGATGGCGTCGCCGAAGTAGGGCAGCAGGCCTACGTGGTCGAGCTGCATCACCACCTTGGGCCGGTCCGCGCCCGAGGCGCAGGCGATGCGGCCGCCGACCTGGTGGTGGATCGCGGCCACCGCGGCCACCGCGCCGTGCACCGCCTTCAGCTCGGCCAGCAGGCGGGCATTGCGCCGGTCGTAGAAGGCCTGCATCCAGGCATCGGTGAGTGGCTGGCCGGTCTCGGCCTCGATGCGCGCGCGTTCGTCGCGCACCGCCTTGCCGATGAAGATCCGCATGCACTCGGCCTGGGTGAGCGCCCAGCCGCTCTCGTTGAGCACCTCGCGCAGCACGCCGTTGGTGATGGGTTCGCTGTCCACCAGCACGCCGTCGCAATCAAAAAGCACCGCTTCAAACATGTCGTCCTTCAATTCAGGATGTCGCCATCCACGTAAAACCAATGCCCTTCTTCACGCACGAATCGGCTGCGCTCGTGCAGGCGTTGCCCGCGGCCCTGCACCCGCGAGCGTGCGACGAACTCGACCTCGGCCCGGGTCTCGTCGATGGGCGTGTGGCGCTTCACCTCCAGCCCCAGCCACTTCACGCCCGCGTCCAGCTCGAGCGCGGCCGGCCGCCGGCTCGCGTGCCAGGTGGCCAGCAGGTGCGCCGTGTCGCCGCGCACGAAGGCGGTGTAGCGCGAGCGCATGAGCGACTCGGCATCGGGCGCGGGCACACCGGTGCCGAGGTAGCGCCCGCAACAGGCCTCGAAGGCCGCGCCGCGCCCGCAGGGGCAGGCCGCCTTCATCCGGCCTTCTTCGCCTTGCGCTGTTCCAGCGTTTCGGTGGGCGCGCCAGCGGCCACCCAGTCGGTGAAACCGCCGTCGATGTGGGCCACGTTGTCCATGCCCATGTGCTGCAGCGCCTGGGTGGCCAGCGCGCTGCGCCAGCCCGCGCCGCAGAACAGCACGAACTCCTTGCCCTCGTCGCCGAACGCCGGCTTGAAGTAAGGCGAGGCCGGGTCGACCCAGAACTCGAGCATGCCGCGCGGCGCGTGCAGCGCGCCCGGCACGGTGCCCTCGCGCTCGAGCTCGCGCACGTCGCGGATGTCCACCAGCTGCAGGCGCGGGTCACCCGCCTGCAGGCGCGCGCGCACCTGGGCCACGCTGTAGGTGGTGATCTGTGCGCTGGCCTCGTCCACGAGCGCGCGGAATCCTCTGGTGATGGGCATGGTGTGTCTCCGGGGTTACGGGATTATCGATGCCCTTGCACGGCCGGGGGCATGGCGCGCGGGTGTTCAATGGCGGCTCTTCTTCTCCGAATCCAAGGACTTCCATGAGCCCGCTCGACGCATTCCCCATCACGCAGAAATGGCCCGCGCAGTTTCCCGATCGCCTGCAGCTGTACTCGCTGCCCACGCCCAACGGCGTGAAGGTGTCCATCATGCTCGAAGAGACCGGCCTGCCCTACGAGCCGCACCTGGTGAGCTTCGACACCAACGACCAGATGTCGCCGGCCTTCCTGTCGCTCAACCCGAACAACAAGATCCCCGCCATCCTCGACCCCGCGGGCCCGGGCGGCCAGCCGCTGGCGCTGTTCGAGTCGGGCGCGATCCTGGTCTACCTGGCCGAGAAAACCGGTCAGTTCCTGCCCAGCGACCCGGCCGCGCGCTACGAGACGCTGCAGTGGCTGATGTTCCAGATGGGCGGCGTGGGCCCGATGTTCGGCCAGCTCGGCTTCTTCCACAAGTTCGCCGGCAAGGACTACGAGGACAAGCGCCCGCGCGACCGGTATGCCAACGAGACCCGACGCCTGCTGGGTGTGCTGAACCAGCGCATGGCCGGGCGCGACTGGATCATGGGCCAGAACTACAGCATCGCCGACATCGCGATCTGGCCCTGGGTGCGCAACCTGGTGGGGTTCTACGGCGCGGGCGATCTGGTGGGCTTCCAGGACTTTCCGGAACTCAAGCGCGTGCTGGAAGCCTTTGGTGCGCGGCCCGCGGTGCAGCGCGGCCTGACCATCCCCGCACGCACCTGAAACGCAACGCACGGCGTGCCTCAGGCCAGGGGCACCACGGAACCGGCTTTGCCGGGCCGCGGGTGCCGCCCCCTTGAGGGGGGTGACGCCGCAGGCGGCGCGGGGGGCCCTTACTTCCTCCAGAAGTGGCCGGTGAAGAGCACGAGCACCGTGAGCAACTCCAGCCGGCCCAGCAGCATCGCAAACGTGCACACCCAGATCTGAAAGCTGTTGAGCACGCCGAAGTTGCTGGCCGGCCCCACCTCGCCCAGACCGGGGCCGATGTTGTTGACCGTGGCGACCACCGCGGAGAACGCGGTCACGATGTCCAGCCCGGTGAACAGCAGCACCATGGTCAGGCCCATGGTGGCGGCGCCGTAGATCAGCATGTAGCCCAGCACCGCCGTCATGACCGAGGTGGGCATGATCGCGCCGCCCAGCGTGACCGGGTTCACCACGCGCGGGTGCACGATGCGCACCAGTTCGCGACGCGCCTGCTTGATCAGCAGCACCATGCGCACCAGCTTGATGCCGCCGCCGGTGGAGCCGGCGCACGAAACGAAACAGCCCAGGAACATGAGCAACACCGGCGCGAACACCGGCCACTGCGCGTAGTCGGTGGACGCATAGCCGGTGGTGGTGGCGACCGACACCACGTGGAAGGCGCTGGTGCGCAGCGCCTCGGGGAAACCGTCGACCACGCCATTCGCCGTCAGCAGGAAGGCCACCAGCACGATGGACACCGCCAGCACGGTGACATAGGTGCGGATCTCGCGGTCGTGCGTGAGCGGGCGCAGGGAGCGCTGGCGCAGCACGATGAAATAGCGCATGAAGCTCACCCCGGCGAGCACCATGAACACCGTGGCCACCGCCTCGATCTTCGGAGAATCCCAGTGGCCGAAGCTGGCGTCGTGCGAAGAGAAGCCGCCCAGGCCCATGGTGGTGCACATGTGCATGAAAGCGTCGGCCCAGTCCATGCCGGCCCAGCGGTAGGCCAGCATGCAGACCACCGAGAACATCACGTACACGCCCCACAGGCCGCGCGCGGTCTCGGAGATGCGGGGGGTGAACTTGGTGTCCTTCATGGGCCCCGGCGTCTCGGCGCGGTAGAGCTGCACGCCGCCCAGGCCCAGCAGCGGCAGCACGGCCACCACCAGCAACATGATGCCCAGCCCGCCCACCAGCTGCAGGAAACAGCGCCACACGTTCACCGACACCGGCAGCGCATCCAGCCCCGAGAGCGCCGTGGCCCCGGTGGCCGTGAGCGCGCTCATGGCCTCGAAATAGGCCTTGGTCCAGCCGATGTCGGGCACGGTGTAGAGCAGTGGCACCGCGGCATACACCGGCAACACCATCCAGACCAGGTTGACCAGCAGGAAACCGTCTCGCGTCTGCAGCTCGCGGCGGTGCTGCCTGGTGAAGTGCCACAGCAGCAGACCACTCGCGGCGGTGATCGCAAAACCGTAGGCCCACACCAGCGCATGGTGGTGCGCGTCCAGGAACCAGGCCCAGGCCAGCGGCACCAGGAAGGCCGGCGCGAACGCCAGCAAGATGCGCGAGAACACCGACAGGACGGGCAGAAAACTGTGCACGGTGAGAACGGGCGTCAGCCGAAAAAGGTGGCGCCCACCTGGAACAGCCGCTCGACCTCGCGCACCAGGCGCTTGTTCGGGATGAACATGACGATGCGGTCGTCGGCCTGGATGATGGTGTCGTGGTGCGGCATCAGCACCTCGGACTTGTTCCCCTCGCCGCGCACGATGACGCCGATGCGCACCCCCTTGGGCAGCTTGAGCTCTTCAACGCGGCGGCCCACCAGCTTGCTGGTCTTCACGTCGCCGCGCGCAATGCCTTCGAGCGCCTCGGCCGCACCCCGGCGCAGGCTGTGCACCGCCGCCACGTCGCCGCGGCGCAGGTGGGTGAGCAGCTCGCCGATCACGGTCTGCGACGGCGAGATCGCAATGTCGATGGTGCTGCCCTGCATCATGTCGGCGTAGGCGCGGCGGTTGATCAGTGCCATCACGCGCCCGGCGCCCAGGCGCTTGGCCAGCATGGCCGACATGATGTTGTCCTCGTCGTCGCTGGTGAGCGCGAGGAACATGTCCATCTCGCCCACGCTCTCTTCGAGCAGCAGGTCTTCGTCGGCGCCATCGCCGTTGAGGATCAGCATGCCCGACGGTACCTGGCTGGCCAGGTACTCGCAGCGCTTGCGGTCGTGCTCGATGATCTTCACCTGGCACTGGCCCTCCAGCGAACGCGCCAGTCGCAGCCCGACCTTGCCGCCACCAGCGATCATGATGCGGCGCACCGGTTTGTCGATGTTGTGGATGGCGCCCAGCACGTAGCGGATCTTCTGCGTGTCGGCCAGCACGAACACCTCGTCGCCCGCGAGGATGCGCGTCTGCCTGGTGGCCTCCATCTCGGTGTCGAGCCGGTACAGCGCCACCACGCGCATCTCGGCGTGGGGGAAGCGCTCGCGAAACTCGCCGATGGTGTGGCCCACCAGCGAGCCGCCGTGCGTGGCGCGGATGGCGATCAGGCTGGCGCGGCCGTCGGCGAACTCCAGCACCTGCAGCGCCTCGGGGTAGCTGATGAGCTGATGGATGTAGCGCGTGACGGACTCTTCGGGGCAGATCACGTGGTCCACCGCAAAGCCGCTCTTGCCGAGCAGCCCGTCGCCTTCGAGGAACTCGGGTGAGCGCAGCCGGGCAATGGTGCTGGGCACGTTGAAGACGTCGTGCGCGACCTTGCACACCACCAGGTTGGTTTCGTCGTTGGCGGCGCAGGCGATCACCATGTCGGCGTCTTTGGCGCCCGCCTCCAGCAGCACCGAGGGCTGGATGCCGTTGCCCACCACGCCGCGCAGGTCGATCCGCTCCTCCAGGCTTCTCAGGCGGGCCGGGTCCATGTCGATCACGGTGATGTCGTTCTGCTCGGAAACCAGGCTTTCCGCAACGCTTTCGCCGACTCTGCCTGCGCCCAGGATGATGATGTTCATGGTGGGAGGATCATACGAGCGTGGAAGACCGTCCGGCGTCTGTTCGCCGCGACCTCGCTGGCGCACGGGTACAAGGCGCTCTGCTCCGCGGGTGTCCCCCGACGGCTGGTGCCGTCTCCTCCTTTACCCCGCTGCGCAGAACGCCTTGTACCCGTGAGCGAGAAGCACCGCCGACACCCGCACGCTCCGCGCGCAAACGAGGTCAACGGCAGTGGGGGTGGCCGGCGCAGCGGGGTAAAGGAGGAGAGGCGGCGAAGCCGCCTCGGGGGACACCCGCGGAGCCGGTCGCCCCCGCTGCCGTTGACCGGACCAGCCGGAGGAAAAACTCAGGCCAACGCGCGCTGAATGATGATCTTCTGCACATCCGACGTGCCTTCATAGATCTGGCACACCCGCACGTCGCGGTAGATGCGCTCCACCGGGAAGTCGCTCACATAGCCATAGCCCCCAAACACCTGGATCGCGGCGGTGCACACGGCCTCGGCCATTTCGCTCGCGAACAGCTTGGCCATGGCGGCCTCCTTCAGGCAGGGCTGGCCCGCGTCGCGCAGGGCCGCGGCGTGGTGGGTGAGCGCGCGCGCGGCTTCGATCTTCGTGGCCATGTCGGCGAGGCGGAAACCCACCGCCTGGTGGTTGAAGATCGGCTGACCGAAGCTTTCACGCTCCTTCGAATAGGCCAGCGCGCAATCGAACGCGCTGCGCGCCATGCCGATGCTTTGCGCGGCAATGCCGATGCGCCCGCCTTCGAGCGCCGAGAGCGCGATCCTGTAGCCCTCGCCTTCGGCGCCGATCAGGTTGCCGGCCGGGATGCGGCAGTTGTCGAAATTGATCTGCGCGGTGTCGCTGCTGTGCTGGCCGAGCTTGTCCTCCAGCCGCGCGACCACGTAGCCCGGGGTGCTGGTGGGCACGACGAAGGCGCTCATGCCCTTCTTGCCGGCGCCCTTGTCCGTCACCGCGATCACGATCGCCAGGTGGCCGTTCTTGCCGCTGGTGATGAACTGCTTGACGCCGTTGAGCACGTATTCATCGCCCTCCTTCGTCGCCGTCGTGCGCAGGGCCGAGGCGTCCGAGCCCACGTGCGGCTCGGTCAGGCAGAACACGCCCAGCATCTGGCCGGCGGCCAGCGGGCGCAGCCACTGTTCCTGCTGGGCCGCGCTGCCGTAGCGCATCAGGATGGCGTTGACCGGGCAGTTGGTGACCGAGATCGCGGTGCTGGTGCCGCCGTCACCGGCGGCGATTTCTTCGAGCACCACGGCCAGCGTCACGTAGTCCAGGCCCGCGCCACCCAGCGCCTCGGGCACGCAGATGCCGTAGGCGCCGAGCTCGGCCAGGCCCTTGTGCACGTCGGTCGGGAAGTGGTGTTCCTTGTCCCACTTCGCCGCGTGCGGCCAGAGCTGCTCCTGGGCAAAGCTGCGCACCGCGTCGCGGATCATGAGTTGGTCTTGGTTCAGCATGGCCAGGTCGTGTCCGGGTTACAGCAGTTCGATCGCCATCGCCGTGGCTTCGCCGCCGCCGATGCACAGGGTGGCCACGCCCTTCTTGCCGCCACGCGCCTGCAGCGCGTGCAGCAGCGTGACCAGGATGCGCGCGCCGCTGGCGCCGATCGGGTGGCCCAGCGCGCAGGCGCCGCCGTTGACGTTGACCTTCTCGTGCGGAATGCTCAGCTCGGTCATCAGCGCCATGGGCACCACGGCGAAGGCTTCGTTGATCTCCCACAGGTCGACGTCGCCGACCTTCCAGCCGGTCTTGTCCAGCAGCTTCTGCGTGGCACCCACCGGCGCGGTGGCAAACCAGTTGGGTTCCTGCGCGTGGGTGGTGTGGCCGACGATGCGCGCCAGCGGCTTGCAGCCCAGCTTCTGCGCGGTGGACGCGCGCATGAGCACCAGCGCGGCGGCGCCGTCGTTGATGGACGAACTGGACGCAGCGGTGATGGTGCCGTCCTTCTTGAACGCGGGCTTGAGGCCCGGGATCTTGTCGAGCTTGACCTTGCCCGGGCCTTCGTCGGTGCTCACCACGCGTTCGCCGCTGCGGTCCTTCACCGTCACGGGGACGATTTCTTTTGCGAAGGCACCGCTCTCGGTGGCGGCCTTGGCGCGCGTGACCGAGGCGATGGCAAATGCGTCCTGCTGCTCGCGCGTGAAGCTGTATTTGGCGGCGCAGTCTTCGCCGAAGGTGCCCATGGAGCGGCCGGGCTCGTAGGCGTCCTCCAGGCCGTCGAGCATCATGTGGTCGTACACCTTGTCGTGGCCCATGCGGTAGCCGCCACGGCCTTTCTGCAGCAGGTAGGGGGCGTTGGTCATGCTCTCCATGCCGCCCGACACCATCACGGTGGCGCTGCCAGCGGCGAGCATGTCGTGCGCGAGCATGGTGGCCTTCATGCCGGAGCCGCACATCTTGGACAGCGTGACCGCGCCGGCCGACTTCGGCAGACCACCCTTGAACGCGGCCTGGCGCGCCGGGGCCTGGCCCTGGCCGGCCATCAGGCAATTGCCAAACAGCACCTCGTCGACCTGCGCGGGGTCCACGCCGCTGCGCTCTATGGCGGCCTTGATGGCGGCGCCGCCCAGGTCGTGGGCGGACAGGCTGGCGAAGTCGCTCTGGAACGCGCCCATGGGGGTGCGGGCGGCGCCGACGATGACGATGGGATCTGCTGCGGACATGGTGAAGCTCCTTGAAAAAGTGGAAAAAGATCAGGCGAGCGCGTGCGACAGGAAGCGCCGGTCGCGTTCGTAGGGAAAAACGTCGTGCACATGGCCGGCGGCGATGCGCTCCTTGTGCGATTGCCAGAAGGCGGCGTCGAGCAGGTCGGCGTGGTGCCGCATGAAGACCTCGCGCACCACGGGGTTGCCGAGCAGGAAGGGCCCGAAGGTTTCAGGAAACACGTCGTGCTTGCCGACGGTGTACCAGACCTCGCCCGACATCTCGTCCTCCTCGTGGCGCGGCGCTGGCACGCGGCGGAAGTTGCAGTCGGTGATGTACTCGATCTCGTCGTAGTCGTAGAACACCACCTTGCCGTGGCGGGTGATGCCGAAGTTCTTCCAGAGCATGTCGCCGGGAAAGATGTTGGCCGCCACCAGGTCCTTGATGGCGTTGCCGTATTCGATCACCGCGCGTTCGAGCTGCGCGCGCGCGTTGGCGTCGTCGCTCCGCACCTGCAGTGCGTCGAACGCCTCCTGCAGGTAGATGTTGAGCGGGATCATGCGCCGCTCGATGTAGCAGTGCTTGAGGATCACCTCGGTGTCCCCGTCGCCATCGCGGTCGCTGATCTCGAGCTGGCTGGGCGCGAACTTCTGGATCTCGGCGATCAGCTCGTCGGTGAATCGGTCGCGCGGGAAACCGACCTCGGTGAATTCCAGCGTGTCGGCCATGCGGCCCACGCGGTCGTGCTGTTTCACCAGCAGGTACTTGTCGCGGATCTGCTCGCGCGTGGTGTCCTTCTGCGGCGGGTAGTAGTCTTTGATGACCTTGAACACGAACGGAAAGCTCGGCAGGTCGAACACCAGCATGACCATGCCCTTGATGCCGGGCGCGATGCGGAACTTGTCCGACGAGTGCCGCATGTGGAAGAGGAAGTCCCGGTAGAACATCGTCTTGCCCTGTTTGGCCAGGCCGAGCGCGTTGTAGAACTCGGCGCGCGGCTTGCGCGGCATCAGGCTGCGCAGGAACTGCACGTAGGCGCTGGGGACCTCCATGTCCACCATGAAGTAGGCGCGCGCGAAACTGAACAGGATCAGCAGGTCGTCCTCGCCGAACAGCGCGGCGTCGATCACCAGCCGGCCCTGGGTGTTGTGCAGGATCGGCAGGGCGAACGGCACCTCCTGGAAGCCGTTGATGATCTTGCCCACCACGTAGGCACCCTTGTTGCGGAAGAACAGACCCGAGAGCGCCTGGAACTGGAAGTTGGCGCGCAGCCGGCCGTGTTCGAAGTGGCGCTTCATCGCCTCCAGCACCAGGGCCGCGTCGCGCTCCAGGTCTTCAAACGGCACGCGCAGGTCGAAGTCGCGGACCATGCGCAGCGTCTCGGACAACATGTTGTCGGCCGTGGGGTAGTAGCTGCGGTAGGTGGGCCTGGCGCTGGGCTCCTCGTTCTCGATGTACTCGGTCGAGACCGCCGGGCGCACGAAGATGAAGTCGTTCTGGAAGTGGGCGCGCCGCAGGATCTTGGTGGTCACCGAGTTGAAGAAGGTCTCGGCCAGCTCGGGCTGGTGGTGGTTCACCAGCAGCCCGATGTAGTGCAGCTTGACCTGCTCCCACACGTCCATGGGCTGCTTGTCGGCACCGAATTCCTTCATCAGCCGCATCACGCATTCCTTGACCCGCAGGTCGTAGAACTCGATGCGCTCGCGCTGCGCGCGCTGCTGGCCGCGCCAGTCGCGCGTCTCGAAGCGGTGCTGGGCGCGCGCGGACTCGGTGCGAAACAGCTGGTAGTGGCGGTTGAAGCCGTCCATCATGGCCTTGGCAATCGAATAGGCCACGGTGGAGTCGAGTCGCTGGGGAAACATGGGGCGGGCTCCGGAGCGATCCGTCGGTGTGCGAAGCGCTCTGGAGCGGCGGCGTTCAGCTCTGGCGCACCGCGCCCACGCCGGCCACGGCGGCGCGGTAGGCCGCGTCGATCTGGTCGTTGCTGTCCACCGTCATGTGCATGTCGTGCAGCAGGCCATCGCGCAGGCCGTACACCCAGCCGTGCAGCGTGAGCGACTGCCCGCGCGCCCAGGCGTCCTGCACCACGGTGGTCTGCGCGACGTTCAGCACCTGCTCGATGGCGTTGAGTTCGCACAACACGTCGGCCCGGTGCTGCTCGGGCGTGGCCTCGAGCAGCGCCGCGTGGCGGTCGCGCACGTCCTTGATATGGCGCAGCCAGTTGTCGGCCAGCCCCACGCGCACGTCGCGCAGCGCGGCCTGCACGCCACCGCAACCGTAGTGCCCCACCACCATGAGGTGCTGCACCTTGAGCATGTCCACCGCGTACTGGATGGTGGAGAGGCAGTTGAGGTCGGTCGGCACCACCACGTTGGCCACGTTGCGGTGCACGAACACCTCGCCCGGGTCCAGGCCGGTGATCTGGTTCGCCGGCACGCGGCTGTCGGAGCAGCCGATCCACATGTACTGCGGGCTCTGCTGCTTGAGGAGTTCGGTGAAGAAGGTGGGCCGCGCGGTCACCATGTCGGCGGCCCAGGTGCGGTTGCGTTCGAAGAGATTCTTGAGTTCAGAGGTCATGAAAGGATCTCGGGTGGTCGGGTGTTCAGCAGGTCTCGGCAAACAGCTCGCGTCCGATCAGCATGCGGCGGATCTCGCTCGTACCGGCGCCGATCTCGTACAGCTTGGCATCGCGCCACAGGCGGCCCAGCGGGTATTCGTTGATATAGCCGTTGCCGCCGAAGATCTGGATGCCGTTGCCGGCCATTTTCGTGGCCTCTTCCGCGCACCACAGGATGACCGAGGCGCAGTCCTTGCGCACCTGTCGCACGTGCTCGGCACCGAGCAGGTCGAGGTTCTTCGCCACCGTGTAGGCGAACGAGCGGCCGGCCTGCAGCACGGTGTACATGTCGGCGACCTTGCCCTGGATCAGCTGGAACTCGCCGATGCTCTGGCCGAACTGCTTGCGGTCGTGGATGTAGGGAACGATGTTGTCCATGACGGCCTGCATGATGCCCAGCGGCCCGCCGGTGAGCACGGCTCGCTCGTAGTCCAGCCCGCTCATGAGCACCTTGGCGCCGTTGTTGAGGCCGCCCATGATGTTTTCCGGCGGCACCTCGACGTTGTGGAACACCATCTCACCGGTATGGCTGCCGCGCATGCCGAGCTTGTCGAGCTTTTGCGCCGTGGAAAAGCCCTTCATGCCCTTCTCGACGATGAAGGCGGTGACGCCGCGCGCACCCATCTCGGGTTCGGTCTTGGCGTAGACCACCATGGTGTCGGCGTCGGGGCCGTTGGTGATCCACATCTTGCTGCCGTTGAGCAGGTAGTAGCCGCCCTTGTCCTCGGCCTTGAGCTTCATGCTGATCACGTCCGAGCCCGCGCCGGGTTCGCTCATGGCCAGCGCGCCCACGTGTTCGCCGCTGATGAGCTTGGGCAGGTATTTCGCGCGCTGCGCCTCGCTGCCGTTGCGCCGGATCTGGTTCACGCACAGGTTGCTGTGCGCGCCGTACGAGAGGCCCACGCTGGCCGAAGCGCGCGAGATTTCCTCCATGGCGATCATGTGGGCCAGGTAGCCCATGTTGGCGCCGCCGTATTCCTCGCCCACAGTGATGCCGAGCACGCCGAGTTCGCCCATCTTGCGCCACAGGTCCATGGGGAACTGGTCGTTCTGGTCGATCTCGCCCGCGCGCGGGGCGATTTCGGCCTGGGCGAAGTCGCGCACCGCGTCGCGCAGGGCATCGATGTCTTCGCCGAGCTGGAAGTTGAGGCCGGGCAGGTTGGTCATGAAGAAGGTCTCCGAAGGATGTTGTCTGGGGAATCTGAAGCGGCTCAGCCCTGGATATTGTCGCGGCCGATCACCGCCATCAGGGTGCAGCCCATCGTCGCGATCAGTTTTTCGCGGCCTCCATCGATCGCGTAGGCGTGGCCCTCGCACACCGTGACGGTGCGCCCGGGCTTGATCACCGTGCCGACCATGCGGAAGCGCTCGCCCTGCGCGGGCGCCAGCAGGTTGATCTTGAACTCGATGGTGAGCACCGCCGCCTCCAGCGGCATCAGCGTGAAGCCGGCGTAACCGCAGGCCGAGTCGAGCCCGGTGGCCACCATGCCGGCGTGCAGGAAGCCGTGCTGCTGGGTCAGCGGCTCGGCCCAGGGCAGCGTGATCTCGACCCGGCCGGCCTCGACCACCGCCAGCGTGGCGCCCAGGGTGCGCATGGCGGCCTGGCGCGCGAAGCTGGCGCGCGTGCGTTCGGCAAAGTCGGGGTTTCGGGGTTCGAAGCTGGGCAGGTTCACGGCAATCCCGGTGCGTGGAAGTGAACCGCGATTCTACGTTGACGTTTACGTAAACGTCAATTCAGCCCTGCGACCGCTGACCGCCCCTGCGCGGCTATGCTCGACGCCCCATGCCCTTCACCCTGTCAGCCCCGGTCCACAGCGAAAGCATGATCAAGAAAAGCCGCTTCATCGGTTGCGTGGAACCCCTGGCCGACCGCGCCGCGGCGCTGCGGCGGGTGACGCAGTTGCGCGCCGAACATCCTGCCGCCACGCACGTGTGCTGGGCGCTGATGGCCGGCGGGCATTCGGCCGCGAACGACGATGGCGAGCCCGGTGGCACCGCCGGCCGGCCCATGCTGGAGGTGCTGCGGCACCAGGACCTGGAAGGCGTGCTCGCCACCGTGGTGCGCTACTACGGCGGCACACCGCTGGGCGCCGGCGGCCTGGTGCGCGCCTACACCGACAGCGTGGCCCGGGCCCTGCTGCAAGCGCACAAGGTGCCGGTGATCCGCTGGCGCCAGCTGCGCTGCGTGCTGCCCCATGCGCTGGAAGGCTGGTTGCGCCGCGAGCTCGACGCGCACGGCGCCAGCCTGGTCGACGCACAGCGAGGTGAGGGCGTGACCGTCACGCTGCGCCTGCCCGAGGCGAACGCCGCCGCCTTCGTGGCCCGCCTCAACGACGCCGGCCAGGGCCGCGTGCTCTGGCTGGAAGACGACAGCGCGCCTTCAGGCCGGGACGAGGCGTGAGAGCAGCAGGCGGATCGCCTGCTCATAGGGCGCGGCCGGCTCGCCCCGCGCGATCGCCAGCGCCGCGCGGTCGAACGCCGCCGACAGCAGCACGCTGAGCTCGCGCAGCGGCGCAGCGACGGGCTGGCCCTCGCCCAGCGCCGCCTGCAGGCCCTCCTGCAGGGCCTGGAAGCCCGCCAGGTCGCTCAAGCCCATCACCTGTTCGGCCGAGAGCACGGCCGGGGCTTCCAGCAGCAGCAGGCGCGCGCGGCCCGCCGCCGCCATGGCCGCGAAATAGGCCTGGGCCCCCGCCAGCAGCGCATCCACCGGCTTCTTGTGGCGCCTGGAGCGCTGCGTGATCTCGTCGGCCACCTCCTGCGCCACCTGGCGGGCCACGGCGTGGAACAGCCCGGTCTTGTCGGCAAAGTGGTGGTAGAGCGCGCCGCGCGTGACGTTCGCGGCCGCCACGATCTCGGGTGTGCCGGTGCCCGCAAAGCCCCGGGCCTCGAACAGCGCGCGCGCCGCGCCCACCAAGGCTGCCCGGGTGGCGTCGGTGCGTTCACCCTGGGATCGTCGCTGGGGAGGGTCGGGTCTTTTCATACATACAGCCTGTATGTTATATTGAACTTACATGCATATTGTATGTAAATTTTCAAAGGAGCAGCGCGCATGAAATCCACCCAGTACTACCCCGTGCTCATGACCGACCGCGTGGCCGAGACGGCCTGCTACTACGAGCAACATTTCCGCTTCACGCGCCAGTTCGACAGCGACTGGTATGTGCACCTGCAATCGAGCGAGGACGAGAAGGTGAACCTGGCCATCCTGGACGGCGCCCACGCCACCATCCCGGCGGTGGCGCGCGGCGGCCGGGCCGCTGGCGTGCTGCTCAACTTCGAGGTGGACAACGTGGACGCGGAATACGAGCGCGTGCTCGCGAGCGGCCTGGATGTGCAGCTCGCGCTGCGCGACGAGCCCTTCGGCCAGCGCCACTTCATCGTGCAGGACCCCAACGGCGTGCTGATCGACGTGATCCAGCCGATCCCGCCGAGCGAGGACTTCCTGCGCCAGTACGCGGCGGGCGCCGCGGCCCGCTGATTCAGGCCGCGCGGCTCAGGTAGACCAGCACCAGCCCCACTGCAGCGGGCAGGGCCTGCACGAACAGGATCTTGCGGCTGGCGGTGGCCGCGCCGTACAGGCCGGCGACCAGCACGCACAGCAGGAAGAACACCTTCACGCCAAAGCCCTCGGGGCCGAGCCACAGCCCCCACAGCAGGCCGGCGGCCAGGAAGCCGTTGTACAGGCCCTGGTTGGCCGCCAGCACCTTGGTGGCCGCGGCCGATGCGGGCGTCTGGCCGAAGGCCTTCAACCCGGCGGGCTTGTCCCACAGGAACATCTCGAGCACCAGGAAGTAGATGTGCAGGAGCGCGACGAGCGCGACGACGATGCTGGCGATCAGGGACATGGTGACTCCTTGGGAACGGGCGCCGCGCGGGCGGCAGCGGTGGGGAACTGGCTCAGGCCTTCTTCTCGATCTTGCCCAGCAGGGCGCGGGCTTCCTTCTCGTGCGTCTTCACCTCGTCGAGGTTGGCCACCAGGTCGGCCATCTGCTCCTCGAGCTGGCGGCGGTGGTCGGCCAGCACGGCGAGGAACTTGCGCAGCTGAGGCCCGGTGTCGCGCGGGCTGTCGTACATGTCGATGATGTCCTTGGCCTCGGTCAGCGACAGGCCCAGGCGCTTGGCGCGCAGCGTGAGCTTGAGGCGCGTGCGGTCGCGCGAGGTGTAGACCCGGTTGCGCCCGCCGGGGCCTTCGCGCTGCGGCTGCAGCAGACCCATGTCTTCGTAGAAGCGGATCGCGCGGGTGGTCAGGTCGAACTCGCGCGCCAGGTCGCTGATGGTGTAGGTCGGGTTCGTCGCCATGGGTTCGTGCCCTGTTATTGACGTTTACGTCAACGTCACTCGGCGATCTTAACGGAATCGTCCCTGCAGGTGCCCTTCCGTCGGGCGCGTCATTCGTCCAGCGGCACCGCCGCCTCGCGCAGCGCGCGGCGCCGCTCGGCGTGGTCGGGCAGCACGCTGGCCACCACGTCCCAGAACTGCGGGCTGTGGTCCATGTGGTGCAGGTGGCTGAGTTCGTGCACCACCACGTAGTCCACCATCTCCAGCTTCAGGTGGATCAGCCGCCAGTTCAGGCGGATGGAGCCGTCGGCGCTCGCGCTGCCCCAGCGCGTGCCCGCACTGGACAGGCGCAGCTTGCTGTAGCGCACGCCGAGCTGCGGCGCGAAATGGTCCAGACGCTCGGCAAACAAGGCCTTGGCCTGCTTCATCAGCCAGGCCTGAGCCGCGTCGCGGA
This sequence comes from Comamonadaceae bacterium, assembly GCA_003599455.1. Taxonomy (GTDB): domain Bacteria; phylum Pseudomonadota; class Gammaproteobacteria; order Burkholderiales; family Burkholderiaceae_C; genus Hydrogenophaga. The sequence goes on from QZKF01000103.1 coordinate 22,240, forward strand.
CCTGGCCCTCCTTCGCGCTGTGGGCCAGCCCCAGGCGCAGCGTGGCCGGCGTGCCCGGTGCCGCCGCGGGCTCGAACACGGCGCCCACCTGGGTGAAGGTGTGCGTGGGGTCGAGCAGCAGGCGCAGGCGCCCGCCCAGGTAGTCGAACTCGGCGCCATCGGCCCAGACGATGCGCGCCTGCGCCATCTCGCCGGCGCGCTCACGCGCGCTCTGCAGCTTCTCCAGCACCCAGGCCGACTTGTCGTGCAGCAGCGCCTCGACCTCGCCCACCGGCGTCCAGCGCGGCGCGCTCACGCTCAGGCCGTCGGTGCTGACCGACAGGCCGATGGTGCGGCGCTTGCCGCGCTTGAACTCGTAGGCCACGTCGCACGAGCCCAGCCGCAGCATGCGGTTGGCGCGCGGGTGGTGCCAGGCCGCGGGCTGGAACACCTGGCCCATGGGCAGGGCCGGCGGCGCAACCACCCGGGGTGGCGCGGGCGCGGGCGCGGGCCGTGGCGCTTCGGGCGCGGAGCCGCCGAGGAAGTCGAGCGCCAGTTGCACGAAGCGCTGCATGGCGTGGCTCAGGGGGTGCGATAGGCGTCGGGGTCGAGCCGGCGCATTTCCGCTTCGATCCAGGCCTCGACCTCGCGCATCAGTTCGTCGGGCTCGCGGCCCTGGCTCGGGATCGGCTTGCCGATGGAGAACTCCACCGTGCCCGGCTTCTTGATGAAGGCCTTGCGCGGCCAGCACTTGGCCGAGGTCACCGCGATCGGAATCACCGGCGCGCCGGTTTCCACGGCCAGCCGCGTGCCGCCGCTCTTGTAGGTGCCCTTCTGGCCGCGCGGGATGCGCGTGCCTTCGGGAAACATGATCACCCAGGTGCCCTGGTTGAGCAGGCGCTGGCCTTGCTCGACCACCTTGTTGAAGGCCTGGGCGCGTTTGCTGCGGTCGATGTGGATCATGTCCATGCGGCCCATGGCCCAGCCGAAGAACGGCACGTAGAGCAGTTCCTTCTTGAACACATAGGCCAGCGGGTGCGGCATCAGCGCGGGCATGCAGAAGGTTTCCCAGGTGGACTGGTGCTTGAGCAGCAGGACCGCCGGCGCGGTGCTGCCCACCGGCAGGTTCTCGTAGCCGATGATGTCGTTGCGAATGCCCAGGATCAGCTTGCCGCTGTTCACCGCGAGCTTCAGCCAGCCGGCGCACATCCAGTAGATCTGCGTGCTGTTGAGAAAGGGCGCGGCCACCAGCACCGCAAGCGCCCAGGGCACCACGGTCACCGCCATGAACAGGGTGTGCAGGACGGCGCGCAGCAGGTTGATCAGGATCATGGGGGGGTCAGGTGGTGGGTTGCGCCAGCAGCCAGTCGGCGAAAGCGCCAAGGTCGTCGTGCGGATGGGTGTGGGGCGGCAGGTCGGGCGCGAGCGCGGCAAGGTCGGCGTCCGAGCCCAGGCCCACGCGGCCCCGCAGGTGTTCGGACTTGCCGGTCATGAGCAGATGGGTGCGGCAGCCCGCGGCGGCGGCCGCGCGCACGTGGCGCATCGCATTGCCGGCAGCGTGCACGGTGGCCAGGGGCACGCCGTAGCGCTCGCCGATCTGCGTGAACAGGCCGGGCGCGGGCTTGCGGCACGGGCAGCCGTCTTCGGGCGCGTGCGGGCAGAAGAACACCGCCTCCACGCGGGCCCCGGCGGCGGCGAGCTGGCGGTGCATCTTGGCGTGGATGGCGTTGAGCGAGGCCACGTCGAACAGGCCGCGCCCGATGCCGGACTGGTTGGTCGCGAGCACGATGCGCCAGCCGCCCTGGTTGAGCCGCGCCACCGCCTCGAGCGCACCGGGCAGCGCCTCCCACTCGTCCGGCGAGGCGACGTAGTCGTCGCGGCTGCGGTTGAGCGTGCCGTCGCGGTCGAGGATGAGCAGCTTCATGGTGGCGGGCTCAGGTGGCGAGGCGCGACAGGTCGGCCACGCGGTTCATGGCGTCGTGCAGCTGCTTGAGCAACCCGAGGCGGTTGGCCTTGAGCGCGGGGTCGTCGGCGTTGACCATCACGCCGTCGAAGAAGGCGTCGACCGGGGCGCGCAGCGCGGCGAGGGCCTGCAGGCTGGCCGTGTAGTCGCCGGCGTCGAACTGCGCGTTGGCGGCGGGCACGGTGGCCTGCATTGCGGCGAACAGCGCCTTTTCCGCGGGCTCGACCAGCGCGCCCTCGTTGACCGAGGCCGCCACATCGCCTTCGGATTTTTTGAGGATGTTGCCGATGCGTTTGTTGGCGGCAGCGAGAGCGGGCGCTTCGGGCAGGGCTGCGAAGGCGCGCACGGCCTGAAGCTGACGCGGCACTGCGTTCAAGACCACAGGCCGCATGGACACCACGGCTTCCACTTCGTTCGCCGTGTAGCCTTGTTCGCGCAATTGACCCGAGAGCCTGTCGAAGAAGAAGGACAGAAGATCGGTGTGTGCATCGCCCAGCATCGCTCTGGGGAAGGCGGCGAAGGCGTCATTGACCAGCGCGTCCAGGCGCAGTGGCAGATCACGTTCAATCAGCAGGCGGATCACCCCCAGCGCATGCCGACGCAACGCAAACGGGTCCTTGTCACCGGTGGGCAGGTTGCCGATGCCGAACATGCCGACCAGCGTTTCGAGCTTGTCGGCCAGCGCCACCACCAAACCCACGGTGTTGCGCGGCAATTCGTCGCCCGCAAAGCGCGGCCGGTAGTGGTCTTCGATCGCGAAGGCGATGTCTTCGCTCAGGCCATCGTGGCGCGCGTAGTAGCCGCCCATGATGCCCTGCAGTTCGGGGAACTCGCCAACCATGTCGGTGAGCAGGTCGGTCTTGGCCAGTTGCGCAGCGGTATCGGCGCTTTTCGCCAGCACGTCGCCACCCAGTTGCTGCCCGATGGCCAGCGCAATCGAGCGCACCCGTTCCGTGCGCTCACCCTGCGTGCCCAGCTTGTTGTGGTAGACCACCTTGCCCAGGCCCTCGACGCGCGAGGCCAGGGTCTTCTTGCGGTCCTGGTCGAAGAAGAACTTGGCGTCGGCCAAGCGCGGGCGCACCACGCGCTCGTTGCCGCCGATCACCGCGCTCGCGTCCGCCGGGTTGATGTTGCTGACCACCAGGAACTGGTTGGTCAGCTTGCCCTGCGCGTCGAGCAGCGGGAAGTACTTCTGGTTGGCCTTCATCGTGAGGATCAGGCATTCCTGCGGCACGCCGAGGAACTGCGACTCGAACGCGCAGATGAGCACATTGGGCCGCTCGACCAGCGCCGTCACTTCGTCGAGCAAGGCATCGTCTTCAATGGGCTGGCAGCCCCCGCCCACCTTCGCGGCGGCCGCCGCGAGCTGGCGCGCGATCTCGGCCTTGCGCTCGGCGAACGAGGCGATCACCGCGCCGTCCTTCGCGAGCGTGGCGGCGTAGCTGTCGGCGTCTTTCAGCACCACGGGCGAGACAGCCGCTTCGAAGCGGTGGCCCTGCGTGGTGTGGCCCGCGGTGAGCCCCAGCGCCTTCACCGGCACGACGCTGTCGCCATGCAGCGCGACCAGGCCGTGCGCCGGGCGCACGAAGTTCACGCTGGTCCAGCCCGGCAACTCGCAGTCGGTCTCGATCTGGTAGCTCATGACCTTGGGAATGGGCAGCTTGGCAATGGCTTCGTCGAGCGCCTTCTGCAGACCGACGGACAGCTCGGCCCCGGGTGCCACGCTGTCATGGAACAAGGCCTCGGCCTTGCCGTCGGGCGCGCGCTTGAGCCCTGCGACCGCAGACGCATCGGCACCCAGTGCGGCCAGGCGCTTGAGCAGTGCCGGCGTGGGCTGGCCATTCGCGTCCAGGCCCACGCTCACCGGCATGAGCTTTTGCGAGACGGCCTTGTCGGCCGCGCGCGGCAGCACGCCCGTGACGTGCGCGGCCAGGCGGCGCGGCGAGGCAAACGCCGTCACGGCCGCATCGGCCGGCGCCAGGCCCTGGGCCTTGAGCTGGTCGGCCAGCACCGAGGCGAAGGCATCGCCCAATTTCTTCAGCGCCTTGGGCGGCAGCTCTTCAACAAACAGCTCAACGAGCAGATTCTGTGCAGTCATTCTTGTTCTTTCACCCGGCCTGCGCTCACGCGGCCTTCTTCACCATCTGTTCCACCCACTCGCGCGGCGCCATGGGGAAGCCCAGGCGCTCGCGGCTGTCGTAGTAGCTTTGCGCCACGGCGCGCGCGAGGTTGCGGATGCGGCCGATGTAGGCGGCGCGCTCGGTCACGCTGATCGCGCCACGCGCGTCCAGCAGGTTGAAGCTGTGCGCGCACTTGAGCACCTGTTCGTAGGCCGGCAGCGCGAGCTGCTGCTCCATCAGGTGCTTCGCCTGCTTCTCGTGCGCGTTGAAGGCGGTGAACAGGAAGTCGGCGTCGCTGTGCTCGAAGTTGTAGGCCGACTGCTCTTTCTCGTTCTGCAGGTAGACGTCGCCGTAGCTCAGCGTGTCGGTCCACTTCAGGTTGTAGACGTTGTCCACGCCCTGCAGGTACATGGCCAGGCGCTCCAGGCCGTAGGTGATCTCGCCGGTGATGGGCTTGCAGTCGATGCCGCCGACCTGCTGGAAGTAGGTGAACTGCGTGACTTCCATGCCGTTCAGCCACACCTCCCAGCCCAGGCCCCAGGCACCGAGCGTGGGGTTCTCCCAGTCGTCTTCCACGAAGCGGATGTCGTTCTTCTTGAGGTCGAAGCCCAGGGCTTCCAGGCTGCCGAGGTAGAGCTCGAGGATGTTGCTCGGCGCGGGCTTGAGCACCACCTGGTACTGGTAGTAGTGCTGCAGGCGGTTGGGGTTCTCGCCGTAGCGACCGTCTTTCGGGCGGCGGCTGGGCTGCACGTAGGCGGCCTTCCAGGGCTCGGGGCCGAGCGCGCGCAGGAAGGTGGCGGTGTGGCTGGTGCCGGCGCCCACCTCCATGTCGTAGGGCTGGAGCAGGGCGCAGCCTTGTTTGTCCCAATAGGACTGCAGGGTCAGGATGATGTGCTGGAAGGTCAACATGGGCTGGCGCGCGAGCCGCGGAGAAGGGGAAGGAGCGTGCCGACACGGCAGCGCAAACCCCCGATTTTACGGGCGTGCCTCACCCACCCGAGCCCCCGGTCAGGACGGAGGGGGATTCTTTCCGGCGGCGGCATCGCCTTTGGCCTTGGCCAGGGCGAAATACTTGTCGAGCCACAGCCGGGCAATGCGAGCCCTGGATATCTTCTTGAAAAAGAAGCTGATCGGTATGCCGACCGACTTGGCGTCCGAGACCGCGGTGATGTAGTTGTCGAAAGCGTTCATCAGGGTGTTGAGGTCCACCACCTTGTTGCTGCCGTGGTCGATGGTCCCGAGCCCCTGGATGACGCTTTGCATGAGGCCGCTTTGCATGGCCATCTGCTGCCCGCCCTTGAGCGAGCTGTCGGCCATGGTGCTCGCTGTCTGATGGGCGTCGTACGACGGGCCTTGCACGCCGCCCGCCGCGCGCCGCTCGCCCAGCAAGGTGGCCACGCCCGAGCGCAGATGCGCCGAGGCCAGGGAAGGCACCGCCCCCAGCACGATGAGGTTGGCGTGCGTGGACACGCTCTGGTTGCTCAGCAGCTTGCGCACGTTCTCCAGCACCGTTTCGTCCAGGCCGAAGCCACCGGTGGCGGCCTTCATCCAGCCGCCCAGGCGCATCTGCTCCTGCACGGCGTCTTCCTGTTCCGCGGCCAGACCGGTCGCGGTGGTCTCGGTGTTGACCATGTGCACCATGCCGATGAAGCTGGAACCATAGTTCGCCCCGGTGAGCAGGGTGAGGTGGTTGGCCTCCGCCGCGCCCTCCGGCGCTTCGGAGGCCTGGATCATCGCGGCGAGATCGCTGGTGTTGATGCCGTCGCCCGCGGCGCCGTACAGGCTGTTCCACACCTCCACCGCCTTGTCCACGTCGAGCTTGAGCGGCTGCAGCATGGCCGAAGCGCGGTGCGTGGCGCTGGCGGTGACCACCAGCGTGCCGGCCAGGCTGTGGTTGTGCAGTTGCTGGTGCACCTGGGCGGCCGCGGCCTTGGGCACATCCCGGGCGGTGGAACCCAGCGGCGCGGTCGATTCACGGATCACGCCCTCGATGGACGAAATGGCCGCGGCGTTGGCCTCGTCGTTGCTGCCGTAAGAGAAGTACTGGACATCGATCCTGATCGAATCGGAGGCCAGCGCCAGCCGTTCGACCGTGACCTCGGAGAAGTCCAGCGGACTCTCCAGCCCCGCCACGTTCTCGATGGAGGCGACCTCTTCGCGCAACTGCTGCAAGCCCGTGTCGTTGACGATGCGCGCGGCCATGTAGTCGCGTGCCGCATCGCTCACCTGCTGGTTCAGGTCGGCAATCCGGGTCTTGAGTTCACCGATGTCCACGCCCAAGCCGACCAGCTCGTTGATCGTCATGCTCAGTCCACGCCGCATGGCGATGAACGAGTTCATCCGCTCGAACGCGGCATCGGTCCTGGCCTGGAGGCTGGCAATCTTCTCCAGCAGCTTGAGCAGGTCGGTGTTGACGACGTGCCCCAGCACCAGGGAGGGGTGATCGAAAGGAATGGAAGCAGCCATCGCGTTCTTATAGCGAAGGCTGGCTGGCGACTCATGACGGATCCATGAGCATTCCCTGACCTCTTCAAGGCGCCTGCGGTGTGCACCGCAGGCCGGCGCGTTCAGCGGCGGCGTGTGCGGCCGCCGCGGCGACCCCAGTGGCGGGTCGAGGCGAACAACAGCACCAGGACGAGACAGCCCACCCAGAGCGGCATGAGGCCCCAGCGCGCCGTCCATCGGGCGTAGGGCGTGAGGCCGCTGCGGCCCTGCACCGAGGCCTCGAGGCGGCCGCGCGTGAGGCGCTGCAGCTGGTGCGTGACCTGGCCCTGGTGGTCGATCACGGCGGTGGCGCCGGTGTTGGTGGCGCGCAGCATGGGCCGGCCCAGCTCGATCGCGCGCAGGCGCGAGATGTGCAGGTGCTGGTCGATCGCGACGGAGTCGCCGAACCAGGCGATGTTGCTCAGGTTGACCAGCACGGTGGGGGCGGCCGTGGGGTCGCGGAACGAGGCCGCGAGCTCTTCGCCGAACAGGTCTTCGTAGCAGATGTTGGGGGCGATGCGCTGGCCCGCCAGCGCCCACGCCGGCTGCGCGAGCGCGCCGCGGTTGAAGTCACCCAGCGGGATCTTCATGAGGTCGGTGAACCAGCGGAACAGCGGCGGGATGAATTCGCCGAACGGCACCAGGTGGTGTTTGTCGTAGCGGTACAGGCCGTTCTCGGGCGTGTCCAGCCGGGCCTGGCTCTGCAGGCGGCTGGCGGAGCTGGAGGTGAGCCCCCAGACCGAATTGGTGTAGCCCTGCTCCAGGCTGCCCAGCGGCAGCCCCACCAGCGCGCTCACACCGGTGACGGCGGGCTGCTGCGCCAGCTGGCCCAGCAGCGGTTGCCAGAAATCAGGGCCCAGCTGCCCGGGCAGCAGCGGCACGGCGGTCTCGGGCGCCACCACCAGCTGCGGACCGGTGGCCGAGCCGCGCGCGGCCTGCACCGCGTCGGTGATCTGCTGCGGGTACCAGGCCAGGGCCTGCGCCACGCCGGTGCCCGGTTCGAACTTCTGATCCTGCGCGATGTTGCCCTGCAACAGCCAGACCCGCAGCTCCCCGGTGCTGGCCGTGTCGCGGTGGCCCAGCCCGCGCCAGGCCTGCCCGCCGCCCAGCAGGCTCACCAGCAAGGCCCCCACCACGAGCAGCAGCGCGAGCGAGCGCAGCACGCCGGGCCAGCCATCGGCCAGGCCGGGCACCAGCCGGGCCTGCACCCGGGGCGCCGGGGCCGCCATGCGCGAGCCCGCCGCGCTGCGGCCCACCGGGCGGCTCACGGGCGACAGCATCCAGACGCTGATGCGCCGCCACACACCCGAGACCACCGACGCCAGCGCATAGGCCAGCACGGCCGCGAGGAATCCCATGCCGTACACGCCCACCAGCGGCGCCCACGGCGCCATCAGGTCCACCTGCGCGTAACCGCCCGCACCCCACGGGAAACCGGTGAACCAGTGGCCGCGCGCGAGCTCGGCCAGCGTCCACAGCGAGGCAAACATGAGGGCCTGCGCGGTGCGCGACACCGGGGCCCAGGCACACAGGAAGCCGACCACCACCGCGTAGTAGATGGACAGCAGGCCCGCGAGCGCCAGCACCGCCACCACGGCCAGCCAGGCGGGCAGGCCACCATAGGTGTGCAGCGAAATGAACAACCACCAGAAGGTGCCCGTCAGCCAGACGGTGGAGAACACCCAGCCGCGCCACACGGCCTGGCCCACGCGCGTGGCGTACTGCAGCGCCAGCACCAGCAGGGCGAGCGAAACGATCTGCCAGAAGCCGTTGGGTTGGCCTGGCACGGTGCCGGGCAAGGCCCAGTCCGGCAGCGGCCAGGCGATGGACGCCGCCTGCAGGGCCCCCCCGAGCAGGCACACCAGCCACCAGAAGAAGCCGCTGCCCCGCGCGTTGCGCCCGGGCGGGCGCCGGCTCATCGGGTTGAAGCTCGATGGTGTGTGCAGTGACCCGAAGAGGCTGCGCATGGGCGGGGCTGGTCTCAGCGCTCGCCCGGCACGGGCAGGACCTTGAACCACTTCACCGCGCCACCCTTGGTGTGCAGCACGGTGAAGCGCAGGCCTTCGAGCTCGTGGACCTCGCCGCGCTTGGGCACATGGCCCATGGCATGCGCGATCATGCCGCCGATGGTGTCGAAGTCTTCCTCGGACAGCTTCAGCCCGAAGGATTCGTTGATGCGCTCGATCGGCGTGTCGCCGCTCACGCGCCAGGTGCTGTCGGCCAGGGCAAAGATGTCGCCCTCGTCCTCGGCCACGTCGAACTCGTCCTCGATCTCGCCGACGATCTCTTCCAGCACGTCCTCGATGGTGATCAGCCCGGCCACGCGGCCGAACTCGTCGATCACGATGGCGAGGTGGTTGCGGTTGCCGCGGAACTCGCGCAGCAGGTCGTTGAGCCCCTTGCTCTCGGGCACGAAGGTGGCGGGGCGCAGCAGCGCACGGATGTTGAGCTCGGGCGCGCGCTGCAGCTTGAGCAGGTCCTTGGCCAGCAGGATGCCGATGATGTTCTCGCGCTCGCCTTCATAGACCGGGAAGCGCGAGTGGGCGGTATCAATGACGAGGTGCAGCAGCTCGTCGTAGGGCGCGTCGATGTCGAGCACATCCATGCGCGGGGTGGCCACCATCACGTCGCCGGCGGTCATGTCGGCGATGCGGATCACGCCTTCGAGCATCACACGCGATTCGGCGTTGATGATGTCGTTGTCCTCGGCCTCGGCGAGGGTTTCGATCAGCTCGTCCTTGGAGTCCGGCCCGGGGTGGATGAACTCCGCGAGCTTTTGCAGGAAACCACGTTTGTCGGCATGCCGCAGGCTGCGCTGCGGCCCGCTACTGGGAGGGGATTCGGCCACTGAAAGGAGGGGGAGGTTGTAACAGGGCGAAAGGATACCCCAAGCGGACGTCACTGCGCAAAGCGACCGGGCCGCGCCCGCCGCGGCCCGACTCAGCCCCGGACGCGTTCGCGCGCTTCGCGCACACCCTGGCGGATTTCCTGCAGCACCGACAGGAAGCCCCAGAACTGCTTGGCCTGGGCCTTGAGGTGGTAGTCGGTGATGGCCACCCGTTCGTTGACCATTTCGGTCACGCGCGAGTCGAAGTCGGCCGGCGGCAGGCGCAGGTGCGCTTCCGATTCGGACCCCTCGCGCTCGATCACCGCACCGGCATGGCGCGCGATCTTGAGCATGGCGGTGTTTTCCGACAGCGCATGGATGAACAGCATTTCGACGCCTTCGTTGCGCGCGTGCATGACCGCGCGCTCGAACAGGCGGCTGCCGTAGCCGCGCCCGCGCGCCGACTTGGCCACCGACACGCCGAACTCGGCGCAGCTGGTGTACTGCGGGTCGAGCGAGAACGCGAGGTGGGCCATGGCGATCAGGTCGAGCCGGCGGTTGAAGATGCCGAACAGCTCGTCGCGGTCGAAGTTGAGCTGGGCGACATAGCGGCGGATCTGTTCGTCGTTGGCCGCGTAGCCGAAGCGCAGGTAGCGGTCGTGCGCGTCGAGGTCAAGCAGGTGGGCCTCGATGCGGTCGATCTGGCCGGGGCCGATTGAACGGATGGGCACCACCACCGAACTGGGCGTGCTCGGCCGCTCGGCGGCCCTGGGCGCCGTGTCGCCGGCGGACGCAGCCGCGGACGCCCGCTCCAGGGCCTGCGCCAGGAGCGGTGTCGACTTGAACCAGCGGGTGGGATCAACCATGGCAACGAATGTAAGGGTTATCCCTATATCGGCAAGGACTGAAGTCCCTAAACGGGGAGGAACCCGACGGACGGGCCTGCGCCGCCCTCACAAAGGCAGCGCGGTAGTGCTTTTGACCCTGTCCATCACGAAACTGGTCTTGCAGTCCTGCACGCTGGGGTGCTTGAGCAGGGTCTCCATGATGAAGCGCGAATAGGCCGCCATGTCGGCCACCACCAGGCGCAGCTGGAAATCCATCTCGCCGGTGAGTGCCGCGCATTCCACCACCTCGGGCCAGGCCAGCACGCTGGCGCGGAACAGGTCCATCGGGTTGCGCTTGGCGCTCCCGGTGTGCTTTTCCAGGCGCACGCTCACATAGGCGGTCAGGCCCAGGCCCACCGCCTCGGGGCGCACCAGCGCCACGTAGCGATCGATCACATGGGTTTCTTCCAGCCGGCGCACCCGGCGCAGCACGGCGCTGGGCGACAGCCCCACCGACTCGGCGATCTGGTCGTAGGTGGCGCGGCCATCGGCCTGCAGGCTGCGCAGAATGTGGCGATCGAGCTTGTCCAGTGCTTCCATGCACCACATTTTGCAGGATTCCTGCAATACAGACGAATGGCACGCCACAAAACGCCGGAATCGTGACACGCTGCGCCGATACAGTGGCGCATTCCCCCACGCCACCGGAGACCGCCATGAACTCAGCCCTGCCCACCGCCGTCCAGACCGCCGCGACCGAATGGGAGAACCCCATGGGCACCGACGGTTTCGAGTTCATCGAATACGCCGCACCCGACCCGGTGGCCATGGGTGCGCTGTTCGAGCGCATGGGCTTCAAGCCGATCGCGAAGCACCGCCACAAGGCCGTGACGCTGTACCGCCAGGGCGAGATCAACTTCATCATCAACGCCGAGCCCGACAGCTTCGCGCAGCGCTTCGCGCGCCTGCATGGCCCCAGCGTGTGCGCGATCGCCTTCCGCGTGCGCGACGCCAAGGCCGCCTACGAGCGCGCGATCTCGCTCGGCGCCTGGGGCTACGCACAGTCGGCCGGCCCGGGCGAGCTGAACATCCCGGCCATCAAGGGCATCGGCGACTCGATCATCTATTTCATCGACCGCTGGCGCGGCAAGAACGGCGCCAAGGAAGGCGACATCGGCAACATCGGTTTCTTCGATGTGGACTTCGAGCCTCTGCCCGGTGCCGAGCTCAACCCCGTGGGCCACGGCCTGACCTACATCGACCACCTGACGCACAACGTGCACCGCGGCCGCATGGACGAGTGGGCGGGCTTCTACGAGCGCCTGTTCAACTTCCGCGAAGTGCGCTACTTCGACATCGAGGGCCAGGCCACCGGCGTGAAGAGCAAGGCCATGACCAGCCCCTGCGGCAAGATCCGCATCCCGATCAACGAAGAAGGCAACGAAAAGGCGGGGCAGATCCAGGAGTACCTGGACCGCTACCACGGCGAGGGCATCCAGCACATCGCCATGGGCTCGACCAACCTCTACGACACGGTCGACGCGCTGGAGCTCAGCGGCGTGAAGCTGCTCAACACCAGCGAGACCTACTACGAGCTGCTGCCCAAACGCATCCCGAACCACGGTGAAAACGTGGAAGCGCTGAAGCAGCGCAACATCCTCGTGGATGGCGCACCCGGCGAGCTGCTGCTGCAGATCTTCAGCGAGAACCAGCTCGGCCCGATCTTCTTCGAGTTCATCCAGCGCAAGGGCAACCAGGGCTTTGGCGAGGGCAACTTCAAGGCCCTGTTCGAGACCATGGAGCTCGACCAGGTGCGCCGTGGTGTGCTCAAGGCCTGAGGGCGCACGCCATGGCCGTTGAACCCGTCGTCTACGGTGCCAGCGACCGTCCGCCGCGCGGCGACTACGCGCGCGCGCGGACCGACTACACCTGCGCGCAGGACTGGGCCTCGTACACCGCGGCCGACCACGACACCTACCACCGCCTCTACGAACGCCAGACCGCGCTGCTGCCCGGGCTGGCCTGTGACGCTTTCATCGAGGCCCTGCCCTCGCTGGGCGTGAAGGACCGCATCCCGCGCTTCGAGGAAATCAACGAACGCCTGAAGCCCGCGACCGGCTGGGAGATCGTGGCCGTGCCGGGCCTGATCCCCGAGCGGCCGTTCTTCGACCTGCTGGCCAACCGGCGTTTTCCGGTGACGGACTGGATCCGCCAGCCCGCCGAGTTCGACTACGTGGTCGAGCCCGATGTGTTCCACGACCTGTTCGGCCATGTGCCGCTGCTGTTCAACCCGGTGTTCGCCGACTACGTGCAGCGCTACGGCGCCGGCGGCCTGAAGGCGCACGACCTGGGCGCGGGCGAGCTGCTGTCGCGGCTGTACTGGTACACCATCGAATTCGGCCTGATCCGCCAGGCCGACGGCCTGCGTGCCTACGGCGCCGGCATCCTGAGTTCGTCGGGCGAGCTGCGCCACAGTGTCACCAGCCCGAAAGCCAGGCGCATTGCGCTGGACCTGCTGCGCTGCATGCGCACGCGCTACAAGATCGACGACTACCAGGCCACCTACTTCGTGATCGACAGCTTCGAGCAGCTGTTCGAGATGACCGCGCCCGACTTCGCTCCGCTCTACGAGACGGTGCGCTCGCTCGGCGAGCTGGCGGCCGACGCCACCATCGCGAGCGACTCGTCCATCACCCTGGGGTGAAACGCCATGGCCACATGGGCCGCGCCGGGCACCAGGCGGTTGTCGGCGCCAGGCAGCGTGGCGGTGGAGGCGGGGAACACGATGTTGTCCGCGTTCGAGTACCAGCACACGAAGTCCGCGTAGGTGTCGGTGGGCGCGATCTGTACCTCGCGCGCCTGCAGCTCGCGCAGCCAGTCGCCGTCCAGCCGCATCTGCCGGCCGTTGGCCACGCGGCTGAAGCGCCCGAGCCAGGTGCCGCGGTGGGGGCTGCCGATGGTGACCACGCGGTGCACCGGGGTGTCGGGCTCGACCACCCGCCAGGCGCGCGCCACCAAGCCACCCATGCTGTGGCACACCAGCATCGGCGGTCGACCGGTCAGCGCGTGCGCGCGGCGCACCGCGTCGCTGATCTGCGGCACGTAGTCGTCGATGTCGCCGAACACCGGCTCCAGGTTCACCGACACGTAGGGCACGCCCTCGTTGCGCAGCCGGCGCATCCACGGCAGCCAGAGGCCCCGGTTGCACACGAAGCCGTGCACGAACACCACGGCTGGCGTGATGCTGTGTGACGGCTCACTGTCGTCGGGCAGGCTGGCCCATCGAAAGGGCTGGCGCCAGGCGAACACCACGGGCGCCACGCGCACCTCCTGCCACCAGGCGCTGGCCAGGCCGCGCCACCCCGCGGGCGGTGCCGCGTCCAGCCGGTTCAGCCGGGCCGCGGCCAGGCCTTCCAGCCCGAGCACCAGCGCATAACCGCCCAGCGACAACAAGGCGCCGACCACGGCGAGCACGGGTGAGCGCGGCCACCAATAGAGCAGCCAGACCAGCGTGAAGGCCATCGAGCCCAACACCAGTGCCTGCTGCAGGCGGGCCAGGCGGGAGCCGGTGGTGCGTGGTCGGGCGGGTGGCGTGATGGGAGCGGCGTGATCGGGCATGTGCGCACTATCGCACGGGGGCCGGTCGCCGAATTAGACTGACACGTCCTGCAAAACCGCCTCACCCCCCGAACCATGTCCCACAAGCCCAGCGCCGCCGACCGCATCCGCACGCACATCGAGCGTGTCGGCCAGCTGCGCCAGCAGGCCAGCTCGGTCGGGCTGGATCACGCGGTCAACGAGGTGAAGCGTCTGCAGGCCCGGCGCTTTCGCGCCACGTATGCCGATTTCCTGCAGCACCCGGTCTACGCACCCGCCACCCGCTTCTTTCTCGACGAGCTCTACGGCGTGCACGACTTCGCCCAGCGCGATGCGCAGTTCGCCCGCATCGCCGGCGCGCTGGAGCGCCTGTTTCCCGAGGCGGTGGCCCAGCTTGCCGTCGACCTGGCCGAGACCCACGCGCTGACCGAGGTGCTGGACCACGACCTGGCCACCCACTGGCTCGCGCACGGTGTCGCGTTGCCGCCGGCCCTGCGCTACACCCTGAGCTGGCGCCAGACCGGTGACCGCCAGGCCCGCGCACGCCAGCTCGCGGTCGTGCAGCACATGGGCCTGGAGCTGCAGCGGCTCACGCGCATGCGGCCGTTGCGGCTGGCGCTGCGCATGATGCGCAACCCGGCCCGCGCAGCCGGGCTCGACGCCCTGCAGCACTTCCTGGAAAGTGGCTTCGATGCGTTTGCCTCGCTGGGCGATGCCCGGGTGTTCCTGGACACCATCAGCGCGCGCGAGTCGCGCTGGATATCGGTCCTGTTCGACGGGAGCGAGCACGACGCCAGCGCGGCCCTGGCCGCCGAGCTGGCGCGCGCCCCTGCGGCCGACTGAGCCGCCGGCCCACCCGTGTGCTTTGTGTGACAGACCCCTAGGGCTGCCCCGGTACCGGGTGCGGCGCTGTCTTGCCAGAATGGCGGCTCCACTCACGCACCCGCCACACCCATGAACCGACCCTGGCTCACCCAATACCCCGAAGGCGTCCCGCACGATGTGGCGCCCGAGCAATACCGCTCGCTGGCCGCGCTGCTCGAAGAGTCCTTCAAGCACAACGCGCGCGAACCCGTCTGCGTATGCATGGAGCAATGGATGAGCTATGGCGAGCTCGACGGCCTCAGCGCCGCGATGGGCGCCTGGCTGCAGGGTCGCGGCCTGGTGCCGGGTGCGCGCGTGGCGATCATGCTGCCCAACGTGCCGCAGTTCCTGATCACCATGGCGGCGATCGTGCGCGCCGGTTACACCGTGGTCAACGTCAACCCGCTGTACACCGCCCGCGAACTGGAACACCAGCTCAGGGACTCGGGCGCGCAGGCCATCGTGATCCTGGAGAACTTCGCGCACACGCTGGAGGAGGTGATCGACAAGACCTCGGTGGAGCACGTGGTGGTCGCCAGCCTGGGCGACCAGCTCGGGTTCTGGTACGGCCGCTGGATCACTTTCGCCGTGCGGCACCTCGCCAAG
>QZKF01000034.1 GCA_003599455.1 Comamonadaceae bacterium
GCGCGTGCTGGCCGGGCGCGCGGGCGAGATGCCGAGCGGGCCCGACAGCTACCGCCCGCACACCAGCCCGGGCGTGTACGTGCCCACCACGAGCCCGGCGGTGACGCAATGGCCGCTGCGCAAGCCCTGGCTGCTGGAGCGCGCCGACCAGTTCCGCCCCGGGCCACCGCCGGCGCTGGCCAGCGCGCGCTGGGCCAGCGACTACAACGAGATGAAGGCCATCGGCGGTCGCGACAGCAAGCAGCGCAGCACGGAACAGACCGAGATCGGCCGCTTCTGGGACTACTCCTTGCCGGCGATCTACCACGGCGTGGTGCGCTCGGTGGCGCTGCAGCCCGGCCGCGACGTGCTGGCCAACGCCCGGCTGTTCGCGCTCGTTGCGCAGTCCATGGACGACGCCCTCATCGCGGTGATGGACGCCAAGTACCAGTACAACTTCTGGCGCCCGGTCACGGCGATCCGCAACGGCGACCTCGATGGCCAGGACGCCACCGAACGCGACGCCGGCTGGGCGCCGCTGATCGACACGCCGATGCACCCCGAGTACCCCTGCGCGCACTGCATCCTGGCCGGCACCGTGGCCACGGTGCTCAAGGCCGAAGGGGGCAAGGCAGCGCTGCCCGTGCTCAGCACCACCAGCGCCACGCTGCCTGGCGTCGTGCGCCGCTGGAACAGCCCCGACGACTTCATGCGCGAGGTGGCGCAGGCCCGCATCTACGGCGGCGTCCACTACCGCAACTCCACCGAGGTGGGCATGGCCATGGGCCAGCGCATCGGCGAGTGGGCGCTAAAACGCAGCGCCGCGGCGGAACAATGATGCGCAGCCAGGAGAGCGCGATGGGCGAACACGCACGGGAAGCCGACTACGTGATCGTCGGCGCGGGCGCGGTGGGCATGGCCATGGCCGACACGCTGGTGGCCGAGACCTCGGCCCGCATCGTCATCGTCGACCGCCGCGCCCGGCCCGGCGGCCACTGGAACGACGCCTACCCCTTCGTGCGCCTGCACGGCCCCTCGGTCACCTACGGCGTGAATTCGACGCCGCTGGGCAGCGGGCGCATCGACGCGGCGGGCCTGAACGCCGGCCTGAACGAGCTGGCCAGCGGGGCCGAGATCTGCGCCTACTACGACCGCGTGATGCACGAACGCCTGTTGGCCAGTGGCCGGGTGAGCTGGCTGCCGCTGCACGACGTGGACGGGCACGGGGTCGCCACCTCGCTGGTGAACGGCCAGCGCCAGCGCCTGGTGGCGCGGCGGCGCTGGGTGGACGCCACACAGGCCGACACCCAGGTGCCCGCCACCCACGGGCCGCGTTTCGCCGTGGCCGAGGGGGTGACCTGCCTCACGCCGACCGAGCTCACGCTGTGGCAGCGGCCCGCCGCCGGCCACGTGATCGTGGGGGGTGGCAAGACGGCGATGGACACCGCCCTGTGGCTGCTGGCACAGGGCGTGGACCCGCAGACCATCACCTGGATCCGCCCGCGCGAGACCTGGCTGCTCAACCGCGCCAACGTGCAGCCCACGGCGCCGTTTGCCCACCAGACGCTGGCCGCCATCGTGGCCGAGCTGGAGGCCGCGCGCGACGCGAGCTCGCTGCCGGACCTGTTCGACCGCCTGGAGGCCGCGCGCCTGCTGCAGCGCATCGATCCCGCCGTGCAGCCGACCATGTACCGCTGCGCCATCGTGAGCGAGGCCGAACTGGCGCAGCTGCGCCGGATCAGGAACGTGGTGCGCCTGGGCCATGTGCAGGCCATCGGAGCCGATCGCATCGTGCTCGAGCGCGGCGAGATCGCGACCTCGGCCCGCCACGTGCATGTGCACTGCAGCGCGGGCGGCCTGCCGCGCGGCCCGGTGCAGCCGGTGTTCCAGGGCCAGCGCATCGTGCCGCAGTACGTGCGCCGCTGCTCACCGACCTTCAGTGCCGCCTTCATCGCCCACCTGGAAGCGACGATGGACGACGAGCACGAGAAGAACGCCTTGTGCGAACCCGTGGTGGTGCCGCAGGTGCCGCTCGACTGGCTGCGCATGCACCTGCAGACCGGGCGCAACCAGCTGCGCTGGTCGCAGCACGCGGATGTGCAGGACTGGTTGCGGCGCTCCCGGCTGGAGGCTTACGCAGGCCTGTTCGGCCAGATGCAGGGCCAGCCGGACCCGGCCTGGGGGGCCTTGCAGGCCAGGTTGAAGCAGGCCCGAGGACCGGGGTTTGAGCGCATGGCCGCGCTGCTGCGCACTGCAGTGGCCTCGCCGTCCCCAGTCAACGAGATGGCTGGTTGAAGCCCATTGATCGCCGCACATCAGTCCGGCTGGCGATTCAGTTGGCGATGGAGAGTTTTTTCATTTTCTCCCACAGGGTCTTGCGGCTGATGCCCAGCACCTCGGCCGTCTTGCCCACGCTGCCTTCGCAATGCACCAGGGCCTTGCGGATGTGTGCGCGCTCGACACCTTCCAGGATGATCTGCAGGGGCTCGATGGGATCTGTCGAGCGAGGTGGCGCCGTGGCGGTCTTGTACTCCACGCTCAGGGGTTCATCCAGCACACCGCCATCGCTCATCACCACGGCCTGTTCCAGGTAGGAGCGCAGCTCCCGCACGTTGCCGCGCCATTCGCGCGCCATCAGGTCGCGCAGGAACAGCTCGGACATGGCCAGCGGCCGGCCCTGCTCGATCACCATCTGTGCCAGCAGCCGCTCGGTCAGCCAGCGGATGTCTTCAGGCCGTTCGCGCAAGGGGGGCAGGGCGATCTTGATGACCGCCAGGCGATAGAACAGGTCCTCGCGGAACGTGCCCGCGCTCATGTCGGCGTAGAGGTCCCGGTTGGTGGCGGCCAGGATGCGGAAGTCGCTGTGGGTGGTGCGCTCGGCGCCGAGGCGGAAGAAGCATTTTTCCTGCAGCGCCCGCAGCAGCTTGGCCTGCATGCTCGCCGGCAGGTCGCCCACCTCGTCGAGGAACAGCGTGCCCCCGTTGGCGCGCTCCAGATAGCCCTTGTGGGACCGCACCGCGCCGGAGAACGCACCCTTTTCGTAACCGAAGAACTCGGCCTCGAGCATCGATTCGGGAATCGCCGCGCAGTTGACGGCCACGAACTCGCGCTGGCCGGCGCGCGGGTCCAGTGTGTGGATCATCTGCGCGGCCACCTCCTTGCCCACGCCGGAGTCACCAGTGAGCAGCACCGAGACGCGCTGACCCGCGACCTTGCGGACCATGCCCTCGACGCGGCGCATCGCCGGCGAGATGCCCAGCACGGCGTCCTCCTCGGGCGCAAGACTGACCGACACGGCCTGGTGCACCAGGCCGACCACCTGCTCGATGTCGAAGGGTTTGGTGAGGTACTCCCGCGCACCCGCGCGCACCGCCGTCACCGCGTCGTTCACGCTGCCATAACCGGTCAGGAAGAACCAGGGCAGGGCGCGGATGGACGCCGGCAGCTTCACGAACCAGTCGGTGGCCAGGCCATCGGGCAGCCGCACGTCGCTCACCACCGCGGCGGGCGGGTTCGCCAGCGCGTCCGCGGCCTCCGACAGGCGCCGGCACCAGACCACCTGCAGGCCTTCCAGCTCGAACCGCTGCACCAGGGACTCGCCCATGATCGCGTCGTCTTCAATCACCAGCAGCGTCTTCATGTCGTTGCCTCCGGGGCCTCGCGGTTGGGCACCTGGAACACCAGGCGGGTCTGGTCGGTCTGCGTCGCGTCCAGCTCGAACCGGCCACCCAGGTGGTTGGCGAGTTCCTGACAGACCCACAGGCCGAAGCCCCGGGGGTCGCGACCACTTTCCGCCGCCAGGGTGGTGCGGAATTTTTCGGCGCTCAGGGGCGGGCCGTTGTTGGTGACGCAGAACGTGACCCGGGTCTCGTCCGCCGCCAGGCGGGCCGAGACGATGCCCTGGTCGGCCGCGGCCTTCATCGCGTTGAGCAGCAGGTTGAGCATCACCTGCCGCAGGGGCGCCGAGGGCACGCGCAGCGCGGAGTCGACTTCCACGCCGAACCGGATTTCCACCGGCTGCTTGCCGCTGCTCACCCGCACCAGCGTGACGATGTCTTCCAGGTCTCCAGGCTCCAGCGGGCGGTCGTCCATGCGGGCCTGGGGCAGCAGCGCCGCCACCGTGGTCCTGATCTGCTGCAGGCCGCGATCGAGCAGGTCGATCGTGCGCGTGCGGATGTCGTCCGATCGGCCGTGCAGGCGCAGCGTCTGGGTCGCGGTCAGCAGTCCGGCCAGCGGGTTGTTGATCTCGTGCGCCACCGCCGCCGTCATGCGGCCCACCGCGGCGAGCCGCTCGGCCGACAGGGCGCGTTCCTCGGCCAGCTTGCGCCGTTCGAGCTCTGCCATGAGCTGGTTCACGGCATCGCCGATGCGGCTCAGTTCGGGGTCCTGGGTCGTTGGCACCGCGCCGCGCAGCTGGCTCGGGTCTTCCCGGCCGATGCGTTCGATCACCGCCACCAGCCGCTCGACGGGCCGCGTCATGCGCTGCCCCACCCACCAGCCCACCGGCACCAGCAAGGCCACCGCCAGCGCGATGGCCAGCAAGGCGGTCTGCGCCAGCGACGACCAGTCGGGCGCGAACACCGCGGCGTCGACCTCCGTCAGCACAAAGCCCAGGGTCTGGCCATCCTCGCTGCGGATGGGATCGACCATCACCACCGAACCGTCGCCCTGGTCGAGCCGTTGCCTGCCCGTGATGTCTGATGGGACCGGCGTCGGCTGCTCGCGCCAGGGCTGGCCCAGCAGCGCGCGGCCGGTCTCCAGCTGCGCGGGATCGGAGGCGGCGAACACGCGGCCCTCGGCGTCCAGGATCGCGAGGCGGGCCTGCCCTGTGGCCGCGCCCGGCACCAGCTCGGCGGTGTCGCGCAGCAGGGCGAACACGCGCCAGGTGTCGTCGGCCACCACCATGGGGCGGACCTGCGCGAT
Organism: Comamonadaceae bacterium; assembly: GCA_003599455.1. Lineage (GTDB taxonomy): Bacteria > Pseudomonadota > Gammaproteobacteria > Burkholderiales > Burkholderiaceae_C > Hydrogenophaga. Next base: position 4,903 of record QZKF01000034.1, read on the forward strand.
GAGCAGCACCACGGCCCGGTCCAGCAGGGACAGCACTTCCTGCCGCGCGTTCTGCGCCGTCACCCGCGCCGTGATGCCCGTGACGAGAATGGCCGCGATCAGCACCGCGAGGGACAGGCCCAGCGGAATCTGCACGCGGTAGGGCAGCCGGCCGAACATCAGCCGGTCACCCCGCTGCCGGGCACCTGGGTGGCCTGGCGCCGGATGGAATCGAACTGCGATGCCGCTCCGACCGAGAACCCGCTGAGGTTGAGCGACCCCAGCAGTTCGCGGCCCACCGGGTCGTCGGCCATGCCGAGCAGGGCGGCCTGCAGGCGCTCCATGCGGGGGTGGGTGGCGCGGCGTGCCGTGACGAGTGGCGGAAATCCGAAGGGTTCCGATTTCCAGATCACTTCGGTTCTGGCCACCGCCGGCATGCCCTGCAGGCGCATCGTTTCCCACACATAGCCGTCGATCGATCCGGCATGGGCCAGTCGGGCCGCCACCGCTTCGGCCACATTGCGGTGGCCGTGCGCAAAGAAGGCGCGCTTGAGTTCGCGCGGCGCCACGCCGGCGTGGGCCAGCTGGGCCTGGGCGACGAGCCAGCCCGAGTTGGACAGCGGGTCCGAGTACGCGAGCACGCGGTCCCTGAGATCGCCCCAACCGCGTAGCCCGTCGGGCGCGCCGCTCGAGCGGATCAGGTAGGCCTGGTACAGCGGATCGCCCTGGTACAGGGGCACGGCCAGCAGCTTGAGGTCGGCCTCGAAGCGCACGTAGGGATAGCCGCAGATCCAGGCCGCGTCGATCTGGCCCGACCACAGCAGATCGAGGATGGACTGGTAGGACTCGCGGGCCACGAAGTGCACCTCGACCCCGACCTGGGTGCCGAGGTAACGCCCCCAGCGCGACAGGAAGGCGATCTGGTCGGCCAGGATGACCGGGGTCAGCCCCAGCTGCAGCCGGTCCGTGCGCGCCGCGGCGGCCGCGGGCCGGGCGGCCCAGAGCGTGGCGGCCGCCACGCTGGCGATGCACTCTCGTCGTCTCATGGGTTTGTCTCCTGGCGTTACTTTTTCGTAACCAGTGTTTTCCGGCATTGTTACCAAAACCACCCATGAAGTCACGCGCTGTTTCGCAAGCTGTTGATTCGTATGGATTTCACTGCTGGCACGCGCGTTGCGATGCAGGACGGGTCAGCGATTCCAACCAGGAGACAACATGGAAGACCTCAAGATCGGCCGCCGCTTCTTTCTGCAGTCCGGCGGCGTGGCCGCCGCCGTGGCCGGCAGCACCGTGATCCCCATCCACAACGCGCAGGCCGCCACGCCGGCGCGCAACGGCGGCACCACGCTGCCGTATCCCCAAAAGGCGGTCGGCGCGGCCAGGCGCATGCCGGTCAACGAGGCGGTCAGCTTCACCTACCCCGATGCGAGTTCACCCTGCTACGCGATCCGCATGGGCAACCCCGTGCCCGGTGGCGTGGGCCCGAACAACGACATCGTGGCCTACAGCGCCTACTGCACGCACATGGGTTGCCCGGTCGCCTACGACGGTGGCACGCGCACCTTCAAGTGCGGCTGCCACTTCTCCATCTTCGATCCCGAGAACGGCGGGCAGATGGTGTGCGGGCAGGCCACCGAGGACCTGCCCAGGATCCGGCTGGAGTACGACGCGAAGACCGATGCGGTGAGCGCGGTCGCCGTCGATGGCCTGATCTACGGCCGCCAGTCCAACATCCTCTGAGGAGCGCCCCATGTCCACCCACATCAATGACCGCATTGCGCTGCCCACCAAGGACGCGCAGAAGTCGAACATGACCTGCCACTTCTGCATCGTCGGATGCGGCTACCACGTCTACAAGTGGGACGCCAACCAGGAGGGCGGGCGCGCCGCCAGCCAGAACGGGCTGGGCGTCGATTTCACCAAGCAGGTGCCGCCGCTGGCCATCACCATGACCAGGGCGATGACCAACACCATCACCGACAAGTCGGGCAAGCGCTGGAACATCATGATCGTGCCCGACAAGGGCTGTGTGGTGAACAGCGGCCTCTCAAGCACGCGCGGCGGCAAGATGGCCTCGTACATGTACGCCCACGACGGCATGGGCAAGGACCGCCTGAAGAACCCGCGTATCTTCCGCGGGGACCAGTGGCTGGACACCGGTTGGGACAACGCCATGGCGCTCTACGCGGGCCTGACCAAGAAGATCCTGGACAACGATGGCCCCAACGCCCTGTTCTACGACTGCTTCGACCACGGTGGTGCGGGCGGTGGCTTCGAGAACACCTGGGGCACCGGCAAGCTGATGTTCAGCGCCCTGCAGACACCGATGGTGCGCATCCACAACCGGCCGGCCTACAACTCCGAGTGCCACGCCACGCGCGAGATGGGTGTGGGTGAGCTGAACAACAGCTACGAGGACGCGCAGCTGGCCGACACCATCCTCTGCACAGGCGCCAACCCCTACGAGACCCAGTCCAACTACTTCCTCAATCACTGGGTGCCCAACCTGAGCGGCACCACCGTGGACAAGAAGAAGCAGCGCTTCCCGGGGGAAACGGCAGCCGCGGCGAAGGTGATCATCGTGGACCCGCGCCGCACCGCCACCGTGGCGATCTGCGAGCAGGTGGCCGGCAAGGAGAACGTGCTGCACCTGGACATCGAGCCCGGTTCGGACACCGCGCTGTTCAACACGCTGTTCACCTACGTGGTGGAGCAGGGCTGGCACGACAAGGCGTTCATCGACAAACACACGCGCGGTTTCGAGGACGCAGTGAAGACCAACCGCATGAGCCTGGAAGAGGGCTCCAGGGCGACGGGCATTCCGGTCGCGAAGCTGCGCCAGGCCGCCGAGTGGGCCTACAAGCCCAAGGCCTCCGGCCACCGCCCGCGCACCTTCCACCCGTATGAGAAAGGCATCATCTGGGGCAACGACAACTACGTGATCCAGAGCGCGCTGGTGAGCCTGGTGCTGGCCACGCAGAACGTGGGCCGCCGCGGCACGGGTGTGTGCCGCCTGGGAGGGCACCAGGAGGGCTACACGCGTCCGCCGTATCCGGGCGACAAGAAGATCTACATCGACCAGGAGGTCATCAACGGCAAGGGCCTGATGTACACCCTGTGGGGCACCAACCCGTTCCAGACCACGCTCAACGCCGAGCAGCACCGCCTGGTGCTGAGCAAGCGCGCCAAGATCGTCAACGAGGCAATGGCGAAGGCGCGCGGTGCCTCCACCGAGCAGATGATCGAGGTCATCTACGACGCCTGCAAGAACAAGGGCGGCATGTTCATCGCGGCGATGAACCTCTACCCGACCGTCATTGCGGAAGAGGCGCACCTGCTGCTGCCGGCCGCGCACCCCGGTGAGATGAACCTCACCTCCATGAATGGCGAGCGCCGCCTGCGCCTGTCGGAGAAATTCATGGACGCGCCCGGCTCGGCCAGGCCCGACTGCCTGATCGCGGCCGACATCGCCAACGCGCTCAAGGCGCTCTACCTGAAGGACAACAAGCCCGACATGGCCAGGCGCTTCGACGGCTTCGACTGGAAGACTGAGGAAGATGCCTTCAACGACGGCTTCCGCCGCGCGGGGCGGCCGGGCGTCGGCCCGATCGACAGCCAGGGCGGTGACACCGGCTACATGGCCACCTACGCACTGCTGCGCAAGGCCGGCAACAACGGTGTGCAGCTGCCCATCCAGCGCGTGGAAGGCGACAAGCTCATCGGCACCGAAATCCACTACGCCGACGGCAAGTTCGACACCAAGGACGGCCGCGCCGAGTTCAAGCCGGCGCCCTGGAACGGCCTGCCCAAGCCGGTCGCCGACCAGAAGGCGAAGCACAAGTACTGGATCAACGGCGGCCGCGCCAACGAGGTCTGGCAGACCGCGTACCACGACCAGTACAACGCCTTCGTGCGCGACCGCATTCCGATGGCCTTCATCGAGATGAACCCGAACGACGCGAAGCAGCTGGGTGTCGCGCCCGGAGACGTGATCGAGGTCTACAACGATTACGGCAGCACCTACGCCATGGCGTATCCGATCAAGTCGGTCAAGCCCGGCCACACCTTCATGCTGTTCGGCTACATCAAGGGCGTGCACGGCGACGTGGTGACGAACTGGGTGGACCGCAACGTGATCCCCTACTACAAGGGCACCTGGGGCAGCATCCGCCGCGTGGGCAGCGTGGACGACTACAAGGCCACGATCTCGTTCAAGGACCGCCAGTTCGCCTGACGGCCTCTGGAGACCTCATGGACATGCCCATGCCCTTGCCGTCACCTGAGGTCCATCCCCCTGCCGCGGCCCGCGCCGGGTGGTGGGATGGCGACCCGCAGGAGAGTGGCTTCGTCGCCACCCTGATCTCCACGCGCCAGAACGTTTCGCCCAAACGGCTGGTCGAGCCCGGACCTTCCGAACAGCAGCTGGAGCAGTTGTTTCGCGCGGCCGCGGCCGCGCCCGACCATGGCCTGCTCAGGCCCTGGCGCTTTGTCATCGTGCCCATGGAGCGGCGCGCGGACCTGGCGGAGGTGTTTGCCCTCGCTCTGGTGGACCGCGATCCCGGCGCCACCCTGGAGCAGATCGAGTCGGCCCGGGAGAAGGCCCACCGGGCGCCCCTGCTGATGCTGGTGGTGGCCCAGCTGGGGGCTGTGGAGGCGCAGATCCCGGCGCTCGAGCGCATGGTCTCGGTGGGCTGCGCGGTGCAGAACATGCTGCTGATGGCGCACGGCCAGGGCCTGGGCAGCAGCCTCACCAGCGGGCAGGCCATGCAGTCACCGCGCATGCGGCGGCTGTTCGACCTGCGCGAAGGTGAGGAGCCGGTCTGCTTCCTGAATGTCGGGACGGTGGCCCGGCGCAAGACGCAGCGCATGCACCCCGAGCCGCAGGACTTTGTATCGATGCTCCGACGCGAATCGGGCGAGCGTTAAGGACACCCCGACGCCGTCGTCGCGTGCCTGATGGGCGGGCGCGCTCGGATTGACCCACCGGGCGATACAAGCCCAGTGCAAATGCCTCGCTGCGGCAGATGCCGGGCAGGTTGCCGTTGTGAGCGAACTCATGGGCTCACACATCTTGTGTCAGGTCACGGGTGCCGGGCTGCCGCCCAGGCTCGAGCAGGCGCGTCGCAGGCGCTGCTCCGCAGCGTCGGCCACGGACTTGACTTCGGGCTGGTTGACCAGATTCACCATGATCTGCGGGTCGAGAAATCCGACCACCACGCGACCCGGTGCTTCCTCGCGCACGACCACATTGCAGGGCAGCAGCAGGCCGATGTCGGGCACGGCCTGCAAGGCCTGGTGCGCCAGTGCCGGGTTGCAGGCGCCGAGGATGCGGTAGGGCGGCATTTCCACACCCAGCTTGTCCTTCATCGTGCGCTGCACGTCGATCTCGGTCAGCACACCAAAGCCCTCGGCTTTGAGCGCAGCGGTGGTCCTGGTCAGGGCCTGGTCAAACGTGGTGTCGGTGAGTGTCGTGTTGAATCCGTACATGAGGAACCTCGGCGGTTGGGACAGTGGGTTTCAGGTTGTCGTTGGTGCCACAGCCGGTGCCTTGATGACCAGTCTGGACAAGGCGGCGAAGCCGATCGGCGGGACGGTCAACCAGGGCAGTGTGAACAGGCGCTTCGCCAGTCCGGCGTTCATGCGCTCCACCTGCTGGCGCTCGCCCGCCAGCCGCGCAGACAGCAAGGGGTCGTGGGTGCCCGCCGCCAGCACGCTCTTGTTGAGCACCCAGGCATAGGGCTCGATCTTCGCGCGGCGAAGGTCGTCCTGCAGCGCGGCGGCCTGCGACACGGGCGTTACCTCGGGCAGGGTGACCAGGATGATCCGGGTGTAGGTCGCGTCCTGCAGCCTCATCAACGGCGTGATGACGCGTGCCGCTCCGTGCCCTTCAAACTCGCGCGTCATTTGCCGGTGGTAGGCGCCGGTGGCGTCCATCAGCAGCATGGAGTGCCCGGTGGGTGCGGTGTCCAGCACCACGAAGGCGCTTCGGCCTTCGCCGACGATGCGCGAAAACGCATGAAAGACCGCCACCTCCTCGGTGCAGGGCGATTGCAGGTCTTCCAGCAGCAGGGCCTGTTCCGCCGGGTCCAGCCCGGGTGATCGGGCCGCCATGATCTTGTCGATGTAGCGCTGCGTTTCAAGTTTCGGGTCGATCCGGCTCACCTTCAAACCGGGCACATCGCCGCTCAATGTGCCCGCCAGGTGGGCGGCCGGGTCGGTGGTGCTCAGGTGCACGGTCTTGCCGCGCTGGACCAGCCCCACGGCCAATGCGGCGGCGACCGTCGTCTTGCCGACACCGCCCTTGCCCATCACCATGATCAATCCGTGTCCGGCTGCGGCCAGCTCGTCCGCCAAGGCGTCCAGGCCTTGCAGTGGCGTCGTGTTCTCCGCGGCGGCCATCGGGTGCGGGGTGACCGGACTGCTGCCAGGCGCCAGCAGCGCACGCAGGGCGGGCAGGCCGACGGTGTCGAAGGGTCTGAGGGGCACGAGGTCCTGTGGCAGCGCGCGCAGCGACCGGGGCATGTCGTCCAGCGCTTGCTGGCCCAGGTCCTCGATGGCGCATGCCACCGCATCGGTGCGCTCGCTCGCATGGAACACGCCATTGATGGCCAGCCGCTGGTTGTCCAGTCCCAGCCCGTGCAGCTCCTCCGACGTGCGCGCGGCTTCGGCCATGGCACCCTTGTCCGGGCGCGTCACCAGGATCACGGTGGTCTTCAATGGGTCGCTCAAGGCCTCGAGTGCGGCCTTGAACCGCTCCTCCTGCATCTTCAAGCCCGAATGCGGACCCAGGCACGAGGCGCCCCGGTCGTTGCCTTGCAGAAACCCGGTCCAGGCTTTGGGCAGGCTTAGCAGCCGCAGGGTGTGGCCTGTCGGTGCGGTGTCGAAGACGATGTGGTCGTAGAGCGCTGCGTTGTCGGACAGCAGGGACGAAAACTCATCGAAGGAGGCGATCTCGGTGGTGCAGGCGCCTGACAGCTGCTCTCGCACGGTGGAACGATCTGCTTCGCTGCTGTCCGCATCCATCTGCGCCAGGACCCGCTGCCGATACGACTCCGCTGCGGTGTCGGGGTCGATGTTCAGCACCGACAGGCCGGGCGCGCCGGGCACCGGCACGGGGGTGTTGCGCAGTTCGATGCCCAGCATGTCGTCGAGGTTCGACGCGGCATCGGTGCTGACGAGCAGCACCTTCCTGCCCGCATCCGCCAGGCTGAGCGCCGCCGCGGTCGAGAGAGACGTCTTGCCGACGCCGCCCTTGCCCGTGAAGAAGAGATGCCGGGTGGGGTGTTCGAGGAAGCCGGTTTCCATATTCATGCGTGTCCAGTGGGGTGCTCAGCATGCTCCCTCCGCATGACGAAGTCTGTACGGCCCGCCTCACAGAGGTGTCACGGGCTTGTCATGCTGCTGTGCAATACTTCAATAATTGTTGAATTAATGTAGCACCTTGAACCTGGACGGGACACACATGAAAGTGGGCATCAACGGCATGGGCCGCATCGGGCGTCTGGCACTGCGCGCCGCCATGGGGGCCGCCGAGCGGCAAAGCGACGACCCGCGCGCGGGCAACCGGCTGGAGGTGGTGCACCTCAACGAGCTCAAGGGCGGCGCCGCCGCCACCGCCCACCTGCTGGCCTTCGACAGCGTGCAGGGCAAGTGGCGCGCCGACATCGCCGCCGAGGGCGAGCACGCCATCCGCATCGGTGAACGGCGGATGTCGTTCAGCGCCCACGGCACGGCGGCAGAGATTCCCTGGGGCGATCTGGGCGTGGACCTGGTGCTGGAGTGCACCGGCAAGTTCCTCACGCCCGACACCCTCCAGGGCCATCTGGACCGCGGCGCGAAGCGCGTGATCGTGGCCGCGCCGGTGAAGGTCGGTGGCGTGCTCAACATCGTGGTCGGCGTGAACCACACGCTGTACGAGCCCGCGCGCGACCGCATCGTGACCGCCGCCTCCTGCACCACCAACTGCCTGGCGCCCGTGGTGCAGGTGGTGCACGAGTCCATCGGCATCCGCCACGGCCAGATCACCACGCTGCACAACCCGACCAACACCAACCTGGTGGTGGACGCACCGCACAAGGACCTGCGCCGCGCCCGCAGCGCGCTGATGAGCCTGGCGCCCACGACCACCGGTAGCGCGACCGCGATCGCGCTGATCTACCCCGAGCTCAAGGGCAAGCTCAACGGCCACGCGGTGCGCGTGCCCGCGCTGAATGCCTCGCTGACCGACTGCGTGTTTGAGCTCAAACGCGAGACCACGGCCGAGGAGGTGAACGCGCTGTTCGCCAACGCGGCAAACGGCTCGCTGGCCGGCATCCTGGGCTACGAAACGCGGCCGCTGGTCAGCGTCGATTACGCCCGCGACACGCGCAGTTCCATCGTGGATGCGCCCTCCACCATGGTGACCGACGGCACCCTGCTCAAGGTCTACGCCTGGTACGACAACGAGATGGGCTACGCCTGCCGCATGGTCGATCTGGCCTGCCACATGCGTGATGCGGGCATCTGACATGCAGCAGCACGCCGCGCGCAACTACGCCATCGTCACAGCCGCCTACTGGGGCTTCACGCTCACTGACGGCGCGCTGCGCATGCTGGTGCTGCTGCACTTCTACAAGCTGGGCTATTCGCCGTTCGCGCTGGCTTTCCTGTTCCTGCTGTACGAAGCGGCGGGCGTGCTGGCCAACCTGATCGGTGGCTGGCTCGCCACGCGCTACGGCATCACGCGCATGCTCACCGTGGGCCTGGTCACGCAGATCATCGGCTTCACGCTGCTGTCCATGCTCGATCCGGCGTGGACGGCCGCCATGTCGGTCGCCTGGGTGGTGCTGGCCCAGGGCATCTGCGGCGTGGCGAAAGACCTGACCAAGACCGCGAGCAAGTCGGCGATCAAGGTCACGGCTTCGCAAGCGAAAGAGCAAGGCTCGGGCCAGCTGTTCAAGTGGGTGGCCTGGTTCACCGGCAGCAAGAACGCCATGAAGGGCGTGGGCTTTTTCCTCGGCGGTCTGATGCTGGAAGCGTTCGGCTTCCAGGTGTCGCTGTGGTGCATGGCGGGCCTGCTCGCATTGGTGCTGGTCGGCGTGCTCAGCTCGCTGCCCGCGATGATGGGCAAGAGCAAGGCCTCGAAGTCGGCGAGGGAGCTGTTTGCCAAGAACGCCGGCATCAACGCGCTGGCGGCTGCGCGCGTGGTGCTGTTCGGCGCGCGCGACGTGTGGTTCGTGGTCGGCGTGCCGGTGTTCCTGTATTCGCAGGGCTGGACATTCACCATGGTCGGCGGTTTCCTCGCCGCCTGGACCATCGGCTACGGCATGGTGCAGGCGCTCGCGCCGCAGCTGGTGCGGCGCAGCGCCGACGGCCTGAGCGCCGAAGTGCCCGCCGCGCGCCTGTGGTCGGCCGTGCTGGCCCTGGTGCCCGTCGGCATCGCCGTGGCGGTCTACCTGCAGGTGCCGCATCTCGAATGGGTGGTGGTCGGGGGGCTGGGGCTGTTCGGCTTTGCTTTCGCGGTCAACTCCTCGGTGCACTCCTACCTGATCCTGGCCTACGCCGGTTCGGAAAAAGCCGCCGAGGACGTGGGCTTCTACTACGCCGCCAACGCGCTGGGGCGTTTCATCGGCACGCTGCTGTCGGGCCTGCTGTACCAGTGGGGTGGGCTGCTCTACGCGCTGGCGGGCTCGGCCGTGATGCTGGCGATCTGCTGGCTGCTTACCCTGCAGCTGCCGGTGAAGAAGGCGGACCATGCCCCCGCCAGGAACGAAGGACTGCACCATGGATGAAGCCGACGTGGTTCGCGCCCTCGGGGCGCTGGCGCAGGAAACACGCCTGCGCATTTTCCGCATGCTGGTGGTGGCGGGCCCGAAGGGCGTGCTGCCCGGCCAGATGGCCGAAACGCTGGGCACCTCACCCACCGCGCTCTCGTTCCACCTCAAGGAACTGGTGCACGCCGGCCTCGCCAGCAGCGAGCGCGACGGCCGCCACCTGATCTACCGCGCCAGCATCCCGCAGATGAACGGGCTGCTGGGCTTTCTCACCGCGCACTGCTGCGAAGGGCAGCCGTGCGAAGTCAACGCGGTCGTGTGCAACGACTGTCCCTGAACGTCCTCACCGAAAGGTTTTCATGTCCAAGTCCACCTACAACGTTTTGTTCATCTGCACCGGCAACTCGGCGCGCAGCATCATGGCCGAGGCCATCCTCAACCAGACGGGGGCCGGGCGCTTCCATGCGTACAGCGCGGGCAGCCATCCCGCGGGCCAGGTCCACATGCATGCCATCGAGCTGCTGGAGCGCAACCGCTACAGGACCAAGGGCCTGCGCAGCAAGAACTGGAGCGAGTTCGCGGCGCCCGACGCACCGCACATGGACTTCGTGCTGACCGTCTGCGACAAGGCCGCCGGCGAGGTCTGCCCCGTCTGGCCGGGGCAACCCATGTCCGCGCACTGGGGTGTCGAGGACCCTGCGTCGGTCAAGGGCAGCGAAGAGGTGGTGCTCCGTGCCTTCGCCGAGGCGTTCATGGTGTTGAACCGCCGCATTGCGCTGCTGACGGTGCTGCCGATCGAAAAGCTGAACAAGCTCGCGCTGCAGAAGGAAATCAGCGACATCGGTCTGGTCCGGTCCTGACCTCCCGTTTCCATGGCCGGGCCTGGGCGCTCAGCGGGCGCCCAGGCCTTCCCGCTTTTTCAAGAGGTGCATATTCATGGGGTTGTTCGAACGGTATCTGACGCTGTGGGTGGCCTTGGGCATTGCCGCCGGCGTGGGCCTGGGGCTGGCGCTGCCTGGCGTGTTCGAGGCGGTGGCGGCGCTGGAGATCGCGCACGTCAACCTCGTGGTCGCGGTGTTCATCTGGGTGATGATTTATCCGATGATGATCCAGATCGACTGGTCGGCCGTGAAGCGTGTGGGCGAGCGGCCGCAGGGGCTGGTGCTGACGCTGGTGGTGAACTGGCTCGTCAAGCCTTTCACCATGGCCGCGCTGGGTGTGCTGTTCTTCCAGGTCCTGTTTGCGCCCTGGGTCGATCCCGCGTCGGCCAGCGAATACATCGCGGGCATGATCCTGCTCGGCGTCGCGCCGTGCACGGCCATGGTCTTCGTCTGGAGCCAGCTGGTCAAGGGTGACGCCAACTACACGCTGGTGCAGGTCTCGGTGAACGACCTCATCATGGTCGTGGCCTATGCGCCCATCGCCGCCTTCCTGCTCGGCGTGACCAATCTCACCGTGCCGTGGGAAACGCTGCTGCTGTCCACCGTGCTCTACGTGGTGCTGCCACTCATGGCCGGCATGCTCACGCGGCGATGGCTGAGCAGCAGGTCGCATCACGCCGTAGGCGATTTCGTGGCACGCCTCAAGCCCTGGTCGGTGGCCGGTCTCATCGCCACCGTCGTGCTGCTGTTCGGCTTCCAGGCGCGGACCATCGTCGCGCAGCCGCTGGTGATTGCGCTGATCGCCGTGCCGCTGGTGTTGCAGTCCTACGGCATCTTCTTCCTCACCTGGTGGGGCGCGAAATGGCTCAAGCTGCGGCACGACATCGCCGGTCCCGCCTGCCTGATCGGCACCTCCAACTTCTTCGAGCTGGCCGTGGCGGTGGCGATCTCGCTGTTCGGTCTCAACTCGGGCGCGGCGCTGGCCACCGTGGTGGGCGTGCTGGTGGAGGTGCCGGTGATGCTGTCGCTGGTGGCGCTGGTCAACGCCTGGCGCCCAGTCGACGCACCGGCGATCTCCGAACCCGACCCCACCGGAGAACGCGTCCATGCGCCTCACTGACCTGCCTCAGGTGGCCGTTGACCACTTTCAGGTGCCTGATGTGCAACGGCTGCGCCCGGCACAACCCTCGACGCATGCGCCGCGTTTCCTGCTGCTCTACGGCTCGTTGCGGGCGCGCTCCTTCAGCCGCCTGCTGGTGCAAGAGTCGGCCCGCCTGCTGCGGGCCATGGGCGCCGAGACGCGCGTGTTCAACCCCAGCGGCCTGCCGCTGCCCGACGACGCGCCGGACACCCACCCCAAGGTGGCCGAGTTGCGCGCGCTCGCGGCCTGGGCCGAAGGCATGGTGTGGTGCTCGCCCGAGCGCCACGGGGCCATGACCGGCATCATGAAGGCGCAGATCGACTGGATTCCGCTGTCGGACGGCGCCGTGCGCCCCACGCAGGGCAAGACGCTGGCGGTGATGCAGGTCAGTGGCGGCTCGCAGTCGTTCAACGCGGTGAACCAGATGCGCGTGCTCGGTCGCTGGATGCGCATGATCACCATCCCCAACCAGTCGTCGATCGCCAAGGCGTTCCAGGAGTTCGACGAGCACGATCGCCTCAAGCCATCGGCCTACCATGACCGGGTCGTGGACGTGCTCGAAGAGCTGGTGAAGTTCACCCTGCTCACGCGCGACGTGGCGCCGTATCTGGTGGACCGCTACAGCGAGCGCAAGGAAAGCGCCGAGGCGCTCATGCAGCGGGTGAACCAGGCCGCGATCTGATTCACACCGAGGCCCTGCGCAGCAGCGCCTCGCCCATGCGGATGCGGTGGCCCGTGTCCACACCCTCGCACAGCGCAAAGCCCGGCGGCGTGAACACCAGGATGGTCGAGCCGTGCTCGAACCAGCCCATCTCCTCGCCCTTGTCGTAACGGGCCTCGCAGGGCAGTTCGTGCGGCCCGCGGTACTGCGCGTTGAGCGCCACGTCCACCGCGCGCAGCCGCATGCTGGCCACCAGGATGGCCGCCACCGGCACCAGCAGCAGCGGCGTGCCGTCCGCCAGGCGCGCGTGCAGCGCGGCGCGCTCGTTCTTGCAGAACAGGCGCTCGATGCGCTTGAGCGCGATCGGGTTCACGTTCCAGGTGTCGCCGCTGTGGTAGGTCACATGCTCCAGTGACAGCGCGGCCGGCGCGTGGAAGCGGTGGTACATGCTCGATGTCAGTCGCAGCGTCACGTAGCTGCCGCCGCGCAGGGTGTCGATCAGGGCCTTCGCACGCGCACCGCTGCCCAGCAGGTCGGTCAGCGGGTAGGGAAAGCCTTTGGCCTGGAACACCTGCGCCCCCGGGTCGTCGCCGATGCGGCCGCATGCGCCCACGATCGCGTCGCAGGGGCTTGAAAGCACCTCGGGGCGGGGATCGACGGGCCTCAGGCCGGGTTTGAGCTCGCGCACGAAACAGTCGTGCAGGCTGTCGAACGAGCTCTTCTTCGCCTCGCTCAGGTCGATGTCGGTGAAGCTGCGCCACACGGCCATCGACGCGCCGCGCACCCAGGGGTGGCGGATGCGGCTGAACCAGCCCATGAAGCGCGTGAGCGCCGCGCGCGGCACGCGGTTGGTGAGCAGGAAGTTGATGTCCTCGTTGAGGGCGAGGCGTTGCAGTTGTCTTGAAATATTCATATGTGCGTCATGTCCGTGTCCTACAAAGGACACACTTCAACCGCCCTGGAGCGTGTCCCGCATGTCCTACCTTCCTTATGCCTTGCCCCTGGGTTCGCTGGTGCTGGCCCTGCCGTACCTGCGGCAGCGCCTGCAGCTCTCGCGCGCCAAACACCGTTCGCTCGCCGGCCACTCGCGCATGGCCAAGCGCCTCGCGACCTGGTTGCCGGGTTATGCCTACGACGAGAGCCGTTTCTTCGATTGCGATGGCGCACCCGAAGACATCGCGCGGCGCCGCCGGGCGTCTTTCGACACGCTCGGCGCCGGCTTCTCCCAGCGCTACGCGAAGAGCCTGGCGCTCAGCGCCGAGGCGCGCGAAGGCCTGGCCGACCTGCAGTTCACCGGCAGCTACCGCGTGCCCTTCCAGTTCAGCCCCATCGTGCGCGAGCGCCTCAAGGTCGGCGCCTTTGTGCAGTCGGCCGAAGGCAGCAGCGTGACCGACCTCGATGGCAACCGCTTCATCGACCTCACGGGTTCCTACGGCGTGAACGTGTTCGGCGTGGATTTCTACAAGGCCTGCATGGCCGAGGGCGCGCAGATCGGCGAGGCGCTGGGCCCGGTGCTGGGCGCCTACCACCCCTGCGTGGCCGACAACATCGCGCGCCTGAAGGCGATCTCGGGCCAGGAGCAGGTGTCGTTCCACATGTCGGGCACCGAGGCGGTGATGCAGGCCGTGCGCCTGGCGCGTTACCACACGCGGCGCAAGAACCTGGTGCGCTTCTGCGGCGCGTACCACGGCTGGTGGGAAGACGTGCAGCCCGGCCCCGGCAACCCGATGCCGCCGCGCGAGACCTACACGCTCAAAGACATGGACGAACAGAGCCTGCGCGTGCTGCGCACGCGGCGCGACATCGCCTGCGTGCTGGTCAACCCGCTGCAGGCCCTGCACCCCAACCGCAACGCGCCCGGCGACTCCACGCTGGTGGACGGCAGCCGCAGCGCGGGCTACGACCGCGCGGCCTACACCGCGTGGCTCAAGCAGCTGCGCCAGGTCTGCACCGAGCGCGGCATCGTGCTGATCTTCGACGAGGTGTTCCTGGGTTTCCGCCTCGCACCCGGGGGCGCGCAGGAGTACTTCGGCGTGCGCGCCGACCTCGTGACCTACGGCAAGACGCTGGCCGGTGGCTACCCGGTGGGTGTGGTCTGCGGCCGCGCCGACCTGATGAAACGCTTCCGCCCCGAGCGACCGGCCGATGTGTGCTTCGCGCGCGGCACTTTCAATGCACACCCCTATGTGATGGGCGGCATGAACGCCTTCCTGCGCCGGCTGGACACGCCGGAGATCCGGTCGCTGTATGAGAACCAGGACGCCAGGTGGGACGCGCGCGCGAAACGCTTCAACGACACCATGGCCGAACACGGCTTCCCGGTGCGTGCGGCGAACCTGCAGAGCATCTGGACGCTGACCTACACCGAACCCGGTCGTTACCACTGGATGTACCAGTACTTCCTGCGCTGGCATGGGCTGGCCTTGAGCTGGGTGGGCACGGGACGATTCATCTTCGGCCTGAACCTGCATGACGACGACTTTGAAGAAGTGCTGCGCCGCTTCGTGGCGGCGGCGCAGGACATGCAGGCACAGGGGTGGTGGTGGCACGCGCCGGGCGTGACGCACAAGACGATCCGCCGCCAGGTGCTGCGCGAGATGTGGCAGCACCTGCGGGGCTAGGCGAGGGGCTCAGCTGCGCTGGGCCACGCCCGGGTCGATCAGCTGGCCGCGCATCAGGTACAGCGGGGCCTTGTGGTACAGCTTGATGTCGTGGAACGGGTCGGTCAGGATCTTGGTCATCCAGGCCAGGCCGGTCTTCACGTCGGCGATGAAGAACAGGTGCACGGTGCGGAACAGCAGGCCGCCCACACCCAGGCCGAGCCACAGCGCGCCCACGTGGCGGGTGAATTCCATCCAGGTGGTGTGCGGCTCGAACAGGCCGAACACGCCCGGCACGGCGAACACCAGCAGCGGCGTGCCGGCCCACAGGGCCATCAGCACGACCTTGCGGCGCAGGTTGTAGCCGACCTTGATCTCTTCCTTGTGCTCGTGCGTGGCCTGGTTCACGTGGTCGTAGCCCTTGGGCTCGAAGAAGAAGTGGCCGGCCTGGCGGCTGGTCATCGCGACCAGCCAGGCGATCAGGGCGGAGAGCACCGGGTCGGTCCAGAGCAGGGCATAGGCGACCAGGAAGCTCATGGCGCTGATGAAGTGCAGCGTCTGGTTGATGCGGCTGTGGTGGTAGTAGCGGTGGTCGTCCCAGCGCTGGACTTCAAGGGTCTTGAAAAAATCGTTCACAAGGGCTCCAGTGGGTTGCATGGATGACGTCAGACGCATGACATGTTTGCGTGCCTGTGTGAAAACACGGTGACAGTCGCACACTGTCATCAGACTGTTGCAATGCCCCCGGAAGATCTCGGCATGACCACAGTGCACTCGGACCAGATCGTGGTGGAGGAATACCCCGCCTCCAGCCCCTCGCTGCGCCTGTCGGTGGTGACCGAGACCTGGCCGCCCGAGATCAACGGCGTCTCGCTCACGCTCTCGCGGCTGGTGCAGGGCCTGTGCGCGCGCAACCACCAGGTGCAGTTGATCCGGCCGCGCCAGACGCGCGTGGACCAGGCGCTGCGCCACACCGGTTTTGAAGAAGTGCTGATGCGCGGCATGCCGATCCCGCGCTACCCCGAGCTCAAGCTGGGCCTGCCGGGCAAGCGCGCGCTGATCCAGGCCTGGACGCTCAAGCGGCCCGACCTGGTGCACATCGCCACCGAGGGGCCGCTGGGCTGGTCGGCCCTGCAGGCCGCGCGCCGCCTGCGCCTGCCGGTCACCTCCGACTTCCGCACCAACTTCCACGCCTACAGCCAGCACTACGGCGTGGGCTGGCTGCGCAAGCCCATCGTGGCCTACCTGCGCAAGTTCCACAACCTGACGCAGCTCACCATGGTGCCCACGCAGGCGCTGCGCGCCGAGCTCATGAACAGCGGCTTCCAGAACGTGCAGGTGGTCGCGCGCGGCGTGGACACGCAGCTGTTCAACCCCGATCGCCGCAGCGATGAGCTGCGCGCGCAGTGGGGCGCACGCGCCGACTCGCTCGTGATGCTGGTGGTGGGGCGGCTCGCCGCCGAGAAGAACCTGGACGTGGCCCTGCAGGCCTTCGAGGTCATGCGCGCGCACCACGCCGACGTCAGGCTGGTGTTCGTGGGCGACGGCCCCCTGCGCGAGAGCCTGCGGCAACGCTGCCCGCAGGCGGTGTTTGCCGGCATGCGCAAGCAGGCGGAGCTGGCGGCTTACTACGCCTCGGCCGACCTGTTCGTGTTTCCGAGCGTCACCGAAACCTTCGGCAACGTGACCATCGAGGCGCTCGCCAGCGGGTTGCCTGTGCTGGCCTTCGACACGGCCGCCGCGGGCGACTGGGTCAAGAACCGCAGCAACGGGTGGCTGGTGCCCGTGAACGACGAGGCGGGCTTCTTCAGCGTGGCCGCGAGCCTGGCGCAGAACCCGTCGCTGCTGGCGCAGGCCCGCAGCCTGGCGCGGGCGCAGGTGGCGGATCTGGACTGGCGGCAGATCGCCGTTCAGGTCGAAGGCCTGATGTTCCAGGCGTCTGGCCACGCACCGCCCGCCCCGATGTTTGCGCAGCCCGTGCTGGCCCGGTAGGCCTCACCGCATGCCACGCGTGCGTGGCTTCACCGTGTGACACGCCGATGACGCCGATCTGGCCAAACGGACCATGCGCCCGGGCCCGCGCGTCAAGGAACGGTCACGCAGCGTGCGGACACTGGTCGGACCCACAACCCGACAACAGGACGCCCCATGGCCCACCATCCCATCGACGATTGCAATCTCTCCGACGCCGAGCATTTCCAGGAGGTACTCGCGCGCGGTCGCCTCTCGCGTCGCCAACTGATCCAGGGCGGTCTGGGTCTGGCCGCTGTCGCCAGCCTGCCGGTGCTGGGCAGCAGCGAGGCCCTGGCCCACTCGAAGCCCCGCAAGCATGGCCTGGATTTCGATGCCGTGGCCAAGAGCATCGCCGACCAGATCGTGCTGCCCGCGGGCTACAGCTTCACCGTGCTGCACGCCACCGGTGACCGGATCTCCAACGAGATCCCCGACTACACAAACCTGGGCACCGAGACCGACGACTGGAGCCAGCGCGTGGGCGACCACCACGATGGCATGGACATCTTCCACTTCGGTCCGCGCGGCCGCTACACCGAGCGCGACACCCGCCGCGCCGTGCTGGTGGTCAACCACGAAAGCTCGGCCGATGCCCACTTCTTCCACGCCAATGGCCAGACCTCCAACGGCGTGTCGGGCAAGAAGTTCTCGCAGTTCTCGGCCTCGTCGGGTGGCTGGGACCTGGGCATCCGCCCGGAGTCCGAAGTGCTGAAGGAAATCAACCACCACGGCGTCTCCATCGTGGAAGTGCGCCGCAACCGCCATGGCGACTGGGAATACGTGGTGGACTCCGAGCTGAACCGCCGCGTGACGGGCCAGACCCCCATGCGCATCACTGGCCCGGCCGCCCACCTGGCCGACATCCGCAGCTTCATGGTCACCAAGTACGACCCCACCGGCAGAACTTCGCGCGGCACGCTGAACAACTGCGGCCACGGCAAGACCCCCTGGGGTACCTACCTCGCGTGCGAAGAAAACTGGGCCACCTACTTCTACATGCCCAACGGGTCGGTGGATGTGGATGCGAAGACCAAGGCGTCACGCCAGCGCTATGGCGTGATCCGCGCCCCGTTCACCGGCACCAGCGGCGCGCCTGGCCAGGGCTGGTCGGCGGTGGCCTCCAAGGCCACGGACGACCGCTTCGGCCGCTGGGACGTGTCGGCACCGGGTGCCACCGCGGCGCAGGATTTCCGCAACGAACCCAACACCTTCGGCTTCAACGTCGAGATCGATCCGCTGAACCCGCAAGCCGTGCCCGCCAAGCGCGTGGCCATGGGCCGCTTTGCGCACGAAGCGGCCGTCTGCAGCATCCCCGTCAAGGGCAAGCCGCTGGCCTTCTACATGGGCTGCGACTCGCAGAACGAGTACATCTACAAGTTCGTGACCAAGGCCGTGTGGGACCCGCGCGACGAAGGCCGCGGCATGGCGGCTGGCGACAAGTACCTGAACGAAGGCAAGCTGTTCGTGGCGAAGTTCAACGACGACGGCAGCGGCGTCTGGATCGAACTCAGCACCGCCAACGTCACCGCCCTGAACCCGGGCTATGCCAGCACCTATGCGTTTGCGAACCAGGCCGATGTGCTGTTGAACACCCGCCACGCCGCCACCGCCGTGGGCGCCACGCGCATGGACCGCCCGGAGTGGGGCGCGATCAATCCGAAGAACGGTGAGGTGTACTTCACCATGACCAACAACAGCAGCCGCACCGTGGCCAACACGGACGGCGCCAACCCGCGCGCCTACGCCGACAACGACGGCCTGACCCGCTCCGGCAACCCCAACGGCCACATCATCCGTTTCCGCGAACTCGGCAGCGTGGCCACCGCCAGCCAGTTCACCTGGGACATCTTCCTGTTCGGTGCCGAAGAAGACGCGGGTGCGGGCATCAACCTCTCGGAACTGACCGACCAGAACGACTTCTCGTCGCCCGATGGCCTGTGGTTCAGCCAGGCCACCGGCATCTGCTGGATCCAGACCGACGACGGTGCCTACACCGACGTGACCAACTGCATGCTGCTGGCGGCGATTCCCGGCCGCGTGGGCGACGGTGGGCCGATCACGGTGCAGAACAGCCTGGGCGGTGCGTCCGGCAGCGAGAACACCTTCATCGGGGCCGCGCTGGGTGAGGCCCGTCTGCGCCGCTTCCTGGTGGGCCCCAAGGGCGCGGAAATCACCGGCCTGACCGAGACGGACGATGGCCGAACCCTGTTCGTGAACATCCAGCACCCGGGCGAGAACACCCCGGCGCTGGGCGCAGGCCCATTCAACTTCCAGAGCCAGTGGCCGGGCAACGAAGGCTACGGCCCGGCCGGTCGTCCGCGCTCGGCCACCATCGTCATCACCCGCACCGATGGCGGCGTGATCGGCCTCTGACCCGCTCGCGTCCGACGGCCTCTGCCTGCAGCCGCGGGCAGGGGCCATTTCCATCTGGTTGAGGGAAACCCCGGGGCATGGTGGTGGCCTCGCCCATGCGATGCTCTCGCCCTTGCATTTCTTCCTGCAGGAGTCGCCGTGAAACATGCTTTTCTGAACAGTGTGGTGATGGCCGCCTGCGCCCTGGGCGCAGCACCGCTGGTGTCGCGGGCAGATGACACCCCCAGCAACATGGCGCCCGGCGCGCAGGAGCGCCTGGCCACGGCGCGCGCCGCCATCGCCGCGAAGGACTGGAACAAGGCGATCACCGAACTCGACGCGGCGGTGCGGACCGAGCCGCGCAACGCCGACGCGCACAACCTGCTGGGCTACAGCCACCGCAAGAAGGCCGTGCCCGACCTGGCGAAGGCCTTCGAGCATTACCGGCTGGCGCTGCAGATCGACCCGCGGCACAAGGGCGCGCACGAGTACATTGGCGAGGCCTACCTGATGGACCGCAAGCCCGCCGAAGCGGAGAAGCACCTGGCCGAGCTGGCGCGCCTGTGCGGCAACCAGACCTGCGAGGAATACGCCGATCTGGCCGGGGCGATCAAGGCCTACAAGGCCGGGCCGGCGCGCTGATCGGGCGCCGGACCCACCTGCGCTTTGCACCAACCCCAAGGCCCCGGCGGGCCTTGGGGTTTCGGTTTTGGGCGGTCTGTCCATCGTGTGCACAGCCTGCGCCGCAAGCCGCCGGGTCGGTACCGCAGAGGTGCGCCGCCGTGCATGTCCGGCGCTACCGTGACACCTGCTCAACCCCGGGAGAAAACCCATGCCCCAGACATCCGACCACACGCCCGTGCAGCCCGACGGTGCCTTCGTGGAACTCGGTGCCGGCGATCTGACCGCCATCGTGGCCCACCTCCAGTCGCTGGACGAACGCGATTTCCACCTGCGCTTCGGCAGCGGGCTGCGCACGCCCGATGCCCTTCAAAGGACGGCCCAGGGCCTGCTACAGCGCGCCAGCGTGTTCGGGCTGTGGGATGCCGGGCACACGCGCCTGCTCGTGCTGGGCAGCCACGGCCGCTCCACCTCGGCCTCTGCGCCCGACAGCGTCGAGCTGGGCCTGAGTGCGCTCCCCGAGGTCCGGGGCGGCGTGAGCCAGCGCGTGGCGACCTGGCTGCTGCCCCGCTTCGTGGCGGCGAAGTACAAGCAGGTCGAGGTGCTTTTCTACGCGGCGAACCAGCCGGTGGCCCGGCTGGCGGCCAGCATGGGCATGAAGGTCAGCTGTTCACAGGGGGAATGCGTGGCCCATCTCGATCTCAAGCCCACGGCCGATGCGATTCGCGACTGGCTGGACCGCCTGGAACAGCTGCTGGCGGCGGTGCGCAACGAACCGCCGGCCAGCGCGGGCGCCAAACTCTGAGTCCGGCCGCGAGGTGGCCTCAGCGCGCCACCGCCGGGTGCGCCTCGGGTGGGCGCTGTTCCATGTAGCCGCGTCCGTCCTTCACGCCGGTGCGACCGGCGATCTGCCAGGCGGTGCGCTGGTCGATCAGGCGGGCGAGGAACTCGAGTTCCTCGTCGGTGTGGTTGAGCGCCGGCGCGGGCGTGAGGAAGCGCCCGCCGCGCGGCTCGACCTCGCCCCAGAACGACTGGTGGTAGCTCGACTGCGACACCGCCCGGTTGCCACCGGCCTGCATGTCGACCGTGCCGTAGCAGTTGCAGAAATAGCTGCGCCCGCCCTGGTCGGCCATGACCTCGGTGTAGACGCCGGTGCCGCGGATGCCGGCGGTCAGCGTGGGGGTGACGATGGTGCGGCCGCTGCCCGGCCCGAAGGCGCTGATCACCGCGCCGCTGAGCAGACGCAGCAGGCTCGCGGTGTTGAGCGTGCGACCGCGTTCGACCCGCAGGCGCGAGTTCTGCCGCACATGGAAGGACGCGTTGCCGATCACGAAGATCAGGCGCGAGGCGGCGCCGGTGAGGATCTCGTCGCCCGTCTGCACGACCTGCTGCGGCAGCATGCGCTGGCCGTTGAGCAGGACGTCGCCCACGAAGTCGACCACGTTGCTGCGCTGCTGCGCCATGGCCGCGGGCAGGCCGCCCGCCGCCACCCAGGCCGCGGCCGCCTTGAGCGTGTCGCGGCGCTGGAACCAGGTCACTTCGTCTTCGCGGCGGCCTTGCAGGGTGTGCTGGGTCATGCGTCTTCTCCGGTGGTGGTGGTGGGTGCGTCGGGCGCGACAAAGCTGTCGACGAAGGTGAAGTAGATCGAGGTCTGGAACATCGAGGCCATGAACAGCACCATGGGATAGAGCACGAGGTTGAGCGCTTGCGCGCCGCCGAGCACCACGCCCAGCAGGCTCATGACCAGGCCCACCAGCATGAACACACCGGCCCAGCCCACGGCGTAGAGCAGCATCGCGCCCTTGTTGGACCAGCAGGCCAGGAAACTGAAGAACAGGCTCTTGAGCGGGCTCACCCCATGCCAGTGCACCAGCGCCGGCGCGTGCCAGAACGCCAGGAGCAGCGGCAGGCACAGCGCCATCGCCACCCACAGGCCCGTGTTGGCGAACATGTTGCGCACCATCTCGGGCGAGACCTCGCCGCCGGGCAGCTCCACCACGGGCGCGACCTCGGGGGCGAACAGCGAGGCCACGCCCAGCGCCAGCATCAGGCCGGCGGCGTACATCGCACCCAGGATCAGCATGGCGCGCGTGCGCGCCGCGCCGCCGCGAAACGCCGAGATCAGCGTGGACGGCATCGGGAAGCGGCCCTGCGCGGCCTCGCGGCTCGCGGCCATGAGGCCCAGCGTGGCCGCGGGCACCAGCGCCAGCGCGATCACCGAGCCCAGCAGCGGCACCAGCGACAGCACCGAGACCGCGGCCATGAACATGAAGTACAGGCCCGACATGGCCAGCGGCTGGCGGAAGAAGGTCTTGACGCCCAGCCTGACCCATTGCAGGCCGGCTCGGGGGGGAACGATGTTCAGTTTCATGCGGGCTGGCAGGCGTCTTCGCGCAACAGGGCCGAGAGCGCGCGGATGTCGCGCACGCGGGCGCGCAGCACGCGCTCGAAGTGGGTGGGGTCGTGGGGTTGCAGCAGCGCGGCTTCGCGCGGCAGGTGCAGGTCCCACAGGCGGGAGATCCAGAAGCGCAGGGCACCGGCGCGCAGCAGCGCCGGCAGCAGGCTGCGCTCGGCGGCGTTCAGCGGCCGCACCGCCTGGTAGGCGGCGAGCAGGGCGAGCGAGCGCGGCACGTCGAGCGTGCCGTCGTTGCCTTCCTCGTGCAGCACGCACCAGTCGTTGAGGCAGACCGCCAGGTCGAACAGGAAGGTGTCGCAGCCGGCGAAATAGAAATCGAAGAAGCCGGTGAGCTCGCTGCCTTCGAACATGGCGTTGTCGCGGAACAGGTCGGCGTGTATGGCGCCGCGTGGCAGCGCCTTGTACGCCGGGCTCTGCGCCACATGGTTCTGGTAGGCCAGCTCCGAGCGGATCAGGTCGGCCTGCGGCGCGCTCAGGAAGGGCAGCACCACCGGCACGGTCTCGTTCCACCAGGGCAGGCCACGCAGGTTGGGCTGGCTCATGGGGAAGTCGCGCCCGGCCAGGTGCATGCGCGCGAGCATGGTGCCCACCGCCTCGCACTGCGCCACGCCGGGGGCCAGGTCGCTCCTGCCGCGCAACTTGTTCACCACGGCCGCGGGCTTGCCCTGCACGGTGTGCAGGATCTCGCCGCGCGCGTTGGCGGCCGGGTCGGGCACCGGGATGCCGCGGCCGGCGAGGAACTTCATGAGGTGCAGGTAGAACGGCAGCTGCTCGAAGCCCAGCCGCTCGAACACGGTCAGCACGTGTTCCAGCGTGGCGCCGTTGCGCTCGCTGGTCACGAAATAGTTGGTGTTTTCAATGCCGCCCTGGATGCCCCGCAGCTCGGTGAGGTCGCCGAGGTCGAGGGTGTGGAGCAGGGCAGCGGCTTCGTCGAACGCGACTTCGGTGTAAACGGCCATGTGGCGGGCGATCAGAAGTTCAGGACGCGCCAGCTGCTGCGCCCGGCGTTGCCGGTGCGCTTGCCACCGGTCTCGCCGGTGGTTGAGTTGCCGTTGTCGGGCTGGATCTGGTAGGCCGGCGCACCGTTCTTGGGCTGCACGTCGATGCTCTGCGTCTGGCCGCCCACGCGCACTTCCTCGATGCGGGTGAGCTTGTCTTCGTGGGTGATGCGCTCGATGCGGTCGCGCGGCGAGGCGGCTTCGCGCGGCGTTTCCACCGGAGCCACCTGGGCCAGGGCGGGCATGGCAAGGCACAGGCCCAGGGCGAGTGCGGCGAGCGGTCGGCGGGTGGTCGTGTTCATACGGCATTGTAGGCAAGGCGGCCCGGGAGAGTCGCCAGGGGGCGACACCGGTTACCACTGGATACGCAGTGCGCGCCAGGCTGGATGTCATCCGATCTCCGCCACAATTGCCCCATGTCAGACGCCCACACCCCCGACACCCCCGCCGTCCAGACCCTGCTGCTGGTCGACGGCTCCAGCTATCTGTACCGTGCCTTCCACGCCATGCCCGACCTGCGGGCTGTGCCCGGCGACCCCTCGAGCCCGGCCACGGGCGCGATCCGCGGCATGGTCAACATGATGCAGAGCCTCAAGAAAGAGGTGCCGGCCGATTTCGTGGCCTGCGTGTTCGACGCCAAGGGCCCGACCTTCCGCGACGCCATCTACCCGCAGTACAAGGCCCAGCGCAGCCCCATGCCCGACGACCTGCGCGCGCAGATCCCGCCCATCCACGAGGTGGTGCGCCTGCTGGGCTGGACCGTGCTCGACGTGCCCGGCGTGGAGGCCGACGACGTGATCGGCACGCTGGCCGTGACGGCCGCGCAGCAGGGCATCCGCGTGATCGTCTCCAGCGGCGACAAGGACCTGGCCCAGCTGGTGAACGAGCACATCACCATCATCGACACCATGAACGGCAGGAAGCGCGACCTGGCCGGCGTGGAGGCCGAGTTCGGCGTGCCCGCGCGCCTGATGGTGGACTACCAGATCCTCGTCGGCGACCAGGTGGACAACGTGCCAGGTGTGGAGAAGGTCGGCCCCAAGACCGCGGCGAAGTGGCTGCAGGAATACGGCTCGCTCGATGCCCTGGTGGCGCGCGCGGGCGAGATCAAGGGCGTGGCGGGCGAGAACCTGCGCAAGGCGCTCGACTGGCTGCCCACCGGCCGCCAGTTGCTCACCATCAAGACCGACTGCGACCTCAACGGCTACGTGCCCGGCCTGCCCGCGCTGGACGCGATCCGCATCGGCGAGCCCGACAACGAGGCGCTCAAGGCTTTTTACGAAACCTATGGCTTCAAAGGCCTGGCGGCCAAGACCAGCGTGAAGCCCGAGGTGGTCGAGGCCTTGCGTGAGGTGCAGGCCGAAGCCGGGGACCCCGCGAACCCGGGCCTGTTCGACGAGCCGGCAGCCCCTGCCCCGCCGCGCACCACGAACCTGGCCTACGACACCCTCCTGAGCTGGGACGCCTTCGACACCTGGCTGGCCCGCGTGCAGGCCGCCGAGCTCGTGGCGCTGGACACCGAAACCACCTCGCTGGACGAGATGCGCGCCGAGATCGTGGGCATCAGCTTCAGCGTGAAACCGGGCGAGGCGGCCTACATTCCGCTGCGCCACAGCGGACCCGATGCGCCCGTGCAGTTGCCGTTCGACGAGGTGCTGGCGAAGCTCAAGCCCTGGCTGGAAGATCCGAAGCACCACAAGCTCGGCCAGCATGTGAAGTACGACCGCCACGTGTTCGCCAACCACGGCATCGAGGTGCAGGGCTATGTGCACGACACCATGCTGCAGAGCTATGTGCTGGAAGTGCACAAGCCGCACGGCCTGGCCAGCCTGGCCGAGCGCCACCTGGGCCGCCAGGGCATCAGCTACGAGGACTTGTGCGGCAAGGGCGCGCACCAGATTCCGTTCGCGCAGGTCGACGTGGCCAAGGCCGCCGAGTACTCGTGCGAGGACAGCGACCAGACGCTGGACGTGCACCTGGCGCTGTGGCCGCGCCTGCAGGCCGACGAGAAGCTGCGCTTCATTTACGAACTCGAGATCGCCAGCAGCGAGGCGCTCTACCGCATCGAGCGCAACGGCGTGCTGATCGACGCGCCCACGCTGGCCCGGCAGAGCCACGAACTGGGCTCGCGCATCCACGCGCTGGAGCAGGAGGCCTATGCCATCGCCGGCCAGCCGTTCAACCTCAGCAGCCCCAAGCAACTGGGCGAAATCTTCTTCGACAAACTGGGCCTGCCGGTGGTCAAGAAGACCGCGACCGGCGCGCGCAGCACCGACGAGGAGGTGCTGGAAAAACTCGCCGAGGACTACCCGCTGCCGGCCAAGATCCTGGAACACCGCGGCCTGTCCAAGCTCAAGGGCACCTACACCGACAAGCTCGCGCAACTGGCGCTGCCGCGCACCGGGCGCGTGCACACGCACTACGCGCAGGCCGTGGCGGTGACGGGGCGGCTCTCCAGCAACGACCCCAACCTGCAGAACATCCCCATCCGCACGCCCGAAGGCCGGCGCGTGCGCGAGGCCTTCGTGGCCCCGGCGGGCCATGTGATCGCGAGCGCCGACTACTCGCAGATCGAGCTGCGCATCATGGCCCACATCAGCGGCGACGAGGCCCTGCTGCGCGCCTTCCACGAGGGCCTGGACGTGCACCGCGCCACCGCCGCCGAGGTGTTCGGCATCGAGCCCGCGCAGGTGAGCAGCGAGCAGCGCCGCTACGCCAAGGTGATCAACTTCGGCCTGATCTACGGCATGAGCGCCTTCGGTCTGGCCAAGGCGCTGGCCATCGACAACACCGCGGCCAAGAACTACATCACGCGCTACTTCGAGCGTTTCGAGGGCGTGAAGCGCTACATGGACGAAACCCGCCAGAGCGCCAAGGCCAGGGGCTATGTGGAAACGGTGTTCGGTCGCCGCCTGTACCTGCCCGAGATCAACAGCCCCAACGGCCCGCGCCGCAGCGGCGCCGAGCGCGCCGCCATCAACGCGCCCATGCAGGGCACGGCGGCCGACCTGATCAAGCTCAGCATGGTGGCGGTGCAGAAGGCGCTGGACGACCAGCGCCG
The DNA here is from genome assembly GCA_003599455.1 of Comamonadaceae bacterium. Taxonomy (GTDB): domain Bacteria; phylum Pseudomonadota; class Gammaproteobacteria; order Burkholderiales; family Burkholderiaceae_C; genus Hydrogenophaga. Next base: position 31,378 of record QZKF01000034.1, read on the forward strand.
TGGCACGAAGATGATCATGCAGGTGCACGACGAACTGGTGTTCGAGGTGCCCGAGGGCGAGGTGGACTGGCTCAAGGTCGAGATCCCGCAGCTGATGGCGGGCGTGGCCGCGCTCAAGGTGCCGCTGCTGGCCGAGGTGGGCGTGGGGCCGAACTGGGACCAGGCGCATTGAGCGCGGCGGGCGGTCCGGCGGGGAGAAACCCTCGGGCCCGGAAACTTCGCCCGCCCTGCCAGACTCGCACCTGCTTCCACAACCCCCAGGAGACATCACGATGCTGAATGACGATCTGACCCACGATCTCGGCGCCCTGCTGCCCGGCCAGTCGACCGACAGTGGCGCCACCCGCCGCACCGCCCTCAAGGCCGCGCTCGGCGTGGGCTATGCCGCCGCGGCCGCGCCGCTGATGGCGCAGACGGCCATCAAGACCCCGGCCGACGGCCTGACGGTGGGCGAGGTGATGATCGATGTCAACGGTTTCAAGATGCCGGCCTACCGCGCCGCGCCCGCCGGCAAGACCGGCCTGCCGGTGGTGCTGGTGCTGTCCGAGATCTTCGGCGTGCACGAGTACATCGCCGACACCGCGCGCCGTTTCGCGAAAGCGGGCTACCTGGCGATCGCGCCCGAGCTGTTCGTGCGCCAGGGCGACGCCCAGAGCTACGGCGAGATCGCCAAACTGATGGCCGAGGTGATTGCCAAGGTGCCCGATGCGCAGGTGATGGGCGACCTGGATGCCACCGTGAAGTGGGCCGCGGCGAACGGGGGCGACGCCTCGAAGCTCGGGGTGACCGGCTTCTGCTGGGGCGGGCGCCAGGTCTGGCTGTACGCGGCGCACAACCCGGCGGTCAAGGCCGGCGTGGCCTGGTACGGACGCCTGGTCGGCCAGCCCAGCGAACTCAGCCCCAGGCACCCGGTGGACGTGGCCGCCCGGCTCAACGGCCCGGTGCTGGGCCTGTACGGCGCGGCCGACACCGGCATCCCCCTTGACACGGTTGATAAGATGAAAACCGCGCTGGCCGCCGGCAATGCCGCGGCCAAGGCCTCGACCTTCGTGGTCTACCCCGAGGCGCCGCACGCCTTTCACGCCGACTACCGGCCGAGTTTCCGCAAGGAGCCGGCCGAGGACGGCTGGAAACGCGCCCTGGCGTGGTTCAAGCAGCACGGCGTGGCCTGAGAAGCCCCGCCGCTTCGATGACCAGGGCCGCCGACCAGCGGCCCTTTTTCATGTCCGACGAATTGAGCAGAACAACATGATCCTGATGGCGATCCTGATCGGAACCGTGGCCGCGGGCGTGGGCAGCGTGTGGCTGGCCGCCTTTCTGGGCTTTGCCATGCTGGCGCGCTACACCCAGCACATGCTGAGCCTGGCGGCCGGTGCGCTGATGGCCACCGCCTTCATGCACCTCTTGCCCGAGGCGTTCGAGAGCGAGGCCGGCGCGCACGAGCTGTTCGCCTGGCTGCTGGTCGGTCTGGTGTTCTTCTTCCTGCTCGACAAGGCCGAGCTGTGGCACCACGGGCACGAGCACCACCAGGGCGAGGGCCACGAAGGGCACGACGGTCACGGCCACGCCGAGCACCACCACCACCACCACGCCGAGCCGCGCTCGGGCGGCTGGACGGTGCTGGCCGGCGACAGCGTGCACGCGTTTGGCGACGGCATCCTGATCGCCTCGGCCTTCATGGCCGACATGCGCCTGGGCGTGATCACCGCGCTGGCGGTGCTGGCCCACGAGGTGCCGCACCACATGGGCGACCTGGTGGTGCTGCGCCACACCTCGGGCACCTCGCGCGCGGCGCTGGTCAAGGTGTCGCTGGCGGGCACGGTCACCGCGCTGGGCGGTGTGGTGGGCTATTTCCTGCTCACGCAGTTGCAGGACTACCTGCCGTACTTCCTGGTGGTCGCCTCCAGCAGCTTCATCTACGTGGCGCTGGCCGATCTGATTCCCCAGCTGCAGAAACGCCTCGGGCTGCAGGCCACGGTGGCGCAGATCGCCTGGCTGCTGGCGGGCATCGGGCTGGTGACGGTGGTGAGCGGCCTGGCGCACTGAGGGAAAGGAGCGCCCCATCCGGGGCACCCGGGGAACCGGCTTGGCCGGGCCTCAGGGGGCGCCCCCCTCGAGGGGGGACGAGCGAAGCGCGGCAGGGGGTGTTGCCGATGCGCCGAACGAGAAGCAGAAGCGCGCGCCCTCACCGGGCCGCCCCTCGCCGGTGATCTGCCCGCCGTGGCGCTCGATGATGCGGCGCACGGTGGCCAGGCCGATGCCGGTGCCCTCGAACTCGCTGGGCATGTGCAGCCGCTGGAACGGCTTGAAGAGCTTGTCGGCGTAGGCCATGTCGAAGCCCACGCCGTTGTCGCGCACGTAGAACAGCGCGGGCTCGGCGCCCACCGGCGGCAGGCTGCCCCACTCGATCCGGGCGACCGGCCGCGTGCGGCTGTACTTGAGCGCGTTGGCGAACAGGTTTTCCAGCACGATGCGCGCCAGGTGCGGGTCGCAGTGGGCCTGCAGGCCGGGCGCGATCTGCAGCTCGATCTCGCGATCGGGCTGCCTGAGCCTTTCCTGCGCCAGGATGCCCGAGGCCATCGCGCTGAGGTCCACCATCTGGCGCTCCAGCACGCCCTGGCTCACGCGCGCCAGCGCCAGCAGGTCGTCGATCAGCGCACCCATGCGCCGCGACGAGCTGAGCACGCGGTCGAGCAGCTGGCGCTCGTCGGCGCTCAGGCGCGGGCCCACCTCTTCGTCGAGCAGGCGGGTGAAGCCGTCGATGGCGCGCAGCGGCGACTTCAGGTCGTGCGAGACCGAGTAGGCGAACGAGTCGAGCTCGGCGTTGAGCTTCTGCAGGTCGGCGGTGCGCTCGCGCACGCGCAGCTCCAGCGTTTCATTGAGGCGCTGGATCTCGCGGTCGTGGCGCAGGCGCACCAGTTCGCCGGTGGCGCGGCTGGCGAAGATGGAGACCAACGCCTGCGTGTCGGGCCGCAGCTGGATCGGCTCGCGCCACAGCGAGAAGATCACGCCGATGGGCGTTCCGTCGGCGTCGCGCAGGGCCTTGCCGAGGTAGGCCTGGCAACCCGACTCGATCAGGCTGGTGGCCAGCGGGTAGTGCCGGGGGAGGTCGCTCGCGCAGATCAGCATGTCCTGCTGCAGCAGGGTCTGGCCGCAGGGCGTGTTCTCGGTGGGGAAGCTGAAGTTGGGCAGGGACTGGCCGTTCTGCCGGATCGCGAGCGTGCGCACGCGCCCGTCGGCGCGGCACTCGCCGATGACCACCATGTCCGCGCCGATGGCCTCGCAGAGGTGGCGCGTGAGCGCGCCGAAGAAAGCCTCGCCGGTCTCGGCCGCCACGCCCCGGGCCACGCTGAGCAGCAGGGCCTCGCGCTGCTTCTCGTCGCTGATGTTGACGGTGCACGAGAGGATGCAGGGCTCGCCGTCGAACTCCACCAGCTCGGCCCACAGGCGCGTGTCCACGAGGTGACCGTCCTTGTGGCGCATGCGGGTCTCGTAGCCGTCGACGCGGCCGTCGCGCATCAGCTGCGCCACGAAGGCCTCGCGGTCGCGCGACGTGAGCCAGGCACCGATCTCGATCGAGGTCTTGCCCTTGAGTTCCTCGGGGGCGAGGCCCTGCGCGCGGTCCTCGGCCCGATTGACCTCGACGAAGGATCCGTCGGCCAGCCGGGTGATGGTCATGTTCAGCGGGCTGAAGTTGAACGCCTTGGCGAAGCGCTCCTCGGAGCGCCGCAGCCGTTCCATGACCTCGTTCTGCGCGCTCACGTCGCTGATGGTGGTCATGATCAGCTTGTCTTCGGGGTCGTCGCCCATCTCGCTGGAGATCAGCGCGTCGAAGGTGCTGCCGTCGGCCCGCAGCCCGCGCACCGGGTACTGCTCGGCGCGCCGCGCCGCGAAGAGGTAGGCCATGTAGGTTTTGCGCGCCTCGGCGTCGGCCCACAGGAAGTCGTCCTGGCGGCCCAGCGCCTGCGCACGCGTGTAGCCGTAGCAGCGCTCGAAGGCCGGGTTCACGTCCAGGATCATCCCGGAGCGGGCCGACTGCGCCACCATCGGGCTGGGGCTGGTGTGGAAGATGCGGGCGAAGCGCTCGAGGCTGCGGTCGCGCTCCTGCTCGGTCTTCTTGCGCAGCTCGAGTTCTTCCGACTGGCGCAGGAACGAGTCGCGCAACTGGCGCCGGCTGTAGTAGGCCATGACGGCCACCACCACCAGCGTGGCGGAGTGGGTGATCCACACGCGCAGGCCGACCTCGAAGTAGGGCGTGGCGCTGAGCCAGCCGTTGACCTCCGCCAGCGTGAGCACGCCCAGCGCGCCGACGCTGGCGGCCACCGTGAGGATGAGGGCCGTGCGCCCCAGGAAAGTGCCGGCCCCGGCGACCGCGGCCACGAACAGGAAGCCAACCGCGGTGCGCACAGAGCCGTAGGTGAGCACCGAATTGACGGCGATCACGAGCGTGCCGAACACGATCAGGTGGGCCACGTACTGTGCCCGGCCGGTGCTCACCAGCCAGTAGGCCACGCCGGCCACCACCATCAGGCCGCCCGCGTTCCACGCCTCATGCCGGCCGGGGCTGGCCACGATCAGGTCGAGCACCAGCACGAGCAGCGCGGCCAGGCCGATCACCAGCGACAGCAGCTTGAGCACGCGCGTGCGCGGGGCGCCCACCAGCACGGGCACCGGCGCGGGCTCCTGGTGCTGTGACGGGGATGGCATGGCGGTGTCGTGCGGAGGTGAGATGCTCAACCCTGCGCGGTGGGCAGGCCCGGGGTGTTGCACCACTCGCTCCAGCTGCCCGGGTAGAGCCGCGTGCGGCCCAGGCCGGCAATCTCCATGGCGAGCAGGTTGGGGATGGCGCTCACGCCGCTGCCGCAGTGGTGGACCACGCCCGCCGCGTCATGGCCCGCGAGCAGGCGCGCGAACTCGGCGCGCAACTGGTCCGCGGGCTTGAAGCGGCCGTCGGGCGTGACGTTTTCGGTGAAGGGCCGGTTGAGCGCGCCGGGGATGTGGCCGGCCACCGGGTCCAGCGGCTCGCTCTCGCCGCGAAAGCGGGCGGCCGCGCGCGCGTCGACCAGGGTGAGGCCCGGGCGCCCGAGCGCGCCCGCGATCTCGTCGCGGGTGGCGGTGCCGACCAGCGGCGGCTTGAGCGCAAACGTGGCGGGGTCGGGCAGGGCACCCGGGCCCG
>QZKF01000065.1 GCA_003599455.1 Comamonadaceae bacterium
CTGGGTCGAAGAGAACCTCCCCCAACGCTGGACCCCGGCGGTGGTGCATGCGGATTTCCGCACCGGTAATCTCATCGTGGGCCCCGATGGAGTGCGCTGCGTACTCGATTGGGAAATCGCACGCATCGGCGACGCAATGCAGGACCTGGGTGTGTTGTGCATGCGCTCCTGGCGTTTCGGCGGATCAGGCGAGGTCGGTGGTTTTGGCGAACGCGAAGATCTCTATGTCGCATACGAGGCCGCCTCAGGTCAGGCGGTGGATCCGCAGCGCGTGCGCTTCTGGGAAGCCTTCTCCAACCTGAAATGGGCCATTGCCTGTGCCCGGCGAGGCGCGTCCCAGCGTCCCGACGGCCGGCAGATCAGCGTGGAACTGAGCGCAGTGGGCCGCCGTATGGAGGAGCCCTTGTGGGACTTCCTCTCCCTGACTGGGGCCACCCCTGGGAGTATTCGATGACGACCTTCGTACCCAATGTCGAACTGCTATTGCAAGCGGCCGTTGACTATCTCGACGCGGAACTGCTGTCAACGCTGGAGGGTTACCACCATTTCCAGCTGCGGATCTGCGTGAACACGTTGCGTATCGTTGCACGCGAAATGGCCCAGGCGCCCGCCTTCGAGCAGCAGGAACAAGAACGCCTCCAGCATTTGCTCGGCCACGCAGGCAGCGTGGCTGAGCTCAACGGAGAACTCAACGATCGCATCGCCAGCAACCAACTGCCACTCGATGCGCCCGGCTTGGCCGAGCACCTGCGGGACACCCTGCGCGGTGCGCTGGCCATCAACAACCCCACCTGGATCGCCAGGCCTTTAGCCACTCTTTAAACAACGGAGACATTTCCATGACCATCAACCGTCGCCAGGCCCTCGCAGCCGGCATTGCATCCTTCGTAGGTACAGCGGCCACGCCCGCCCGCGCCCAGGGCTATCCCACCGGGGTGATCAAGTTTGTGATTCCGACCTCATCGGGCGGCGGCCACGATACGATGATGCGGGTCATTGGCCAGAAACTCACCGAGAGCCTGGGCCAGCCCTGCATCGTGGAATCGAAACCTGGTGCAAGCGGCGCAATCGCGGCACAGGCAGTAGCACAGGCCGCCCCTGACGGCCTCACCTTCCTACTCGGGTACAGCTCTCTGTTGAGTAACACGGTGCTGATGGCCAAGGCTCCCTACCGCATGGATGACTTCGCCGCTGTGAGCATGCTGGCACTCACCCCCATCGCCCTCGGGATCAGCGAGACGCTCGCTGCTTCCACGCTCAAGCACTACGTCGCTATCGCCAAGACCCAGCCTGGCAAGCTGTCGTACGGCTCATACGGCCAAGGATCGGGTGGTCACTTTGTCGGTGAATTGTTCAATATGGCCGCTGGCCTGGATATCGTTCACATCCCCTACAAGGGGGAGGCGCCTGCTCTGATCGATCTGATGTCCGGTCAGGTCCACGCAGCCTTTACTTCGGTTGGTGGCGTCAAGCGGTATCCGGGCAGGATCCGTCCACTTGCGGTTGCCACTGCCGAACGTTCGCCCAGCTACCCCGATGTTCCGACATTCGCGGAATTGGGGTATCCACAAGTCAACATGCCGGGTTGGGGTGGCTTATTCGCGCCAGCGAAAACCCCACAGAACATCATCGACAAGATTACTGCCGAGATGAACCGGATCGTTCTGTTGCCCGACGTCAAAGCCAAGATGGCCGAACTCGGTTTCGACTCTGTGGGGTGGGCACCGCCCAAGATGAACCAGTTCCTCAAGGAGCAGCTGGCCCAGACTCGCGCGTTGGTCGAGTCCGGCCGAGTAAAGCTCTGAGGTTTGAGATGCGGCAAGGCCGGCTGGCCTTGCCGCATCCCTGCAAGAACCGTCATGGGCCGCTTCAACGGTTGCGAGCGTGACCCCGCAGTTTGGGTATTTCGATCGGGGTGACAGGCCGCGGTAGGGTGGTGCCTTTTTTGCCAGCATCGCCTTGATGGTCACTCGTGGTTCCGGCGCAGCAAACGCTGCTGGCTGGCTGTTTGCCTCCATGCTGAACATGGTTTGTTGGTCGGATTCAAGCGAGCGTTGAGCGCTGCCGTGGTCAGCGCAAGTGCTGTGGGAGAGGTGTGGGTAAGGCTTTCCGCTTTCTGCAGCGCGCGTCCCTCCAGCGCTTCGCTCTCGTGAACATCCATTTCGATGCCAAGCCGCATGGCTTTCTGGACCTCGATTTCACGGGTGGAGAATATCAATTCCTTGGCGCGCTGCAGGCCGACTGCTCTGAGCAGCAGGTACAAGGCGCCGAGGTCGGGCACCAGCCCTCGCTTCAGTTGGGATATGGCAAAGCGGGCCCGTGGCGTCCCAGTACCATGTCGGTGGTGAGGCCCATCGAGAAGCCAGCCCCCATGGCCGGCCCGTCGATTGCGGCGATCACCGGGCGGCCCAGGTTCAGCATGTCATTGGCGAAGCGCAGCCCGTTCTTCAGGCGCTGCTGCTAGCAGGCGGGACCTGCGTCCACGTTCACGAGCAGCATGGGCAGGTTGCCGCCGGCGCATAAAGCGCCTGCGCTACCGACGAGCACCAGCACGCGGATGTTGGGATCGTTGCGAATCCGGTGCAACATCGCCATCAGGTCACTCCGGAGGTCGGCGTCGAATGGATTGTGCTTGGCGGGCCGCGACAGGCGGATCTAGCCCACTTGGTTGCAAACTTCGAGGTCGAGAGTGTTCATGGAGATCTCGTTCATGTCGGTGTGAACATCGGGATCATGCCGCCGCCTTCGGCCGGCTTGAAGCAGACTTTGACGCGCTGGCCGATGCGCAGAGTGTCTAGATCGCAATCGACCACATTGGTCAGCATCGTGATGCCCTCATCGAGCGTGACATAGGCGATGGCGTACGGAATCGGGCCAGCTTTTCGGGTCACGCTCACGCTGTAAATGAAACCCAGTCCCGAGAGGCTGCGCCATTCGGTTTCACCCATGCAGAAGGGGCAGAGCGGGCGAGGGTACCAATGCGGTTTGCCGCAGGTCTTGCAGAGTCGGGTGCACAGCATGCCTTCCCGCGTCGCATTCCAGAAGTATTCGGTGGCTGCGTCCACCAGGGGAGCGGCCAGAGGCCGATCGCTAGAGGGGGTGCTCATCGTCATTGCCTTTCCATGATCAGGGTGGCACTGCCGTGCCGGGAACCCAGCAATCCGCCCATGCCCTGGGCCAGCGCCAGACTGCAGTTGGGGACCTGGACCTTCGGGTGCGCCTCGCCGCGCAGCTGACGTACCGCCTCGATCACCTTGGTGATGCCGCCGCGATTGGCCGGATGGTTGTTGCACAGGCCACCACCGTCGGTGTTGAACGGCAGCTTGCCCACGCCCGAGATCAGGTTGCCGTCGGCGACGAATCTGCCGCCCTCGCCTTTGGCGCAAAAGCCCAAGTCTTCCAGCTGCATCAGCACGGTGATGGTGAAGCTGTCGTAGATGGACGCATAGTCGATGTCGGCCGGCTTGACGCCGGCTTCTCCGAACGCAGCCGGACCGGTGATGGCCGCGCCCGACCAAGTCAGATCGACCGCGCCGCCGAGCTGGCCCTTGATGGTCTCGCCCGCGCCAAGGATGGTCACGACTGGGCGATTAAGTTTGCGGGCGATCTCGGGCCGCACCATCAGCAGCGCGCCGCCGCCGTCGCTGACCACGCAGCAGTCCAGCTTGTGCAGCGGATCCGAAATGAGGGGGGAGGCCAGTACGTCTTGCACCGTGACGACCTCCCGCAGCATCGCGTTCGGGTTGTGTTGCGCGTGTGTGGATGCGGCGACCTTAATCCAGGCGAGCTGCTCGGAGGTTGTGCCGAACTCGTGCATGTGACGGGCTGCCGCCAGTGCGTACATGTTCACCGTCACCGGCGCATAAGGCATTTCCCAGGGTGCGTCAGGGGTGCTGCTGGTCACCAGGCGAGCGCCGACGCCGACGCCACTGGCGCCCTCGGTGCGCGGCCGACCAGCCAACGTGATCAGCGCCACGTTGCACTTGCCGGTGGCGATGGCCTGAGCCGCGTGCGCCACGTGGATCAAGTAGGCGGAACCGCCGGTATCGGTGGTGTCCAGGTGGCGCAGCCGATTGAGCCCCAGATAGTCCGCCATGCTGTTGGCGCCCAGTCCCGGTGCGTCGCCAGCGCAGAAGTAGCCGTCCACATCCTGAAGGGAGAGTCCGGCGTCCTCAAGCGCCCCTTTGGCGCACTCGGCGTGTAGTTGGGCCACCGTTTTGTCGGGTGCCTTGCGGGTTGGGTGTTCGAAAGCGCCTGCTATGCAGGCCTTGCCTTTGATGGTCATTGTTTCTGCTCCGGTTGACGGCGATGAGGCGAGAGTATATCATTGGTTCAACCATACAAAGGAACTATGCAATGGATCCCATCGTCAATCTGCAAGGTCGCACCATCGTTGTCACCGGTGCCGGTCAAGGTATCGGCAAGGCCGTGGTCGAGCTGGCGCTCAGCCTCGGCGCCAACGTGGTTGCTGTAGAGCTCAACGGAGAAACACTGAGCGCGGCACTGGCGCCCCTGCCTGCCGATCGCGTGCTCGCGGTGCAGGGCAGTGTGGCCGACCCCGCCGTGGCGGACCGCGCCGTCGCCGATGCAGTGACCAAGTTTGGCGCGGTCCATGGGCTCGTGAACAATGCTGGCATCGTCCGTCCGGCCATGATCGACAAGATGACCGACCAGCAGTGGAGCGACGTGATCGACGTCCATCTGAGCGGCTCTTTCTACTGGACCCGCGCCGTCGGCCGGCACATGATCGAACGTGCGAAGGGTGGCGACCGCACGGGTGGAGCAGTCGTCAACATCTCATCCGACGCTGGCCGCAAGGGCTCCATCGGCCAGATCAACTACGCCGCTGCCAAGGCCGGCATGCTGGGCATGACGATGACGGCGGCGCGCGAATGGGGCCGCTACAACATCCGCACGAATTCGGTGTGCTTCGGCGTCGTTGAGACGCCCATGACGGAAGTCGTGCGCGGTGAAAAATTTCGCGACAACATGCTGGCCCAGATCCCGATGGGTCGCTGGTCGACGCCCGACGAGGTGGTGAAGACGATCTGCTTCCTGCTGTCCGACGGCGCCAGTTACATCACAGGCCAGCACCTCGGTGTGAACGGCGGTTTCCACATCAGCCTCTGAGCGGTACCGACCGTGCAGCAAACCGCAGGACTCGATCGTGCTCGTCTCGGCGACTTCATCCGCAGCCAGGTCGAGCCGTTCGAAGGTGACGTGGCGGTGCGCCACATCGAGGGGGGGCAGTCCAACCCCACCTATATCGTCGATGCAGGCGTGCGGCGCTATGTGCTTCGGCGCAAGCCCTTGGGCCAGTTGCTGCCCTCAGCCCATGCCGTGGAACGCGAGTTCCGGGTGATGCACGCGCTGGCCGGATCCGCTGTTCCTGTGCCCAGCACCCGTGCGCTGTGCGAAGACCCCGAGGTGTTGGGTACCAGCTTCTACCTGATGGATTTTGTCGAGGGAAGGATCCTGGGTGACCAGACCCTGCCGGGGATGGCGCCCCCGGAGCGGCATGCGATGTATGTCGAGATGAACCGGGTGCTTGCGTCTCTGCATGGAGTTGACTACCTCGAGCGTGGCCTGCAGGATTTCGGTCGCGAAGGCCAGTACGTGGAACGACAGGTCGAGCGATGGACGCGCCAGTACCGCGCCTCGGAAACACAGGTGATTCCAGAGATGGAGAACCTGATCGACTGGTTGGGGGAGCGGATTCCACGCCAGCTCGGCACGAGCATTGTTCACGGCGACTACCGGCTGGACAATGTGATCTTTCACGCCACCGAACCGCGCATCGTCGCGGTGCTGGATTGGGAGCTCGCGACGCTGGGCGATCCACTCGTGGACTTCGCCTACCACTGCATGACCTGGCACCTGGCGCTGGGGACGCACCGCACGCTGGCCGGTGCCAACCTCGCCGCTCTGGGAATCCCCGGCGAGGCCGAGTACGTCGCGCTGTATTGCCAACACACTGGCCGGGAGGTGGACGCAGTGCTCGCGCACTGGCCGTTCTACCTGGCCTTCAACATGTTCCGACTCGCCGCGATCCAGCAAGGCGTGGCGCGCCGCGCAATGGACGGCAATGCCGCGAACAGCAAGGCGCGTGAGGTGGGCAGCCGCGTCGCGGCGACGGCCGCAGCGGGCTGGGCGATGGCATGCAGAGCCACTCGCTGAGGAATTCATCATGAACTTCGAACCCACCCCGCGCGCGCAGGCCTTGCAGTCGCAATTGGTGGGCTTCATGGACGCACATGTCTACCCCGCCGAACCGCGGTTCCGGGACCAGCACGAACCGCACGGACACGAGGCTGCAGCGGCCCTGATGGAGGAGCTCAAGGACCGCGCGCGCGCAGAGGGATTGTGGAATCTGTGCCTGCCCGATCCACGGCACGGGGCCGGACTGGACAACCGCGACTACGCGCCATTGGCCGAAATCATGAGTCGTTCGCCGATCGCGCCGGAGGTCTTCAACTGCTCCGCGCCCGACAGCGGGAACATGGAGATCCTGGCGCGCTACGGCACGCCGCCGCAGCAGGAGCGCTGGCTGCAGCCGCTGCTGGAGGGGCGGATACGCTCCTGTTTCTCGATGACGGAACCCGCTGTCGCTTCGTCCGATGCCACCAACATCGAAGCCGAGATCCGCCGCGAAGGCGACGAGTACGTGGTCAATGGCCGCAAGTGGTGGACCTCCGGTATCGGGGACCCGAGGTGCGAGCTGATCATCTTCATGGGTAAAAAACATTCCGGAGACTCCCGACAAGTACCGGCAGCAGTCGATGCTGCTCATCCCGCGCGATACGCCGGGCGTGACGATCGTGCGCAACCTGTCCGTGTTCGGCTACGACGACGCGCCCCATGGCCATTCAGAGGTGCTCTACGACAACGTCCGCGTGCCGGTGGACCACATGCTGCTGGGCGAGGGCCGGGGTTTCGAGATCGCGCAGGGCCGCCTGGGGCCGGGCCGCATCCACCATTGCATGCGGCTGGTCGGGCGGGCGGAGCGCTGCCTGGAGCTGATGTGCCGACGCGCCAGCAGCCGGGTGGCATTCGGCAAGCCGATCGCCAGCCAGAGCGTGACCCTGGAACGCATCGCCCAGGCGCGGGTGCTGATCGACCAGACCCGCCTGCTTACGCTGCACGCCGCCTGGAAGATGGACACGGTCGGCATCAAGGGCGCCCGCAAGGACATTGCCATGATCAAGGTCGCGGCGCCTGCCATGGCCTGTCAGGTCATCGACTGGGCCATCCAGGTGCATGGCGCGGCGGGCTTGTCCGACGATTTCGTGCTGGCCCGTTCATACGCACAGGCACGCGGCCTGCGCATCGCCGATGGGCCTGACGAAGTCCATCACAACCAGATCGCCAGGCTGGAACTGGCGCGCTGGGCCACCTGAAAGGAATTTCCATGTACATGCCCCCCAATACCCAGCTGCGGCTCGACCCGCGCGACGACTACACGCATCCGCCCGAACCGGTGGGCAACTACAACGAGAGCATGTACTTCAATGCTTTTGACACGCGCACCGGTGTCGGTGCCTGGATGCGCATAGGCAATCGCCCCAATGAAGGCCATGCGGAGATGACCTGCTGCGTCTATCTCCCGGACGGCCGGGTTGGCTTCATCTTCAGCCGCCCGACGATCACGGGCAACGAGGAGATGAACGCTGCGGGGATGCGCTTCGAAGTGCTGGAGCCCTTCAAGCGCCTGCGGGTCACCTACGAAGGCGACCTGCTGCTGATGGACGATCCGCATGCGATGGTCGACCCGAGTGCGGCGTTCAAGCGCTATCCCAAGCGGCCGGCGTCGATCGTCCTGGAGTTCGAGGGTGTCTCGCCCATGCACGGCGGCGAGATCGTCGGCATGGACGGACAGCCGATCGAACTCGACCCCGAGCACTCGGTGTACCGCGGTCACACCGAGCAGAACATGGCGGTCAACGGCCATATCACGGTGGATGGGCAGCGGCACGAACTGAACGGCGGCACCGGCTACCGCGACAAGTCATGGGGACCGCGACACTGGCACAGCTTCTACTGGTACAAGTGGCTGCCAGTGACCTTCGACCGGGATTTCGGCATTCTGCTTTCCATCAAGGGTCGGCCCGAGGGCGGCCCGGACCGCATCAGCGGCAATGTGCTGCGCGACGGCGTCTACGAGCCCGTGATCGACGGCCTCATCGAGACCGACTACGACGCCGCCTGGTACCCCCGCGGCGTGACGGCCTGGGTCACCACCGCACGCCAGACCTATGTGCTGCGAGGCCGCATCCTGACGACAGTGCCGCTGCGCCACAAGCGGGCTGGCGTTACCGACTGGAGCACCTACACGCGCATCACTGAAAGCATGAGCGAATACACCTGTGAAGGCCGTACCGCGCTCGGCATGACCGAATACTGCGATGTCATGAACGACGGGGTCCCGATTTCGGCCGCGAAGGAGCCCGCATGACCGAGTGTGTGCTGCATGAAAGGGTTGGCGGCGTGGCGGTCGTCACACTGAACCGTCCACAGTCGAAGAACTCGCTCGACGCCGCCACGGTCGATGCTCTGATCGGTCTGTTTCGGGGTTTCCGGGACGACGACACCGTGCGGGCGGTGGTGCTCACAGGCGCGGGCAGCGACTTCTGCGCCGGCGGCGACGTCAAGCAGATGGGGCAGGGTGGTCCGCGCACGCCGGAGCAGCGCCGCGCTGGCATGGGCCGTTACGGCGACTTGGCCAAGGCCATTGCATCGCTCGACAAGCCGGTCATCGCGGCCGTCGACGGCGTTGCCTACGGCGGCGGCCTGAGCCTTGCCTTGCTCTCGGACATCGTGCTCGTGAGCGATCGCGCTCGCATGGCGATGGTGTTCCATCGCATTGGCCTGGTGCCCGACATCGGTTCCTGGTACACGCTTCCGCGTGTGGTGGGGCTGCAGCGGGCCAAGGAACTGGTGTACTCGGCGCGCGAGTTCGGCGCCGCCGAGGCGCTGCAGATGGGGCTGGCCCTGGAGATTCTGCCCAGTGCAGAGTTGCTGCCGCGTGCCATGGAAATGGCGCGCAGCTTCGAGGGCGCGCCGGCCACGGCCATGAGCCTGTCGAAGCAGGCCCTGCAGGCTTCGCTTCAAAGCGACCTGAACACCATGCTGGACATGGAAGCCACCGCGCAGGCCATTGCCGGGGGCAGCGACTACGCGCGCGAATCGGTGCGCCGGTTCGCGGCCCGTGAGCCGGCCCAGTTCCGCTGGCCCGGCAGAAACACGACGACAACGGGAAACAAACAATGATCGACTACGAAAAAACCAAGGCTTGGCGTTCAGACCCGGTGCGCCACAGCTACGCCACGAAGGATACCATCCTCTATGCGCTGGGCCTGGGACTGGGCACCGACCCTCTGGACGCGCAGCAACTGCGCTACGTGTACGAGAAAGACCTGGTGGCACTGCCCACCATGGCCGCGGTGCTGGCCTCGCCCGGCTCCTGGATGCGCGATCGCAAGGAACTGGGCATCGATTTTCTCAAGCTGGTGCATGGCGAGCAGGGCGTCACCATCCATTCGCCGCTGTCTGTTGCAGGAACCGTGGTCGGTGAAAGCCGGGTGGTGCGCCTGGTCGACAAGGGCGAGGGCAAGGGCGCCATCCTGCATGTGGAGAAGTCACTCAAGGACGAGGCCAGCGGGCAGTTGCTCGCAACGGCGGAGCAGGTCCTGTTCCTGCGCGGGGACGGCGGCTTTTCGGCTGGCCAGGGCGGTGACGAGCCGGCTCCCGCGCTGCCTGCCCCTCCGGAGACGGCGGCCGATGTCGCGCTGGAATTGCCCACGCGCCCGGAAGCGGCGCTGCTGTACCGGCTCTCGGGCGACCTCAACCCTCTGCATGCCGATCCCGTGGTCGCCGCGAAGGCGGGCTTCCCCAAGCCGATCCTGCACGGGCTGGCCTCGTGGGGCAACGCCGGCCGTGGCATCGTGCAGCTGTTCTGCGGCCACGACCCGGCGCGCCTGCGTTCGATTCGGGCCCGCCTGACCTCGCCGGTTTACCCCGGCGAGACACTGGTGCTCGAATGCTGGCGGGTGGCGGCCGATGAGGTGGCTTTCCGCGCCCGGGTGAAGGAGCGCGACGTGGTCGTCCTCAACAACGGTCGTGCGGGGATTGCTGCATGAACGCGCCGACCACCATGCGCGCCTGGCAGGTCGAGGAGATCACCGAAGCGGGCACGCTGGTGCAGCGCGAGATAGCGGTGCCCCAACCCACCGCGGACCAGTACCTGGTGCGGGTCGAAGCCGCCGGCATCGCGTTCGGCGACACCCTGATCGTGCGCGGCAAGTACCAGGTCAAGCCGCCCCTTCCCTTCACCCCGGGTTCGGAGGTGGTCGGCACCATCGTGGCGGGCGAGGGGGGGCCGCTGACCGTCGGGACACGCATCGCGAGCTCGTCGCGGCAGGGCGGCTTCGCCGGTTATGCCGTGGTGCCGCGCACCGAGGCCGTGGCCCTGCCTGCTGACCTGGCCGCGGGCGCTGCGCTGGCCTTGCGCAGCAACTATCCCACGTCGCTCTACGCGTTGCGTGAAGTGGCTCGCCTCAAACCCGGAGAGACGGTGTTGGTGCATGCGGCTGCCGGCGGCGTCGGCAGTGCGGCTGTTGCGCTGGCAAAGTGGATGGGTGCGCGCGTCCTGGCCACCGCTGGCGGGCCCGCGAAGCTGGCGGCCGCCAAGGCCATCGGCGCCGACGAAGTCCTTGATTACCGCGATCCCGCCTGGGTCGACGCGGTCAAGAAACTGGCGCCTCAAGGCGTGGACGTGGTGTACGACCCGGTGGGCGGCGAAGTGGGCGTGCAGAGCATGCGCTGCCTCGGCTTCGGGGCGCGCTACCTGGTGATCGGCTTTGCCAGCGGCGCCTTGACGCAGTTGCCTGCCAACCGCCTGCTGTTGCACAACGCCACTGCGCACGGTGTGCTGTGGGGCGAGGTGCGCAAGCGCAACATTGCCTTGGCGGCGCAGCTCACGCGCGACACCTACGACGCACATGCCGCCGGCCGACTGGCGCTGCTGCCGGGACAGGGCTACCCATTCGCGGACGCGCCTCGCGCGCTGGCGGCGCTGGAAGGCCGCGACAGCATCGGCAAGCTGTGGATCGATCTGTCAGCGTGAGCGTCGCCACCACCGCATCGACCCCGTGACGACTCCCACCAACGCATGGTTCCCGGCCCTGGAGGAACCTCAGGTGCGCCGCTATCTGCTGGGGCAGGGTACCTCCATCCTCGGGACGTGGATGCTGGATATCACGCTGAACCTGCTGGTGTGGCAGCTGACGCGTGCGCCGGCCATGCTCGGCGTGCTGAACTTCCTGATCTACGGTCCGGCGCTGTTCGTCACCCCGCTGGTGTCGCCGCGCCTGCACGCGGGCAATGCCAGGCGCGTCACGCTCTGGGTGCTCGTGGCCGCGCTGGTGGTAGCGGTCGCCTTGACGGCTGCTGCCGCGCTGGACTGGCTTACCCTGCCGGTGCTGTTTCTTGCCGCGGCCGCGCGCGGAGTCCTCGGCGGGATGGAGGTGCCCTCGCGACAGATGCTGCTGGTGAACATCAGCCCGGACGACTCTCGCCTGGGCAGCGCCATCGCGATGAACACCGTTGTCTTCCTGCTCGCGCGCACCGCCGGACCTGGCCTGGCGGCACTGATGTTCGAACCGCTCGGGCCGGGGTGTGCATTCGCTTTGGCGGCTGGCGGATTGTTGTTCATGCTTCATTGCGTGGTTCGCTTGCGCGTGCGATCCCACGACCATCCTTCGGCGCGTGGACAGCCCGCCCCCACAGGCTTGCGCGGGGCGTGGGAGTTCGTGCGACAGGACCGCTTCGGCAGCCTCTTCCTGCCGGTCGCCGCCGCCGTCGGACTCTGCGTGGGCGCGTACCAGACGTTGGTGCCGGTGCTGGCCGATCGCACCTTCGGTGACGCCAACCGGTGGACGGGTTGGTTTTTCGCGGCCGCAGGCGGCGGCGCCCTGGTGGCCGCGCTGCTGCTGTCGTCGCGTTACCTCGACACCTTGCTGCGCCGCTTCCTGCTGCTGGTGCCGTGGTCCGGGGTGGTCGCCCTGTCGGTGCTGGCCGTCAGCTCCCACGTGGCTGCCACGCTGGCGGCGTTCGCCGTGCTCGGGTTCTGCACTTCATTTGTGGGCACCGGCACCAACGCCACCTTGCATCGGCGGGCGCCGCCCGAGGCCAGAGGCGGGCTGATCGCGCTGTTCCTGCTGGCGTTCGTCGGCGTGATGCCTTTCGCCCAGTTGCTTTCGGGCCTGCTTGCACAGTGGCTCCCGCTGGGAGCGACCTTCGCCGTGCTGGCGGTGCTGCTCTGTACCGCTCTGACTGCGCTTTACGGCGCGCGTTGGCGGCGGCAGGGAAGCCTGGAGCTGGACTTGGCCACGTCTGAAGGGAAGCACTCATGAAACTGTTTGAAGGACTCAGGGTACTGGACGTGGCGGGTTTCATCGCAGGGCCTGGCGCAGCAACCATCCTGGCCGATTTTGGCGCTGACGTGGTCAAGATCGAGATGCCTGGCGAGGGCGACGGCTTCCGCGCGGTCTACCGCAACCCCAATCTCGCTTACTCCGAACACAACTACCTCTGGATGCAGGTTGACCGCATCCGGCGCAGATTGGCGCTGGATCTCAAGCAACCTCGCCGTTGAAGGCAATGTGGACGAGGTCGATTCCCGACGCCTGTGCCAGCGTGCCACCCATGATGTTGCCGGAACTCCCGGGGCCACTGGTGCCATAGTCCACGTCTCTCTTCTGGGTCTTGGCCCACTCGATGAATTGCTGTACGGTGGCCGCTGGGACGTGCTTGCCGACGGCGAATGCATTGGGCAGCATCGCCACCACGGCCACCGGTGCAAATTCCTGAATCGAATAGGTGGGAGTCTTGGAGAGCAGGGCGGTCTGTACCAGGCTGCTGATCGACAACAGGATGGTGTACCCATCAGCCTGACCTTTCGAGACCGTGGAGTAGGCGATCGTGCCGTTGCCGCCGGGCCGGTTGTCCACCAGCACCGGCTGCTTCAAGGACGCCGACAGGTGCTCGGCGATCAACCGGGCCATGGCGTCCACCGTTCCGCCTGGCGCCGTTGGGATGACAAGCCGGATCGCGCGTTCGGGATAGTGCGCCGCATCTTGGGACGCTGCTGGAAAGGCGGTGACCAGTGCGCTTGCGCCGAGGAAAGTGAGTGCCTGACGGCGGGAGTTGAGTTTCATGTTTGTCTCCTGTTTTGAGGTTTGGGTACTTAGAGGGAAGCGGCGGCCGCAGCGAGTCGCTCGCGACACTGGGCCACCATGCGGGTGATCAGTTCCTGGCAACTGGGGATGTCGTGAATCAGTCCAACGACTTGACCGGCCCAGATCACCCCGTCGTTCAGGCTGCCGCTGGCGAGCGCGGCTCGCCCCCGGGCACCAGCCACCAGCGGTCGCAGGTCGGCAAAGTCGCAACCCCCCGGACGGCGCTCCAGTTCCAGTACTTGTTCCGACACTGGGTTGGACAACACCCGCGCGGTATTTTTCAATGTCCGGAACATTAGGCGTGTGTCGGTCTCGCGGGCGTCGATCAGCGCCTGCTTGATCCGCTCATGCACCGGTGCCTCAAGCGTGGTGACGAAGCGGGTGCCCATGTTGACGCCGTGGGCGCCCAGGGCCAACGCGGCGGCCATGCCGCGACCGTCGGCGATGCCGCCGGAAGCGATCACCGGGATGTCCAGCGCTGCGACGGCGGCCGGGATCAGTACCAGGCCGGGCACGTCGTCCTCGCCCGGGTGACCAGCGCATTCAAAGCCGTCGATGCTGACCACGTGTACGCCACGCGCCTGAGCGGTGATCGCATGGCGAACGGAAGTGCATTTGTGCAGGATGGTGATGTTGGCGCGGCGCAGCCGCTCGAAGACCTCAGGCGGCACGTTACCCGCAGTCTCGACGACCCTCACGCCGTGTCTGATGATCGTGTCGAAAATCTGCTCGTATGGGGGCGGCGACATGGTGCGCAGCATGGTGACGTTGACGCCGAAGGGCTGGTCCGTCAGCAAGCGGCAGCGTTCGATCTCGCGGCCGAGCTCTTCCGGAGTCGCTTGGGTCAGCGCGCTGAGGGTACCGAGGCCTCCGGCATTGGAAACGGCGGACGCCATGTCGGCGGTGCCGACCCACTGCATGCCCCCCTGGACGATGGGATAGCGGACGCCGAGGAGTGAGGTGACGGGATTGCTCATGGACTCACCAGCTCGGCTTGACTTCACCCGCGCCGAACGGCGCGTCGCGACGTCTGGCTGCAGCCTTGAAGCCGAGAGACGCGACGTCAGCGTCGAATTCTTTCTTGGCCTGGGTCAGGTGGGCGCGGCTGTCCATTTCAGCCGCTAGGCGGGCCACAGTTCCCGCGCCGGCAAGCTCGAGCGCGATGTTGACGATGCGTTTGTTGGTGGCGAGCAGATCGGGGTCAACAGTGGCCAGCCGCCTGGCCAGCGTCATCACCTCGTGCTCTAGTTCGGAAGCCGGCGCCGAAGCGACGACCAGCCCGATCTTGGCCGCGTCGCGGCCGCTCACCACGTCGCCACTCAGCAGCAGCCGCTTGGCCCATTGCGGACCCACGTTGTAGAACCACATGTGGTTGGGCGGCGATCCCATGGCGCGGGTGGCTGGAAAACCGATGCGCGCATCGTCGGCGGCAATAACCATGTCGCAATACAGGGCGAGGTCGGTACCGCCGGCCACACAATTTCCGTGCACCTTGGCGATCACTGGCTTGTGGATCACGAATGGCGTGCGCAGCAGCTCCTGGAAGCGCTCCAGCTTCCACGCGTCATCGTCGAAAGTGGCGCTGCTGGTGCGGTACGCGCCCGGCTCGGGGCTCTCCGCTGCATAGCGGGCATACGCCGACTGCATGTCGTAGCCGGCACAGAAGTCAGGGCCGGCACCGTCGACCACGATCACACTGACGGCGCGCAGGTCGTCCGCTTCGAGGAGGGCGCCACGAAACTCAACCAGCATGTCCCAGGATAGCGCATTGCGGCGGGCGGGGTGGTTCAGGGTGACGCGCGCTACCCGCTCGCTGATCTCCAGGGACACGAACTCGCTGGACTTCATCCACTTGTGCATGGCGCTTCCGATTTTCTTGATGATTTATGCGTATGGTTCAACCATTATTGGTCGAGTGTGAAACGCATGTCAACCGTGTTTCCCCAATGAAAACGCCCGGCGAATGGCCGGGCGTTCGATCAACACAATCTCGATCAGACGATTGAGACGGCCAGATCAACTGACCGGATCAGCCGTGTTTCCTGAGCAGTGATTAGGTGAGCGGAGGCCGCCAGGTAGGCCGGAAACGCTGGATGCCTGTCGCGCGCGCTGCAGCGGCGCTCGTAGTCGGCCAGATCGTCGTAGCCCCACAAATGCACGAACTGGTTCTGCGGCCCCACCAGACTGGTGTAAAAGCCCAACGGATGTCCCAGTGTCTGCAGCAGCACGGGCATTGCCAGTTCCCTGAACACCTCCAGGAATTCGGGCATCTTGCGCAGCGTGATGGTGTACACACGATGGTCGATTAGCGCCCTCGCAGGCACCTGCATGGTTGTGCTCATGCCGGCATCGGAACGGGCGTTGCACTGCTTGCAGCTGACCGAAGCGCGCCTGAAGCGACATGGTCTGCGACGTGGTTCGCGGTAACGTAGGCGAAGGTCATGTTCGGGCCGTGCGTGATGCCCGCGCCGGGGTAGTTTCCACCCATGATGCTGGCCCGGTCATTGCCCACCGCGTACAGGCCGTTGATGGGTGCACCGTCGCGCTGGAGGACCTCACCAACGACACTGGTTTGCAGTCCGTCGAAGGTGCCCAGATCACCCATCAAGACCTTGATCGCGTAGAACGGACCGTGCTGCACTGGCGCCACGCAGGGATTCGGCTTGTGCTCGGCATCCGCCAGGTAACGGTTGAATGATGTGCTGCCGCGAGCAAAGGCCGGGTCTTTGCCTTCCAATGCGCCGAGGTTGTACTCGCGCACCGTCTGCTCAAGGCCGGCTGATTCGATGCCCGCAGTTTCTGCCAGGGCGGCCAGTGTCTTGCCTTCGACAAGGTAGCCGTTGCGGATCAACGGCCCTATCGGCATCGGTGACGGCTTGACGTAGCCCAGGCCGTACTTGCCGAGGGTCGGTTTGTCACAGACCAGCCACATGGCGGTTTCTGGCAGGTCCTTGCACGCCTTGATCATGGCCGCACCAACGTCGTGGTACGAATTCGATTCGTTGGTGAAGCGTTGTCCGTTGCTCAGCACGCCGATCACCCCAGGCTTGTAGCGATCCAGGAGATGCGGAAAGACACCCATTTCGCCCTTGCCGAAGTCCACGCGCGTTACCGGCATCCATGCAGCGGGTTCCTTGAAGCGGATGTCCACGACGCCGCCCACGGCCTCGGCCATGTTGGCTCCGTCGCCGGTGTTGGATTCAGGCGTGGGAGACACATGGGCGTGACCGCGTTTTAGATGCGGATACGCCTGGGCGATGCGCTTGAGGTCGTGCGGAAAACCGCCACAGGCCAACACCACCCCGTGGCGGGCCTTGAGCTCGCACGGTTGTCCGTCTTTCCCGTCCATGAGCACGCCTCGCGCCCGCCCCTCTTCCATTAGGATCCTGCGGGCCGGTGTGCTAGTGAGGATGGGGATGCCGAGGTCCAGCGCCGACTTGGCAAGCCGTGCCGCGAGCGCATTGCCGCTGGTGACCTGGATGGCTCGTCGGTACAGGACGAGCTCCTTGACATGGCTGGCGAGGCGACGCGCCACGTAGAAAAATGACTTCAGGGATTTCGTCACGCGGAAAAAGTGCTTCAGGTCCGCGTTGGATGAGTTGAACATCATGCCAATGAACGTGATTGACTTCAGAGGAGGCTTCAGACGCTCCATGTCCTTGCCGAGTCCGCGGATGTCGTAGGCGGCAGCCAGGATGGACCGCCCGACGTCAACCCCCCCAGGCACGTCGGGGTGGTAGTCCGGGTAGAGCGTGGGAACGAACTGCATCTGCGTCTCGCGTTCCATGAAGTCCACCATCTCGGGACCTTTTTCGATGAAGGTGCGGACCGCTTCCTCGTCGTAGAAGGCACCCGTCTCATGCATCATGAATGTCTGAACAGCCTCCACGCTGTCGCCTGGGTTTTGCTTGCGCCCATGGTGGGTGAGGGGAATCCAAAGCACACCGCCGGACAGCGCAGTGGTGCCACCGAAGACGGGTTCCTTTTCGAGCACCACGACGTCGAGGCCGCGCTTCTTCGCCGTGATCGCGAATGTCAGACCGGCGGCCCCGGAGCCGACGACGATCAGATCATGTTCGGTTGTTGACGTCATGGAAGTCACTTCAGTCCGCCTTGATCTTGTACTTGGTGATGATGTCGCGCCATTGCGTTTGTTCGCGGCTCATCACGGTGGCGAACTCGGTCGGTGTCGATGTGTATGGCAGAGCCCCGGTTGGCAGCAGTTTGGCCCTGACGGCCTCGTCGGCCATTACCTTCTTCACGGCGGCATTGAGCTTCATGATCACATCGTCGGGCGTGCCAGCGGGCGCGAGCAGGCCGAACCAGACCTCTGATGTGAAACCAGGTACTACTTTGTTGATGGTCGGCACATCCGGCACCACGGCAGAGGGTGTCTCGGTGGCGACGCCGAGCATGGTGATATTGCCCTCCTTGACCTGCCCCAGCATGGCGGAGGAGGGCGTCGTCAGTAGCATCTGTACGTCGCCGCCACGCACCGCCATTGTGGTGCCAGCCTCGCCCTTGTAAGGTATGTGCTCAACTTTGATGCCTGCCATCTGCGCGAAGCGGGCACTGGCGAGGTGCCCGTACGAAGCGGTTCCAGCAGAGGCATACATGATTCCGTTCGGCTGCTTCTTCACGTACTTCAGGAACTCCGCCAGATCGGTGGCGGGCACTGACTTGTTGGTGACCAGCACCATGGGCACTGCGGTGACGGTGGTGATCGGCTTGAAGTCCTTGATTGGGTCGTAGCCCAACTTGTCGTTGAGCAAGGGGGCGATCAGCACGCCGTTGTTCGGATAGAGAAGGGTGTAGCCGTCTGGCTTCGCCCGCGCCACTGCCTGTGCTGCAATGGCGCCCGACGCGCCAGGCTTGTTATCGATGATGACGGGCTGGCCCAACAGTTTCGACAGCGGGTCCTGAATCATCCGCATTTGGGAGTCGCTGGTGCCGCCGGCAGGGTAAGGGATGACGATGGTTAGTGGCCGCGAGGGGAAGGAGTCTTGAGCGGTTGCAAAGCAGGCCGTCAGTCCGCCCAGTGCGAGCAGCAGTGGGATTCTCATGTGCTTCAAGCTTGTCTCCTTAGATAGTTCAATGGTTGGGCCATTGATTGTACAGAGCTGGTTGAAATTGAAAAGCCCCCCGGAAGCCTTGGATTGCAAAGCTTTCCAGGTCGGCGATGCAAGGCCAGTGCCTCACCTCCGTCGCCCTTTTCATGGGCAGTCAGGCTGGAGGCAAGGCGTTGGCGCGTCAGGCAGCTGTCGCATTGCGCGGTCACCAAAGGCAGTCGACTCACTTCGCCGCAATCAAGCACGGGCCTTCAACGGGCCGCACGAAGTTCAAGCTGTACCGTCAGGCCGCTCGCCGGTTGCTGCGCCACTCACTCAGCAAGGATCGCCCTGGGTACGCAGAGCCACCAACTGGAGTGCATGTGGTCGTGCATGCGATGAGAAACATGCCGTGCCTTACTCATTTCAGGTCCAGCCGCACAACGCTAAGTGCCTCTTGGCCGATGCCAGCAGACGTGATAGCGAGGAAGGGAGAGACATGCTTTCGTATACGAGGCAAGACGGTGAATTGCCACTTCAAACCGGGAGATGTGCAAGTCACAGGACATCTTGAACGCCAGAACCCGGGATGTCGACGGTTGCAAATTGGGATAATCAATATGGAGTGTCGTAGTTGGCCAGACAGTGCTCCACTGCTGCAAGAGTGCGATCAAACGCCAGGGATACACTCGGCGCATAGTTGATCATCGACAAGAATCTATGCAACAGTCCATCGCACCGGACGACGTCCGCATTCACCCCTGATTCAAGCAGACGCCGCACATAGGCCTCCCCCTCGTCGCGTAGCGGATCACAGCAGGCTGTCAAGATCAATGCTGTGGGCGACACCGCCAGATCGAGAGCTGCCAACGGTGACGCCTATGGGCCAGCGCGCTTGGCAGGGTCTGGCAAATACTGGTCCCAGAACGACACCATGTCTCCACGGGGTCAGTTTTCAACGGAAGCCAACACAGTCGTTAAACAAAGTCGCATGACATCCCAAAAATGGTTTTGAAATCAACCCCGTAACTGTTCGGCAAAGCTGTCCAAGTTATCTCCATCGAGGAAATGAACCGTGTCGTGGCTGCTGCCGGAACTTCAGGACCGTAGCGGACGTGACTGGTATCCAATTTTGTTGTGCACCCATGAAGGTCAATGCCTTTGCCTGTTTCAACTTCAAGGAGGTTGTATGTCTGGAGGCAACTGGAAAGAGATGTATGCCGCGGCCGAAAGCGGCGATCTCCCGCTGGTCGAGTACTTCGTGAAACTGGGTGTCGACATCGACTACGCCCATCCCGAATTTTTGTCGACGCCGCTGGTGGCCGCCATCCTGGCCAAGCAGGAAGAGGTCGCCCTCTATTTGCTTGATGCAGGAGCCAACCCCTGTCTGCACTCCGAGTTCGATGCCATGACGCCTGTTCAGGCAGTCCGACATGTTGGCCTGTCACAGGTTGAGGCGAAGTTGGTTGAGCTCGGAGCCCCTGCGCTACCGCCTGCGGAGGTGGAAAAGAGCTGGCTGGCCAGGATGGTTGGTCGTCTCGCGGCGTGATTCCGGTGGGCCAAATCCCCACGCGACATCACGTGACCGAGCTTGCAGTTTGGCTGTAGATTTCCGAGGCTCAACTCGGTAGGTCGGGTTTCACCTGAATGCTCGGGGCCCTGGAGGCGAGTAGCTTGCGGCTGTATGCACCAAAACGAGTTCGATCCACTTGAGCTGCGCCGCTCGATGCGGTTTGCGCTGGACCTTGTGGCGGCTCACCGCATAGCAAAGGGCCTGACGATTGATCTGGAGCGCATGACCGCCATTCGTGAGACGTTGGAAGAACGGCTGACGCTTGCATTGGCAGAAGTCGACAAGGGCTCAATGCCGTCAACTTGGTCGTGGTCAAAAGTAGCCGAAACGCTTTCGGTCGAAATCGCGCTACAGATCATTCGTGAGCAGAAGAATGAGCCTCAGGACCCAGCCTATCGAACCGGATGAGAGTGGCGAGTACCTCAGCCCAGTCTTGAATCTTCCTTCAGGATATCAAGTGCTCCTTTTAGAAACTGCCATCACTCAGGCTGTTGAATATTGGATGCCAACTGCTGAGCTGTGCGGCTGTTGGTAGGCAGTTCGTTCAACCCTGGCGGACTTTCGATTTCAGCAGGGGGTCGGGCCGATCTGGCTCAGGAGCCAGCCCGAAAGTCGAGTCCCCCTGACGCTGCCAATCTTCGGCCATCATCCGCAGTTGCCACTCCTCTGGGTAGTGGCGTAAAACGCCCCGAGTCCGGAGGCGGAGATCGGCGGGTACATCTTGGCGTTTTTCCAAGTCCTGCAGCAATTCACTTGCCAAGCGCAGGGCACGGGTGCGTTCGTCTGGTGTAGTCATGAGTATCCATTCTGAGTATCGAGATAGGGTTGATGCAACGGTGCCAGCTTTCAAGTGCGTCAGGGCACCGAAAAATTCATGAGTTCATGTCTCAGAACCGTCGCGATGGTCCCACCTCCTCGAACCCAACGGTCACAATTTGAGGAAGTACAATGAGGGTCCGTAAGAGGTGCTTTGTTGCTTGTCGATGACGTTGGTTTGCAGGTGATGCCCTGAGAGTTTGTTCGGTGTCATTCGTCAGCGACAGAGTCGGCTGTGTAAGTTGTTGTGCTGGTTGAAGATTTCGAGTTTCGCTTTGTGTGATGACGATTGCGCCCAACCAACAACGGCGTAGGTCAACGTGTCTACACATTGAGATCTTGCGTCTCATAACCCAGGTCGCAAGTTCAAATCTTGCCCGCGCAACCAACCCAATCAAGCATTTGCTTGTCACTGAAGCCCTCGGAAACGAGGGCTTTTTTGTTTTCCGGGCCTGCCCGCCCCATCCTTCTCCGGATGGCCGATCCAGGCCCCTCGCTCACCTGACCACGTTGCGGCCCCTGGGCTTGGCCGTGGCGCGGCTGGCCTGCGTCAGCAGGTGTGCGAAGGCCGCCGCCGCTGGCGACAGGCTGCGGCCGGTGCGGCGGATCAGGCCGATGGTGCGGTGGATCGCGGGGTTCTCCAGCCGCACGCCGACGATGGAGGCCGGCTGGCGAGGCAGCGTGAGCTGCGGCACGATCGCCACGCCCAGGCCGTTGTCCACGAAGCCGATCAAGGTGGAGATGTGGCGGAACTCGCAGACCGGGCGCGGCAGCGGTGTGAGATCGGCCAGCGCCTGGTCGATCAGAACCCGGTTGCGGCTCGCGTGCGACACCAGCGCGTACGGGTAGTTGGCCAGCTCTTCCCAGCCCACCGAGCGCCGCCGGGCCAGCGGATGCCCGACCGGACAGGCCAGCACGAACGGCTCCTTCAGCAACGGCGTGAATTCGACCTCCGGGTCCTGCATGCCGGTGTAGTTCAGCGCGAAATCCGCTTCGCCGCTCTTCACGCTGGCCAGCACCTCGTCGGCCCCTTCCTCGATGATGCGCACCAGCACATGCGGGTGGTGCTCGCGGTAGCTGCGGATCACCGCAGGCAGGAAGTGGTGCACGGCGGAGAACACGCAGCCGATTGTCACGTCTCCTGCTTCCAGGTGGGCGACATCGTGCAGGTCGATCACCGAGCGGTCCAGGCCGTCGATGCCGCTGCGCACCTGGCCCAGGAAGCGCTGCCCCAGCTGCGTGAGCGCCACGCTGCGCGTCGTGCGATCGAAGAGGCGCACGCCCAGCAGATGCTCCAGGTGGGAGATGCGGCGCGAGAGCGCGGGCTGCGACAGGTGCAGCGCCTTGGCCGCCGCCGCGAAGCTCTGGAGCTCGCCCACGGTGACGAAGGCGCGCAGGTCCGCCAGTGTGGGTTTCATCGTGACCATGCTGTCTCCCATTCATGCATGCAATGCATCAAGACCTCAGAAAGATGCAATTTACAGCAGATGGACGCACTGTCAACATGCAGCCACAACGAAGGAGACAAGACCATGAAACGCCGCCACCTCTTGCAGGCCGCATCGGCTGCCATCGCCATGCCCGGTCTCGCCCTCTCACAGACGAGCTATCCCGTCCGATCCATGCGCTACATCGTGCCCGTGTCCGCGGGCGGTGGCAGCGACATGATCGCGCGCGTCGTCACCGAGCGCTGGGGCAAGGTGCTGGGCCAGAGCTTCGTCGTGGACAACCAGAGCGGCGGCGGCGGGGTGGTCGCCTGCCAGCTCACCGCGCGGGCGCCGGCCGACGGCTACACCCTGCTGCAGGGTTACGTGGCCACGCACGGCACGACACCCGCCACGCGCCGCGTCAACTACGACGCGGTCGCCGATTTCACGCCCATCGGCATGATCGGCGCGACGCCCAATGTGCTGGCGGTCAACGCCAACGTGCCGGTGAAGGACATCAAGGAGTTCATCGACTACGTCAAGCGCCAGCCGGGCAAGCTGAGCTACGGCTCCGCCGGCCAGGGCTCGCTCACGCACTTGACGATGGAACTGCTCAAGCAGGAGACCGGCATGTTCCTGCTGCACATTCCCTACCGCGGCATCGCGCCCGCCATCAACGACCTGCTGGGCGGCCAGACCCAGGCGATCTTTCCCGGCCTCGCGGCGGCCCTGCCGCACCTGCGCTCGGGCCGCATGCGCGCGCTGGCCGTCACCGGCAAGCAGCGCAGCCCGCAGCTGAAGGACGTGCCGACGATGGAAGAGGTGGGCTTCAAGGGCTTCGATGCCATGCAGTGGTACGGCGTGGTTGGCCCGGCCGGCATGCCGCCGGACATCGTGCGCCGCCTCAACGAAACCCAGGTCGCGGTGCTCAAGGCGCCCGAGCTGGCCGAGAAGCTCGCGGGCGAGGCGGTGGAGCCGTGGCCGATGACGCCCGAGCAGTTCGGCCAGTACATCAAGGCCGACGTCGCGCGCTGGACCGCGCTGGCCAAGGCCCGAAACATCCGCCTGGACGAGTGACGCCCGGCGCATCCCGCTTCTCCTTCCTCTCCTTCTTCATCAAGACATCCACGTGGCCCGCAACACCCAAGTCCCCGCCGACACGACGGCACCCCCCATCACGTCCATCCTCGCCCGTTTCGTCGCCGGCCACGCCTCCCGGGGCTGGAGCGACGCCGTGGACCACGAGGCCCACCGCACCTTCTACAACTGGCTGGGCTGTGCCATCGGCGCTGCCCAGCACGAGGCGGCCGACGCCGCCCTGTCGGCGGTGCAGATGCTGCAGCCCGCGCCGCAGGCCACCGTGCTGGGGCGCACCGAGCGGGTGGACATGGCCAGCGCCGCGCTGGTCAACGGCATCACCTCGCACACCTTCGATTTCGACGACACCCACCTCAAGACCATCATCCACCCGGCTGGCCCCGTGGCCTCGGCCGTGCTGGCGCTGGCGGAGCACCTGGGCAGCAGCGGGCGCGAGGTGCTCGATGCGCTCGTGCTCGGCATCGACGTGGCTTGCCGCATCGGCAACGTGATGTACCCCGACCACTACGACCGTGGCTGGCACATCACCGGCTCCACCGGCATGCTGGGTGCGGCGGCGGGTTGCGCGCGCCTGCTGAAGCTGAACGAGCAACAGACCGCGATGGCGCTGGGCATCGCCGCTTCGCAGCCGGTCGGACTGCGCGAGCAGTTCGGCACCATGACCAAGCCCTTCCACCCGGGTGGCGCGGCGCGCGCCGGCCTCATGTCGGCCCTGCTGGCCAGCAAGGGCTTCACCGCCAGCCCGCGCGCGCTCGAAGCGCCGCGCGGTTTCGTGCAGGTGGCGTCGGACAAACGCGCCTGGCACGAGGTGACGGACGAACTCGGCGAGCGCTTCGAGATCTCCTTCAACACCTACAAGCCGTTTGCCTGCGGCATCGTGATCCACCCCAGCATCGACGCCTGCGTGCAGCTGCGGGACCAGGGGGTCACGCCGGACCAGGTGAAAACCATCGAGCTGCGCGTGCACTCGCTGGTGCTCGAACTCACCGGCAAGAAGGAACCGAAGGACGGCCTGCAGGGCAAGTTCAGCGTGTACCACGGCTGCGCGGTGGGCTTGATCCATGGTCGGGCGGCGGAAGAAGAATTCTCCGACGCGGTGGTCAACGACCCGGCCGTGGTCGCGCTGCGCAACAAGGTGCACGCCACGGTGGACGACTCGATCGCCGAGGAAGCCGCGCACGTGACGGCCGTGCTGCTCGACGGCCGCCGCGTCGAGGTCCGGGTGGAGCACGCGATCGGATCGATGCAGAACCCGCTGACCGACGCGCAGCTGGAGGCCAAGTTCGGCTCCCTCGTGGCGCCCGTGCTGGGCGAGGCGAAGGCGCGCGCCATCACGGCCGCGTGCCGCTCGCTGGCCCTGGCGCCCGATGTGCGCGCACTCACCGCGCTCGGCCGCCCTTGACCCATCCCGAGCGACCCATGCCCCACCTTCCCGCTTCCGCCGCGCTGCAGCGCTTCCGCATCATCGACCTCACCCAGGTGCGCGCCGGCCCCACCGCCTGCCGCCAGCTGGCCGACTGGGGTGCCGACGTGGTCCAGGTGCAGATGCCCGACAGCATGCGCGGCGACGACACGCTCGGCGGCCAGGACGGCTCCGACTACCAGTACACGCACCGCAACAAGCGCTCGATCACGCTCAACCTGAAAACCGACGAGGGCATCGCCACCCTGAAGCGCCTGATTGACGGCGCGGACGTGGTGGTCGAGAACTTCCGGCCCGATGTGAAGTTCCGCCTCGGCATCGACTACGCCTCGCTGGCCGCGAGCAACCCGGGCCTGGTCTACGCCAGCATCTCGGGCTTCGGCCAGACCGGCCCGCTCGCCTCGCGCCCCGGCTTCGACCAGATCGCCCAAGGCATGGGCGGCCTGATGTCCGTCACCGGCCAGCCGGGTGAAGCGCCCATGCGCGTGGGCATCCCGATCGCCGACCTCTGCGCCGGCATCTTCGCGGCGCAGGGCATCCTGGTCGCGCTGCTGGAGCGCGAATCCTCCGGCAAGGGCCAGTTCCTGCACACCTCGCTGCTGGAGTCCATGGTCTACATGCTGGACTTCCAGACCTCGCGCTACCTGATCGACGGCGAGGTCGCCACGCAGGCGGGCAACTTCCACCCGACCAGCATCCCGACCGGCGTCTACCAGGCGCGCGACGGCTACATGAACATCGCCGTGTTCGGCTCCAAGATCTGGGAGCGCTTCTGCCACATCCTCGGCGCGCCCGAGTGGATCACCGACGAGCGCTACCACGACAAGCCCTCGCGCTCGGTGAACCGCGAGACGCTCAACGCCGAGATCAACCGCCGCCTCGCCACGCACGACCGCGCGCACTGGGTGCAGCAGTTCAACGACGGCGGTGTGGCCTGCGGCCTGATCAGCAACATGAAAGAAGCGCTCGAAGAGCCGCAGGTGCAGCACCTGGGAATGATCAAGGACGTGGTCTCGAAGTGGCAGGGCCCGCAGCGGCTGGTCGGCCAGCCCATGCAGCTGGAGCGCACGCCCAGCACCATCGCGCGCGCGGCGCCGCGCCGCGGCGAGCACACCGAAGAAATCCTGGGCGAGCTCGGCCTCGGGCCCGAGGACATTGCCCGCATGAAAGCCGCGGGAGTCTATTGATGAGCGATCCCACCTACACCAGCACCACCGAACGCGTGCAGACCTGGCTCGACGGGCGCACGCTGCACATCCGCTTCAACAACCCGGCGCGGCACAACGCGCTCTCGGTCGACATGTGGGAGGCCGTGCCGCCGTTGCTGGCCATCGCAAAGGACGACGAGCGCGTGCGCCTGGTCGTGTTCTCCGGCGCGGGCGAGAAGGCCTTCGTCTCGGGCGCCGACATCACCCAGTTCGAGGACATGCGCGCCGCGCGCGAGGCGGTCGCGTACTACGAGAAGATGGCCGAGGCCACGCTGATGGGCATCCACGACTTCCCCAAGCCCACGCTGGCCTGCATCCGCGGCTACTGCATCGGCGGCGGTGTCAACGTGGCCATCAGCTGCGACATCCGCATCGCCTCGACGGACTCGGTGTTCTCCATCCCCGCCGCGCGGCTGGGCCTGGGCTACCGCTACTCGGCGATGAAGAACCTGGTGGACCTGATCGGTCCGGGCGCGGCGAAAGACCTGTTCTTCACCGCGCGCCGCATCGACGCCGCCGAAGCCAAAGCACTCGGGCTGGTCTCGCGCGTCTGCGAGGCGGACGCTCTGCCGGCGCTGCTGGCCGACTACGCCGGCACCATCGCCGAGAACGCGCCGCTGACCGTGATGGCCGGCAAGGCGATCACGCGCGAGATCCTCAAGCCCTCGCCCGAACTCGACAGCGCGCTGTGCGCCTCGCTCATCCGGGGCTGCTTCGAGAGCGCCGACTACACCGAAGGCCGCAGCGCCTTCATGCAGAAGCGCAAACCGGTCTTCATCGGGCGCTGAACGTCTGACGCGCCGCGTGCGCACCCGAAACCCGAAGGAACAGAACCCATGCAGTCCTACTGGATGCAGATGACCGACACGGACACCGTGCTCGAGTTGCGCGACAGCCCGGTACCGACACCGGAGCCGAAGCAGTTGCTGGTGCGCATGCGCGCCGCCGCGCTCAACCGCGGCGAGTTCCTGCTCGGCCACGGCCTGCATGGCACGCCGGGCAGCTGGAAGGCCATCGGTGGCGAAGGGGCAGGGGAGGTGGTGGCGGTCGGCGCCGAGGTCAGCGGCTTCAAGCCGGGCGACCGCGTCATGGGCCGCTGCCCGGGGGCCTTCTCGGCATTCGCGGTGATGGAGTCGGCCGAGGCGATGCTGGTGCCGCCCGGCCTGTCGTGGGAAGCGGCCGCCAGCGTGCCGCTCACCTTCCTGGTCGCGTTCGACATGCTGGTGCTGCAGGGCCACCTGAAGGCCGGCGAATGGCTGCTCATCAATGGTGTGTCGTCCGGTGTGGGCGTGGCCTCGCTGCAGCTCGGCAAGGCGCTGGGCGCGCACGTCATCGGCACCTCGGGCTCGGCCGACAAGCTCGCCGCGCTCCAGCCGCTGGGACTGGACCTGGCCCTGCACACCCGCGCGGCGGACTTTGCGCCCGCCGTCATGGCCGCCACCGACCAGCGTGGCGCGAACCTGATCGTCAACACCGTGGGTGGCACCGTGTTCGCGGAAAACATCCGCGCGCTCGCCTTCGAAGGCCGGCTCGCCACCGTGGGTTATGTCGACGGCGTGGTGCACGCCGACATCGACCTCGAAGCCCTGCACGCCAAGCGCCTCACCCTGTTCGGTGTGTCCAACAAGCTGCGCAGCAAGGCGCAGCGCGCCGCCGCCGTGCCGCGTTTTGTGGCCGAGGTCATGCCGCACATCGCGGCCGGGCGCATCGAACCGCGCATCGACCGGGTGATGGACTTCGCTGAACTTAAAGAAGCCAAGGCGCGCATGGAAGCCGGCGCGCACATCGGAAAGATCGTCCTGCGCATGCCGGCAGGCGCCCCCTGAATTTCAACCCGCAAGAGGAGACAACACATGAAGCACCGACGCCTGATCCTGGCACTCGCCCTGGCCGCCTGCACCGCCACCGTGGGCGCGCAGCCCGTGGCCTACCCGAACAAGCCGATCCGCATCGTCGTCGGCTTCGCGCCCGGTGGCGCGGCCGACTACGTGGCGCGCTCCATGAGCGAGGCCTTCAGCAAGGCCATGGGCCAGACCGTGATCATCGACAACAAGCCCGGCAACGGTTCGAGCATCGCCGCGGACATCGTCGCCAAGGCGCCGGCCGACGGCTACACGATGCTGATCGCCAGCCCCAGCAGCATCTCGGTAAACCCGGCGCTCAACCCCAAGCTCACCTACAAGCCCAGCGACCTGCTGCCGGTGGGCAAGATGACGACCTCGCCGCTGGTGCTGGCCGTCAACCCCGCCAGCCCCATCAAGTCGGTGCCCGACCTGATCGCCACCGCGAAGAAGGACCCCGGCAAGCTCAATTACTCCACCTCGGGCAACGGCTCGGCGCCGCACCTCGGCATGGCACTGTTCAACCTGCTGACCGGCACCGAGATGACGCACGTGCCCTACCGCGGCGGCGCCATCGCCATCACCTCGGTGATGGCCGGCGAGACGCAGCTCACCTTCGGCACCTCGCCCTCGGTCCTGCCCCAGGCGACCGCGGGCAAGCTGCGCGCGATCGCCGTCAGCACGCGCGAGCGCTCGCCGCTGGTGCCCGACCTGCCCGGCATGCGCGAGGCCGGCCTGCCGGAATACAACCTCGAGTTCTGGTACGGCATGTTCCTGCCGGCCGGCACGCCACCGGCCATCGTGAAGACCGTGCACGAGGCCGTGCGCACCGCGATGCAGCAACCCTCGGTGAAAGCGGCGCTGGAACGCGAGGGCACCGAGGTCTCGCTGTCGGCCACGCCGGAGCAGTTCGGGGGCTTCCTGGTGGAAGACAGCAAGTTCTGGGTCAACCTGGTCAAGACCGCCAACGTGAAGGTCGACTGACATGAACAGCGTCGACTCCTCACGCCGCGCCCTCTGCGCCGCCGGCGCCCTGCTGCTCGGCGGTTGCGCCGCCACCGCCACCTCCTCCAGGCCCTCGCCGGCCGCGGTCGCCGAGCTCTCTTCCACTGGCAAGCTGCGCGCCGCGATCAACTTCGGCAACCCCATCCTGGCGAGCCGCAACGCGGCCGGTGAGCCGCAGGGAGTGTCGGTCGACCTCGCGCGCGAGGCCGCGCGCCGTCTGGGCCTGCCCATCGAACTGGTGCTGTTCACCTCGGCCGGCAATGTGGTGGAAGGCATCAAGGCCGGCAAGGTCGACCTCGCCTTCGTCGCGATCGACCCGGTGCGCGCGGCCGACATGGAATACACCGCGCCGTACGTGGTCATCGAGGGCGTGTACCTGGTGCGCAACGACTCGCCGCTGCGCCGCAACGAAGACGTGGACCGCGCCGGCACGAAGGTGGTGGTCGGCAAAGGCAGCGCCTACGACCTGTTCCTCACGCGCGAGATCAAGGCCGCCACGCTGGTGCGCGCGCCCACGTCGCCCGCCGTCACCGACATGTTCCTTGCCGAGAAACACGACGTTGCCGCCGGCGTGAAGCAGCAGCTGGAGATGGACGCGCAGCGCGTGGGTGGCGTGCGCCTGCTGCCCGGCCGCTTCATGGTGATCGAGCAGTCCATGGGCGTGCCCAAGGGGCGCACCGCGGCACAGGCCTGGCTCAGCGGCTACATCGAAGAGATGAAGGCCAGCGGCTTCGTGGCGGCCGCGCTGAAGCGCCACGGCATCCAGGGCGCCGCCGTGGCGCCGGCGCGCGGCGGGTCTTGAAGGCGCGGCGCGCCGCTCACACCGCCTGCGGCAGCGGCTGCGCCGAGGCCGGCAGGCCGAAGATGCGGTCGAAGACCAGGTTGAACACGAAGGTGTAGACGAGGAAATACGCGATCAGGGCGACGTCGAGCACCAGCGCCTGCCAGAGCGTGATCTGCAGCCACCAGGCGAACAGCGGCACCAGCATCAGCACCAGGCCGGACTCGAAACCCACCGCATGGACCGCGCGGCGCAGCAGGCTGCGCCCGCGCCGGGTCTGGCGCGCTTCCCAGCGCTCGAACAGCGTGTTGTAGAACAGGTTCCAGACCACGGCGATCGCCGAGGCCGCCACGGCCACCACGCTGGCGTGGCCGAAACCCTGGCCCGAGAGCAGGGCGAGGCCGGTGGTGGACGAGCTGATCGCGAGCAGCTCGTAGAGGGTCACGTAGACCACTTTGCGTTGAATGCCTTGCATGGGGTGCATGTTATGCGGCTCCAGCTGACGATAAAAGTCAGATACTTTCAGAAAGTCTGATAAGTTGTCGCCCATGGCTTTCTCCAGCGACAACGTCCGGGTGTTTCTTGCGGTGCTCGACGCCGGTTCGTTTTCCGCCGCCGCGCGCCAGCTCGGGCGTGTGCCCTCGGCGGTCAGCATGACGATCGCGCAGCTCGAGGCCGAACTCGACCTGCTGCTGTTCGACCGCAGCGCGCGCGAGCCCCGGCCGACCGACGTGGCGCGCGCGCTGGAGCCGCAGGCGCGCCAGCTCGCCAGCCAGTTGCGCCAGTTGCAGGCCCATGCCCAGGGCCTGCACCAGGGGCTGGAGCGCCAGCTCACCATCGCCATCGCACCCGAGCTGCTGTCGGCGCCATGGAGCCAGCCGCTGGCGGTGCTGGCGTCGGAGTTTCCCGCGCTCGTCGTCGAGGTGCTGTCAGCGCCGCAGGCCGACGCGCTGCGCATGCTGCACGCGGGCGAGGCGCAACTGGCGTTGGTGTTCGAGCGCCCCGGCACCGACGAGCGCGAAGGATTCCAGGAGCTGGGCCAGGAAATCTTGGTGGCGGTGATCTCGCCCACGCACCCGGCGGTGCAGGCGCGCCCGGGGCAACTGCAGCTGAACGACCTGATCGACATCCGCCAGATCGCGGTGGTGAGCCGCGACCCCCATGGGCGCGATCCGCGCCTGCTGCTGGCGCGCCAGATCTGGCGCACCGACAGCCACCTCGCCACGCTGAGCCTGGTGCAGGCCGGGCTGGGCTGGGCCTACCTGCCGCGCAGCCTCATCGAGCCCATGGTGGCCGCGGGCACGATGACGGAAATCCGCTTCGGCAACATCAGCAACCAGCTGCGTGTGTGGGTCGACGTGGTGTGGCACACCGACCGGCCCATGGGCCTGGGTGCCCAGCGTTTCATCGAGTTGATGCGCCAGGCCGCCAGCAAGCCCGGCTGAGCGGGGCGTTCAGACACGGGCCTCAGCCCGCGCGCCATTCCCCGGGCGTCATGCCGTAGCGCTGCCTGAAGCGCCGGTAGAACGTGGACACCTCGCCGAAGCCCGCCGCGAAGCCGATTTCGGCCGTGCCCAGGTGGCGCGCCGAGGGGTCGCGCAGCAGCGCGTGCGCGCGCGCCAGCCGGGTGCGCGTGAGGAACTCGTGAAAGCTGCAGTCCGCCAGCAGGAAGAGCTGGTGCAGCGAGCGCAGCGACAGGCCGGCGCTGGTCGCGATGCGCTCGGGCGTCAGGTCCATCTCGGGCGCGCGCCGCTCCACCTCGCGCATCACGCGCTGCAGCAGCGCCTGGCGCCGGGCCAGCTTGGTGGGCTCGCGCAGCTCGGGCGCCGCGCCCGCCGCCCCCGCGACCAGCGCGCACAGCGTGCCGACCGCCAGCTCCAGGCTCGCGGGCGAGAGGCTGGCGTGCTGGCGCAGCAGGGTGTCGAGCCAGCTCGCGATCAGCTCGCGCTCGGCCTGTTCCCGGCCGATGCGCAGCATGGGCAGCTCGCCCGAGCGCAGCGCGAGCAGCGGGCGCAGGCGCGCGCGATCGATGCGCCAGAGGCGGAAGTCGAAGGCACCGTCGGTGCCGGTGCTGAAGGCGAGGTTGGGGTCGGCGATCACGATGTCGCCGGCCTCGGCCACGCAGCGGCGCTGGCGCTGGTCGAACCAGGCACGGCCCTGGCGCTGCAGGTAGATGTAGTAGGTGTCGCCCGGGCACTCGCTGATGTCCTGCTCGCGGCGCCGCACCACATGGCCGTCGCAGGCGATGTCGGTCACGTCCAGCGCGCCCAGCTGGCGCCGGGTGATCGCGCCGTGGAACGCGCTGCCGCGCGACGCGCGCTCCGGGGTCAGCGCGTAGACGTGCTCGCAGCAGGCCTCGCGCCACTGATCGAAGCGCGCCGCGGCGGGCACGCTGTCGGTGGACCACTCCATCACCATGGCGGTTTCCTCGGGGTTGTCGCGCGCCCGCCGGCGGGCGCGCCTCGGTCGTTCGCGCCCGACAGTATCGAACGCATCGGCTGATGCGAACAGGTTCGCGTGAATATGCACACAAACGAACAGGGTCATGATTATAATGAGCAAACACTCAGTGAGTAAATGCTCAATGAAATCCGACATGCCCGGTACTGCCCACCCCCGACCCCGCACCCGCCAGCGCGAGGCCACGCGCCGCCAGCTGGTGGAAGCGGGCCTACGCGTCGTGGCCGAACACGGCTTCGCCGGTGCCACCACCGCGGCGATCGCCCGGGCCACGGGCAAGGCGCACGGCACGGTGTTCGTGCACTTCGCCAACCGCGACGCGCTGGTGGAGGCGCTGGTGGCCGAGGTCGGGCAGGCGATGTCGCAGCGCCTCTCGGCCCTGCCGGCCGACACCTGCGGCGTGGGCGAGGTGCTCGACGCGCACCTGCTCGCGCTCGGTGAACACGAGGTGCTGTACGCGCGCCTGCTGCGCGAGGCCACGGCGCTGCCGCTGTCGGCGCGCGCCCGCGTGTTCGCGCTGCAGTCGGCGGTGGGCAGCCGCCTGCGCGAGGCGCACGCGCGCGACGTCGGGCGCGGCGTGGCGCGCGCCATGAACCCGGTCGCGCTGACCAACCTGTGGATCGCGCTCACCAACCACTACCTGATGAACCGCGACCTGTTCGCCCCCGGCGGCAGCGTGGTGGCCCTGCGCGGCGCCGAGCTCAAGGCGCAGCTGCTCGATGTGCTTCAACCCTGAGGAGATGTGCCATGTCCCTGCCCGAACACTGTCCTTCCTGCGGCTCCTGCGGTTTCCCGATGCGCGAGCCGGCCGACTTCGCCGGCGGCCAGCCCGGCGCGGCCTACTGCAGCACCTGTGGCGACGAGGCCGGCCGCCTGCGCCCCTACGACGAGGTGCTGCAGGCGAACGCCGACTACCTGGTGCGCCAGCAGGGGCTGGACCCGGCCGCCGCGCGCGAGATGGCGCGCGCCCTGCTGGCCGCCATGCCGGCCTGGCAGGCGGGCGCGCCCGGGCGCGGCGCCTGAGGAGCCCTTCGCCATGCTCGCCACGCACGTCATCCACCCCGGTCCCGTGAACCTGGCGCGCGCCCAGCTGCGCGCCATCAACCACCGCACGGTGCACGCGCTCGTCGTGCCCGACGCCGACTTCATCGACGCGCTCGTCGACACCGATTTCCTCTTCACCGCCAGCGACGGCGAATGGATCGACCGCGCGGGCTACCTCGCGCGCATGCGATCGCCCGCGCCGCTGCGTGGCGCCTCGTGCGAAGGCGTGCGCGTACGCCTGTACGGGCCGGTGGCGCTGGTGCAGGGCACGGTGCAGACGCCCCTGCGCGACGGTGGGCTGGCGCGGCTGCGCTACAGCGACGTCTACCTGCGCCGCGACACGGCCTGGCGCCTGGTGAACAGCCAGCACACCGTGGTGCAACCGGGCGTGCCCACCGCGCCACGCCCGGGTGTCGCGCCACGGCACCCGGCCTGGACCGGGCAGGACCCGCAGGGCGATGACATCGAGGTGCTGCACACGCTCAACGCACAGTACGTGCAGGCCTACCGCGACGCCGACGTCGCCTGGTACGACGCCCACTTCGCGCCCGACTACAACGCCGTGCAGGGCGACGGCACCCGCTCCGACCGGGCGGCGGCGCTGGCCCGCTTCGCCCAGCCTTCGTACGCCCAGCACATGCGCGCCTTCCCGGTGGACCGCGTCACCGTGCGCCGCTTCGGCGAGGTGGCGCTGATCCATGCCGAGAACGCCTACACGCTCAAGGACGGACGCGAAGGCGTGAGCCGCTACACCGACATCTGGCACCGGCAGCGCGGCGGCTGGAAGTGCGTGTCGGCCCACATCACCGAGCAGCAGCACCCGGCCTGAGGCCCGCGCCAACGTGCGCGCATTGCCCATCAAGTGCGCGCGCGCTGCGAAGACACGCCGCCCGCCCGCGCCGAAGATGCGAAGGTGTCCCGAGAACTTCTTCCCTGCTGCGATACCGTGTCCGCCGACGAACTCACGGTGCTGATCGCCGACGACCACGCGCTGGTGCGCGACGGCATGCGCGGCCTGGTCTGCGACGTGCTGGGCGAGGTGCGTTTCATCGAAGCGGGCGATGGCGACGCGCTGATGCGCGCGGCGCGCGCCTGGCCGGCGGCGCACCTGGCCCTGGTGGACCTGAACATGCCCGGCATGGAACGGGGCTTTCGCCTCGCCGAGCTCGCGCACCACCACCCGCGCCTGCCGCTGGTGGTGATCTCGGCGCTGACCTCGCCCGACGTGGTGCGGCGCACGCTGGAGCTTCCGAGCGTGCACGCCTTCGTGCCCAAGAGCGCGCCGTCCGATCAGATCTGTGCCGCGATCGAGGCCGCTCTGCGCGGCGACAAGCTGCCGTTCGCGCACCGCGCGCCCGAGGCGAAGCGCCCGGAGGTGGTGCTCACGCCGCGCATGGAGGAGGTGCGCCAGCTGCTGCGCCAGGGCATGAGCAACAAGCTCATCGCGCGCACGCTGGGCATCAGCGAGGGCACGGTGAAGAACCACATGAGCGAGATCTTCAAGGCGCTGCAGGTATCGAACCGCACGCAGGCGGCGCAGCTCGACGCCGACAGCCTGTGACGCCGGGCCGGGACGAGCGCCCCGACCCGGAGGACAGCGCGCACACCGTCGCCTCGCTCTGGGCCCTGCGCGCCTGCGAGCTGCTGTGTGCCTGCATGTTCGCCACCGCGCTGCCCTGGCAGCAGCCCTTCGCCTGGTTCGCCGTCATCGCGGGCATGGGCGTGCTGCGCTGGTGGCACGTGAACCGGCCCGGCTTCCGGGCGCGGCCCAAGCAGCACCGCCGGCGTGTCTACCGCATCTACATGTGGGTGCTGATGTCCTTCGTGGGCAGCGCCTGCTGGTTCCTCTACGTGCCGGGCAACGTGCCCATCCTCGCGGTGCTCGTGAGCTACCTGCTGGGCAACGCCACGCTGATCGCGGTGCGCCTCACCGGCGACGTGGTGCGCACCACCATCGCGCTGTGCCTGGCGGTGTTGCCCACCTCGGTCCGCCTGATCGTCGACGGCATCGGGGGCGACGCGCTGCTGGTGATGATGGGCATCGGCGGCATCCTCATGACGGTGACCATGGTGTTCCTCTCGCGCGCGCAGGAGATCGGCGTGATGCGCCAGGTCGAGCAGCGCCGCCGCGCCGAGGCCGCGGCCGACGCGATCGCCGCGCTCGGCCTGGCGAAGTCGCGCTTCTTCGCGGCGGTGAGCCACGACCTGCGCCAGCCGGTGCACGCCATCGGCCTGTACCTCGCGCCGCTGGCGCACCTGGCCCAGGCCACGCAGGACCGCGCGGCCCTGCGCGCGCTCGACGGCATCACCCAGTCGTGGCGCGCGCTGGACGACCTGCTGTCGCAGGTGCTGGACCTCACGCGCATGGACTCGGGCGTGGTGCAGGCCGAGCTGCAGCCCACCGACCTGGCACCGCTGGTG
Organism: Comamonadaceae bacterium; assembly: GCA_003599455.1. GTDB lineage: Bacteria > Pseudomonadota > Gammaproteobacteria > Burkholderiales > Burkholderiaceae_C > Hydrogenophaga. The sequence continues at coordinate 35,381 of QZKF01000065.1, forward strand.
GCGGGCCTGGTGCGGCAGCACAGCGCGGTGGCCGAGGCCGCGGGCGTGCGCATCGTCGCGCTCGTGCCCTCAGGCGCCCACGCCATGGCCGACGGCCTGATGCTGATCCGCGTGCTGTCGAACCTGCTGGACAACGCGATCAAGTTCTCGCCGCCCGGTGGCACCGTGCTGGTCGCGCTGCGCCCGGGTGCCGGGCGGTGGCGCCTGCAGGTGCGCGACGCGGGGCCCGGCATCGCGCAGGACGCGCAGGCGCGCATCTTCGAGGAGTTCGTGCAGATCCACAACGAGGCGCGCGACCGCCGCCATGGCCTGGGGCTGGGGCTGGCGATCGCGCGGCGGCTGGCGCTGCTCATGAACGGCGACATCGCCGTGCGCTCCGCGCCGGGGCGCGGCTGCTGCATGACGCTCACGCTGCCGCGTGCCCGGGCCCCGGTGCCCACCGAGCCCGCGCACAGCGCGCAGACCGATCCCGCGTCGGTGCCCGGCGCGCTCATGCCGGCATCGGGCCCCGCGCTGCCGCTGCCCGCGCTCGCGGTGCGGGACGTGCTGCTGGTCGAGGACGATTCGCTCGTGGCCGGGGCCACGCGCGACCTGCTCGTGCAGTGGGGTCTGCGCGTGCGGCATGTGGAGACCTCGGCCGATGCGATCGCGCAGGCGGCGTTCGGCCAGGTGGCCATCTGCGATGTGCGGCTGCCCCATGCCGCGTCCGGGCTGGAGCTTGCGATTGCCTTGCGCGAGGCCGGCAAGAAGGTGCTGCTCATCAGCGGCGAGACCCACGCCAGTCTGCGCGAAGCCGCGCAGCGGCACCGCCTGAGCCTGCTCATCAAGCCGGTGTCCAGCGCCCAACTGCTCAGCGCGCTGCAGCAGCTATGAGCCCCGCGCGCCGCGCCACGCGGCACCCCGGGGCATGACCAATTTCACGTGTTCGCGCGCGCCCTGCGTCGGTAGATTCAACGCCATCCCGCGCAAATCCCGTGCGCTGCGCCCTTGCAAGGAATCCCCATGAGACACCAGTTCCTGCCCTACCCAGAAGGCCACACCGCCGCGCCCGCGTCCGCGCTCCACACGCCAGCCCACGTCGATTCGTTGGCCCCGAGCGGAAGA
>QZKF01000022.1 GCA_003599455.1 Comamonadaceae bacterium
TGGCCGCCGTGGGCCACACCGGGGGCGCCGCCGCGCTGGTGGTCGTGCTCACCGGGGCCGTGTGCGGCACCCGCCGCGCCCGCCAGCGCGATGCCGCCGCGGCCACCACCGCTCCCTTGCACCTGTCCACACCGATCCGATGAGCACCGCCTCCACCCCTTCCGTTGCCGTGGCCCTGCCCTCGGTCTGGCGCCAGTACCACGCGCTGACCAAGCCGCGCGTGATCCAACTCATCGTGTTCTGCGCGCTGATCGGCATGGTGCTGGCCGTGCCGGGCGTGCCGAGCTGGGCGCAGGTGCAGCTCGCGGCCATCGCCTGCTTCGGCATCTGGCTCGTGGCCGGTGCCGCCGCGGCGTTCAACTGCGTGGTCGAGCAGCACATCGACGCCAGGATGAAGCGCACCGCCTGGCGACCCACCGCCAAGGGGCAGCTCACCAATGCGCGCACGCTGTCGTTCTCGGCCGTGCTGTGTGCCGCGGGCTCGGCCGTGCTGTACTTCCTCGTCAACCCGCTCACCATGTGGCTGACCTTCGCCACCTTCGTCGGCTATGCGGTGGTCTACACCGTGATCCTCAAGCCGCTCACGCCACAGAACATCGTGATCGGCGGTGCCTCGGGCGCCATGCCTCCGGTGCTGGGCTGGGCCGCCATGACGGGCTTGGTCTCGCCCGAGGCGCTGATCCTGTTCCTGATCATCTTTCTCTGGACGCCGCCGCACTTCTGGGCGCTCGCGCTGTACCGGGTGGAGGACTACCGCAAGGCCGGCCTGCCCATGCTGCCGGTCACGCACGGTTCCGAGTTCACGCGCCTGCAGATCCTGCTCTACACCGTGGTCCTGTTCGCGGCCTGCCTCATGCCCTTCGTGATGCGCATGAGTGGCTGGTTCTACCTGGTCGTTGCGGTCGCTCTCAGCATCGGTTTCTGCGGCTATGCCTTCGTGCTCTGGCGCCACTACTCCGACGCCCTCGCGCGCAAGACCTTCCGCTTCTCGTTGATCCACCTTTCGCTGCTGTTTGCCGCGCTGCTGGTCGACCATTACCTTTTCTGATCGCCGCCACCATGTCCCCTGTCCCACTCACCCGCCGCGCCCTGCTGGGTGCCTCGCTCGGCACCGCCGGCCTGTTGATGGCCGGCTGCACCGAGAAGGTCGAGCCGTTCTCCGGCATCGACATCACCGGCGCCGACTACGCCACCGGTTTCTCGCTCACCGACCACAACGGCCAGCCGCGCACCCTGGCCGACTTCAAGGGCAAGGCGGTGGTGCTGTTCTTCGGCTTCACCCAGTGCCCCGACGTGTGCCCCACCTCGATGAGCGAGCTGGCCGAGGCCAAGCGCCTGCTGGGCGCCGACGGCGAACGCCTGCAGGGCCTGTTCGTCAGCATCGACCCCGAGCGCGACACGCCCGAAGTGATGAAGCAGTACATGGCCAGCTTCGACCCCAGCTTCCTCGCGCTCTACGCGGCGCCCGACAAACTGCCCGAGCTCGCGAAGAGCTACAAGATCTATTACAAGAAGGTCGAGGGCCCCACGCCCACCAGCTACACCATGGACCACTCGGCCGGCAGCTATGTGTACGACCCGCAGGGCCGCATTCGCCTGTACCACCGCTACGGCACCGGCGCAGCGGCCCTCGCGGCCGATCTGAAGAAACTGCTCGCGGCCTGAGCCGGCAGCCCCATGAAAAACAGCACCCGCGGGTGCTGTTTTTCATGGGTGGCTCGGGTGCATTCAGTCGACCTGGGCGCCGCTGAGCTTGACCATGCGCTCGTACTTGGCGCGCTCGCGCTTCATGAAGTCGTCGAACTGCTCCGGCGTGCTGGGCGCGGGCTCGGCCAGCAGCAGGGCGAAGCGGCTCTTCACCTCGGGCGACTTCAGCGCATCACCGAACGCGGTGTTGAGCTTGCGCACGGTCTCGGCGGGCGTGCCGGCCGGGGCGATGAGGCCCCACCAGGTGTCGATCTCGAAGCCGGGCAGGGTGGCCGCCACCGTGGGCACCTCGGGCACCACGCTGCTGCGCTGTGCGGTGGTCACGGCCAGGGCCTTGAGCTTGCCCGAGCGGATGTTGGCCGCGGCGGTGGCGAGGTTGTCGAAGTTGAAATCGACCTGGCCCGAAAGCAGACCCAGCTGCGCCGGGTTGCCGCCGTTGTACGGGATGTGCACCGCGAAGATGCCGGCCTGGTTCTTGAAGAGCTCGCCCGCGAGGTGGCCGGCGCTGCCGTTGCCGCCCGAGCCGTAGTTGAGCTTGCCCGGGTTTGCCTTGCCGTAGGCGATCAGTTCCGCCAGGGTGGTGATCTTCAGGCGTGCGGCGGTCTCGGCGTTCATCACCAGCACGTTGGGCACGCGAAGCATCTGCGTGATGGCCGCGAAGTCCCGGGCCGGGTCGTAGGGCAGTTGCTTGAACAGCCAGGGGTTGATGCCGTGCGAGGCCGTGGTGGCGATGCCCAGCGTGAGGCCGTCGGGCGCGGCCTTGGCCACCGCGCTCACACCGATGTTGCCGCCCGCGCCGGGCCGGTTCTCCACGATCACCGTGCCCAGCGTGCCCTTGACCGCCTCGGCCAGGATGCGCGCGGTCACGTCGATCGGCCCGCCCGCGGCGAAGGGCACCACGATGCGCGTGGTGGTCGCCGCGGCCTGGGCACTGGCGAAGCCAGGCAGGGCGAGACTGGCCGAGGCCAGTGCGGAGCGGGTGATCAGTTGGCGGCGGTTCAGCATGGTGTGTTGTCTCCGATGTTGTCAGGAAAGCTCAGGCCACCTTGTCGGCGGCGCTGGTGAAGGAGTCGGCGAAGAAGGCCTCCTCGGGCAGGCCAGCTTGCGCGACATAGTCGCGCCTGGCCGATTCCACCACGATGGGCGCGCCGCAGGCGTAGACCTCGTGGCCCGAGAGGTCGGGGAAGTCCTGCAGCACGGCCTGGTGCACGAAGCCGGTGCGGCCGGTCCAGCCGTCTTCGGGCAGGGCGTCGGAGACCACGGGCACGTAGCGCAGGTTCGGCATGGCCGCGAGCTGCGTCTCGATCCAGGCGCTCTGGTACAGATCGGCCGGGCGGCGGCCGCCCCAGTACAGCGTGGCTGGGCGGGTGATGCCTTTGTGCTGCATGTGCTCGATCACCGCCTTGATCGGCGCGAAACCGGTGCCCGAGGCGAGCAGCACCATGGGCTTGTCGCTGTCCTCGCGCAGGAAGAAGCTGCCGTACGGCCCTTCGATGCGCAGGATGTCCTTTTCCTTCATCGCGCCGAACACGTGGTCGGTGAACTTGCCGCCGGGCATGTGGCGCAGGTGCAGCTCGATCGCCGGCTGGCCGACCTGGGTGTGCGGCGCGTTGGCCATCGAGTAGCTGCGGCGGTCGCCGTCACGCAGCAGGAACTCCACGTACTGGCCGGCGTGGTACTGGAAGGTGTCGCTCGCGGGCAGTTGCAGGCGCAGCACGATCACGTCGTGCGAGGCGCGTTCGAGCGCGCTCACGCGCACCGGCATCTTCTTGATCGGGAAGGCGCCGGCCTCGGTGACCTGGCGCGATTCGAGCACCACGTCGCTGTGCGCCACGCCGCAGCAGGTGAGCACGTAGCCGGCGGCTTCTTCGTCGGCGCTCAGCGCCTTGGGCTGGTGCGGACCGTGCGTCACGCTGCCCGAGACCTTCTTGCACTTGCAGGAGCCGCAGGCGCCGTCCTTGCAGCCATAGGGCAGGCCGATGCCCTGGCGGATGCCGGCGGCCAGCATGGCTTCGTCGGGTTCGGCGGTGAAGGTGCGCCCGCTGGGCTGGACGGTGATGGTGAATGTCATACTGGCAGTGGTGAAAAAAGAGAGGCTGACGGGCGCGGAGCCGCGCGCGCAGCAACCGGCCATTGTCGCAAATTCGGATTCCGCATGAGCCTTCTCGGCGCTTTGCCCGCACGCTTCCGGCGTGAACGGGTGTTGATCATTGGCTGCGGCGACGTGGGCCAGCGCGCCGCGCGCGCCCTGGGCGGCGGGCAGCGCGTGCGCCTGCTGGCACTCACGTCCAGCCCCGCGCGCGGCCCCGAACTGCGCGCCCGGGGCATCACTCCCTTGCAGGGCGACCTGGACGACCCGCGCAGCCTGCGCCGCCTGGCCGGCCTGGCCACGCGCGTGCTGCATCTCGCACCACCGCCCTCGGGCGAGATGGCCGACTGGCGGCTCGACCCGCGCACCCGCGCGCTCACCCGCGCGCTGGTGCAGCGATCGCTGCCGTCGGCGGTGGTCTACGGCTCCACCACCGGCGTGTACGGCGACGGCCAGGGCCGATGGGTGGGCGAAGCCACGCCCGCCAGGCCGCTCACACCGCGCGCCTGGCGCCGGGTCGATGCCGAGGCGGCGGTGCACTGGCTGGGCCGCGCCACCGGCGTGCGCACCACGGTGCTGCGCATCCCTGGCATCTACGCGCCCGACCGGCCTGGCGGCACGCCGCGCGAGCGCCTGCAGCGCGGCACGCCTGTGCTGCGCGCCGAGGACGATGTCTATACCAACCACATCCACGCCGACGACCTGGCGCGCGCCTGCCTGCTCGCGCTGTGGCGTGGCCGGCCGCAGCGCAATGTGAACGTGGTGGACGACACGCAGCTCAAGATGGGCGACTACTTCGACCTGGCGGCCGACCTCTACGGCCTGCCACGGCCGCCGCGCGTGGCGCGCGATGCCGCGAGCGACCAGTTACCGCTGGTGCTGCTGAGTTTCATGAGCGAGTCGCGCCGGCTGCACAACCAGCGCATGAAGGACGAACTGGGCCTGCGCCTGCTGTATCCCACGGTGGCGCAGGGCCTGGCCGCGCGCGGCGCGGAGTGAGCAGGCAACAAAAAAGCCGTGCGGCTTGCCTGCACGGCTTGAGTGGTGGTGCCCGGGGTCGGAATCGAACCGACACTCCTTTCGGAACCGGATTTTGAGTCCGGCGCGTCTACCAATTTCACCACCCGGGCTGTGAGAAGGGAGACCCGAAATTATGGCACAGTGCTGATGATGAAATACCCGACGATTGAAGACGCCATCGGCAACACGCCGCTGGTCGCGCTGCAGCGCATCGGCGCGGCCGCCAACGCGCCGCGCGGCAACGTGATCCTGGGCAAGCTCGAGGGCAACAACCCGGCTGGCTCGGTGAAAGACCGTCCCGCGGTCTCGATGATCAGGCGCGCCGAGGAGCGCGGCGAAATCCGGCCCGGGGACACCCTGATCGAGGCGACCTCGGGCAACACCGGCATCGCGCTGGCCATGGCAGCGGCCATCAAGGGCTACCGCATGGTGCTGATCATGCCGGAGGACCTGTCCATCGAGCGTGCGCAGACCATGAAGGCCTTTGGCGCCGAGCTGATCCTCACCTCCAAGAGCGGTGGCATGGAGTCGGCCCGCGACCTGGCCGAGAGGATGCAGGCCGAGGGCAAGGGCCGCGTGCTCGACCAGTTCGCCAACGCCGACAACCCGCGCGTGCACTACGAGACGACCGGCCCCGAGATCTGGCAGCAGACCGGCGGGCGCATCACCCACTTCGTGAGCGCCATGGGCACCACCGGCACCATCACCGGTGTCTCTCGCTTCCTGAAGGAAAAGAACCCGGCCATCCGCATCATCGGCGCCCAGCCCAGCGAGGGCTCGCGCATCCCGGGTATCCGCAAGTGGCCGACCGAATACCTGCCCAGGATCTACGACCCCAGCACGGTCGACGAGCTGGTGTACGTGAGCCAGTCCGACGCCGAAGCCATGTGCCGGCAGCTCGCGCGCGAGGAGGGCATCTTCGCCGGCATCTCGGCGGCCGGTGCCTGCTGGGTGGCACAGCAGATCGCGAGCCAGGTCGACAACGCCACCATCGTCTTCATCGTCTGCGACCGGGGCGACCGCTACCTGTCCACCGGCGTGTTCCCGGCCTGACGGGTGCCCGTGACCATGAGCACCGAATTCCGGTTCTGCCCCTCGTGCGCGACGCCACTGGCCCTGATCGGCCAGGAGGAGGACGGCGGCTTCACCCAGCGCATGCGCTGCCCGGCCTGCGGCTTCACGCACTGGAACAACCCCACGCCGGTGCTGGCGGCCATCGTGGACATCGACGGGCTCGTCCTGCTGGCGCGCAACGCCGCCTGGCCGGGCAAGATGTTCGGCCTCATCACCGGCTTCATGGAGGCGGGTGAGACGCCCGAAGAGGGCATCCGGCGCGAAATCGCCGAGGAAACCTCGCTGGAAGTGGATGCGCTGGAGCTGGTGGGCGTGCACGATTTCCAGCGCATGAACCAGATCATCATCACCTACCACGCGCGCGCGCATGGCGAGGTGAAGCTCTCGCCCGAGCTGGTGGACTACAAGCTGATGCGGCCCGAGCAGGTGCGCTGCTGGCGCGCCGGTACCGGGCTGGCGCTGGCCCAGTGGCTGCGCCGGCAGGGCCACGAGCCCGTGTTCATGGAAGATTTGCTACAAAAACCCGCCGTGGGTCCGGCCGACAGCGCCGGCTAGCGGCGATCGTCCCGTGCGTGCGCGAACGCATGCACGTGCCCGCGCGGCGCGCCGCTTAGAATGGCGATTACCTAGGAAAACCCCCTCATGATCGCAGACAAAGAACTCGATGCCCGTGGCCTCAACTGCCCGCTGCCGATCCTCAAGGCGAAGAAGGCGCTGGCCGACATGCACAGCGGGCAGACGCTCAAGGTGATTTCCACCGACGCCGGCTCGGTGCGCGATTTCCAGGCCTTTGCCAAACAGACGGGCAACCTGTTGATGCAGCAACAGACGGTCGGCGACGACCACATCACCCTGCTCAAGCGCCGCTGAAGCCCGGCAGGCGCATCCAGGTTTCCACCCCCAACCCAGCCCTGCACCACCATGGAAGTCCTGCTGCTCGATCCGCTTGTGCCTGAGGCGCTGGCCTGGCTGCAGGAGCGCCACGAGGTGAGTTTCCGGCCGGAGCTGGCCGACGACCCCACCGAGCTGCGCAAGAGCACCTACAAGACACGCGCCATCGTGCTGCCTCCGCACGTGGTGGTCTCCAGCGAGTTCCTCGACTTCGCGCCCAAACTCGAGATCGTGGCGCGCATGCAGATCTCCAGCGACAACACCGATCTCGACGCCTGCGCGCGGCGCAATGTGCGCGTGCTGCAGGCGCGCAGCGCCACCGTGCGCTCCAACGCCGAGTACCTGCTCTACGGCCTGCTGATGCTGTACCGCCGCGGCATGATCAGCGCGCTGCTGGGGCGCAAGATTTCGCAGGTGCGCATGGGGCGCGAGCTCTCGGGCAGCACCGTCGGCCTGCTGGGCCTGGCGCCGGTGGCGCACACGCTGGCGCCCATGCTGCGCAGCCTGGGCGTGCGCCTGCTGGGCTACGACCCGGCGGTGCACCACGCGGCCGACATCTGGGACAAGCTCAAGGTGGAGCCGGTGTCGCTGCAGGAGCTGCTGACCCACTCCGACGCGATCTCGCTGCAGATGGTTTACGCCTCGCGTTTCCGGGGCTGGATCAACGAGCGCCTGCTCAACCATTGCAAGCCTGGCCAGCTGTGGGTGGGCGTGAGCCGCAGCTCGCTGTTCGACCCCGAAGCCCTGGCCCTGGCGCTGTGCGACGGCCGCATCGATGCCTGCCTGCTCGACGGTGCTAACCCGCAGTTCGCGGCGGAAGGCACGCCCTTGCACGGCATCCCCAACCTGCACCTCACGCCGCGCCTGGGCTCCCACACCCGCGAAGCCAAGCTGCGCGCGAGCTGGTATGTGGCGCACCGCATGCACGAAACCCTGTCGCCAGCGGCCGCGCAGAGCGAGCCCCGGGTGAGCGACTTCTCGGTGCTGGACAGCCTCGACTACCAGGAGCAGAGCGACCCGCAGGCGGTCACGCCCTCGCAGTGGAGTTCGATCGCGATGCACAGGGGGTAACCCCCTTCGCCGGCGGCACCTGTTCTCAGGCGTTCAGACGCTGCAACTGCTCGCGCACCTTGCCCAGCGTGGCGGAAAAATCGGCCACGCGTTTCTTCTCCTGTTCGATCACCGCCGGCGGCGCCTTGGCCACGAAGGCCTCGTTCGACAGCTTGGCCGTGGCCTTGACGATCTCGCCCTCCAGGCGCGTGGCTTCCTTGCCCAGCCGGGTTTTTTCGGCGGCCACGTCGATCTCCATGAACAGGCACATGCGCGCCTCGCCCGCGACCGCCACCGGCGCAGCCTGCGCCGCCGCGGCCCAGGCGGCCTCGTCCTCGAACACGCGCACCTCGCTGAGCTTGGCCAGGGCCTGCAGCACGGGGCCGGCGGCGCGCATGAAGTCGGTGTCACCCAGCACATAGAGCGGCAGTCGCGTGGCGGGTGAGACGCTCATCTCGCCACGCAGGTTGCGGCAGGCATCCACCAGGCCCTTGAGCTTGGTGACGTGGGCGATGGCCGCCTCGTCGATCTTGTTCAATTGCGCCTGCGGATAGCGCGCAATGCTCACCGACTCACCGGGCAGGCCGGCAACCGGTGCCACTTTCTGCCAGAGCTCCTCGGTGATGAACGGGATCACCGGATGCGCCAGGCGCAGGATGGCCTCCAGCGTGCGGATCAGCGTGCGGCGCGTGGCGCGCTGCTGCGACGCGTCACCGGTCTGGATCTGCACCTTGGCGATTTCCAGGTACCAGTCGCAGAACTCGTTCCAGACGAAGTCGTAGACCGCGTTGGCGACGTTGTCCAGGCGGTATTCGGCGAAGCCCTTGGCCACCTCGGCCTCGGTCTTCTGCAGCACCGAGCTGATCCAGCGGTCGGCCTGGCTGAAGCTGAGATACCCGTGGAAGGGCTGGCCCACGGCACATTCGGCCTTGGTGTGGTCTTCCAGGCCGCAGTCCTGGCCTTCGCAGTTCATCAGCGTGAAGCGCGTGGCGTTCCAGAGCTTGTTGCAGAAGTTGCGGTAGCCCTCGCAGCGCTTGCTGTCGAAGTTGATGCTGCGGCCCAGCGACGCCAGCGCGGCGAAGGTGAAGCGCAGCGCGTCCGCGCCGTAGGCCGGAATGCCCTCGGGAAATTCCTTCTCGGTCTGCTTGCGCACCTTGGGCGCGGTCTCGGGTTTGCGCAGGCCGGTGGTGCGCTTCTCCAGCAGGGGCGCGAGCGAGATGCCGTCGATGAGGTCCACCGGATCGAGCACGTTGCCTTCGCTCTTGCTCATCTTGTGGCCCTGCGCATCGCGCACCAGGCCGTGGATGTAGACGTGTTTGAACGGCACGCGGCCGGTGAAGTGGGTCGTCATCATGATCATCCGGGCCACCCAGAAGAAGATGATGTCGTAGCCCGTCACCAGCACGGTGCTGGGCAGGTACAGGTTGTAGTCCTCGGTCGCGCCGTCCTTCTGGTCCGGCCAGCCCATGGTGCTGAACGGCACCAGGGCGGAGGAGTACCAGGTGTCCAGCACGTCGGGGTCTCGCGTGAGCGTTTTGCCCGGGGCTTTCGCCTGCGCTTCGGCTTCGTTGCGCGCCACGATCACGGTGCCGGTCTCGTCGTACCAGGCCGGGATCTGGTGGCCCCACCAGAGCTGGCGGCTGATGCACCAGTCCTGGATGTTGTTCATCCACTGGTTGTAGGTGTTGACCCAGTTCTCGGGCACGAACTTCACCTCGCCCGACTGCACGGCCGCAATCGCCTTGTCGGCGATGGACGTGCCGCTGGTGTTCTTGTCGTTGCCCTTGGCTTGCATGGCGACGAACCACTGGTCCGTGAGCATGGGCTCGACCACCTGGCCGGTGCGCGCGCAGCGCGGCACCATGAGCTTGTGCTTCTTCGTTTCCACCAGCAGGCCAGCGGCTTCCAGGTCGGCCACCACGGCCTTGCGCGCGACGAAGCGGTCCATGCCGCGGTACTTCGCGGGCGCGTTCTCGTTGATGGCCGCGTCCAGTGTGAGCACGCCGATGATCGGCAGCTGGTGGCGCTGGCCCACCGCGTAGTCGTTGGTGTCGTGCGCGGGCGTGACCTTGACCACGCCGGTGCCGAATGCGCGGTCCACATACGCATCGGCGATCACCGGGATGTCGCGGTCGCACAGCGGCAGCTTCACGGTCTTGCCGATCAGCGCGGTGTAGCGCTCGTCTTCCGGGTGCACCATCACCGCCACGTCGCCCAGCATGGTCTCGGGGCGTGTGGTGGCCACGGTGAGCGAGCCCGAGCCATCGGTCAGCGGATAGGCAATGTGCCAGAGGAAACCGTCTTCCTCTTCGCTTTCCACTTCCAGGTCCGACACCGCGGTCTTGAGCACCGGGTCCCAGTTCACCAGGCGCTTGCCGCGGTAGATCAGGCCCTGCTCGTACAGCCGCACGAAGGTCTCGGTGACGACCGTGCTGAGCTTGTCGTCCATGGTGAAGTACTCGCGGCTCCAGTCCACGCTGTCGCCCATGCGGCGCATCTGCGTGGTGATCGTGTTGCCGCTCTGTTCCTTCCACTCCCAGACCTTGGCCACGAAGTTCTTGCGCGCCTCGGCCGGTGTGGGGCCCATGTCATGCCGGCTGATGCCTTGCGACTGCAGCTGGCGTTCCACCACGATCTGGGTGGCGATGCCGGCGTGGTCGGTGCCAGGCACCCAGACCGTGTTCGCGCCCGCCATGCGGTGGTAGCGCGTGAGGCTGTCCATGATGGTCTGGTTGAACGCGTGGCCCATGTGCAGGGTGCCGGTGACGTTGGGCGGGGGCAGCTGGATCGCGAACGACGGCGCATCCGCCTGGGGCTGGCCGGTGCCGCGGAAGCCGGCCACGCCGTAGCCGCGCCGCTCCCACTCGGGGCCCCAGCGGGCTTCGAGCGGGGCGGGTTCGAACGATTTCGCCAGGGATTGCAGGCCGGGCTGGTTCAGGGTGTCGGTCATGTGGCGCGCCAAAAATGGAAACGGCATCCCGCAGGATGCCGTCAGGGAGAGCAGGGGAAGGGCCCGATTTTATTCGAGCCACCCGCTCAGGCCGTGGAGGTCGGCATTTGCCGGGCCGCGGCAATGCACGCCTTGAGCACGCGCGCGTCGCCGATCTGGTTGGCCAGCAGCAGGATCAGGCGGGCGTTGAGCAGCTCGGCGTCTTCACGGCTGAGGCCGGCGTGCGCGTCGAGCAGTTGTTCGTAGAACGCGTCCGCGTCCTGGAAATGGGGCGTGGTCTTCATGGGGTGTCTCCGCGCAGGCCCAGCGAGCGCTCGATGGCGGCCACCAGCCGGGTGTTGATGGTCTCGCCGGTGGCGGCGAGGTAACCGTCGGGGCGCACCAGCGCCCAGGCGTGGCCGAACACGTGGCAGGCGCCCTGCAGGTGGCCCTTGGGGTCGCGCACGTGTTCCATGGCCTGGGCCGGGGCGTCGGGGCCGAGCACCTGCACGGCGCGCACCGGGGCGTCCAGGCACAGGCGGCGCAGGCGCTGCAGGGCTGTGGCCGGCAGGTCGCCGAACACCAGCACCAGCAGGTCGCCGGCGGCCCAGTTCAGCAGCGCGTTGACCGTGCCCGGGCTGCCGTCGCCCCAGGCGAATGGCACGTTCTGCACCGACTGGCCGGCCGCGCTGCCGGGTGCGTAGGTGCAGGCCCGGGAGTGGCTGTACGGGTTGGCCACGGCCATGCGCCCGGTGTTGATGAGCGCGCGCGCGAACGGGTGCTGCCTGGCCAGGCCGATGGCGGCTTCGCGGAACAGGCGCTCGCTGCCGTCGGCCGGGCGCAGGAAGCGCGCGGTGCGGTTGGTCACGCACACGTTCTGCTGCGCGGCCTCCAGGCGCTCGTCATCGTAGCTTTGCAGCAGCGCCGCGTCGGCCTTGCCGCGCAGCACGGCGGCCAGTTTCCAGGCCAGGTTGTCGGCGTCGGCCACGCCGGTGTTGCCGCCGCGCGCGCCAAACGGGCTGACCACCTTGGCCGAGTCGCCCATGAGGAAGACGCGGCCGTGGCGCATGGCGTGCACGCACTCGCTGCGGTAGGCGTAGGGCCCGACCCAGACGATCTCGACGTCCACGTCGGGGCCGAACTGGCGCGCCAGGCGCTCGCGCACCACGTCCTCGCGGCTCACCGCCTCGGGATCGGCGTTGGGCGCCATCTGGTAGTCGATGCGCCAGACGTCGTCGGCCATGAGGTGCTGCCAGACCGCGCGGTTCTCGTTGAACGGCGCCTCGATCCAGGTGTGGCGCTCCACCGGCGGGTGGGTGCTGAAGCGCACATCGGCGATGCACCAGCGGTCGTCGCCGCGGCGCGAATCGAAAGGCACCTGGAGCCACTTGCGCAGCGGGCTGTGCGAGCCGGTGGCGTCGATCACGTGCTCGGCCTCGATGCGGTAGCTGCCGGCCGGTGTTTCCACCGTGAGCGTGGCGCAGTCGGCGCCTTGCTCGAAGGCGGTCAGGCGGTTCTGCCAGCGCAGCTCGACCACGCCGAGCTCCTGGATGCGCTCGACCAGGAAGCCCTCGATGTAGAACTGCTGGATGTTGACGAAGGGTGGCTGGCTGGAGAGGTGGAAGTTGCCCTGCTGGCGCAGGTCGAAGCTGTAGACCTCGTCGTCGCCGGCGAAGGTGCGGCCCACGCTCCACTGCACGCCCTTGGCGGCAATGCGCTCGAAGATGCCCAGTCGCTCGAAGATCTCCAGCGACTTCTGCGTGTAGCAGATGCCGCGCGAGGACGCGCCCTTCACGCCCACGGTGTTGTCTTCGTCGATCAGCACCGCGCGCACGCCCAGGCGCGCCAGAGAGCACGCCAGGGTGAGGCCGGTGATGCCGCCACCCACGATGACCACGGGGTGGCGCACCATGGCGCCGCCTTGCAGTTCGGGCGGAGGCACGAAGGGGTATTCGGGCAGCACGTAGCCGGCGCCGCCGGTGAACTCGTAGCTGTTGGTGAGGGCGGTCTCGCGGTAGGTGGTGGTGGTCATTCGTCGGCCCCGCTCAGGACTTCGCGCGCGCCGCCACCTCGGGCCGGTCGTTCTGTTGCGGCTTGAGCGGTGCGGCGGTCCTGCCCTCGGCGCGTTCGCGGCGCCACTGCTCCTTGCGGGTGTTCCACTCGGCCAGGCGCGCGTGCGCGGTCTTGCTTTCCTCCAGCATCTCGAACGCATCGGCGAGCTGCGCGGTGAGCTCCAGGCGGATGCCGTTGGGGTCGAAGAAATAGATGCTCTTGAAGATGTGGTGGTCGGTCACGCCCAGCACCTCGATGCCGCTGGCCTCCAGCCGGGCCTTGGTGTTTTCCAGCTCCTGCTCGGTGTCCACGCGGAAGCTGATGTGGTTGACCCATTTCGGCGTGTTGGGGCTGGGCAGCGCGGCCTCGTCGTCGCCGAGGTCGAAGAAGGCGATGAAGGAGCCGTCCTGCAGGCGGAAGAAGAAGTGCGTGTACGGGCAGTACTCGCCGGTGCTGGGCACGTAGTCGCTCTGGATGATGTGGTACAGCGGCAGGCCCAGGATGTCTTCGTAGAAGCGGCGCGTTTCCTCCGCGTCTTTCGCGCGGTAGGCGTAGTGGTGCAGCTGCTGGATGGGTGCGGGTGCGGGCAGGGTGGCGGGGGTCGGCATGTCGGTCTCCTGATGGTCGGCGGATGCGGGCGCTGGGGCGTCTGGCGTTCACCATTATGCAACGCATTTCTCTTATCGTAATTCTATGGGCCCACGTCGCGCTCCAGTTTGATGCTTTCCCCGGGGCATGTCGACGTTGTTGAGAACGGTTATCAATCAATTGAACTTGATAGTCCCGTGCAATCCACCGCATAGTCCAGAACAATTAGACCTGGCTCCCCAGCGGGCGTATGGTCTGGCAGTCTCAACAGGTGCGGGGCCTCCTGCCCGGACCTCTTGGGCGTTTCTTCAACCCACGCAAGGAGATACCACATGCCCGCATTGAAAGGCTCGAAAACCGAGCAATGCCTGAAGGACGCCTTCGCCGGCGAATCCCAGGCCAACCGCCGCTACCTGTACTTCGCAAACAAGGCCGACGTGGAAGGCCAGAACGATGTGGCCGCGCTGTTCCGCTCGACCGCCGAAGGCGAGACCGGCCATGCGCACGGCCACCTCGAGTTCCTGGAGCAGTCCGGCGACCCCGCCACCGGCATGCCGATCGGCGCGACCCGCCTGAACCTGGCGTCGGCCGTCGCGGGTGAAACCCACGAGTACACCGACATGTACCCGGGCATGGCCAAGACCGCGCGCGAAGAAGGCTTCGACGAAGTCGCCGACTGGTTCGAGACCCTGGCCAAGGCCGAGCGCTCGCACGCCAACCGCTACACCAAGGCCCTGAACGAGCTGGTGGACTGACCGTTGATGCTGAAGACGCTGCGCCGCGAGGCGCAGCGTTCCTGAAAGGGCTTGCGCCGACGAGCCCTTCCAGGAACCCACGACACAACCCGCATCAGACGAGGACGACAACGATGGCCACCGAAGGCAACCTGCAAGCCCCCACCCGGCACGCGCTCGACTGGAAGAACCCCGACTTCCACGACGAGGAAAAATGTTTCCACGAGCTCGAACGCATCTTCGACATCTGCCACGGATGCCGCCGCTGTGTGAGCCTGTGCGGTTCCTTTCCCACGCTGTTCGACCTGGTCGACGAGAGCAAGACCATGGAGGTCGATGGCGTGGACAAGCAGGACTACTGGAAGGTGGTCGACCAGTGCTACATGTGCGACCTCTGCTACATGACCAAGTGCCCGTACACGCCGCCGCACGAATGGAACCTGGACTTCCCGCACACCATGCTGCGTGCCAAGGCCATCAAGTTCAAAAAGGGTGAGGTCGGTCTGGCCGAAAAATTCCTCGCTTCCACCGACGTGCACGGCCAGTTCGCCGGCATTCCCATCGTGGTGCAGGTGGCCAACGCGGTGAACAAGACCCAGGTGGCGCGCCAGGTGATGGAGCGCGTGGCCGGTGTCGACAAGGACGCCTGGCTGCCCGAGCTGGCGACGAAGAAGTTTCGCTCCGGCACGCCGCAGGCGAAGGCCATCGAGGTGAAGGATGGTGAGAAGACACCCGGCAAGGTGGCGATCTTCGCCACCTGCTACATCAACTACAACGAGCCCGGCATCGGCCTGGACCTGCTCAAGATCCTCGACCACAACGAAATTCCCTATGTGATCGTCGAGAAGGAAAAATGCTGCGGCATGCCCAAGCTCGAGCTGGGCGACCTGGACTCGGTGCAGGCGAGCAAGGAGGCCAACATCCCGGTGCTGGCCAGGTACGCGAAGGACGGCTACGCCATCCTCGCCGCGGTGCCGAGTTGCGCGCTGATGTTCAAGCAGGAGATCCCGCTCATGTTCCCCGACGACGCCGACACCCAGCTGGTGAAGGAGCACATGTGGGACCCGTTCGAGTACTTCATGGCGCGCAAGCGCGACGGCCTGCTCAAGACCGAATTCCCGCAGAAGCTGGGCAACGTTAGCTACCAGATCCCCTGCCACGGCCGGGTGCAGAACATCGGCCGCAAGACCGAGGAAATGCTCAAGATGATCCCGGACACCACCATCAACACCATCGAGCGCTGCTCGGGCCACGCCGGCACCTTCGGCGTGAAGAAGGCATACCACCAGACCGCGATGAAGATCGGCAAGCCGGTGTTCAAGGCCATGGCCACCATGAAGGACGGCGCCCGGCCCGACTACATCAGCTCGGACTGCCCGCTCGGCGGCCACCACATCGCCCAGGGGTTTGAAGTGAACGGCCTCGGTGCGCCCGAACTGCAGCACCCGCTGAGCCTGGTGGCGCACGCCTACGGACTGAAGTAAGGAGACACCCATGCAACTCACCGGTCACATCACCGCCGACACCCTCATGAGCCTGGAGGCCTACACCAAGTGGCGCAAGGTGCACAAGCCCGAGATCATTGCCCACCGCAAGCTGCGCAGCGTGCGCCTGGGCGAGCACATCAACCTGCAGTTCGAAAGCGAGACCACCATCCGCTACCAGATCCAGGAGATGCTGCGCATCGAGAAGATCTTCGAGGAAGAGGGCATCGAGCAGGAGATCGAGGCCTACGCGCCGCTGGTGCCCGATGGCCACAACTGGAAGGCCACGATGATGATCGAGTACACCGACGTCAACGAGCGCAAGCGCGAGCTCGCGCGCCTGATCGGTGTGGAAGACCGCCTCTTCGTCGAGGTCGAAGGCCATGTCCGCGTCTACGCGATCGCCGACGAGGACCTGGACCGCGAGAACGACGAGAAGACCTCGGCCGTGCACTTCGTGCGCTTCGAATTCACGCCGCCCATGCGCGCGGCCATCCAGGCCGGCGCCGCGGTGAAGATCGGCTGCGACCACACCCACTACCCGGCCCACGTGCAGGTGACTCCGGAAACGCTGGCTTCGCTGGCGGGCGACCTGAGGTAACGCGCACCGTTGGCGATAATCAGGGCTTCCCGCGGGAAGCCCTTTTTTTTCGTGCGCGGGCATGCCCCGGCCCCGCGGCCCCGACCCCATCTCCATCCCCTCCCATGCTGTTCCTGATCTCGCCCGCCAAAGCCCTCGACTACGAGACGCCACCGCACACCGCCACCCACACCCAGCCGCTGTTCGTGAAGCAGTCGGCCGAGCTCATCGCCGTGCTGCGCGACAAGTCGCCGCAGCAGATCGCCGAGCTCATGAGCCTGTCGGACGCGCTGTCGGGCCTGAACGCCGCGCGCTACCAGGCCTGGAGCCCGAAGTTCACCGCGAAGAATTCCCGGCAGGCGGTGCTGGCCTTCAACGGCGACGTGTACGGTGGCCTCGACGCGAAGACGCTGGGCGAGGCCGAGCTCGACTGGCTGCAGCAGCACCTGTGCATCCTGAGCGGCCTCTACGGCGTGCTGCGCCCGCTGGACCGCATGCAGCCCTACCGGCTCGAAATGGGCACGCGCCTGAAGACGCCGCTGGGCAAGAACCTCTACGACTTCTGGGGCAGCCAGATCGCCGAGTACCTCAACCAGCGCGCCAGGGCCGACCTGAGCCCGGTGGTGATCAACCTGGCGAGCGAAGAGTATTTCAAGGCGGTGGACCGCAAGGCGCTGATGCCGCGCGTGGTCACCTGCGCCTTCGAGGAACGCAAGGCCGAGGGTTACAAGGTGATCAGCTTCATGGCCAAGCGTGCACGCGGCCTGATGGTGCGGTACGCTGTCACCCACCGGGCCACCACGCCGGAGCAGCTCAAGGGCTTCGACCTGGAAGGCTACCGTTTCGTGCCCGCCGCGTCCGCGCCCGACCGGCTGGTGTTTCGCCGCGAACAGAAGGCCTGAACGCCTTGACCGACACCATGAGCCAGACCGTCACCCCCGAACTGCGCCGCTGGATCATCGAGCAGGCCGCGGCCGGCTTTACCCCCGAGGTGGTGCTCGCGTCCATGGTGGCCTCGGGCTGGCAGGAACCGGTGGCCGTGGCCGCGCTCGAGAGCACGCTGCGCGAGCACCTGCGCAACCAGGCCGCGGCCAAGCCGGTGGTGGCCGTTCCCGAGCAGGCCGTGGCCTCTCCAGGGCAGGGTGTGCCCGTGCCCGACCTGGACCTGAGCCTCTCGCCGCGCCAGATCGACGCGGGCGACCGCCTGGTGGATGTGATCGCCACGCTGAGCCACCCGCGCGTGGTGGTGCTGGGCAACCTGCTGAGCGCCGAAGAGTGCGACGCGCTGATCGAATCCGCGCGCCCGCACCTGGCGCGCTCGCTCACGGTGGAGACCAAGACCGGCGGCGAGGAACTCAACCCCGATCGCACCAGCAGCGGCATGTTCTTCACCCGTGGCCAGACGCCCGAGGTGGCGCGCATCGAGGCGCGCATCGCGCGGCTGGTGGGATGGCCGCTGGAGAACGGCGAGGGCTTCCAGGTGCTGCGCTACCACCCCGGCGCCGAGTACAAGCCGCACTACGACTACTTCGACCCCGCCGAGCCCGGCACGCCCACCATCCTCAAGCGCGGCGGCCAGCGCGTGGCCACGCTGGTGATGTACCTCAACGAGCCCGCGCGCGGCGGTGGCACCACCTTCCCCGACGCCGGCTTTGAAGTGGCGCCGATGCGCGGCAACGCCGTGTTCTTCAGCTACGACCGGCCCCACCCCTCCACCCGCACGCTGCATGGCGGCGCCCCGGTGATCGAGGGCGAGAAGTGGGTCGCCACCAAGTGGCTGCGCGAACGCGAATTCGTCTGACATGAACCCCAACACCCCCGAACAGTCCCAGCTCGGCCGCGCCTCGGCCTACATTGACACCTACGACGCCTCGCTGCTGTTTCCGCTGCCGCGCGAAGCCAAACGGCGCGAGATCGGCATCACCGGCAGCGTGCCCTTTCTCGGCGCCGACCTCTGGACCGCGTTCGAACTCAGCTGGCTCAACCCGCGCGGCAAGCCGCAGGTGGCGCTGGCCCACATCACCGTGCCCTGCGAGAGCACGCACATCGTGGAGAGCAAGTCGTTCAAGCTCTACCTGAACAGCTTCAACAACACGCCCTTCGCCAGCGCCGACGCGGTGCGCGAGCGCATCCGCCACGACATCAGCGCCGCGATCTGGCACGGCGGGCCCATGCAGGCCAGCGCGGGCGTGAAGCTGCTGCTGCCCGAGCAGTTCGACCGCGAGCCGGTGCACGAGCTCAGCGGCCTGTCGATCGACCGCCTCGATGTGGAGTGCACGCGCTACCAGCCCGCGCCCGAGCTGCTGAGCGCGGCGCTCGGTGAAAAGCCGGTGGACGAAACCCTGGTGAGCCACCTGCTCAAGAGCAACTGCCTGGTGACCGGCCAGCCCGACTGGGGCAGCGTGCAGATCGCCTACAGCGGTCCGCAGATCGACCAGGCCGGCCTGCTGCAGTACATCGTGAGTTTCCGCAACCACAACGAATTCCACGAGCAGTGCGTCGAGCGCATCTACATGGACATCTGGCAGCGCTGCAAGCCCGCCAAGCTCACGGTGTACGCGCGCTACACGCGCCGCGGCGGCCTCGACATCAACCCCTGGCGCAGCAGCCACCCGCAGTCGCCGCCGGCCAACGCGCGCACCGCGCGGCAGTAGGCGCCGCCGCCGCGCGCGGCGGGTTCAGATCATCTTCTGGATCAGCGCGCCCTTGAACAGCACCGGCCCGGTCGGGCCGCGTTCGCTCGGTACGCCGCCCTTGGGCTCCAGGCTGATCGCCAGCGTGGGCACTTCGCGCACATCGGCCTCGCCCGCGGCGAGCTGCAGCAGGCGTTCCTGGCTCAGCACGCCGAGCGAGCGCGGCCCGCCCGAGGGCGGCAGCGCCCAGAGCTGCAGCGACTTGTCGCTCGCTTCCTGGAACCCGCCCACGCGCTGCAGCGTCAGCTTCCTGCTCTTCGGATCGAAGGTGACCAGCATGGAGGCGCTGGCCTGGTCGTCGTTGAGCACCGCCACGTATTCGATCGCTGGCGTGGCGTCCAGTTTCGCCTGCAGTTCGCCGATCCGTGCGCCCATGTCTTCGCGCAGGCCCACGGCCGTGACCACCGCCAGCACCGTGGCCAGCGCGCCGGCCGCGCTCACGCCGCGCCACAGCGCGAGGCTGCGCAGCCAGCCGCCTTGACGCGGTGGCTTGGTGGACGTGGCGCGCGCGGCGGCCATGGCCTGCTGTTCGCCCTCGGCGCGCACCAGGTTTTCAATGCGCGTCCAGACCGCGGGCGCGGGCTGGCTCGGGGTCTGCAGCTCGTTCATGCTGGCGACACGGCTGTGCCACACGAGCGCCGCGGCGCGCACCGGCGCCTGCTCGCGCGCCATCGCTTCGAAGCGGCGGCGTGCACCGCCGCGCAGTGTGCCCAGCGCGTGCGCCGCGGCCAGCTTGTCGAGCACTTCGGGGTGTTGAAGGAGGTTCATGGTGTGTCCTCAGGCGAAGCGCGCCATGCAGGTGCGCAGCTGCTCCAGCCCTCGGCGGATCCAGGTCTTGACGGTGCCCAGCGGCAGCTTGAGCTGCTCGGCGAGTTCGCTGTGGCTCAGGTCGCGCAGGTAGGCCAGGCTGACCACCTCGCGCTGGCGGTTCTCCAGCTGGCCCAGGCACTGGTGCAGCGCCCAGGCCTGCTGGCTCGCCAGGCTCACGTCCATCGGGTTGGGCGAATCGCCCGCCATCGTGTCGGCCATCACGTCGTCGATCTCGTCGGTGAGGTGCGCGCGCTCGGCCGTGCGGCGGCGCAGGGCATCCAGCGAGCGGCTGCGCACGATCAGGCCCAGCCAGGCCATGGGTGGGCTCAGGCTGGCGCGGTAGTCACCGGCCGAGCGCCAGATCTGCAGAAAGGTTTCCTGCAGCACGTCTTCGGCCCATTCGTGTTTGCCCACCACCCGCAGCGACAGCCCGTAGAGCTTGGAAGAGGCCAGGTCGTACAGCGCCTTGAGGGCGGTCTCGTCGCGCCGGGCGATGCGGTCGATCAGGGCGATGAGGATGTCGTCGGGTTGGTCGCTCATGGGCGCATTGTGCGGTAGCCCCGCCACCGGTGCCGCCTCCGGGGTATCCCGCACGCGGCTCCACACCAGCCGCAGTGCCGCGCCGCGCCCGGGCTTGCGCGGTGCCGACGGATGTTGCACCGGGTGTTTCATGGGCGCCGCCGGCGGGGCTGCACCTGGGTCGGCACGCTCAGGGCGGTGACGCTGGTCACGTGGAGCGCGGTGGCCGGCGGCTCGACGATCTGCTCGCCGTGCCACACGCGCAGGCGCGCCGCGCCCTCGGGCACGTCCTGCAGCGTGGCCACGCCGTTGGCGTCGGTCTTCACCGTCCACGGCGAATCGGCCACGAAGATGAAGCCGCGCATGGAGCCGTGCAGGTGGCAGCCCAGCTGCAGGGCGCCGGCCCTGGCCAGCGTCACCTCGGCGGTGGCCGGGTCCTTGCCCTCGGGCTTGCCGTCCAGCCGCAACTCGAAGCCCGCCTGCGGCCCGGCGTTCAGGCCGGCCAGCCCGGCCGGCACGCCGCGCACGTGGTGTTCCCAGCTGTCGAGGTTGACGAAGCTCACGCGAGAGCCCACCGGCAGCACGCTGGTGCCGGGCACGAACTGCATCTTGAGTTGCTGGACCGTGGCCTGCACCGGCCGGGGCGCGGCGGGCTTGCTGCCGGTGGTGGGCTCGACCACCACCACCGCATCGGCCAGTGGCTGGCCGTCGCGTGCGAGCACGGTCACCTGCACCGTGGCGGCGTGCGTGGCCAGGGGCAGCAGGGTGGCGCTGGCGAGCAGCCAGGCGAACGCGGTGCGGGAGGGGGTCATGGCGGGCGGGGCTTTCATCGGTCAGCGCACGGTGATGGTGTCGCGGTGCATCGGGGCCAGCAGCGCGAGCATCTGGTTCTGCTGCGTGAAGGGAATGCCGCGCGCGTCCATGCTCTGCTGCAGCACCTCGACCAGGGCGTTGAAGTGGCCCTTGTTGATGTCCATGTCGGCGTGCGCGGTCTTCATGTCCGGGCCCTTGTAGACGCAGGGGCCGCCCGAGAGCTGGCACAGCTGGTCGCCGAGCGACTTCGCCAGGTTGGGCAGGTTGGTGTCCTTGAACTGGTCGCCGATGCGCGGGTCGGCGCGCAGGCGCTGCACGAAGTCGTCCATGAGGCTGCGGATGCCGGCCTGCTCGCCGAAGGCCTGGTACAGGCCGGGCGCTGGTGCGACCGGGTATGCGCTGGCGGCGCTGGGTGCGATCGGCGCCGACAGCGCGGTGGTCTGGGCCAGCAGGGCGCCGCTGGAGAGCGCGAACAGGGTGAGGGCGGTGGCGGTGATGAGGTGTTTCATGGTGGAACGAATGGAAGGGTGTTTCAGAAAGCGACTTGGGCCGAGACGTAGACGCCGGTCTGCTTGCGGTTGCCGGTGGTGGCGGGCACGATGCGCCCGAGGTCCACCCAGGCGGCGGTGAGCGAGACGTTCTTGCTCGGTGCCCAGGCGATGAAGATGTCCTTCCAGTCGCCAGCGCGCAGGCCGTCGCCCAGGCCCGCGGCCTGGCCGGCGCGCTGCAGCTTGTTGGGCATGCCGCGGTACTCGAAGCCCACGGCCAGCTGGCTGCTGAGCAGGTACGCGACCGAGATCTCGGGCTGCAGCTCATAGCGGTTGTCGGCCCCGCCCAGCGTGGCGCCGAAGCCCAGCAGGCCGCCCTGGTTGGCCTGGGTGGCGCGCAGCGTGCCGTTCACCAGAATGCCCTGCGCCAGAAACAGCTTGGTGGCGCTCACGTACACATCGGTGCCGTGGCGTTTCGCGCCCAGCGCGGCGAGCGTGGCATCGAGCCCGGTGGACTGCAGGTGCTTGAACTGCACGCCCACGGCGATCTGCGGCATGAGGCTGTCGCTGTCGAGCACGGCGTCGCCGGCCACGCGCATCTTGGCGCCCACGATGTTCTGCTTCAGGCGCAGGCCGGGCAGGCCAAGCGCGGTGCCGGTGACGCCGGTGTCGAAGTCCTGCTGGCCCAGCGAGAGTTCCACGCGGTCGTGGATGCCCACGGCCACGCCGTAGGCGCTCAGGCCGTAGTCGCGCGTCACGGCGCGGCTGGCGTAGGCCGACACGCCGACCTCGCCCTCGGTGGCCTGGCTGCCGATCACGGCCCAGGGGGAAATGCCGCCACCGGCGGCGCCTTCCACGCTGCTCACGCCGCCGGTGAGCAGCAGCTTGCCGGTGTCGGCGTGGGCGGGCGCGGCGGCCAGCAGGGCGGCGGCCGCGGCCAGGGGCCACAGGCGCAGGGCCCGGTGGGTGGAGGAGGTCTTCGGATGCTTCATGGGTGGGTGCCGTGGTGGTGGTGGGAAGGGTGGTGCTCCAGATACGTGGCGCAGGCGCCGCTGGATTCAGCCGCGGGCGCCGAAAGGGCTTTCTGAATCCACCCGACCGCGCGATTGCGTACTCCAGCGTGACGGCTGTCACACCTTCGTGGCGCTGTCGCCCACACCCCAACCTTTCAGGACACCCGACCATGACCACGATCCAGACCCCCGACTCCCTGATCTCCACCCCCGCCTCGCGCCGCGGCTTCATGCGCCGCAGCGGCACGCTCTCGGCCGTCGCCCTGGCCCTGCTGGCCGGCAAGGACGTGCTGGCCCAGGGCATGGCCGGCGATGCCGGCAAGGACGTGGTGATCCTCAACGTGGCGCTCACGCTCGAGCACGAAGCCATCAACGCCTACCAGCTCGGTGCCGGCAGCGGCCTGCTGCAAAAGCCGGTGCTCGATGTGGCGGTGCAGTTCCAGGGCCACCACAAGGCGCACCGCGACGCGCTGATCGCCACCATCCAGAAGCTGGGTGGCAAGCCGGTGGCCGAGATGAAACTGGAGGACTACGCGAAGTCGCTCAACGCCTCCGCGCTCAAGAGCCAGGCCGACGTGCTCGACCTCGCGGCGCGCCTGGAGCTGGGCGCGACCAACGCCTACCTGAGCGTGATTCCTTCGCTGGTGAGCCGCGACCTGGCCAAGGTGGCCGCGCGCCTGGCGGCGGACGAGACCATGCACTTCACCGTGCTGACCAGCGCGCTGGGCCGGCCGCTGCCCGCCGGCGCGCTGTCGTACGGCGCCTGAGCCCGCCGTGCCTCAGGCGGCCTGCTGGAAACCCTGCAGCAGGTTGACCGCGTTGGTGCCGACCTCGTCCACGGCGTAACCGCCTTCGAAGGTGAACACCGTGGGCAGGCCGGCACCGGCCAGCGCCGCGCCGACCGCGAGGTAGTCCGCGCTCTGCAGCGTGAAGCCCGAGATCGGGTCGCCTTCGAAAGTGTCCAGGCCCATGGGCACCACGAGCGCGTTCGCGCCGAAGTCCTTCACCGCCGCCACGGCGGTGTCCAGCGTGGCACGCCAGGTGGCGAAACCGGTGCCGCGCGGCAGCGGCAGGTTGAGGTTGAAGCCCTCGCCGGCCGCTGCGCCGCGTTCGTCCGCATGGCCGAGGAAAA
Source organism: Comamonadaceae bacterium (assembly GCA_003599455.1). Lineage (GTDB taxonomy): Bacteria > Pseudomonadota > Gammaproteobacteria > Burkholderiales > Burkholderiaceae_C > Hydrogenophaga. The sequence continues at coordinate 23,667 of QZKF01000022.1, forward strand.
ACGGGTACTCGGTGGCGGGGTCGCCGTGGATGGACACGGTCAGCACGTCGGCGCGCTCATAGAAGATGGTCTGCGTGCCGTTGCCGTGGTGGTAGTCCACGTCGAGTACCGCCACTTTCGCGTGGCCCGCATCGCGCAGCGCCTGCGCGGCAATGGCGGCGTTGTTCAGGAAACAGTAGCCACCCAGAAAGTCGGGCCCCGCGTGGTGGCCGGGGGGGCGCGTGAGCGCGAACGCGCTGCGATCGCCTTGCGCCACCGCGTGCGCGGCCGCCAGGGCGCAGGCCGCACCGCCGCGCGCGGCGGCCCAGGTGCCGGCGGTCAGCGGCGAGCCCGAGTCGAACGAGAACAGGCCCAGGCGCGCCGCGAAATTGTGCGGCAGCACGTCGTGGCGAAAGCCGTGGCGGTTGCCCAGCGGCCAGACCGAGGGCAGGGCGTCGCGCTGCGCGTTCGCCGGGTCCATGGCGACCCAGTCGTTCCAGGCGCTGGCGAGAAAACCGAGGTAGCGCACGCTGTGCACACGGGCGATGGCCGCGTCCAGCGCGGCGTCGCTCACTGTTGGCGTTTCGAGTGCACCCAGTGGCCGGCGCCGCAGCTCGGCGAGCACGTAGTCCAGCCGCGCGGGCACCTCATGGCACGGCACCATGCGGCCGCGAAACATTTCCTGCTGCCCGGCGTGGCCGGCGTGGTGGGGGTTGTGAAAGGTCTTCATGAAGGGCGGCTGCGGCGCGCGGTGGCCAACGGAACGATGGGGAGGCCCATCGTAGCGAAAGCGCGGCCCTCTGCGATCAGGCCGCGAGCGCGAGCGCGGGTGCCCCGGCGCGCAGCAGCGCGAACAGGTCCTTCGGGTTTGCCAGCGCGGGGATCAGCGGCAGCGCTTGGCCCAGGCCGAGCTCGCGCGCGGCCTCGCGCAGGAAGCGCAGCGCCGAGTAGTCTTCCAGCGCGAAACCCACCGAGTCGAACAGCGTCACCTGCGCGGCGCTGGTGCGGCCCGCGGTCTCGCCGGCCAGCACCTGCCAGAGCTCGGTCACGGGGAAATCGGCCGGCAGGTGCTGCAGGTCGCCTTCGATGCGGGTCTGTGGCTCATACTCGACGAACACCGAGGCCTGGCGCAGCACGTCGGGGTGCAGCTCGGTCTTGCCCGGGCAGTCGCCACCCACGCCGTTGATGTGCATGCCGGGCTCGATCATCCCGGGCGAGAGGATGGTGGCGTTGGTCTTGTCGGCGGTCACGGTGGTCACGATATCGGCGCCGCGCACCGCCTGGGCGATGCTGTCGCAGGGGACCAGGCGCAGGCCGGGTTGACCCGCGAGGTTGGCCATGAGCTTGCGCGTGGCGGCGGCGTCGGTGTCGTACAGGCGGATTTCGCTGATGCCCATGAGGTGGTGGAAGGCCAGGGCCTGGAACTCGCTTTGCGCGCCGTTGCCGATCAGGGCCATGCGGCGGCTGTTCGGGCGGGCCAGCGCGCGCGCGGCCACCACCGACATGGCGGCGGTGCGCAGCGCGGTGGTGAGCGTGAGCTCGCTCAGCAGCTCGGGCACGCCGGTGGCCACATCGGCGAGCACGCCGAAGGCCATCACCGTGGGCAGGCCGCTCTGGGTGTTCTTGGGATGGCCGTTGACGTACTTGAAGGCGTAGGTGCTGCCGTCGGCGATCGGCATCAGCTCGATCACGCCGTCGGCCGAGTGGCTGGCGACGCGCGCGCACTTGTCGAAAGCCTGCCAGCGCAGGTAGTCGGCGTGGATGGTGCCGGCCATGCGGTCCAGCGCGGCGGGCAGGCCCAGGCGGTGGACCAGCGTGGCGACGTCGTGTGCGCTCAGGAACAGGGTGGGCAGGGCGGTGTGGGCGGTGTTCATGGCGGTGTCCTTGGGATAGCCGTCAGTGTCCCAAGCCGCTGTTTCAATGTAAATCGCCAACTCTGATTGAATTTCGGCAGAAAACTGCCAAAAAGTCAGACATGAATCGCATAATGCGCCAATGGACGCCCTGGACCAGCAACTGCTCTCGCTTCTGCGCAAGGACGCGCGCACCAACGTCGCCGCCCTCGCCAAGAAGCTGGACGTGTCGCGCGGCACCGTCACCAACCGCATCGCGCGGCTGGAAGACAGCGGCGTCATCGTCGGCTACACGGTGCGCCTGCGGCCCGACGCCGAGCCCGACGAGATCAGTGCCTGGATGAGCGTGGCGGTGGAAGGCAACCAGACCCGCACCGTGATCGCCAGCCTGCTCGGCGAGCCCGGCGTGGCCGAACTGCACGACACCAACGGCCGCTGGGACCTGCTGGCCGAGCTGCGCGCCACCAGCCTTACCGAGCTCTCGCAGGTGCTCGAACGCATCCGCCTGATCCGCGGCATCAGCAGCACCGAGACCAGCCTGCACCTGGCCACGTACCGGCTGTCCTGAACCGCACCAGGAGCCCCGCATGAAAACCGCCCTGCTCGTCATCGACATGCAACAAGGCCTGTGCGAAGGCGAGGGGCGGGCCTACGCGTCGGACGCGGTGATCGCGCGCATCAACCCGATGGCCAACCGGCTGCGCGAGGCCGGCGTGCCCATCGTCTTCATCCAGCACGAGTCCACGGCCGGCTACCTCGAACACGGCACGCGCGAGTGGCAACTGGCCGATGGCCTGCAGGTGCAGCCCGGCGACCTGCGGGTGCGCAAGAAGACGCCCGACGCCTTTTTGAACACGGACCTGGAGGCCCTGCTCAGAAGCCGCGGCGTGGAAGAGCTCATCGTCTGCGGCATGCACACCGAGTTCTGCGTCGACACCACCACCCGCCGCGCGCTCGCGCTGGGTTACCCGGTGACGCTGGTGGCCGACGCCCACACCTCGGCGGGCAACGCGGTGCTGACCGCGCCGCAGGTGATCGCGCACCACAACGCCACGCTCACCAACATCTCCAGCTTCGGGCCGCGCGTGCGCCTGGTGGCCAGCGCGGACGTGGTGCCCGACGCGCTCAGCCCAGCGACTTGAACGACTGCAGGCCAGCGAGCGGCGTGAAGTCGCCCGCGCGCTTCTCCTTCATCGCGGCAATGGCCTCGCGCACGTGGGCGTTGCTCCACACCGCGCCCTGCAGCCAGCCCATCTGGCGCAGGCTGTCCTCCACCGAGTGGTCGCGCGCGTAGGTCACGGCGTGCTTGGTGCCCCAGATCGCCACCGGCGGCTTGGCGGCGATTTCCTTCGCGCACTGCAGCGCGGCGGCCACCGTGGCCTCGTGTGTGTCGAACACCTCGTTGACCAGGCCGTAGGCCATGGCCCTGGCGGCCGGCAGGCGGCGGCCGGTGTAGGCCATCTCCTTCACCACCGCGAACGGGATCAGCTTGGGCAGGCGCTGCAGCGTGCCCACGTCGGCCACCATGCCGATGTTGATCTCCTGGATGCAGAAGAAGGCGTCGGCGCTCGCGTAGCGGATGCAGGCGGCGGTGACCATGTCGACCGCGCCGCCAATGCAGCCGCCCTGGATGGCGCAGATCACCGGGATGCGCAGGTTCTCGATCTTCGTGAAGGTGGCCTGGATGTCGACCAGCAGGTCGTAGATCGCGGCGCGGCCTTCCGCGCTCTGGTCGTCCATCTGGATCGCGCCGGCGAAGGTTTCCAGCGACATGCCGGCGCTGAAGTGCTTGCCGGTGCTGCTGATGACCAGCGCGCGTGCCTGGCCTTCCTGGTGGATCTGCGTGAGCAGCTCGTCGAGCTCGCGCCAGAACGTGGGGTGCATGGTGTTGAGCTCGGCGGGCCGGCTCAGCACCAGGTGGGCGACGTCATCCGTCGAGCTCAGGGAAAAGCAGGTCGTTGTGGTCATGGCGGGTCTTGTCTCGTGGTGTGGGGGTGTGTGGCGATGCACTGTAGACCGCGGGCGGCTCGCCCTCTGTCCCGGGCTTGACGAGCTTGCCCACGCGCACGCCCAGCAGGCGGATGCGCCGGTCCAGGTCCACCCGCTTGAGGCACAGGCCGGCCTGGCGCCGGATGGTGGCGGCGTCCGAGGTGAAGTGGTCCAGGGTCACGTCGCGCGTGACGATCTGGAAATTGTCGTAGCGCAGCTTCACACCGATGGTCTTGCCCGCGTAGCCCTTGCTGCTCAGATCCTCCGCAACCTGCTCGCACAGGCGGGTGAAGATGGTGCCGAGCGCGGCGCGGTCGCGCACCGCGTGCAGGTCGCGCTCGAAGGTGGTTTCGCGGCTCATGCTGACCGGCTCGCTCTCGGTCTGCACCGGTCGATCGTCGCGGCCCCAGGACACCTCGTGCAGCCAGGCGCCGTAGCTCTTGCCGAAGTGCTCGACCAGCCAGCCGCGCTCGCGCTGCGCCAGCTCGCCGATGGTGTGGATGCCGTGGCCCTGCAGCTTGGCATCGGCCTTGGGACCCACGCCGTTGATCTTGCGGCAGGGCAAGGGCCAGATCAGGCCCTGCAGGTCGTCGGTCTGCACGATGCTGATGCCGTTGGGCTTGTTGAACTCGCTGGCCATCTTGGCGATCAGCTTGTTGGGCGCCACGCCGATCGAACACGTCAGGCCCGTGGCCTGGAAGATGCTCTTCTGGATCAGCCGCGCCAGCACGCGCCCGTTTTCGCGCTGGCCGCCGGGCACGTGGGTGAAGTCGATGTAGACCTCGTCCACGCCGCGGTCTTCCACCACCGGCGCGATCTCGCGGATGGTGTTCTTGAACAGGCGCGAGATGCGGCGCATCTCCTCGAAGTCCACCGGCAGCAGGATGGCCTGGGGGCACAGCCTGGCGGCCTTCATGAGGCCCATGGCCGAGCCCACGCCGAACTGGCGCGCCGCGTAGGTGGCGGTGGTGGCCACGCCGCGGCCGACGTAGCTCTCCAGGCGCGGAAAGAACTCGACCGGGATGCGGTCGAGTTCGGCCCCGGTCCACTCGCGCTCGGGGTACGCCTCGCGCAGGCGCGCGAACATGTCGTCCTCGCGCCGCCGCCCGCCGCCAATGACCACCGGCAGGCCCTTGAGCTGCGGGTACCGCAGCAGCTCGACCGACGCGAAGAAGGCGTCCATGTCCAGGTGCGCGATGCGCCGTGTCGGGGTCGGGGAAGGGGGCTGACTCACGGGGGAAAGCATAGCGGGATTACCATGGGGCGTACCGTTTCAGGAGGACCCCGCATGAACACCGTTTCCCGTCTTGTCACCGCCCTGCTGGTGGGCCTGGGCATCGCCCTGGCCGGTTTCGCCGTGGGCCAGGGCCTGGAGCGCTTTCGCATGTCGGACCGCTCGGTCACCGTCAAGGGCCTGGCCGAAAAGGACATCGAGAGCGACTTCGCGGTCTGGACGCTCGCGTTCCGCCGGGGCGGCAACGATTTCGGCGGCGTGCAGCAGGCCCTGGCGGGCGACCGGGACAAGGTGGTCGCCTTCCTCAAGGCGCGCGGTTTCACCGAGGCCGAGATCGAGGTCAAGCCGCTGCAGGTGCAGGACCTGTTCACGCGCGAATACGCGCAGGGCAACCAGCCGTTCCGCTTCAACGGCACCGGCCAGGTGCTGGTGAAGTCGGCCCGCGTGGCCGAGGTGGAGGCCGCGGCGCGCGCGGTGGACCCGCTGATCCAGGCCGGCGTGCAGCTCGGCGGCGACGGCGAAGGCCGCAGCGGCCCGCGCTTTCAGCTGCGCGGCTTCAACGACATCAAGGCGCCGCTGCTGGCCGAGGCCACGCGCAACGCGCGCGAGCAGGCCGACAAGTTCGCGGCCGAGGCAGGCGCCGACCTGGGCCCGCTGAAGAACGCCAACCAGGGCGTGATCCGCATCACCGGCGACGACGGCAACGACTTCGACGACGGCAGCTCGCGCATGAAGCGGCTGCGCGTGGTCAGCACCTTCGAGTACGAGCTGCGCTGATCAGGTCGGGAAGGTGCCCGGCAGCAGGATCGCCTTGTCCACCGTCTCGATGTTGGTGTGGCCGCAGAAGGCCATGGTGAGGTCGAGCTCGCGGTGGATGATCTCCAGGCATTTGCTCACACCGGCCTCGCCCATCGCGCCCAGGCCGTACAGCATGGGCCGACCGATGTAGACGCCGCGCGCGCCCAGGGCACGGGCCTTGAGCACGTCCTGCCCGCTGCGGATGCCGCCGTCCATGTGCACCTCGATCTGGCCGCCCACCGCGTCCACGATCGCCGGCAGCGCCTCGATGCTGCTCTGCGCGCCGTCGAGCTGTCGGCCGCCGTGGTTGCTCACGATCAGCGCGTCGGCGCCCGAGGCCACCGCCAGCTTCGCGTCTTCCACGTCCTGGATGCCCTTGAGGATCAGCTTGCCGCCCCAGCGTTTCTTGATCCACTCCACGTCGCCCCAGTTGAGCGCGGGGTCGAACTGCGTGGCCGTCCAGGCGCTCAGGCTGCTCATGTCGGCCACGCCGCTCACATGGCCGACGATGTTGCCGAACTGCTTGCGCTTCGTGCCCAGCATGCCCAGCGCCCAGCGCGGCTTGCTGGCGATGTTGATCATGTTGGCGATGGTCAGCTTGGGCGGCGCGGACAGGCCGTTCTTCAGGTCCTTGTGGCGCTGGCCGAGGATCTGCAGGTCCAGCGTGAGCACCAGCGCGCTGCAGTTCGCCGCCTTGGCGCGGTCGACCAGGCGCTCGATGAAGGCGCGGTCCTTCATCACGTACAGCTGGAACCAGAAGCCCTCGCCGGCGTGCTGCGCCACGTCCTCGATGGAGCAGATGCTCATGGTCGAGAGCGTGAACGGAATGCCCATCTTCTTCGCCGCGCGCGCGGCCAGGATCTCGCCGTCGGCGTGCTGCATGCCGGTGAGACCGGTGGGCGCAATCGCCACCGGCATGGCCACGTCCTGGCCGATCATGGTGGTGCGCGTGCTGCGGTTCTCCATGTTGACCGCCACGCGCTGGCGCAGCTTGATCTTCTGGAAGTCCTCGTTGTTGGCGCGGTAGGTGCTCTCGGTCCACGAGCCGGAATCGGCGTAGTCGTAGAACATGCGCGGCACGCGCCGCTGGGCGAGCACGCGCAGGTCTTCCACGGTGGTGATGACGGTCATGGGGCTTGTCTCCGGTGTGTTGTGGAACGGCGCGGCCGTGGCCTGCGGTGGGCTGCATGGTAGCCGCGCCCCCCGAAAAAGGCTTGTGAAAGCGCGTCGGCGGCGCTTGAAATTTCTTGCGCGCGCGCTCAGGCCGGCACCGGCAGGCAGCGCGCCCGCTCGCCGGCGTCCAGCGGTTCCAGCCAGCCGAGCTGCTGTTCCAGCACGTCCAGCGTAGCCTCGGACGCGTCGGCGCCGCGCGCCTGGCGCGCGCGGATGCGCTCGCGCAGCACCGCCACCGGGGCCTCGGGCGCGAGCAGGTGGAACGGGCAGGCCAGCGCCTGTGCCAGCGCGGCAAAGGCGGCGCGCTCGTGGCGGCGCAGGAAGGCCGCGTCCACCAGCACCGTCCAGCCGTCCCGCAGCAGGTGCCGCGCCCGCGCCAGCAGGTGGGTGTAGGTGTCGCTGTGCGCCTGCGGGCTGTACAGGCCGGTGTTGAGGCCGGAGCCGCTGGCTTGCGTGGCGCTCAGGCCGTGCAGGCGCTTGCGTTCCACGTCGGCGCGCAGGCGGATCGCCCGGCCGCTGGTCTCGGCCTGCAACCAGCGGCTGGAGGCCCATGTCTTGCCGCTGCCCGAGAGGCCGTGGGTGATGATCAGTTGCGGTGCGGGTGGCTGCGCGATGCGCTGCGCCAGCGCGGTGTAGCCACGCGCTCCCTCCAGTGAGGCGGCCACGTCGGCGCCGGCCTGCCCGCTGCGGATCAGCGCCACCTTGGCGCGCACCAGGGCGCGGTACACCGCGAAGAACGGCAGCACGTCGGGCGCGGTGGTGTCGCCACTGGCGTCCAGCCAGTCGCTGAGCAGGCCGTTGGCCAGCCCGGGCTGGCTGTGGTCGAGCAGGTCCATCCAGACGAAGGCCATGTCGCTGGCCACGTCGATCCAGCGCAGTGCGTCGTTGAACTCGATGCCGTCAAACGGCACGACCTCGTGGCCGATGAGCACGAGGTTGGCCAGGTGCAGGTCGCCGTGGCCTTCGCGCACGCGGCCTTCGCCGCGGCGCTGCGCCATCAGCGGCGCGAGCTGCGTGAAGCCCGACTCGGTCCACCGCGCCAGGGGTTCCACCCACACGGCATCGCCGGCCTCGGGCAAGCCCTTGCGCAGTGTGTCGAGGTTGTCGCGCGCGAAAGCCAGGGTGTCCTCGACCCGACCCCATGGTCCGTGCGCGGCTGCCACCGCCGCGGTGGCCTGGAACGCGGCCATGCGCTGCGCCAGCGAGCTGAGGTGCGCGGGCTTGAGGGCACCGCGCGCACACAGGTGGTCGAGGCGGTTCTCCTCGGGGAAGCGGCGCATGTGCACCGCCCATTCGATGGCCTGGTCGTCGTCTGCGCCCGGTGTGCCCCAGCGGGGCTGGTCGGCGGGGCCGACGATGGGCAGCGCGCCCAGGTAGAGGTGCGAGGCCGGGTCGGTGGTCTCGAATCGCCGGTTGAGCCGCACCTCGGCCTCGCAGGCCGCGCGCCGCAGGGCGAGCGTGCCGAAGTCCATGAAGGGCAGGCGCACCGGCTTCTTGATCTTCCAGGCGTGTTCGCCCGCCAGCAGCACCCAGGCGCCGTGGGTTTCCATGAGATCGACCCGCGCCACCGCGTGCGGGTAGCGCGCCGGGTTCAGCAGGGCCTTGATCAGACCGGGCAGGGGCGGGGCCATGCGGCTCAACCGCAGCTCACGCTCCCGCAGCCGCTCATGCTGGCCGGGCGCACGCGGCCGGGGTCGGCCAGGGTTTCGGTGCGGCTGTCGAAGCCCACCGATTGCAGGTGCAGCGCCAGCCCGGCGTCCATGCTGGCGGCGTGCTGGGGGAACCATTCGGCCAGCGCTTCGGCCAGGCGGGTGATGATGTCGAGGTCGCCCTGCCGGTGGTGCGTTTCCACGGCCCGCATGGTCTCCAGGATGGTCGCGTGGTGGGCCGCGTGGCAGTTGTCGGGCGCGAAGCCGGTGGCCAGCATCCAGCGCTCTTCCTGGGCGAAGTGCGCCACCGTGTGGGCCAGGAAAGCCTGGTACAGCGGCAGCTGCTGGTCGGCGGGCGTGCCCAGCAGCCGGTTGAGCTGCTCCACGAATTCGGCGTGGGTGTGGTCCATGCGGTCGTCGCCCACCGACAGGGCGGATGACCATTCGAGGGCGGTGGTGGGGTGGGCTGTGGCTTGCATGGGCGGGACTCTACCGCCGGCACTTCGGTTGGGCCTTGACGCACATCAAGCGCCGCACCGGGGCGCCCCGGCCCGGTGCGTGCAAGGGGTTCAGCCCAGCCGCTGGCGGTGGCGCGCGATCTGCGCGCGCACCTGCGCGGGCGCCGTGCCGCCCAGCGTGTTGCGCGCGTTGAGGCTGCCGCGCAGGCTCAGGCATTCGTACACGTCTTTTTCAATGCTGGCGTTGAAGCCCTGCAGCACGGTCAGAGGCAGCTCGGACAGGTCGCAGTTGTGCGACACCGCGGCCTTGACCGCGTGCGCCACGGTCTCGTGCGCGTCGCGGAACGGCAGGCCCTTCTTGACCAGGTAGTCGGCCAGGTCGGTGGCGGTGGCGTAGCCCCTCTTGGCCGCGTCTTCCATGGCCTGTGCGTTGACCGTGATGCCGCCTTCCTTCGCACCGGTGGCCGGGTTCAGCTGGCCGCCCACCATCTCCACGAAGATGCGCAGCGTGTCCTTGAGCGTGTCCACGGTGTCGAACAGCGGTTCCTTGTCTTCCTGGTTGTCCTTGTTGTAGGCCAGCGGCTGGCCCTTCATGAGCGTGATCAGGCCCATGAGGTGGCCGACCACGCGGCCGGTCTTGCCGCGCGCGAGCTCGGGCACGTCGGGGTTTTTCTTCTGCGGCATGATCGACGAGCCGGTGGTGAAGCGGTCGGCGATCTTCACGAAGCCGAAGTTCTGACTCATCCACAAAATCAGTTCTTCGCTGAAGCGGCTCACATGCACCATGCACAGCGCCGCGGCCGCGGTGAACTCGATCGCGAAGTCGCGGTCGCTCACGCCGTCCAGGCTGTTCTGGCACACCTGCGGCTCACCGCGCTCGTCGACCATGCCCAGGCTGCGCGCCACGCGCTCGCGGTCCAGCGGGTAGGTGGTGCCGGCCAGCGCGGCGCTGCCCAGCGGCAGTCGGTTGGTGCGGCGGCGCACGTCGGCGAAGCGCTCGGCGTCGCGCGAGAACATCTCCACATAGGCCAGCAGGTGGTGGGCAAAGCTCACCGGCTGGGCCACCTGCAGGTGGGTGAAGCCCGGCATGATCACCTCCACGTTCTTCGCGGCCACGTCCACCAGCGCGCCCTGCAGCTCGCCCAGCAGCGGGATGATGAGATCGATCTCGCTGCGCAGCCACAGGCGCACGTCGGTGGCGACCTGGTCGTTGCGGCTGCGTCCGGTGTGCAGGCGCTTGCCCGCGTCGCCCACCAGCTGGGTCAGGCGGGCCTCGATGTTGAGGTGCACGTCTTCGAGGTCGAGCTTCCATTCGAAGCTGCCGTCCTCGATCTCGGAGCGGATCTGCGCCATGCCGCGCTGGATGGACTCGAGGTCGGCCGCGCCGATGATGTGCTGCGCCGCCAGCATCTCGGCATGGGCCAGGCTGCCTGTGATGTCGGCTTGCCACAGGCGTTTGTCAAAGAACACACTGGCGGTGTATCGCTTGACCAACTCGCTCATGGGCTCCGAGAATAGGGCGGACCAGGCTTCGGATTTCTTGTCGAGTTGATTGGTGGACATGGTGTTGCCAGCGGCTGGGAGGGGAAGTGGAAGAAGCGGACGTCCGCCAGGGATGGGGCTTCGGGAGCAGGAGGCCCGGGCCGGTTGATGGCGCAGCAGACCCCTGACAGGCCCTCACGGCGGCCGACCCGAAGACGGATACGCTTCCCATGAAAGATTCCAGAATTTTATCGAGCTTCCAGGAACTGGCGCATGCCGCAGGCGCGCGCCCGCTGGATGAGATGCCCGAGCACGTGCGCGCGCGGGTGCAGGTGTTCGACACCTGCCAGGTCGGCACGGTGCTGCGCGCGGTGCTGTTCGTGCAGGCCATCGTGGTCGTGGCGGCGCTGTTCGGGGCGCAGACCTTCATCGCCTGGGTCACCCAGATGGCCATCTACACCGGGGCGGCGCTGCCCGCCGTGCTGGCCTGGCTGCTCACCGTGTGCGGGCTCAAGCGCCAGCTGGGGCTGCTGCCCATGCCCGGGCAATGGTCTGCCGCGATCGGCTTCGGGGCCTTGTCGGGCCTCTACGGTTGTGGCCTGCTGGTCTGGATGGGGCTGGTCGATCCTTCCCCCTGGCTGGCCAGCGCGGCCTCGGGCGCGCTGGTCTCGGCGGTGCTGGTGGCCGCGCTGATGTGGCGCTCCAAGGCACGCGGCCCCGCGGGTGCCACGGCCCGCCTGGCCGAGCTGCAGGCGCGCATCCGGCCGCATTTCCTGTTCAACACGCTCAACAGCGCGATCGCGCTGGTGCGCGAGGAGCCGGCCAAGGCCGAGAACCTGCTGGAAGACCTGAGCGAGCTGTTCCGCCACGCACTGGCCGACCCCAAGGAAGCCGTGCCGCTGTGGCAGGAACTGGAACTGGCCGAGCACTACCTGGCGATCGAGCAGGTGCGCTTTGGCGAGCGCCTGAAGGTGGAGTGGAGCGTGGACGAGACGGCGTCCAAGGCCAAATTGCCCCCCCTGATCCTGCAGCCCTTGGTGGAGAATGCGGTCAAGCACGGTGTGGAACCCAGTGCCAGCGGGGCGGTGGTGCGCATCAGCACCCAGCGCCGCGGCGGCGTGGTGGTGATCAAGGTCACCAACACGGTGCCGGCGGGCAGCGGGCGGCGTGGCAACGGGCTGGCGCTGGACAATGTGCGCCAGCGGCTGACGCTGCTGCACGATGTGCAGGGCCGCTTTCAGAGCGCCCTGGTGAACGGTGTGTTTCAGGTGAGACTTGAAATACCGGTATAAGCGGGGTTTGAACCGAACCGGGTCTGGCAACGGAGCGTGACATGGCACTGAAGGTACTGATCGTTGACGATGAAGCGCTGGCCCGCTCGAGGCTGCGCACGCTGTTGGGCGAATGCACCGAACCGCGGGCCGATGTGGTGGGTGAGGCGTCGAACGCGGTGCAGGCAATGGAGCAGATCCAGCGCACGGGCTGCGACCTGGTGATGCTGGACATCCACATGCCGGGCGTGGACGGCATCACGCTGGCCAGCACGCTGCGCGAAATGGCCGCACCGCCGGCGATCGTGTTCGTCACCGCCTACGCCGAACACGCGGTGCACGCCTTCGAGCTGGAAGCGGTCGACTACCTCACCAAGCCGGTGCGCCGCGAGCGGCTGCAGCAGGCATTGCAGAAGGTGGTGCGGCTGCGCAGCGCGACCGAGGGCGCGCAGGACAACGGCCTGCCCGAGAGCCTGATCATCCAGGAGCGCGGCCGCAGCGAGCGCGTGGCTTTGGCCGACGTGATCTACCTCAAGGCCGAGCTGAAGTACATCACGGTGCGCACGGCGGACAAGGAACACATCTTCGACGGCGCGCTGAGCGACCTCGAGCAGCGCTACGCCCACCTGTTCGTGCGGGTGCACCGCAATGCGCTGGTGTCGCGCCGGGCGGTTCGTGCCGTCGAGAAGCACAACGATCCGGTCGAGGGCGAGGGCTGGATGGTGCGGCTGGATGGTGTCGAGGAACGCC
>QZKF01000071.1 GCA_003599455.1 Comamonadaceae bacterium
GCCTGTTCGACGAGATCGACCGCGCCGCCCCCGCGCACGGCGGCGACATCACTGCCGCCGCGCGCACCGTGGTCGGCGAATGGCGCGCGCGCCGACAGGCCGTGCCCGGCTACGGCCACCCGTTGCACAAGGCGCGCGACCCGCGCGTCGATGCGTTGTTTCGCGCGTCCACGCGGGCCGGCGGTGGCCAGCGCTTCGTGCAGATCGCCGAAGCGGTGGAAACCGTGTTGCCCGAGCTGCTGGGCAAGGAGCTCAAGCTCAACGTGTCGGCCGCCATTCCGGCCGTGCTGCTGGGCGTGGGTTTTCCGCTCAACGCGCTCAAGGGCGTGCCCATGCTGGCGCGCTGCGCCGGCCTGATCGCGCACATGAGCGAGGAACTCGAACAGCCGATCGGTTTTGCGCTGTCGTACCAGGCCACGCGGGAGCAGCGCTACACCGGTGTCGTGCCCGAGGGCTTCGTGCCCGACCAGAAGCTGTGAGGCACTGACATGACCCAGGTACTCAAAGGCCTTCGCGTGGTGGAGCACGGCACCTTCATCACCGGGCCCGCGGCCGCGATGGTGCTGGCCGACATGGGCGCCGAGGTGGTGAAGGTGGAGTTGCCCGGCACCGGCGACCCGTTTCGCGCCTTCAAGGGCGGCCTCTACAGCCCGCACTACCAGACCTACAACCGCAACAAGCACAGCGTGGCGCTGGACACGCGCAAGGACGCGGACCGCGAGACCTTCGACAAGCTGATCGAGGGCGCGGACGTCTACATCCAGAATTTCCGCCCGGGTTTTGCCGAGCAGATCCACGCCGGCGAGGCGCGCCTGCGCGCGCTCAACGAACGCCTGGTGTACTGCGCCATCAGCGGCTTCGGCCAGGATGGCCCCGCGGCCAGCCGACCGAGCTACGACACCGTGGCGCAGGCCGCCAGCGGCTACCTGCGCCTGCTGGTGAACCCGGCCAACCCGCGCGTGGTGGGCCCGGCCATTGCCGACGCCATGACCGGCTACTACGCGGCCTTCGGCATCCTGGGCGCTCTGTTCGAGCGGCAGGCCACGGGGCATGGCCGCAAGGTCGAGGTGTCCATGTTCGAGGCCATGGCGCACTTCAACCTCGACGCCTTCACCCACCTGTTTTCGGTGGGCGAGGTGATGGGCCCCTACAGCCGGCCCAGCGTGTCGCAGTCCTACGTGCTCGAGTGCGCCTGTGGCGGCTGGATCGCGCTGCACATGTCCTCGCCCGAGAAGTTCTGGCAAGGCCTGGCCCACGCCATGGAGCGGCCCGACATCTTCGAGGACGAGCGCTTCGCCAGCCGGCCCGGGCGCATCGCGAACCAGGATGCGCTGATCGAGCTGCTCGGCGGCATCTTCAAAGGCCGCACACGCGACGACTGGTGCGCGCGCCTGGTCGCGCAGGACGTGCCGCACGCGCCCATGTACCGCACCGACGAGGTGCCCGACGACCCGCAGGCGCAGCACCTGCAGCTGTTCGTGGACACCCACCACCCGGTGATGGGCCCGTCGCGCACGGTGCGCTCGCCGCTGAGCTTCGACGGCGAGCGTTCCCTGGACGTGAGCCCGCCGCCCACCCTGGGCGAGCACAACGCCCGCTACGCCGGCGGCTGGCCCGCCGACAGCGCCCCATTGAAACCCCGTGACCACAAGGAGACCGCATGAACGAACCCCAACGCCGACCCAACCGGCGCGATGCCCTGCTGACCCTGGGCGCGGTCGCTGGCGGCCTGGTGCTGCCGATGGGCGCCCGTGCCCAGACCTTTCCCGACAAGCCGCTGCGCCTGGTCGTGCCTTTCGGGCCCGGCACCACCACCGACATCATCTCGCGCGTGGTGGGCGAGGGCATGGCGCGCGAACTCGGCCAGCCCATGGTGGTGGAGAACCGCGCCGGCGCGGGCGGCTCGGTGGGCTCGCAGCAGGTCGCGCGCGGCGCGGCCGACGGTTACCAGATCGTCATGGGCACGGTGGGCACGCACGCCATCAACGCCACGCTGTTCCGCAGCCTGCCCTACGACCCGCTGAAGGACTTCGCGCCGATCGCGCTGGTCGGCTACACGCCCACGCTGCTGGTGGTCTCGGCCCAGGGGCCGATCAAGACCCTGGCCGACCTCAAGGCGCGCGCGGCGCAGGGCTCGGGCGTGAGCTTCGCCTCGGCCGGCAACGGCACCTCGGGCCATCTCGCGGGCGAGCTGCTCAAGGCGCGCCTGGGCGGGCAGATGCTGCACGTGCCCTACAAGGAAGGCGGCATGGCCATGAACGACGTGATGGGCGGCCGCGCCGACTTCATGTTCTACCACCCTGCCGCGGTGCTGCCGCACCTGCAGGGCGGACGGCTGCGCGCACTCGGGGCGTCCAGTGTGCAGCGCAGCGCCGCCGCGAAAGACGTGCCCACCATCGCCGAGCAGGTCGGCGCCGACTTCGACCTCGTGGCCTGGTTCATGTTGTATGCGCCCGCGGCCACGCCGGCCCCGGTGCTGGCCCGCCTGCGCCAGGCCGCGGCCGCTGCGCTGGCCAGCCCCGAGGTGGCGCCCAAGCTGGCCGCGCAGGGCGTGGAGCAACGCCCGCTGGGCCCCGATGCCATGGCCGAATTCGGCCGCACCGAGGTGGCCAAGTGGGCCGAGCTGGTGCGCCAGTCGGGCGCGCAGGTGGATTGAGTTTTTCCGCGTTCGATACCCGATACCCACAACAGGAGACAAGCATGAAACGTTCGAGCTTCGTATTTCGCCTGGCGGCGTCGGCCGTCGCGCTGGCGGCCGGCCTGCCGCTGGCTGCCTCGGCCCAGCAGGTGATCAACCTCACCGTGGCCTCGAGCCACCCCACCACCATTCCCTGGGTGGGTTTCATTCCCCAGGTGTTCATGCCCGAGGTGGACAAGCGGCTGGCCGCCGGCGGCAAGTACAAGGTGCAGTGGAAGGAGGCCTTCGGGGGCCAGCTCTACAAGGCCAACGCCACGCTCACCTCGGTGGAGCAGGGCATCACCGACATCGGCTGGGTGTTCAGCTACCTCGAGCCGGCGAAGATGCCGATCAGCCAGCTCAGCGTGCACACGCCCTTCGTGACCAGCGACACGCGCATCGTGCTCGGTGCGATGAACGAGCTGATCGACAAGAACCCCGCGTTCCGCAACGAGTGGGACAAGTACAACCTGGTGTTCCTGGGCGCCACCGGCTCGGACACCTACGACATCTACACGAAGTTCCCGGTGAAGTCGATCGACGACCTCAAGGGCCGCAAGATCTCGGCGCCCGGCATCCTGGGCCAGTGGCTGCGCGGCGTGGGCGCCACGCCGGTCGACGGCGCGCTCACCACCTTCTACACCGACATCCAGACCGGTGTGTCGGACGGCGTGGTCTCGCTGGCCACCGGCATCCTGCCGACCAAGATCTATGAAGTGGCGCCCTACATCACCAAGGTCAACATGGGCGTGGTGTTCTCCGGCGGCCTGGCGATCAACAAGGACACCTGGGCCAAGTTGCCGCCCGAGGTGCAGACCGCCATGCGCGAGGCCGGCGCCGAGTACTCGCGCCGCCACGGCGAGGACCTGGTGCAGCGCCACCAGTCCGCGATGGACCGCATGGTGGAGGTGGGCAAGACGCAGAACCCGCCGGTGACCGTGACCGCGATGTCCGAGTCCGACCGTCGCAAGTGGATCGACCAGCTGCCGCCGCTGTCGCAGGAATGGGTGAAGAACAACGAGGCGCGCGGCGTGCAGGCCCGTGCCCTGCTGGCGCAGTACATCGCGGCCGTCAAGGCGCGCGGCGCCAAGCCCGAGCGCGACTGGGAGCGCTGAAGCGGCGGCCATGACACGCGGCGTGTCGTGGCCTTGACCGGCATTCCAGAGGGTTCCAAGGGTTTTCCCTGATTCGCTAAGTCCTATAGAGGACTAGAGTTCGTGGCATGAACTCTTCTCTTCGTCTGGTCACCGCAGAACCCGGCCTCAGCCGCTACGCCTCGCTGGCCCAGGCGCTGCGTGCCCGCGTGGTGGCCGGGGAATGGCCCCCGGGCTCCGCCTTGCCCGCAGAGAGCCAGTTGGCCAGCGAGCACGGCGTGGCCCTGGGCACCATGCGCCGCGCCCTGGAGTTGCTGGTGGAGCAGGGCTACATCGAGCGCATCCACGGCAAGGGCACCTTCGTGCGGCAAGGACTGACCGGCGCGACCATGTTGCGTTTCTTCCGCTTCGACAGCGGGACCGGTGAAGTGCCTGTCTCGCGCATCCTGCAGCGCAGTCGCGTGAGCGCGCCAGCCGCGGTCTCGCGCACGCTGGGCATCGGTGCCGGGGAACCGGTTCTGCGCCTGCACCGCCTGCGCCTCATGGGTGGACAGCCGCGCCTGTTCGAAGAACTCTGGCTGCCGCTGGACCTGTTTGCCCCGCTGGCGGAAGACGATCTCACCGAATGGGACGACCTGCTGTACCCGATGTTTGCGCGCAGGGTGCAGGTCCATGTGCACCGGGCGCTGGACGACATCGGCTTTGCCCAGCTCAGCGCCACGCAGGCCCGCCACCTGGGCCTGCCAGCCGGCCACCCCTGCGCGCAGGTGCAGCGATCGGCTTTCGACCGCACCGGCCGTTGCGTCGAGGTGCGCACCACCCGCGGCGATGCCCACGCCTTTCACTACACCGTCACCATCACCTGAAGGACCACCCGTATGAACCCCATCCCGACCAGCGCCGACGCGCGGCTCTCGCGCCGCACGCTGATCACCCTGACCGGCGCCGCCATGGCGGCCCCCTGGATCGGCGCGCACGCCCAGAACAAGATTGCCGGCGGCAGACCGATCACGCTGATCGTGTCGTACCCACCCGGTGGCGGCGCCGACCTCATGGCGCGCACCATCGCGCCCAGGCTGGAAGCCGCCCTCGGTCAGACCGTCGTGGTGGAGAACAAGGCCGGCGCCAGCGGGCAGGTCGCGGCGGGGCTGGTGGCGCGCGCCGCACCCGACGGCAGCACCCTGCTGCTGGACGCGTCGTCCTTTGCCGTGAACCCCTCGCTGTTCAGCAAGCTCCCGTACGACACCGCCACCGCGTTCACGCCGCTGGCGGTGCTGGCCACGTTCCCCAATGTGCTCGTGTGCACGCCCGGCTTCGAGGCCAGGAGCGTGAAGGACGTGATCCGCCTGGCCAAGGCCCAGTCCCTGAGCTACGCATCGTCGGGCAACGGTTCGGCGCAGCACCTCGCCGGTGCGCTGTTCGAGCAGCTCGCCGGGGTGAGCCTGAGCCACGTGCCCTACCGCGGCGGCGGCCCCGCCATGAACGATGTGATGGGTGGCCAGGTGCCGTTGTTCTTTGCCAACGTCGCGTCGTCGCTGGGCAACATCACGGCAGGCCGGCTGCGCCCGCTGGCGGTGACCAGCGCGCTGCGTGTGCGCTCCCTGCCCGACGTGCCCACCATGGCCGAAGCCGGCGTACCGGGCTACGAGGTGCTGGAGTGGAACCCCATCATGGCCCCCGCGGGCATCGATGCCGGGGTGAAGGCCACGCTGGTGGCCGCCATCCGCAAGGCCCTGGACGATGCGGAAGTGCTCGGCCGCATCCGCCAGCTGGGCGGCGACGTGTTTGCCGACGCCAGCCAGAAGAGCGCCGGGCAGTTCATCGCGGCGCAGCAGGCCCAGTGGGCCAAAGTCATCAAGGCACGCAACATCACCACCGGATGACCGTGCCGCAACGTCCCATCAACCCTCCCGCCATGGGCTGGGACTGCCATGTGCATGTGTTCGACGCGGCGCACCCCGTTCAGGGTGGGCACTACCGCCCCGCGCAGCACGATCTGGCCGACATCGAATCCCTGGCCCGGGTGCACGGTGTGCACCACCTGGTGCTGGTGCAGCCCAGCGTGTATGGAGCCGACAACACCGTCCTGCTGCGGGCACTGGCGCGAGAGCCCGGGCGCCACCGCGGCGTGGTGGTGGTCCGCCGCGACATCGCAGACGCCGAACTCGACCGCATGCATGCCCTGGGTGTGCGAGGCGTGCGCTTCAACCTCGTTTCACCGGTCGGCAATGGCCTGCAGGACCTGACGGCGCTGGCACCGCGCCTGCGCGAGCGCGGCTGGCACGTGCAGTGGTACGCCCGCGCCGAGCAGCTGGCCAGCATTGCCGCGTTGCACGAAAGCACGGGCCTGACGGCGGTGCTCGACCACCTGGCAGGTCTGGGCACGGCCACGCCCCCGTCCGACCCTGCCTGGACCGCACTGCGGCAACTGGCGGCACAGGGTGCATGGGTCAAGCTCTCGGGCTGGTACCGCCTGCAAGCGGACGCACCCTACACGCAACTGAGCTGCAATATCCAGCGCGTGGCCACGGAAATGCGGGAGCGCCTGGTGTGGGGATCCGACTGGCCGCACACCGCCTTCTCACCCGATGACCTGCCTGACTACGCCAGCGTGTGGCAACCGGTGGTGGACACGCTGGGCGATGCGCTCGCCGCCCGGGTGCGTGCCGCCGGTGCCGTGCTCTATGCCTGACTTTTCAGAAGGCCTGCACCTGTGCGGTGGCCGGGCGGGCCTTGCTCAGGCCGCGCGCCGGGCCATCAAGGCCCACACGCCCGCGGCCGACAGCAGCGAGCCGCCCGCGAGGTGGAAGCGCCGCTGGGCGCGCGGCGAGGCCAGCAGCTTGCGCGCCGAGGCAGCGAACACCGCGTACAGCGTGGCGTTGAGCGTGGCCAGCGCCACGAAGGTGATGGCCAGCACCCAGAGCTGCGGGGCCACGGGCACCGAGGGGCTGATGAACTGCGGCAGGAAGGCCACGAAGAACACGATGCCCTTGGGGTTGAGCGCCGTCACCAGATAGGTGTTGGCGAACAGCCGCCAGCGCGATTGCGGCGCGGGTGGCGCGGCCAGCTCGGCCGAAGAGATGCCCGCGCGCAGCAGCTTGATGCCCAGGTAGATGAGGTACAGGCCGCCGGCCCACTTGATGGCGGTGAACCAGAACGCCGACGTGGCGAGCAGGGCGCCCAGGCCCAGCAGCGAAACCGCCAGCGCCGTGGAATCGCCCAGCGCCACCGCAGCCACCAGTGGCACGTTGGCGCGCCGGCCATGCGCCATCGAATAGCTGATGACCGTGAGGATGGTCGGGCCGGGAATGATGAGCATCACCGCCGAAGCGGCGACGAAGGCGAGCCAGAGTTCGATCGGCATGGGGTTCCTTGCGGGTGGGACGGCAGGTCAGCCGAAGACGGTGTCGCTCAGCGCGTGGGCGTCGCCCACGTAGAGCTTGAGGGTGGGCGCTTCGCCGTCGTGTTCCCACACCCGGCCGCGGACGAGGAATTGCCGCCCGCCGATGCGCAGCAGGTCGCCCTGGGCCGGCGGCACCTCATGGCCCTGCCAGAACGGCGGAATGGCGATGGACGAACGGCGGATCCAGGCCTGGTCTTCTGCGCTGAAGACCAGGACCATGCGCAGGGTTTGCTGGCTCATGGGAACTCCTTGTGTGGGCCTCGTTGGCCCGATGGTCGGAGCTTATCGCAGGCGCGCGGCCGCGGGCTGCATCCGGGCCAGGCCGGACTGGAGGACTGTCGCTCAATGCCGGTGACCGTGGTGCGCGTCGGGCACGTGCGGGTGGGCGTGCTGCAGCGGCGTGTGCACGTGGGCGTGGCTGTGGGCACCTTCGGGCATGGGCTCGTGCGTGTGCAGGTGGTGGCCGTCGTCGTGCGTGTGGGCGTGTTCGTGCGCCAGGGCCTCGTGGGCGTGCGCGTGCTCGTGGCGCTCGGCCAGGTGCAGCCACACGCCGGCGACCATCAGCGCGCCGCCCAGCGCCATCAGCCCGCTGGCCGAGCGGTCGCCGAGCGCGAAGGCGCCGAGCGCGCCGATGAAGGGCGCGAAGGCGAACACCGAGCCGGTGCGCGCCGCGCCGAAGGCCCGTTGCGCGAGCAGGTAGAAACGCAGGCTCAGGCCGTAGCCGCTGGCGCCCACGGCCAGCAGCGCGAGCGCGGCCCAGGCGCCCGGCAGCGGCTCGCCCCACGCGAAGGCCAGCACGGTGGTGGCGCTCGCCCCCAGCAAGGCCTTGACCCAGACCACCTGGCCCGGGTCGCGCTCGGCCACGCCGCGCGAGAGCGTGTTGTCCACGCCCCAGGCTGCGGTGGCCAGCAGCACCGCGAGCAGGCCGAACAATTGCACGCGGCCGGCCAGGCCCTGCTCGACCACCAGCACCGCACCACCGGCCATCAGCAGGAGCATGGCCGCGGCCACGCGCCGGTCCAGCGTCTCGTGGTACCAGCGCCAGGCCAGCACCGCGGTGAACACCGCTTCGAGCGTGAGCATCAGCGAGGCGCTGGAGCCGCTGGTGCGCTGCAGGCCCCAGGCCAGCGCGACCGGCCCGATCACCGCGCCCATGCCGGCCATGGCGAGCAGGCGCGGCAGGTCGGTGCGGCGCAGCTGGGCCTCGCGGCTGGCGGGCCGGCGCAGCAGCAGCGCGACGGCGGCCGCGCCGATGTACAGCAGGGCCGCGGTGGAAAAGGGCCCCAGGCCTGCGCCGAAGCGCTGCACCAGGGGCGTGCTCAGACCGAACAGCGCGGCGGCGAGCAGGGCGAGCAGGCCGCCTTGCAGGGCGGGGCTGGTGGGCGGGACGGGCATGGTGGGGCCATGGTATGCCGCGACGGACCGTTGCAAAACCCGTCACCGGATAGGGTCTGTAATGGTTGATTCATGTAATGTGATATATATTTCAAAATCATGTTTTCGATGCTGCTCGTCACCCTGCCCACCCAGCCCAGCGCGGTTCGGGTGCGCGTGTGGCGCGCGCTCAAGGCGCTGGGCTGTGCGGCGCTGCGCGACGGGGCCTACCTGCTGCCTGAAGCGCAGCAGGCGCTTTTCGAGCCGCTGGCCGACGAGGTGCGCGAGCACGGCGGCTCGGCCATGGTGCTGCGGCTGGAGGCAACCGACGAGGCCCAGCGCGCCGAGTTGCTGGCGCTGTTCGATCGCGGTGAGGCCTATGTGGCCTGGCGCGCCACCGCCGATGCGCTGCACGCCGAGCTGGCCACGCTGGGTGAGGCCGTGGCGCGCCGGCGCTGGCGCGGCCTGGCGCAGGCGCTGGAAGAGGTGCAGCGCACCGACTACTTTCCCGGCGAGGCGGCGCTGCAGGCGCAGGCCACGCTGGCCGATCTGCGCGACGCGCTGGATGCGCACTACTCGAAGGGCGAACCCCGGGCCCTGCCCGAGCACGGCATCGCACCGCTCGATGCGCGCCAGTTCCAGGGCAAACGCTGGGCCACCCGCGCGCGCCCCTGGGTGGACCGGCTGGCCAGCGCCTGGCTGATCGCGCGCTTCATCGACGTGCAGGCCGAGTTCGTCTGGCTCGCCGATGTGGCTCGCCTGCCGCGCGGCGCCATCGGCTTCGACTTTGATGGCGCGCGCTTCAGCCACGTGGGCGCGCGCGTGACCTTTGAAGTGCTGCTGGCCAGCTTCGGGCTGGACCGCGATCCCCGGCTGCTGCGCATCGGCGCCATGGTGCACTGCCTCGACGCCGGTGGCATCCCGGTGCCCGAGGCGGTCGGCCTGGAAGCCGTGCTGGCCGGGCTGCGCGAGATGCACGACGACGACGACCGCCTGCTGGCCGCGGCGGCGGGGGTGTTCGACGCCCTGCTGGCCACCCCCACCGAAGGAAGAAAACCATGAGCACCCCATTGCCCACCGAACGGCCCGCACCCGTGAGCTTCATGGAGGCCTTCCGCTTCTGGCTCAAGCTGGGCTTCATCAGCTTCGGCGGGCCGGCCGGGCAGATCGCGATCATGCACACCGAGCTGGTCGAGCGCCGCCGCTGGATCAGCGAGAAGCGTTTCCTGCACGCGCTGAATTACTGCATGCTGCTGCCCGGCCCCGAGGCACAGCAGCTCGCCACCTACATCGGCTGGCTGATGCACCGCACCTGGGGCGGCATCGTGGCGGGCGCGCTGTTCGTGCTGCCCTCGCTGTTCATCCTGATCGGCCTGTCGTGGGTCTACATCCGCTTTGGCGACGTGCCGGTGGTGGCCGGCATCTTCTACGGCATCAAGCCGGCGGTGACCGCGCTGGTGCTGCACGCGGCGCACCGCATCGGCACGCGCGCGCTGAAGAACCGCTGGATGTGGGGCATCGCAGCGGCGGCTTTCGTGGCGATCTTCGCGTTCAACACGCCGTTCCCGGCCATCGTGCTCGCCGCCGGCCTCATCGGCCACTTCGGCGCGCGGCGCTGGCCGCAGGTGTTCGCGCTCGGTGGCGGGCATGGCACGGCGGTGGCGGGCTATGGCCCCGCCCTGATCGACGACGACACGCCCACGCCGGTGCACGCGCGCTTTTCGAAGCGGCACCTGGCGAAGGTGCTCGCCGCCGGCCTGGGCCTGTGGCTGCTGGCCATGGCGCTGCTGCTGTGGACGCAGGGCCTGCAGGGCACGCTCACGCAGATGGGCTGGTTCTTCACCAAGGCCGCGCTGCTGACCTTCGGCGGCGCGTACGCGGTGCTGCCCTACGTGTACCAGGGCGCGGTCGAGACGCACCAGTGGCTCAGCGGTGCGCAGATGATCGACGGCCTGGCGCTGGGCGAAACCACGCCGGGCCCGCTGATCATGGTGGTGGCCTTCGTGGGCTTCGTGGGCGGCTGGGTCAAGGAAGTGATGGGTCCGGACGCGCTGTTCCTCGGCGCCGCGCTGGCCGCGACCGTGGTGACCTTCTTCACCTTCCTGCCTTCGTTCGTGTTCATCCTCGCCGGCGGCCCGGCGGTGGAGGCCACGCACGGCCGGCTGGGCTTCACCGCGCCGCTGTCGGCCATCACGGCGGCCGTGGTCGGCGTGATCCTCAACCTGGCGCTCTTCTTCGCGTACCACGTGCTGTGGCCGCAGGGTTTCGACGGCGCTTTCGACACCGGCTCGGCGGTGATCGCCGTGGCGGCGGCGCTGGCGCTGTTCCGTTTCAAGCTGGGTGTGTTGCCCTTGCTCGGTGCCTGCGCGGCCGCCGGGCTGGTGGTGTCTCTGTGGCTGCGCTGATCGGAACACCATGAACCTGAATGCCTTGCCGATTGCCTCTGGCGTCATGCCGCTGCACGAGCTCCACCTCGGCAGCCTGGGCGGCGACGGCCAGACCATGGAGCCCGCGATGCGGCTCGCGCTCGAGGCGAACTTTGGCGGCTTCGAGCGCTGGCGGGAAGACCTTGTGGCCCTGGCCGCTGCGCCGGGCGGCGGCGCGCGCTGGGTGCTGCTGGTTTATCTGCCGCGCGAGGGGCGGCTGAAAAACCTGGGCGCGGCCGATGACGCCGCCGTGCCGGAGGGTGGCGTGCCGCTGCTGGCGCTGGACCGCCACGCACCGGCTGGTGCCGGGCTGGACCGCATCGACTGGGCCGGCGTGTACGCGCGCTACCAGGCGGCGGTGCATGCCGCGAGCGAGCCCTTCGGCTGTGGCCACGCCGACGTGTCGGGCGCGCTGGTGCTCGACGTGCGCCGGGCCGGCGTGTTCGCGCAGGCCACGCAGATGATGGCGGGCGCGCGCTGGCACGACCCCGCTGCCGTGGGGCAATGGGCCGCCGACCTGCCCAGGGACCAGCCCGTGGTGGTGTATTGCGTCTATGGCCACGAAGTGGGCCGCGCCACCGCGCTGCGCCTGCGCGCGGCCGGGGTGGATGCGCGCTACCTGCACGGTGGCCTCGACGGCTGGCAAGTCGCGGGGCAGGCCCTGGTGACCAAGGGAGACGCAGCATGAAATGGGTCACCCGCGAACGCCCCAAGATCGACCGCATTGCCTGCCCCTGGCTGATCCAGCGCTTCATCGACCCGGCGGCCGAATTCCTCTACGTGCCGGCCGGTGATGTGCTGCGCGTGGCCGCTGCAACGGGCGCCACGCCCTACGACATCCCGGGCGTGGCGATGAGCCATGTCGGCGATCTGTGCAGTTTCGACGCCTTCCTGGCGAAGCACCGGCTGGACGACCCGGCGCTGGTCCGGCTGGCCGCCATCGTGCGCGGCGCGGACACCTCGCGGCCCGATCTCACGCCGCAGTCGGCCGGCCTGTACGCGATCTCGCTGGGCCTGTCGCGGGTGTTCGCGGACGACCACGAGATGCTGCGCCACGGCATGGTGGTGTACGACGCGCTCTACGCCTGGTGCCGCGATGCCCAGCACGAAACCCACGCCTGGCCGCCGGTCATGCCATGAATCCGACCCCATGAACACAAAAAACTGGCTGGGCGCTCTGGCGCTGTGCAGCGTGACCCTGTGCCACGCGCTGGAGGTGAAGTTCGAGCCCGTCGCGCCGGGCGTGTACGCCCACATCGGCGATCTCGGCGGCCGCAGCGCCGACAACGAGGGGCTGAACGCCAACATCGGGCTCGTGCTCACGCCGCAGGGCGCGGTGCTGATCGACAGCGGCGCGACGTTCCAGAGCGCGCGCCGCATCCATGAGGCGGTGCGCGCGGTGACGGCGCAGCCGGTGCGCTGGGTCATCAACACCGGCGGGCAGGACCACCGCTGGCTGGGCAACGGCTACTTTGCCGCGCAGGGCGCCGAGGTGATCGCGCATGCCAACGCCGCGCCCGACATGCGCTCGCGCGGTGGTGACCAGCTCGCCGCCTTGCGCGGCACGCTGGGCGACAAGGCTGCCGGCACGGTGCCCACGCTGGCCACCCGCTGGATCGATGCGAACGACAGCCGCATCGAGCTTGGGGGCGTGGTGTTCGAGCTGCGGCACCGCGGCGGTGGTCACACCCCGGGCGACATGATGGTGTGGCTGCCGCAGACTCAGGTGCTGTTCACCGGCGACATCGTCTATGTGCAGCGGCTGCTGGGGGTGCTGCCGGTGAGCCACACACGGCGCTGGCTGGAGGCGTTCGCCGTGATCGAGGCGCTGGCGCCGGCGCGCATCGTGCCGGGCCATGGCCGCGTGACCGACCTGCCCGCGGCGCAGGCCCACACGCGGGACTACCTGAGGGCGCTTCGCGCCCACATGGCGCAGGCGGTGAACCGCGGTGACGACATCAGCGCGGCGATCCGGGGTTTCGACGGCCGACCCTTCGAACACCTGCTCAACGCGGCGGAGCTCATGCCCGGCAACGCCAGTCGCACCTACCTCGAGATCGAGCGCGAGTGAGCGCGCGCGCGGGTGCTCAGCCGGCCAGCCGATCCACCAGCCACAGCGTGCCCAGGACGGCGATCGCGAGCGACCCGCCGGTCACCACCACCCAGCGGTAGAACGCGGTGTGGCGCAGCAACCAGGCCAGCGGGAAGAAGGCCAGCACGATGGCCAGCTGGCCGAGTTCGACGCCGACGTTGAAGCCGCCCAGCGCGAGCGCGAGCTGCCCGGCGGGCAGGCTCAGGTCGAGCAGCACGCTGGCGAAGCCGAAGCCATGGATCAGGCCGAACGCGAAGGCCAGCCGCCAGCGCCGCAACGAGAACCAGCCGAGCAGGTTGTTCAGCGCGGCCAGGATCACCGAGAGCGCGATGACGGGTTCGACCACGCCCGGCGGCGGGGTCACCCACTGCAGGATGGCGGCGACCAGCGTGATGGAGTGCGCCACGGTGAAGGCGGTGACCACGGCGAACACGTCGATGCAGGCGCTGCGCAGGCTGTCCACCGCCGCCCATTCGGTGACGCGCCGGCGCGACTGCACGAGCGGCGCGAGCACCAGCAGGCTCAGCAGGAACAGGATGTGGTCGATGCCGATCCAGATGTGCCACACGCCTTCGGCCACGTAGCGCTGGAACACCGACCAGCCAGACACCTCGCCCTGCAGCAGCGGCGCCTCGGGCTGGTCGGGGCTCAGGATGGCGCTGCTTTGCGCGCCGGGGATGTCCACCTTGAGCAGGCCGCGGTGCAGGTTGTCCTGCGAGAAGAGGAGGTCGTAGCGCAGGCGCAGGCGCTGGCCGTTCACATCCTGCGGGTCCGGGCAGGCGATGGTCCATTCGGCGCTGAGGTAGTAGCCGTCGGCATGCTGGCTGGCGAGCACGTCGATCGGCCGCAGCGCGCAGGCCTGGGTGGCGCCGCGCACCGCCAGGCCCTGTTGCAGCCAGGTCTGCAGCTCCCCGGTGCGGGCCGCGGTTTCGCCCCAGCTCACCTGGCCATCGCGGTTCTGGTCCAGGTCGAAGATGAGGTCGAGGTCGCGCAGGTGGATGTCGGCGCGCAGCACCAGGTCGGCGTTGCGTTGCGTGAGGCTGAGGTAGCTGTTGCTGCTGGAATGGGCCCATGCGCTGGCGGTCGCCGAAGCCAGGACAGCGCACAGGGCCACGCGCCCGGCCAGTTGTCGGAGAGATCGGAACAAACGGAACTCCTAGGCTTTACCCAGGCGGGCCTGGAGTTGTTGTGCCAGCGGCTGCAGCACGGCGTCGGTGTAGCCGGTGCGGGCCATCCAGTCCAGCACCGGCGCGGCCATTTTGGGCTGGTTCAGGCGCAGCGCGGCTTCGACCAGCAGCACGGCGTCCTGCGGTTCGTTCTGGGTGGTCCAGTTCTCGGCGGCCAGCTTCAGCCCTTCGGCCGGGTCGGCGCCATAGCGGATCAGGTAGACCAGGGTCGGCCGCTCGATCAGGCTTTCGCGGCGCAGCGCCTGGTTGCGCATGCGGCTGTCGAACTGGTCGGCCAGCCGCTGCGTCTCGCCGTCCTTCAGGCCGCGGCTGGCCAGCAGCCACTGCACCAGCAGGGCGTCCGTCGGCGAGCTGGAAGCCGCGACCCGCCGGGCCCTGGCGTACTGGCCTTGCTGGTTCAGCAGCTCGGCGAGCGAGAGCCGCACCAGGTGCGAATCGGGTCGGGCCTTCAGGTGCTGCTCCCACACGGCGATGGCCTCGTCGTAACGGCCCGTGGCGCGGTAGGCCTCGCCCTGGTGGTAGCGCAGCCAGTCCTGCGTGAGCGCACCCTGGTAGCCGGGCAGGGCCACCAGCCGGTTGAATTCGGGAATCGCCTGCGCGGCCTGGCCGCTGCGCACCATCAGCGTGGCGACGCAGGCCTGGGCTTCGTCGTGGCCGAAACGCTGGCGGATGTCCTGGCAGTCGGCGCGGGCCGCGTCCATCTGCGCCGTGAGCAAGTGCAGCGAGAAGCGCCACGACCAGAACTCGGCGCGCGACGGGTCGAGCCGGATGGCCGCGGCGAGGTCGTCCAGGCCACCGGGGAAATCGTGAAAGCCCTGTTTGACCAGCGCGCGCAGGAAGTGGCCCTCGGCCGGCAGCGTGGCCGCGCTCCACCAGGGTTGCAGCGCGGCCTTGGCCGAGCCATACCAGCGCAGATCGCCTTCGGTGAGACCGAGCAGAAACACCGCGCGGGCGTAGCGCAGCGAGGCGTCGAGGTCGTTGCGGTTCTGGCGCCAGGCGCGCTCGACCTCGCGCAGCGAATCGGCCTGCTGGCCCTGCGCATGGACCGAGGCCGGCAGCACGATCTGGTCGGCCGGCGGGCTGAAGCGCACCTGCGCGAAAGCGCCCGTGGATGAGGCGGCTACTGCGATCAGGAGACCCTTGCAACAGGGTTTCCACCTGAATCCGGTGAAGACCTTATGGACACACATGGGTACAACTTCTGACGGGTATTTTTTCATGCAAAACGATATCCTTGCCGCCGACCCAGTGGACGTTTCTCCATTGTGTGTCGTGCCCTGTAGTCTCTGCATCCCAAAGGTGATTTATGAAAACTTTGATCTCTGCCATCGTGTCCGCATTCGTCCTGTTGTCGGCCCCCGCCTTCGCAGCCAGCCACGCTGGCGGCAAGATGGATGACAAGAAGGTGGATTGCACCAAGAAGGAAAACGAAGCCCACGCGGATTGCAAGAAGAAGATGTGATTCGTCACACGGTTTGAAAAAAGGCCCACGTCGTGGGCCTTTTTTTCGTCGGCGCTTCAGGCCGTGGCGACTTCGCGCAGGCCCAGCTTCTTCACCATCGCCTCGCGCAGCAGGAACTTCTGGATCTTGCCGGTGATGGTCATCGGAAAGGCATCGACGAATTCGATGTAGGCCGGCACCTTGTAGTGCGCGATCTGGCCGCGCGCGAAGTCCTGCAGCGCCTGCGCCGTGGCCTGCTGGCCGGGCTTGAGCACCACGCAGGCGCACAGCACCTCGCCATACCGCGGGTCGGGCACGCCGACCACCTGCACGTCCTGCACCTGCGGGTGGCGGTAGTAGAACTCCTCGATCTCGCGCGGGTACACGTTCTCGCCACCCCGGATCACCATGTCCTTCAGGCGGCCGACGATGTTGACGTAGCCCTCGGTGTCCATGGTGGCGAGGTCGCCGGTGTGCATCCAGCCCTCGGCGTCGATCGCCTCGGCCGTCTTCTCCGGGTCGCCCCAGTAGCTCTTCATCACCGAGTAGCCGCGCGTGCACAGCTCGCCCACCACGCCGCGGGCCACGGCCTGTCCTTCGGTGTCGACGATCTGCACCTCCAGGTGCGGCTGCACCCGGCCCACGGTGGAGACGCGCCGGTCCACCGGGTCGTCCACCGCGCTTTGCGTGGACACGGGCGAGGTCTCGGTCATACCGTAGGCGATGGTCACCTCGCGCATGTTCATCTGCGACTGCACGCGCTTCATCACCTCGATCGGGCAGGGCGAGCCGGCCATGATGCCGGTGCGCAGACTGCTGAGGTCGGTGGCGGCGAACTGCGGGTGGTCGAGCACCGCGATGAACATGGTGGGCACGCCGTAGAGCGCGGTGCAGCGCTCGGTCTGCACCGCCTGCAGCACGGCCGCCGGGTCGAAGGCTTCGGACGGGTACACCATGGCGCAGCCGTGCGTGACGCAGGCCAGGTTGCCCATCACCATGCCGAAGCAGTGGTACAGCGGCACGGGGATGCACAGGCGGTCGTCGGGCGTGAGCCGGATCGCCTCGCCGACGAAGAAGCCGTTGTTCAGGATGTTGCGGTGGGTCAGCGTGGCGCCCTTGGGAAAGCCGGTGGTGCCCGAGGTGAACTGGATGTTGATCGGGTCGGTGGGCGAGAGCGTGGGGCCGATGGCGGCGAGCTGCGCGTGCTGCGCGGCGCCGGCCAGCGCGGGCAGGTCGTCGAAGGCGAGCATGCCCGCGGTGTGCTCCGCCCCCAGGCGGATGGCCCAGCGCAGGTGGGGCAGGGCGGCGGCCTGCAACTGGCCGGGCGCGCTGGTGTCGATCTCGGGCGCGAGGCCGCGCAGGATGTCGATGTAGTTGCTGGTCTTGAGCGCCGGTGCGAGCACGAGGGCGCTGCAGGCCACCTTGTTCAGCGCATAGCCCAGCTCGCTGCCGCGGTAGGCCGGGTTGATGTTGACCAGGATCAGGCCGGCGCGAGCGGTGGCGAACTGCATCAGCGTCCACTCGGCGCAGTTGGGCGCCCAGATGCCCACGCGGTCACCGGGCTGCAGGCCCAGCGCCAGCAGGCCCGCGGCCACGCCGTCGGCGCGGTGCAGCAGGTCGGTCCAGCTCCAGCGAACGCCCTGGTGGGGAATCACCAGGGCCTCGCGCTCGCCCCAGCGCGCGGCGGCCTGCGCCAGGGCCGTGCCGATGGTGATGTCGAG
Source organism: Comamonadaceae bacterium (assembly GCA_003599455.1). GTDB lineage: Bacteria > Pseudomonadota > Gammaproteobacteria > Burkholderiales > Burkholderiaceae_C > Hydrogenophaga. The sequence goes on from QZKF01000071.1 coordinate 17,416, forward strand.
CAGGGCAGGGCTGTTCGAGCCCCGGGCATGCGACGCGGCCGGGGACGGATGTTCGTTCATGTCACACCTCTCTGTGGGGTCGGGTTCCGAGGCGATCATCATGATCGCCGCCAGACATGCCCACACGCCCGGGATTTCCCTGAGTGCCGCGTGTTCCATTCCAGTGCAACCCCGGGGTGCGAGGGGCAGTACCATGCGCGCAGCCCAGAACCACCCCTGAATCGAGACCCTGCGCCATGAACAACCCCCTGCAGATCGACGGCGTGGACGTGTTCGTGGAAGGCGAGGGCGCGCACACCGTGGTGATGCTGCACGGCTGGCCCGACACCACGGTCCTGTGGGACGACACGGTGGCGGCGCTGCGCGACGGTTACCGCTGCGTGCGCTTCTGCCTGCCGGGCTTCGACCTGGCCCGGCCGCCACGCGCGCTGTCGGTGGACGCCATGAGCGGCCTCATGCGCAAGATCGTCGACGCCGTGAGCCCGCACGAACCGGTCACCCTGGTGCTGCACGACTGGGGATGCCTGTTCGGCTACGAGTTCGCCGCGCGGCATGCGGACCGCGTGGCGCGTGTGGTGGGGGTCGACATCGGCGACACCAGCTCGGGCGCCTACCTCAAGGGCCTCGGCGGCAAGGAGAAGCTCATGATCGCGTACTACCAGCTCTGTCTCGCGCTGGCCTGGAAGCTCGGCCCGGTGCTGCCCGGCCTGGCCAACCGCATGTCGCGTTACATGGCCCGCATGATCGGCTGTCGCAACCCGCCCGAGCGCATCGGCTGGCAGATGAACTACCCCTACGCCATGCAGTGGTTCGGAGCCCTCGGCGGCCTGCGCGGCGTGGCGCGGGTGGACCGGCTGCTCGGTGTGGGCATGCCGGCGCTCTACATCTACGGCCGGCGCAAGCCCTTCATGTTCCATTCGGCGCGCTGGATCGACCAGCTGACCCGGGCGCCGGGCTGCGAGGTGCTGGCGCTGGAGACCGGCCACTGGGTGATGCGCCAGAAGCCGCTCGAATTCAACACCTGTGTGCGCGCCTGGCTGGACCAGTCCACATGAAACCCGAAGACCTGGAGCGCCTGCTCACGGTGGAGATGCCCTATGGCAAGCACAAGGGCCGGCTCATTGCCGACCTGCCGGGCAACTACCTCAACTGGTTTGCCCGCGAAGGCTTTCCGCCGGGCGAGATCGGCCGCCTGCTCGCGCTGATGCACGAGATCGACCACAACGGCCTGGGCGATCTGCTCACGCCGCTGCGGCGGCGCTGACCGGCCGGTCTGGCGTTTCAGTCCAGCCCGAGCGCGTGGTAGACCCGCGCCGCGGCCCAGGCGTCGTTGGCCGCGTAGATCAGCTGGGCCTCGCTCAGCCGCGGGAGGGCCCAGTTCGAGGTGGCGGCCTTCTTGGACTTGATGAAGCGCCGGTTGAACAGCACCGCCACCGCGCCTTTCACGCCCATGTCCTTGCGGTAGCCACGCGCGCGGAAGACGGCGTTGAGTTCCATCACGGCGGCGGGTTCGACCTCGAGCTTGGACACGATGCGCCGGGTGTCGTCGCCCAGGCCGAAGCCGGCCTTGATGTGGCCGCCGTGCGCGAGCAGGGCCGCCACTTGGGCGCGGCAGTCCGGCTCGTGCAGCTGGAACACCCAGGCGCGTTCCACCGTGGCGAGCTGCACGATGTGCGGGCCGTCGGAGACCTGCTCCTTGACGAAAGTGGGCTTGGACTCGGTGTCGAAGCCCCAGACGGTGTGCTCGATCAGCGCCGCGCAGGCCTCGCGCGCCTGGGCGGCGGTGCTCACGAGCGAGATGCGGTCCAGGCCCAGACGCTCGAACGGTTCGAGCAGGGCGATCTCTTCCTTGCTGGGGGTGGGGTGCTGTTCGCGGGCGGTCATGGCGGCTCAGGATACCCCGGCGCGCATAATCGCGCCCTTCGTTCCCTGACACCGCGCCCACGCGCGCCCGACCGCCATGAGAAAAATCTTCCCCCTGACCCAAGAAGGCCGTCACCGCGACCGCGTGCTCGAAGCCGTGAAACACGAGATCCGCAAGTACCTCAAGCGCGAACGCCGCCGCGACCTGCCCGAAGGCGCCGATTTCCTGGACTTCGACTGCCGCTGCGGCGCGACCAAAGAGACCGCCGAGGTGGTGCACCTGTCGGCCCTGATGGGCCAACTCGATGCGATTGCGAAGGAGGGCGGTGCGCAGGCCTATGTGGAGGTGCTGGCCAAACCCGGCGTGCGCAGACCGAGGACCGGATCTGACCGCGACCATCCGGCACAATCGTCCGATGCCCCTGCCGACCCTGCCCCCGACGCCGAAAGACCCGCTGATTGACGGGGTGAGCGAAGCGCCCCCCGAGGGCGAATTCCTCAAGTTTCCCGGCTCGCCCTTCGAGCTGTTCCTGCCGTACCCGCCCGCCGGCGACCAGCCCGAGGCGATCCGACAGCTGGTGGAGGGCGTGAACGACGGCGAGGTGTTCCAGACCCTGCTGGGCGTGACCGGCTCGGGCAAGACCTTCACCATGGCCAACGTGATCGCGCGGCTGGGCCGCCCGGCCATCGTGTTCGCGCCCAACAAGACGCTGGCCGCGCAGCTCTACAGCGAGTTCCGCGAGTTCTTTCCGAAGAACGCGGTCGAGTACTTCGTCAGCTACTACGACTACTACCAGCCCGAGGCCTACGTGCCGCAGCGCGACCTGTTCATCGAGAAGGACAGCGCGATCAACGAGCACATCGAGCAGATGCGGCTCTCGTGCACCAAGAGCATCCTGGAGCGGCGCGACGTGGTGATCGTGGCCACGGTGTCGGCCATCTACGGCATCGGCAAGCCCGAGAGCTACCACCAGATGGTGATGACGCTGCGCACGGGCGACAAGGTGGGCCAGCGCGACCTGATCGCGCAGCTGGTGCGCATGCAGTACGCGCGCAACGAGCAGGACTTCTCGCGCGGCAAGTTCCGCGTGCGCGGCGACACCATCGACGTGTTTCCGGCCGAGCATTCCGAGATGGCGATCCGCATCGAGCTGTTCGACGACGAGGTCGAGACCCTGCAGCTGTTCGACCCGCTCACCGGCAAGGTGCGGCAGAAGATCCCGCGCTTCACCGTCTACCCCAGCAGCCACTACGTGACGCCACGCGAGCAGGTGCTGAGCGCGGTCGAGGCCATCAAGCTGGAGCTGGCCGACCGGCTCAAGGAACTGGTGGGCATGGGCAAGCTGGTGGAAGCGCAGCGGCTGGAGCAACGCACCCGCTTCGACCTGGAAATGCTCAGCGAGGTGGGCCACTGCAAGGGCATCGAGAACTACTCGCGCCACCTCTCGGGCAGCCTGCCGGGCGAGCCGCCGTCCACGCTGACCGACTACCTGCCCAAGGACGCGATCATGTTCCTGGACGAGAGCCATGTGCTCATGGGCCAGTTCGGCGGCATGTACAACGGCGACCGCGCGCGCAAGACCACGCTGGTGGAGTACGGCTTTCGCCTGCCCAGCGCGCTGGACAACCGTCCGCTCAAGCTCGACGAGTTCGAGCAGCGCATGCGCCAGGTGGTGTTCGTCTCGGCCACGCCGGCCGACTACGAAAAAACCCATTCCGGCCAGGTGGTGGAGCAGCTGGTGCGCCCCACCGGCCTGGTCGACCCGGAACTGGAGGTGCGCCCGGCTATCCACCAGGTGGACGACGTGCTGCAGGAAATCCGCATCCGGGTGGAGAAGAACGAGCGCGTGCTGATCACCACCCTGACCAAGCGCATGGCCGAGCAGCTCACCGACTACCTGACCGAAAACGGCGTGAAGGTGCGCTACCTGCACAGCGACGTGGACACGGTGGAGCGGGTGGAGATCCTGCGCGACCTGCGCCTGGGCGCCTTCGACGTGCTGGTCGGCATCAACCTGCTGCGCGAGGGGCTGGACATTCCCGAGGTCTCGCTGGTGGCGATCCTGGACGCCGACAAGGAGGGCTTCCTGCGGTCCGAGCGCAGCCTGATCCAGACCATCGGGCGCGCCGCGCGCAACCTCAACGGCCGCGCCATTCTCTACGCCGACCGCATCACCGAGTCGATGAAGAAGGCGATGGACGAGACCAACCGCCGCCGCACGAAGCAGGTGGCGCACAACCTGGCCATGGGCATCGAGCCGCGCAGCATCAACAAGCGCATCAAGGACCTGATCGACGGCGTCTACAGCGAGAAGGCGGGCAAGGAAGCCGACCGCCTGGCCGCCGAGAGCGCGCACCGCGCCAGCATCGACGAGATGAGCGAAAAGGACGTGGCGCGCGAGATCAAGCGGCTGGAGAAGCTCATGCTGGAGCACGCGCGCAACCTGGAGTTCGAGAAGGCGGCCGGGGTGCGCGACCAGCTGGGCCGGCTCAAGGCGCAGGTGTTCGGCGCGCCGGGCGTGGACAATGTCCCTTGAGCCCGTACGGGTCGCAGGGGCTTGTTGAACTAAGTTGATTTGTCCTGGACAAACTGGGTGCGGCGGGTACAATGCCGAGCGAATCACTAGGCTTTTCAGCTATACTCGACGAAAACAGTCGGGAAAGCCTTCGATAGACAGATCCTCAACGGATCGGGGCGGGTGGAGAAGGGGTTCCAAGGGGTTGTCACCCATTGGGCCGTACCACGACAGTCAAGCCAACACATCAAGGAGCTTGAAATGCGCCTCACGACCAAAGGCCGCTTTGCGGTCACCGCCATGATCGATCTGGCCCTGCGCCAGAACAACGGTCCCGTCACGCTCGCTGCCATCAGCCAGCGCCAGCAGATTTCGCTCTCCTACCTGGAGCAGCTGTTCGGCAAACTGCGCCGCCACGAACTGGTGGAATCCACCCGGGGTCCCGGTGGCGGATACACGCTGGGTCGCAAGGCCGCCGACATCACCGTGGCCGACATCATCGTCTCGGTGGACGAGCCGATCGATGCCACCCAGTGCGGCGGCAAGGAAAACTGCATGGGCGAAGGCCACCGCTGCATGACGCACGAACTCTGGGCCGCGCTCAACGCCAAGATGGTCGATTTCCTCGACTCGGTGTCCCTGCAGTCGCTGGTGGACGAGCAGCTCGCCAAGGGCGTGGTGGTGGAAAACGCCCCCATGATCAAGCGCGCCATTTCCAGCGCGCCGGTGGTCAAGCCGATCCGGGTGAACGCGCCCAATTCGGTCTTTGCCCTCGGAGGCGCCGCCTTCTCGAAATGACGCCGATCTGCCCCGGGGGACACCCCGAGGCCGGTCGAGATGACCCGCATGCCTGGTTTCAGGCACCCGTCAGCCGTCCCCCGCACCATCCGACACATCTCCCACACAGCCAGCCCAGGTACCGCCAGCCATGAGCACACCGCACTTCCCCATCTACATGGACTACAGCGCCACCAACCCCTGCGACCCGCGGGTGGTGGACGCCATGATTCCCTGGTTGCGAGAACACTTCGGCAACCCGGCTTCACGCAGCCATGCCTGGGGTTGGGAGGCTGAAAAAGCGGTGGAAAACGCGCGCGAACAGGTCGCGGCGCTGATCGGTGCCGACCCGCGCGAGATCGTCTGGACCAGCGGCGCGACCGAGTCCAACAACCTCGCGCTCAAGGGCGCCGCGCATTTCTACAAGACCAAGGGCAAGCACATCATCACGGTCAAGACCGAGCACAAGGCCGTGCTCGACACCTGCCGCGAACTCGAGCGCCAGGGCTTTGAAGTGACGTATCTCGACGTGCAGACCGACGGCCTGCTCGACCTCGAGGCCTTCAAGGCCGCGATCCGCCCCGATACCATCATGGCCTCGGTCATGTTCGTGAACAACGAGATCGGCGTGATCCAGGACATCGTCGCCATCGGCGCGATCTGCCGCGAGAAGGGCGTGATCTTCCACGTGGACGCGGCACAGGCCACGGGCCGGGTCGACATCGACCTGCAGACCCTGCCGGTCGACCTGATGAGCCTGACCTCGCACAAGACCTACGGCCCCAAGGGCATCGGCGCGCTGTTTGTGCGCCGCAAGCCACGCATCCGCATCGAGGCGCAGATGCATGGAGGCGGTCACGAGCGCGGCATGCGCTCCGGCACGCTGCCCACCCACCAGTGCGTGGGCATGGGCGAGGCCTACCGCATCGCCAAGGCCGAGATGCACGAGGAGAACCAGCGCATCAAGGCCCTGCATGACCGCATGGTCGCCGGGCTGAAGGACGTGGAAGAGGTGTTCATCAACGGCCACGAGACGCAGCGTGTGCCGCACAACCTCAACATGAGCTTCAACTACGTCGAAGGCGAGTCGCTGATCATGGGCATCAAGGGCCTGGCGGTGTCGTCGGGCTCGGCCTGTACCTCGGCCAGCCTGGAGCCCAGCTATGTGCTGCGCGCCCTGGGCCGCAGTGACGAGCTGGCCCACAGCAGCCTGCGCATGACCATCGGCCGCTGGACCACCGAAGAAGAGATCGACTACGCGATCGCCACCATCAAGGAAAATGTGGCCAAGCTGCGCGAGTTGTCCCCCCTGTGGGAAATGTTCAAAGACGGTATTGACCTGTCCACCATCCAGTGGTCAGCGCATTGAAGGAGAAACACCATGGCCTATTCAGAAAAAGTTGTTGACCACTACGAGAACCCCCGCAACGTCGGATCCTTTGACAAGGGCGACGAATCGGTGGGCACCGGCATGGTGGGCGCACCCGCCTGCGGCGACGTGATGAAGCTGCAGATCAAGGTCAACCCCACCACGGGCGTGATCGAAGACGCGCGCTTCAAGACCTACGGCTGCGGCTCGGCGATCGCCTCGTCGTCGCTGGTGACCGAGTGGGTCAAGGGCAAGACGCTCGACCAGGCGGCTGCGCTCAAGAACAGCCAGATCGCCGAAGAACTGGCGCTGCCGCCGGTGAAGATCCACTGCTCCATCCTGGCCGAAGACGCCATCAAGGCCGCCGTGGACGACTACCGCAAGAAACACCTCAACTGAGCCCCGGGTTCCCATGGCCATCTCGATTTCCGAAGCCGCCGCACGGCACGTCAACCGCTATATCGCCAAGCGTGGCAAGGGTGTGGGCGTGCGCCTGGGCGTGAAGACCACGGGTTGCTCCGGCATGGCCTACAAGCTGGAATACGCCGACGAGATCGCGCCGGAAGACGTGGTGTTCGAGGACAACGGCGTGAAGGTGCTGGTCGACCCCAAGAGCCTGGCGTACATCGACGGCACGCAGCTCGACTTCGTGCGCGAAGGCCTCAACGAGGGCTTCCGTTTCAACAACCCGAACGAGCGCGACCGGTGCGGCTGCGGCGAGAGCTTCAGGATCTGATGCCCTGGCATTCACCCATCAAGCCGCCCGTGCTGTCCAGCGCCGGCGGTTTTTTCATGACATGAGCCTGAACCTGCAATCGAACGACTTCGAGATATTCGGCCTGAGCCCACGCTTCGCCGTGGACCGCGCCGCGCTCGATGCGCGCTGGAAGGACCTGCAGCGCGAAGCCCACCCCGACCGTTTCGCCACCGCCGACGCGCAGGCACAGCGCCAGGCCATGCAATGGTCGGTGCGCATCAACGAGGCCTACCAGCGCCTGAAGGACCCGCTCAAGCGCGCGGCCTACCTGTGCGAGCTCCATGGCGCGCCGATCCAGGCCGAGAACAACACCGCCATGCCCGCGGCTTTCCTGATGCAGCAGATGCAATGGCGCGAAGACCTCGACGAAGCCCGTGCCCTCGAAGACCTGGAGCGCATGGCCGACGAGGTGAGCGCCGCCCGGCGCACCATGTTGCAGGACCTGCAGACCACGGCCGACGACCTGCGCGACTGGCCCGCGCTGGCGAAGCAGGTCAGAGCCCTTATGTTCGTTGAGCGCTTTGCCAGCGACGTCGAGAACCGGATCGAACTGCTGGGACAATAGCCCGTTCCCCCCGTTTTTGATTTGATCGTTGACCCATGGCGCTTCTGCAGATTTCCGAACCCGGCCAGTCCCTCGACCCGCATCAGCGCCGTGTGGCGGTGGGCATCGACCTGGGCACCACGCATTCGCTGGTGGCCGCGGTGCGCCATGGCATCTCTGAATGCCTGCCGGCCGCCGATGGCCGCGTGATCCTGCCCAGCGTGGTGCGCTACCTCGACCCGGCCCAGGGCGGCTCGGGCCGGCAGATCGGTTTTGACGCGCTGGCCGCGCAGGTGCAGGACCCCGCCAACACGGTGAGTTCGGTCAAGCGCCTCATGGGCCGCAGCCGCGCGCAGGTGGTCGACGTGGACCGCCTGCCTTACACCGTGGTCGACCAGGACGGCATGGCCGTGGTCGAGACCGTGGCGGGCCGCAAGACGCCAATGGAGGTGAGCGCCGAGATTCTGGCCACGCTGCGTTTCCGCGCCGAGGACAGTTTCGACGACGAGCTCTATGGCGCGGTGATCACCGTGCCGGCCTACTTCGACGACGCGCAGCGCCAGGCCACCAAGGACGCCGCGCAGCTCGCCGGCATCAACGTGCTCCGCCTGATCAACGAGCCCACGGCCGCGGCGATTGCCTACGGCCTGGACAATGGTTCGGAAGGCGTCTACGCCATCTACGACCTGGGCGGTGGCACCTTCGACATCTCCATCCTGCGCCTCACGCAGGGCGTGTTCGAGGTCATGGCCACCGGCGGCGACTCGGCGCTGGGCGGCGACGACTACGACCAGGCACTGGCCGCCTGGGTGCTGGCGCAGCAAGGCGTGAGCAGTGCGCTCAACGCCTCGGAGCGCGCGGCCGTGCATGCCGAGGCGCGCCGCGTGAAAGAGGCCTTGTCATCGGTGGCCAGCGAGACCTTCCGCGCCAGCGTGGCGGGCCAGGCCATTGAATGCGCGGTCACCCCGGTCGACTTCGAGGCCTGCACCGCCGCGCTCACCGCCCGCACCATGACCGCGGTGCGCAAGGTGCTGCGCGACGCCGGCATCACGAAAGACGAGGTGAAGGGCGTGGTGATGGTGGGCGGCTCGACCCGCATGCCGGTGGTGCGCCGCACCGTGGGCGCCTTTTTCGGCCAGGAACCGCTGACCAACCTCAACCCCGACGAGGTGGTGGCGCTGGGCGCGGCCATCCAGGCCAACGCCCTGGCCGGCAACAGCCGCGACGGCGACCTGTTGCTGCTCGACGTGATCCCGCTCTCGCTCGGCATCGAGACCATGGGGGGCCTGGTCGAGCGCATCGTGCCGCGCAACAGCGCCATCCCCACCGCGCTCGCGCAGGACTTCACCACCTACCAGGATGGCCAGACCGCGCTCGCGCTGCACGTGGTGCAGGGCGAACGCGACCTGGTGGCCGACTGCCGCAGCCTCGCGCGCTTCGAGCTGCGCGGCATCCCGCCCATGGTGGCCGGTGCAGCGCGCATCCGCGTGACCTTCACCGTCGACGCCGACGGCCTGCTGTCGGTGAGCGCGAAAGAGCAGGGCAGTGGCGTGGAGGCGCGCGTGGACGTGAAGCCCGCCTACGGCCTCTCCGACGAGCAGATCGCCGCCATGCTGCAGGACAGCTTCGCGACCGCGCAGCAGGACATCCAGGCGCGCGCGCTGGTCGAGGCCCGCGTGGACGCCGACCGCATGATTGCCGCCACGCGCACCGCGCTCGCGGCCGACGCCGACCTGCTCGAGCCCGCCGAGCGCGAGCAGATCGATGCCCTCATGGCCGCGCTGACCACCACCGCTGCGGGCGACGACGCCCAGGCGATCGAAGCCGCCACCAGCGCGCTGGCCAAGGCCACGGAACCCTTCGCCGCGCTGCGCATGAACCGCGGCATCCAGCAGGCCCTGGCCGGCAAGAAACTCGAAGAAGTCTGAAACACACCCCATGCCCACGATCAAGATCCTGCCCCACCCCGAGTACTGCCCCCAGGGCGCCAGCATCACGGCGCCCGCGGGCACCTCGATTTGCGAAGCCCTGCTGGAGAACCACATCAACATCGAGCACGCCTGCGACATGAGCTGCGCCTGCACCACCTGCCACGTGATCGTGCGCGAAGGCTTCAAGAGCCTGAACGAGCTCGATGAGAACGAGGAAGACCTGCTTGACCGCGCCTGGGGCCTGGAGCCGAATTCGCGCCTCTCATGCCAGGCCTTCCTGGCCCAGACCGACGTGACGGTGGAGATTCCCAAGTACTCGATCAACCACGCCAAGGAAAACCACTGATGCGCCAGATCGTTCTCGACACCGAAACCACCGGCCTGTCCGCCGAGAACGGCGACCGCATCATCGAGATCGGTTGCGTGGAGCTGCTCAACCGCAAGCTCACCGGGAACAACCTGCACTTCTATGTGAACCCCGAGCGCGACAGCCACGAGGACGCGCTCAAGGTGCACGGCATCAGCAACGAGTTCCTGCGCGACAAACCCAAGTTCGCCGCCATCGTCGACGAGTTGCTCGACTACCTGCGCGACGCCGAGCTGATCATCCACAACGCGCCGTTCGACATCAGCTTCCTCAACAAGGAGCTGCAGCGCATCGGCCGCCCGCCGCTCAAGACCGTGGTCGGCCAGGTCACCGACAGCCTGGTGATGGCCAAGGAGATGTTCCCGGGCAAGCGCAACGGCCTGGACGCCCTGTGCGACCGCCTCGGCGTGGACAACTCGGGCCGCACGCTGCACGGCGCGCTGCTCGACGCCGAGCTGCTGGCCGATGTCTACATCAACATGACGCGCGGCCAGGATGCGCTGCTCATGGACCTGGGCGATGCGCCGGGCGAAAACGGCCTGACCGAAACGCTGGACCTGAGCCGCTTCGAGCTGCCGGTGCTGCGTGCCAACGACCAGGAAGCCCAGGCGCACGACGGCGTGCTGGCCGATCTGGACAAGGCCAGCAAGGGCAAAACCGTGTGGCGCACGCTGCAGTCGGCCTGAAGGCCTGAAAAACACGGCTATAATCTGAGGCTTCCGAGAGATCGGTCAGATCAATCGGGCGGTTAGCTCAGTGGTAGAGCACTGCCTTCACACGGCAGGGGTCGCAGGTTCGAACCCTGCACCGCCCACCAAAATTGTTATATGTGACAACGCTTTACGCCACCTTCGGGTGGCGTAGTCGTTTCTGATGGGCCAAAAGTGGGCCATTGGTCCTGTAGCGATCCATGTATTCATCGCACAACAGTGTCGAGAAACGCTTCGACTCATAAACGTACTGCGTGTGCGAAGTTCCATCAGTCCGGTTGATTGGTACGCCAAACTATCTTTGCGACCGCCAACCCCTCAGCAGCAGTGCATTGCTCACCACGCTCAAGCTGCTCAACGCCATGGCCGCCCCGGCGACCACCGGATTGAGCAGGACTGCAGCGGCCAGCGGAATGCCTATGACGTTGTAGGCAAAGGCCCAGAACAAGTTCTGGCGGATCTTGCGGTAAATGCGGCGCGAGGTATCGATCGCGTCGGCCACTAGGGCCGGGTCGCCACGCATGAGGGTGATACCAGCGGCGTGCATGGTCACGGTGGTCAATATGAAGCAGAACCTCGCCTTTGCTTTCGTCTACAACGCGCTGGGCATTCCGCTGGCTGCAGGCTTGCTGTATCCGTTCACCGGCTGGCTGCTCTCACCCATGATCGCGGCCCTGGCCATGAGCCTGAGCTCGGCTTCGGTGATCGGCAATGCGCTGCGGCTGCGCAGCGCTGCGATGCGGGAAGGATGAAGCGTTTGAAAATTGCTCGGTGCACTCTGCACCCAAACAAAAAACCCTTTCGCCAGTCACGGTGAAAGGGTTCGCGTGTCACGGCCGCAGCCGGTTTGTGTCTTTTGAAAGCTGCTTGAATCCTCAGTTGCCGTGGCCCTTGTTCAGCAGAGAGTTCAAACGCGCGACTTCGTTGCCCACTGTCGAAATGCTTTTTCCGTCGGCCGTCTGGACGACCTCATCCTTGCCGAGGTGAATCACGCTTCCGAACTTGCTTTCCTTGGCCATCAGTCCGTCCTGGAAGACGTAGAGCGTTTCACCGTTTTGCAGTGCGATGACCTGTTTGGCTTCCGACCGGGCGGCATCCATGGCAAAGGCGGGGGCCACGGCGGCCAGTGAAAGGATGAGGATGTTGAGCTTGCGAATCATGGAGGTCTCCTTGGATGACGATCACATCGTCCGAATGAATCGATGCGGTACAGCGTACGAATCCAATGTAGCGATGCACCCATGACCGGCAGCTTGCGAGCGCATTACATCTTGGTCAGCGCAACGTCAGGCTGACTTGCAGCAGCTCAATGGGCCGCCCTCTTGAATCGACGGGCAAGGCACGGTTCCGTACGAGCAGTACACGCAGCAGTCGCCAGCCTTGGGTCGCAGGACTGCGTGGCATTTGTTGCACTCATAGAACCATTGGCAAGCGTCGGTGGGCATGGCTTCAGGCTTGGCATGCCCGCACTGTGGACAGGTCAGAACAGACTCCAGAACCACCCAGGTCACTGCTTGGCTCCCAAGACAGTCGACGGGAAGCCAGCGTCCTTGGTCGCCTGCGTGATGCTCACCAGTGCCACCTTGGCGTCGTCGTAGATGACCGTGGTCTCCCGCTTCTCCAGATTGGACTTCACATCGATCACGCCGCCCAGCTTCGTCAGCGCCTTCTTGACCGTGATGGGACACGTCGCGCAGGTCATGCCTGGGACGGACAGCGTGACGGTTTGCTGCGTTGCCCACGCGGGTGCGCTCAAGGCAAAGCCCATCGCGATCACGAGGTGTTTCATGGAAAGCCCTTTCATCAATAAAACCAGTGAGCGATGAGCGGAAATCCCATTGCTGCGACGAGCAGAAGAACCACCACGCCGAAGAGCATCTTGTAGGCGCGGCCGACGCCTGGAATCGCACAGACCTGGTCTGGTTCGCATGCGCCTGCAGGTCTCCAGATCTTGCGTGCGGCGAGGAACAGCGCCACCAGCGCCACACCGATGAAGAGCGGCTGGTAGGGCTCCAAGGCCGTCAGGTGGCTGATCCAGGCACCCGAGATACCCACCATGATCAACACCAGAGGACCCAGGCAGCAGGCCGAAGCAAACAGGGCCGCGAGGCCTCCCGTCAGCAAGGCAATGCCTGCGTGTTCGTTCGTTGAATCAGAAGTGCTGGGTTGTGGTTGCATGCAGTAACCTTAAGACCGTACCCAAGTACGGAGTCAAGCGGCATGATCAACAACCGAAACCCCACCGAATCCACCATGACCATTGGTGGTCTGGCGCAGGCCGCCGATGTGAACGTCGAGACGATCCGGTTTTATCAGCGCAAGGGCCTGATGCCTGAACCGGTGCGCCCATCGGGTGGGATTCGGCGCTACGCAGAGGCGGACCGTTCGCGCCTCCATTTCATCAAGACCGCCCAGCGTCTTGGATTCAGTCTGGACGAGATTGCCGAGCTGCTTCAACTCGACGACGGTTCCAGTTGTGCCCAGGCCCGAACCAAGGCCGAGGTCAAACTCGCCGATGTGCGGAGCAAGCTCGTGGAGCTGCACCGAATGGAAGAGGCACTCGAAGGACTGATTCGCCTATGTGGCGCAACCAGGGGCAAGGTGCGCTGTCCAATGATCGTGGCCTTGAAGGACAACGCAACCGCTTGAAACAAGCGATCCTGGCTGGCCGTCAACCCAGTGGGTCAGCAGATCAACATCATTTTCCGGGCTTGATGTCGGTGACGACCATCTTGCCGGCTTCCTGAATGACGATGAACTGGATCTTGTCTCCCACCTGAACCTTGTCCAGCATGGCTTTGTCCTTGACGTTGAACACCATGGACATGGGGGGCATGTCCATGTGCTTGATCTCGCCGTGCTTGATGGTGATCTTGCTGTTTTCTTTGTCGATCTTGCGAATCTCGCCGTCGGTCATACTTGGTGCAGCGGCTGTGGACGCCTTGCCCTGATCCATGCCCATCTTGCCGTGGTCCATGGTCATTTGTGCCAGTGCGGGCCCGGTCAGTGCGAACGAGAGCGCGACGGCTGATGCCGCCAAAATCGTGTTGAGTTGTTTCATGTCATGTTCCTCAAAGGACGTGTGCGAGTTGGTAGATGGGGGAACTGGATATCTGGCTTACTGGTTAGCCACTTTGATCTGGCCCTTCATGCCCGCGTCGTAGTGACCAGGGTGAAGGCAGGCAAAGTCAACAACACCGCCTTTGGTGAAGCGCCAGATGACTTCGCCTTTCTGGCCAGACTTCAATGAGATTTTGTTGGCCTCGTTATGTTCCATGCCCGGAAACTTTTTCATGACTTCGTAGTGCTCCTTCAATTCCTGCTCGGTGCCCAGGCTGAATTCATGCGGCACTTTGCCGGAGTTGGTGACGACGAAGCGGACCGTTTCGCCCTTCTTCACAGCCACGAGTGCCGGAGTAAAGCGCATGCTGTCTGCAGCATCGACCTGGATCGTTCGGGTGGCTTTGCTTGCGACACCGGGCTCGCCGATCGGAGATTCGCCATGGCCTCCAGCGTGTTTACCTGCTGCGGTGGCGGCCGATGCAGCCAGCAAGGCAGCAACGAACAAAAGACTGGAGCGCTTGGAAAGAAGGGCTTGGGTGAAGATCATGTGAACTCTCTGGTCTGGTGGATTGAAAAAGCAAGTGGGATAAATGTGTGAAGAAGGCTCGGTTCAGTGCTGCATGCCTTTGCCCGTGGGCTTGACCGCTGTGCCCATGGCCGGGGTCTTGTCTGCGCTGGCCTTGGGCCTGACCGCGGGCAACGGCGCACCGGTCCATTCGTGCGCAACAGTGCCTTCGGGGAACTTGTACGGGCCCGGGTCCTTGTAGTCGCCCGGCTTCTGATCCTTGCGCACCTTGAACACGGTGAACATGCCACCCATCTCCAAGGGGCCGAACTGCCCCGTGCCGGTCATCATGGGCGCGGTGTTGTCGGGGATGGGCATCTGCATTTCGCCCATGTCGGCCATGCCGCGTTCACCCATCAGCATGTAGTCGGGCACCACTTTCTGGATCTTGTTGACCAGGCCGCGGTGGTCCACGCCGATCATGGTGGGCACATCGTGGCCCATGGCGTTCATGGTGTGGTGGCTCTTGTGGCAGTGCATGGCCCAGTCGCCTTCCTCATCGGCGATCAGCTCGATCTGGCGCATCTGTCCCACGGCCACGTCGGTGGTCACTTCATACCAGCGCGTGTTCGGTGGCGTCGGGCCGCCGTCGGTGCCGGTCACCAGAAACTCGTGCCCGTGCAGATGAATCGGGTGGTTGGTCATGGTGAGGTTGCCCACACGAATCCGGACGCGGTCGTTCAGACGCACGTTGAGTGTGTCGATCGCGGGAAACACCCGGCTGTTCCAGCACCAGATGTTGAAGTCCAGCATCGTGTTGATCTTGGGTGTCTTGCTGCCGGGCTCCACATCAAACGCATTGAGCAGGAAGCAGAAGTCGCGGTCCACCTCGCTGATGTGGGGGTGCTTGGTCTTGGGGTGCGTGACCCACATGCCCATCATGCCCATGGCCATCTGGACCATTTCGTCCGCGTGGGGGTGGTACATGAAGGTGCCCGGGCGGCGCGCTTCAAATTCGTACACGAAGGTCTTGCCCACGGGAATGGCGGGCTGGTTGAGACCACCCACACCATCCATGCCGCTGGGCAGGCGCTGGCCGTGCCAGTGGATGGTGGTGTGCTCGGGCAGCTTGTTGGTGACGAAGATGCGCACGCGATCACCCTCGACCACTTCGATGGTCGGGCCGGGGCTCTGGCCGTTGTAGCCCCACATGTTGACCTTGAAACCCGGTGAGACCTCGCGCACCACCGGTTCGGCCACCAGGTGGAATTCCTTGACACCGTTGTTCATCTTCCAGGGCAGGGTCCAGCCGTTGAGCGTGACCACCGGGTTGTAGGGCCTGCCGGTGGTGGGAATCAACGGGGGAGCCGTGTCCACGGATGTCTGGTAGACAGGCTCGGGCAAAGCGGCCATGGCAGAGCGCGCAACCGCCAGCCCGGCCACCGAAGCGGCAGCACCCGCGAAAAATTGCCGACGTGAATTGAGGAGACTCATGTTGTTTTTCTTTCGATGCGATCAGTGGCCAGCGGCGGCAGCGGGCTCACCGCCTCCACCGCCCAGAGAGACAAAGCTGTCGGGCGCACCGCCTTGAAGAACCCACTGCAGATCGGTCTCTGCGATCCAGAAGTCCCGCTGAGCTTCGATGGCACTGGCCACCGCTTGTGACTGGCTGGAAACCTCACCCAACAGGTCCCACACGCTCTTGAGCATGCCGTTGTAGTGAAGAACGGTTTCTTCGGTGATGAACTCTCGAACCTTCAGCACTTCTTCGCGCGCACTTACGGCCAGTGCGTGGCTGGAGAGGTAGGCCTGGCGAGCGAGGCGGGCGTTGGCGCCATTGCGCATGCCCTCGGCGCGCGGCAGTTGTGCAGCAATGGCCGCGGTGCGCCCATCCAGCACTTGTTGGGACAAGGCTTGGACCGGCACATCGGGCAGACGGTCAGGCAGCGCAACAGTGCTGTGCCTGCCGGTGAGGCCCAAAGTTTTGATGAGTGAGGCTTCGGCCTGCGTGGCGGCGTTCTGTGCGCGTCGCACGTTCATCTTGGCGGATGACTGAGCTAGTTGAACCTGAGCCTGCTGGAGCTTGCTCCAATTGCCCACACTCACCATGCGGCGACCCAGCTCGTTGCCGGCCTCGGCGGCGTCCAGCGTATCGCGGTGCTGTTTGAGAATCTGGCGCGCGGCCACTGCCTGAAACCAGGCCTTGCGGCCTTGAGCGGCGACTTCCAGCAGCTCGTCCATATCCTCTACCTTGCGCTGATGGATGGGATCAAGCTCGGCCCATTGGCCTTTGGCAATCAAATCCACGTTGGCCGTACCGATCCTGTTCATGGGTTTGACCAAATCCAGGTGGGCCCGCCAGGCCTGGCGCACGGCGTCTTCAGCCGTCATGAGGCTCAGGCTGGGAGACGCCAACTCCTGACCTGCTGCAGCGGGAACGTTCTCTTTTTCCCACTTGAGGATGTCGGCATGGCCGCGTTTGAACTGCCCCACGGCGTCGTTGGCTTCGCGCCAGTTCTTCTCGGCAGGGGCCGGTGCGATCTGGGCGGAAACGACCATGGGGAGTGCCAACACGCCCAGAACGATGGCCCGCAGTGCAGAGGAAGGGTAACGTCGATGAATCACTGATTTGCTCCTGTTCAACTGTTTCAAGCTGGGGGCAGTGTGCAAAAGGCCAGCCGTCACGAACCTGTCGGTTTCATTACAAAGTTGTCAGGTTCGGTTGCAATGGGCCGCTGGCAGTGAAAATCGCCGCAGGAGTGAATGTGAAAATCTTGATTGTTGAAGACGAACGCAAAACGGGTGAGTACCTGTGTATGGGACTGCGCGAGGCGGGCTACGCGGTTGAGCTGCTCAACAACGGTGTGGACGGATTGCACCAGGCGCTGGAGGGCGACCACGACCTCATCATTCTGGACGTCATGCTGCCTGGCATGGACGGCTGGCAGGTGCTCAGAGGTCTGCGTGCCCAGGGTCGAGAGATGCCGGTGCTCTTCCTGACCGCCAAAGATCATGTGGACGACCGCGTCAAGGGTCTGGAGCTCGGAGCGGACGACTATCTGGTCAAGCCGTTTTCGTTCTCCGAGCTGTTGGCCAGGGTGCGCACCATC